>CAJXQM010000008.1 GCA_913058145.1 uncultured Colwellia sp.
CGAGATTCGCCTTAGTCTCGTGGGCTCGGAGATGTGTATAAGAGACAGATATTTGCCATTAAAGGTGCACTGTTGACCCTACTAGTGACAACAAGCCTTAACGTTTATGCGAAAAAGCTGATTAATGAATGTCAGACTATTGATGTACAAATTAATACCATTAAATTGTTAGATGGTGTTAGCGTTGAAATGCCTTTGGTTGCTAATGCTAGTGACTGTTTAGGGGCTTTTGAAGGTAATAATAGTGCTTTTGATAAACCAATCCAAAATTTGGGTTATGATGAGGATGGCTGGTTAAATAAAGAAGATTATAATGCTTGGTGGGATGGCCCTGGTGCATTTGTTAATGATGTTGATTTATTAGATCTCGATGGTGATGGTGCTGAAGATGATCCTGGTTGGATATTAGTGGGTAAAGAAGAGCAATCAGGATTTGAAGGTGGAGTAAGTTCAGATGGTACTTTAACTTATAATCATGAGCAATTAGTTACTTTAAATCATTGTAAAACGGGTGATGAGGATAATACATCTTGTTTTGGTGGTGAGGCGGTTAAAGGACAGTGGGTTTACACTCCACCAGCACAAAATCCGACAGGGTTACTTGATTTAGTCGGTGGTGATTTTTTTGATCAGGTTGCCATTATTTTTAAAGCAGGGAATGCTTTTGCTATTTATAACTTCAACGTAATTGATTTAGGGTTAGATCCAACATTGGCCGGTGATTATAACTTTGCTTTTACCGGAACTTGGGATATTAGTGAAACACTTGGTAGTGGGCTATCAAATCTTAGTTTTTGGGCAAAAGACCCATCTGTTCCAAGCGTACAGGTGCCAGAGCCTGCAACATTGATTCTTATGATGATGTCGGGTTTATTTTGCTTTAACAGAAGAAATAAAGCCTAGTACTTATTCTGTACCGAAAAACGCCAGCTAATTAAGCTGGTGTTTTTATTGGCTAATAACATTAACTTTACCCGTATTTTTATTCTTCTTCTATTTGTTCTTTGGCATGTTGACGACTCTTCTGTTTAAGTAGTTTATCAACATAACGTGTCATTTTTATTTTTTGCTTAATGTTACTCTCTAGTATTTCTTCAACTTCTTTTAAAATATTTTTAATATTTTCGATATCTTCATTGGGAGCTATCGCCACTTGTTGCGATTTTGATGTACTATTTTGATCATTCTGTAATATTTGAGAGCTTAATGAACCTGTGAGCTCACCCGACATTTCCAACGCGACTTCATTAATAGCATCTATTCCAAAACACGTTAACTCTTCTAAAAATCCAAAAAGTAATAAGCGATCAACAAAAATATTAATTTTACGAGGTACGCCTAACGTTTTTTGATGAATAGCTTCAAATGCTTTGTCTGAAAACAAAGACTCTTTTTTGCAGCCAGCTTGCTGTAAGCGGTGAATTATGTAGTCTTTTACTTCTTTTATACTCAGTGGCTTTAGGTGAGCAGAAGCGATGATACGTTGTCTAAACTGCTCCATATTAGGCGCTTGAATAATATCTTTAAGCTCTTCTTGGCCCAGTAAGAAACTTTGAATGAGCGGTTTGTCATCAAGCTGAAAATTAGAAAGCATTCTCAGCTCTTCAATAGTTTCAGGAGGTAAGTTTTGAGCTTCATCTACAAGCAGTAATGCTCGTTTACCCTGCTTATGCAGTGAAATTAAAAAGGTTTCAATGCTACGAAGTACATCGGCTTTACTGTTTCCTTTAAGAGGGATCTTAAATTCAGCAGCAACCAACTCCAATAACTCATCGGGTGATAATTTAGTAGTAACCAATTGCGCGGCAACAATTTTTTCATCGCCAATAGTTGCTAATAAATTTCGTGCTATGGTGGTCTTTCCTGTACCAATAGGCCCAGTAATAACAATAAACCCTTCTCCTTGATTTAAGCCATATTGTAAATAAGACAAAGCACGTTGATGATGGCTAGTGGCAAAGAAAAACCGTGGGTCTGGGCTCAATTGAAAAGGACGTTCAGTGAAGCCGTAGTAACTTTCGTACATATTAAAATTCTTTTATTATATTGATTATTACGCGTGCTTCATCGTAACTAAAGCGGTCAATAGTAGAAGCACGATTCACATGTTGTACCGTAAAATTGCAAGACAAAGAAGAAGCTAGATTTCTTGTGAAAATTGCTGAGATAGTGCGGTAATAGTCTTCTTGGCGACTACCTGCAGGGTTTTCTTTATCATAAATAGAATAGTTAAACGCTGCTGATAACGATAAGTTGCTTTTGGGACTGATGGTACGCGTCACATTTATGTTTGCGCCCAAAGTGTCATCTACTATATTGGTTTCTAAACTCGTTCTTTCATTTGTTGAAACATTTACGCCAAATAATGTTTTTGATAATTGTAATTGAGATGACCAGGTTAAACGTTTATTTAGTGAGTATTCATTGCTTTCGACTAATTGAACATCGTCAGTAGTGACTTCTTGAAAAGAGTTTCTATCAAAGACTTCTAAACTCTCATTATAGGTAACTAAATTAGTAAGTCGTTTGGTGTTATGTTTAAAATTTAGATTGTAAGAGTCACCAAAAAAACGTTGGCTATAACTGAATATTAAAGACGTTCTCACAGAAGGATCCCATTGTATGGACGTATCAAAATAGTCATCACTTACTGTGTCATCAGCGACAAAATTATAGGAAAGATCAATAATCATATGGGGGGTAGCTAACCATTTTATCCCTGGCCCCCAAGATGAGGTTGTATTTACATTCAGGTTAACTCCCGTACCCTGAATACTTTCATCATAGTAGCGTAAAAAAGGGTTGAAATTCCAAGAAGTAATAGCGCCGAAAAGCGCTTCCACTGTGTAGTTCTCACCATCATTTTCAGTATATTGCTGCTTCCGTTTAGTATAGTCAGCGTTCAGTTGCCAATATAGGTGGCGGGCACTATTACCATTTTCGCTACTAAGCTGAGCAGTCAAACCCTTGTTATCACCAATGCTATCTTCAGCTCTAGTAATGTTATAATTGAGAGATGATGTTGTTGAATAGCTGCTATTGCCAAAATTATACTGCAAACCAGATGAGTACTGTTTTTGTTCAATAGTATTTCCTGACACTAAATCAGCTAATCCATTGCGGGCATTATTTTGACTAATGTTTGCTATATTAGCGCTAGCGGTGAATACAGGGCCACCGCTCCAAAAGTAGTGTTGACCAGCAGCATTTAACGTTCGAAAATCATCATTCAGTTCACTATCATGGCGGTACAAAGCGTAAATCCAAGCACCAGATAGCTGCAATGTTGTCAAACTAGATTTATATTCTGCATCTACTCCAGCAATGGTTTGCGTTACAAAGCTTGATGTGGTCTCTATAGAGGTTAACTCTACATTGTTAGTAAAGGTTTCATCTAAACTTACATTAGGTTTTAATTGCCAATCACCTGCTGACACGGAAGCTGACGCTATTAATAGCGTTGCTATACAGCAGCTTGCGATATGATTTTTATTGATTGTTTTTATTATATCCATAACCGTAATAGCCATATTCATCCTTTTTAGACATAACTGTTTTATTCATAACGAAACCTACAGCGATATCTTCATCAAGCTGTGAAACTGCTCTTTTCACATCATCTAATTTTGTTTTTGACTCTTCAACTACCACCACCGCTTGCCCAACTAAACTAGAAAGGACAGGGGTTTCTGTTACACCTAATATGGGTGGGCAATCAAAAATAACAATACGATCAGGATAACGCTGCGCTAACTCTTCCGCTAACGCTGCCATTTTTGTACTTGCGAGTAATTCATTAGTTAAATGATGTGGTTTTCCGGCAGGAATTAACTTCAGGTTAGTGATGTTTGTATTATAAATCACATCAGATAAAGAGTGCACTTCGTCAAGTAAGTACTCAAGTAAACCTTGTTTACTTTCAAACTCTAATTCGCGGTGCAAGCTTGGCCTTAAAACATCAGCATCAACTAACAAAACTGTTTTGTCTTGTTCAAGGGCAATACTTAAGGCAAGATTAATTGAAATAAAGGTTTTGCCCTCATTGGCGTTGGAACTACTCACCATAATTAAGTTGCTATGTTTTAATGTTTTAGCGGCAGGACCAAAAGCGTTGTTTAGTAATTTACGCTTAATATAACGAAACTCTTCTTGTATATGATGAGCACTATTCGTGGTATATATAAACCCTTTTTTGGTTAAGTGTTCACCGTTTAATATTATAGTTTCTTTATCTGTTGTAGTTGTTTGAACGTTAGTTTTTCCCGCCTTCACCTTATAGATAGGGATATTGGTACTCTGAGTTGGCGATTCAATTTTGGACGTTTTTGAATCGCAGCTCTGCGGTAAGCTGTTATTCTTATATTGTTCCGCTTGCTTTTGTTTGGCTAGTGCCTTTTCTATAGTACTCACGGCTTAAAATATCCTTTTCAATGGTGTTTGAATGACATCAGGAAATAAAAAATAACTCATAAACATAATAAGAATAAGGAGTAAAAATAGGTTTGAGATGACAAAAACAATGGTTTTCTTTCTATGCCATTTTTGTAAACCCAAATTTTCATTTGCTGACACAACGCCAAATACAGGTACGCCAGTGGCTTTAGATAGCTGAGAGGCAGAAGTGGCGACAGGTGATAATTGACTAAGTAGTAATGACAAGCCTATGCCAGTACCAAGGCCAACAAAAGTAACTAATATGAAGTACAAAATACGCTTAGGCCCTGATGGCTCTGTAGCTGCTCTAGGGGGGTCAATGACTTTAAATTGAATTTTGTTAGTCGTTTCATCGGCTTGTTGTGCTAGTTGAGCTGTTTCTTGTCGATTTAACAATTGTTCGTACTTATCTTTAGTAATTTCATAGCCGCGATTAAGTGCAACAAGCTCACCTTCAATTTCAGGTAAAACGTGGATTTTATTTTCAAGATTTTTTACCTTAGTACGATAATCGTTAGCTCTAACTTTTATTAAAGCGACTTGGTTTTCAAATTGATTAATTTGAATTTGTAATTGCTGAATAACAGGGTTTTGACTTGTTATTGATGTACTGCCGTCTTTATTGCTAGCTATGCTTAAGTAGTCATCTATTTCTTCAGAGCGTTGCTTTTCTAAGTACGCTAAGCGTCTTTTCGCTTCAGAAACATCGGGGTGTTTATCTGTATATCTTAGTTGTAAAGAGTCCAGCGAACGTTCTAATTCAGCGATACGCTCATCGTAGCTGGTTTTAATTGAATTAGATGTTTGGATTTTATTTTGAGAATTATTTGATTCAGCTGGTCCTGTATTCAATTGTGCTTTAGCTGAGTTAAGCTGAGTTTCGGCTTCTAATAAACTCAGTTCAATAAGCTGTAATTGCTCTTTAGCAATATTGAGCTTGTTATAATAGCCGCCATATTGATCTGGTAGCATATTACTGTATTTTTGTTTGAAATCGGTTAAACGAGATTCCGAACTGGAAAGCCTATTTTCATATTCAGCTATTTGGCTTTTTATGAATTTTTGTGCAGAATCTGCATCTGTCCGGTTTTCACCAAGGGTATTTTCAATAAAGACAGTCAAAGCAGACTGAACAACATTTTTAGCCATTTCAGGGTTTTGATCTTCAAAAGAAATGGTAAATATATTATCTCTTCTTCCCTGTTTTTTAATTTTAATATTTCCTCTTAATCGTTGTATGACCTCTTCGTATTGTTGAGGTGTTTCAGCTTGAATATCCATATCAGTCATTCGTGAGATACGTTCTAAATTCGGACGACTTAATAATGTTTTCACCATTAAATTGATTTGAATATTAGGATTTGTTTGAACAGTGAGTCCTTTTAATAAGGGGGCTAAAATTGATTGAGTATCAGCATAAATACGTGCTTTAGACTCATAAACGTCTGGCATCATAGCTACTACACCCCAACCGATAGGGCATATTAACCAAGTTGATATAATAATATATCTACGTTTAATCCAAATCCCTTTTAAATAATCTATTAGATCATCAAATATTTTTTGCATTCTAAACCTTAATCCTTAAATCGTTAGAATAAATTATAATCTTTATTAAGCTGCCGCTTTAAATAAGTACCGTTTTGTCAGGCAAAAGTCTAACTTATATATTTAAAACCAAGCTTCAGGAATGATGATAATATCGCCTGGAAGCATATCAATGTTGGCACTAATTTCACCCTCTTTTATTAATTTATCAATCATAATATTATATTGTTTTTGTTGGCCATCTTTTATTCTAACTAAAATAGCATCATCTCCACCAGCAAACTCGGTTAAACCACCTACCTGAATCATTACATCCAACAACGTCATGTGCTGAGTATAATTAATCGCTTTAGGTTGTGCCGCTTCGCCAATAACGCGAATTTGTTCACTGAATGGACCAACAAAACTATTTACAGTCACCGTAACAATCGGCTCTCTTAAATAAGTCCCCAATATTTCTTCGATTGAACGGGCTAGCTCAGTGGGTGTTTTACCTGCCACTTTAATGTCTTCAACAAGTGAGGTGGTAATCATGCCATCGGGGCGAACAATAAATGAGCCCGACACTTCAGGATTACGCCAAACAAAGATATTAAGTTCATCGCCGGCACCAATTAAATAGTGATAGGAATAGATATCAGACGTATTAGAAGGATGTAATGTTGCTGTTGGCAATGCATTATTACTTGAACAGGCAGTAATTAGTTGTGCTAAACAAAGCACAATGACCATTTTAAGTGATCCGGTAAAACGTTTATCCATGGTTAAGTCCTTTTTAGACATGAAATGTATGAGTAAATTTATCATATTATTATTCTTTCGAATAATTCGAATAATCCTTTCGCATTAATATTGTAGGATATTTTTTTATTAGATGCATAATTTTTAATGGAGATAAAGTAAACGTTCACTTTGGTTGCTAATGTTATAACACTATTTCATTTACCTAAATAATAATCAGCTTTCAGAGGTGATTGGCAATTTTCCTTGGTTGCAACTATTATTGAGGATGTTGTTGTGTTGTGTTTTTACAAGGAAGTTTAGTATACAAGGAAGTTTAGTCAAAAATGTCTAGTCCAAAATTTAGAGATTTATCAGTATCCAGTAGTTCATTGATTCTAATTGAATTAATGCTTCTTATTGGTGCGTTGCCACTGACGTTGTACTTAAATAGTATAATTTATTTTATTAAGATCAACCTCATAACCGATAATTATTTGTTTATATATGCGGTTGTTTTCGCTTTATTAAACCAATTAATATTTTTGTCATTAGGTTTGTATGATTCTAAATTAAGGATTAATTTTCGTAGTGTCATTCGTCGATTGCTTATGTGTATCGCAGTTGCTTTTTTTCTGATGACCATAATAAATCCTTTATACGGTCAACATATATTACCCATTGAAATTTTAGCTTTCGCCTCCCTTGTTAGTTATATTTTGATTGCTAGCTTTCGTTACTTTACTTTTCAAGTAGACTTTTTTGGTTTTCATAAGCGTGTGATTTTAGTGCTTGGCACGGGCGAGCGAGCCTCGATAATTGAAAGAAGAATGCGAAGAGATGTCGACCGACAAAAATTTATCGTGCACGGTTACATTGTTATGGATGGTGATTTAGAGGAGGGCATTCAGAAAGAAACTCGTATAACGCTTAAATGTTCCTTGGTTAATTATGCTTTAGAACACCATATCGATGAAATTATTGTTGCGAGTGATGAGCGACGTAATAATATACCTGTAGATGAGCTGTTTGCCTGTAAAATTCGTGGTATCGAAATTACCGAAATTTTAGACTTTATCGAACAAGAAACAGGACAAATAGCAGTAAACCTTATTTATCCTAGTTGGGTGATTTACTCTAATGGTTTTGCCTCTGTAAATCATTTGAGAAACCATTTAGATTGGCTCTTTAATGCCATTATGGCGGTAGTACTGTTTATTCTCACTTGGCCAGTGATGTTGATCACTATTATTTTGATGAAATTTGATGAAGGCTTGCGTGCACCTATTTTTTATTTACAAGAGCGGGTAGGTGTTGATGGTGAGCCGTTCGATATTATTAAGTTTAGAAGTATGCGGTTAGATGCCGAAAAATGTGGCGCTCAAATGGCCTCTAAAAATGACCCCCGTATTACAAAAATAGGAAATTTTTTACGTAAGTATCGCATTGATGAACTGCCTCAAATGTATAACGTAATACGTGGTGATATGGGGTTTGTTGGCCCTAGGCCTGAACGTCCTGAGTTTGTGCAAAGCTTAATTAAAAACATTCCTTATTATAATGAACGCCATAATGTAAAACCAGGCTTAACCGGTTGGGCACAATTAAAGTACCCTTATGGTGCTACAGAGGAAGACTCATTCGAAAAATTGAAATATGATCTTTATTATATTAAGTATCGTAGTTTTTTGCTTGATTTGCTTATTCTTGTACGCACGGTAGAAATAGTTTTGTTTGGTAAGGGAAGATAATGATGCTTGTTGATTATCCATTACAAATAGAAAATATTGGCCACAGAGGTACCAATAGATGAAAAACATTGCTCATATAGTTAGTAGTTTGGATGTTGGAGGGGCAGAGAAATTTGTTAAAAACATTTCAATTGAACAGTTTAAAAACGGCGACAGAGTTGTCATCGTCAGTTTTGGTAAACCAGATGATGATTTTCAAGCGATTATCCAGCAGCATGGAATTAAAGTACATAACCTAACAGGCGGAATTTTATCTCGCCTGGTTCAGTTTGTTAGTATTATGTTAACGATTAAAATAATTCATATTCACTCCCCCTCTGTGATTCGCGCTCTCTTGCCAATCTCTCCTTTATTGTTAATTAAGAAGGTCATTTATACAATCCATGGGGAAGTAGATCCTCCTCAAACATTGATAAAGTTATCACATAAAGCCGCGCGATTTTATCTCAAAAAAGTCGTTGCAGTTTCTGCGTCAGCGAAAAAGAGTGTTGTGACACGTTATGATTGGAAAGAAGACCCAATACAGTTGATAAAGAATGGTGTTAATGCTGTAACGTACGCCAATGAAAATGAAAATGAAAATGAAAATGAAAATGAAAAAGGTATAAAACTGGGCGTTGTTAGTCGACTCATACCACTTAAAAATATCCCGATGTTATTTAATGCGCTAGCGCAATTGTCAAAAAATGAGACGGATAAATTTTCTATTCAAATTTTTGGTGAGGGTAGTGAAAAAGAGGTGCTTGAGCAAATAGCACACAAATTAATAGCAGATGGAATGAAAATTGAATTTCATGGCAATGTTATTGAAGAGTGTGATATTTACAGCGCTTTTGATATTTTAGTCATGTGTTCAGACACAGAAGGCCTTCCTATGTCTGTTCTTGAGGCCATGGGTTATCGTTTACCTGTGATTTCGACTAGTGTTGGTGCTATTCCTGACGTTATTTCTCATGAAAAAAATGGTTGGTTATATGAAGCTAAAGATGTGGACAGTTTACAAAAAATCCTTCAAAGCATTGTCACCTCACCTCAAAAAATCCGTAAGTTTGGAGAATCAGCCAAAAAATTTATAGATGAAAATTATGCAATATCATTAATTTATGATGATTATAATAAAGTGTATCAAGCTAAATGACTAATCATAAAAACAACATACTATTATTTACTAGTATATACCCCTTACCATGGCAGCCCAATAAAGCTACTTTTAACTTCCAGCAGTATGAATGTTTGAGTAAAGAACATCATGTTGATTTTTTAGTACCGGTTCCTTGGTTGGAATGGTTTAAAAATATGGGTAAGTTAATAGATCGTCATGACTATAAGCATGTTTGCTATTTTCCTTTTTTTTATGTTCCTGGTTTTTTTAGAGGCTTTAATAGTTTTTTTTTAGTACTTTCAACTATTATTTCTATTGTACCAATCCTAAAATTAATGAAAGCAAAAACCGTACTAGCTAGTTGGGCTTCTCCTGATGGGCTTGCCTGTGCGTGGTTAAAAAACATTTGTAAATACCGCTTATTTATTCAATGTTTAGGTAGCGATGTTAATGTTCATAGTAAACATTATTTTAGAAAGGCCTTGTTGAAAAAAAGTTTTGATTTATCTGACGGTGTTATAACGGTTAGCAAAGCTTTACAGGGTGAGGTAGAAAAAATAAGTAAAAAGGCGAAGGTAGAAACAATTTATAATGGGGTGAATTTTAGTCAATTCACCTTGTCAGCTGAAAAGTTTGATCAAACATCACTGATTTTTATTGGCAACATGATTAAAACTAAAGGCATCTATGAATTATTAAATGCAGTTAAAACAATGATTGGATCAGGAAGTTATTTTCATCTGCATATGGTAGGTAATGGCCCTGAAATTGATAACATAAAAGCACTTATTATCACTAATAATTTACAGCAGAGTGTCACTGTGCACGGAACTATCAATCATCATCAAGTTGTAGATTTATTGCAAAAGTGTGACGTACTTGTTTTACCCAGTTATCAAGAAGGTGTTCCTAATGTGATTATGGAAGCGTTAGCTTGTGGCGTTCCAGTTGTTGCTACAAAAGTTGGTGGTATTCCCGAGGTGGTTAATGACAATAATGGGGTGTTGATCAATCATCATAACGAGGGAGATATTGTAGCAGGTATAGAAAAATGCCTATCTAATACATGGAATGGACAAGCAATTAGAGAGTCAATAAAACTTTATACATGGGGTGCTAATGTGAAGCAATTAAGCTCGTTTTTATTTCACCATTAATAAATATAATTTAGCTATGCAGAGAATATATTTGTGGCAAACATTATTTTAGGGTGTTCATTAGGTTTTTTAATCTATACCTATTTGCTTTATCCCATGGTGATCGGGTTTATGGCGAAGTGGTTTGGTAAAAGTGTGACAAAAAAAATGCCTGAAGAATCACCTGATATTACAGTGGTTTTGTGTGTGTTTAATAGTGAAGATGTTATTCAATCTCGTATTGAAAATATATTTGCACTTGATTACCCCGCTGAAAAATTAAAGATAATAGTCGTCGCCGATGGTTGTACGGACAAAACCTGTGAGCAAGTAGAGCTCAGTGACTTTCGTCATGTTAAATTAGTTCGCTATGAAAATAATCGTGGTAAATCGTATGCCTTATCAAAAGCGCTTGAGCATGTTGGTACTGATTTGATTTTGTTTGCTGATGTCAGGCAGCGTTTTGCTGTTGATGTATTACAACAGATGGTGCCTTATTTTAATGACGAAAATGTAGGTGCAGTAACTGGAAATTTACAAATAGAAGAGAGTGGTGGAGATCCAGGGCTTTATTGGCGCTATGAAAAAGCAATACGTAAATGTGAAAGTGAGTATTTATCACTTGTTGGCGTAACAGGCGCTATTTATATGGCGCAAGCTAAACTAATGCCTGTTTTTCCTGTCGATATTGTTTTAGATGATATGTATGGGCCATTAACGATAATCAAACAAAATTATAGAGTGGTTTATTGTGAACAAGCGCATGCCTTTGATAATGGGTCACATACATTAAGAGAAGAGTTTGATAGAAAGGTTAGAACGCTTGCCGGTAATTATCAATTATTTCAAATATTACCGTGGACGTTAAATCCATTTAAAAACCCTGTTTTTTTTGAGTTTTTTTCTCATAAAGTATGCAGGCTGCTTGTACCCTATTTTATAATATCACTCTTTGTTAGTAGCGCGTTTAGCGCGAACTGGTTTGGAATTTTTATGTTTTATAGTCAGTTGTTTTTTTATGTGTTGACGCTACTATTTTATGTGTATTTTTATAAGAAAAAAGGTAAAACAAATTTTATACTCAGTTTTATGATGTTGAATCTGGCCGCCTTAAAAGCAGGCGTAGTCTATTGGACAGGTTCAACAAGTAGCATATGGAAAAAACATTAGAAAGGGATATCGTTGTATGTTGTTAGTATTGTTTATTGTAGTTGTGGCACTCATGGCTTTTGTATATCTGGCCAATCAACGTAATATGTTGCATTGGATGCCCTCGTATCTGAAGCAAACAATAACTCAGAGTATAAAAAATTGTAATAAGAGTGAAGAGGCAACACATATCATGTTCTGCTTTGTTGACCACTACGAACCGCAGTGGAAAAATCCCGACAATATAGAACTAGAGCGACAAAGAGTTGAACGCTGGTTTGAACAATACCCTAAAATGGCAGAACAATTCAAAGATGCCGATGGTTGTTCGCCTAAACATACCTTTTTTTATCCTGAAGAAGAATATCGACAAGAGCATTTGGCCAAATTGTCCGACATGTGTTATCGAGGTTACGGTGAAATAGAAATTCATTTGCATCATGAAAACGATACTAGTGATAATTTAACCCAATCATTAACCTCTTTTGCAAAAAAACTTCATGAAAATCATGGCGCCTTACCAATTGATCCCACAACAGGGCAAATAAAATACGCTTTCATACATGGAAATTGGTGTCTTGATAACTCACACCCGAATGGTGAATGGTGTGGCGTGAATGATGAATTAATCGTACTTAATAATACGGGGTGTTATGCCGATTTAACCTTCCCTTCTGCACCAAACCCTACTCAACCAAGAACAATCAATTCAATTTACTATGTTAAAGACGACCCATTAAAATCAAAATCACATGACAAAGGCATAAATGTACGAGTAGGAGGCAAGCCATGGGGTGATTTGATGTTGATTAATGGTCCACTAATGCTTAATTGGAAGCAAAGAAAGTTTGGGATTATGCCTCGTGTTGAAAATGCAGACATTAGAACCAGTAATCCACCTTCGCCGGAGCGTATAGATTTATGGGTTAACGCCAATGTACATGTTGAAAATCAGCCTAACTGGCGTTTTATTAAAATACATACCCATGGAACACAAGACAAAGATATGGATATATTGTTAGGTAAGCCAATAGAAAAAATGCACGAATATCTCAATGATAAATATAATGATGGTCAGAATTATAAGCTTCATTATGTTTCATCAAGAGAAATGTATAATATTATTAAAGCTGCCGAAGCAGGTAAAACGGAAGACCCAAATCAGTATCGTAACTTTGAGTTGCCTAAACCCATGTTCAAAGCACTTGGCCTGTAATGCTTAATAAATCTGTCTTAAAATCATTACTCATTCGATTTTCTGGTTATGAAGCTTATAAGTGGCTAACTAGAAAAAACGGACTGTATTGTTTTAATTATCACCGTATTGGTGATTGTACAAAAACACCATTTGATCCGAATCTTTATAGTTGCTCGGTGGAGCAATTCAAAAAGCAAATACAATTTATTAAGAAAAATTTTCAAGTGATAACGCTTGAAGAGGCACTCTTGTTAGCTGAACATAAATTACCGTTGAATATGCGTTATGCACTAATAACGTTTGATGATGGTTATATTGATAATTATGAAGTGGCTTACCCTATTTTAAAGGAAGAAGAAATCAGTGCGATTTTTTTCATCCCTACAGATTATGTTGATTCCGAACTTATTCCTTGGTGGGATGAAATTGCTTGGATGTTGAAAAACACAACCAAAAAGGCATTTTGTTTTGGGGAAAGCGGTACTGTTCATTTAAATGGTTCAACAGTAGATAAAGTGATTCGAAATTTTCTAACCGTAATTAAAACCGATCCAAGACCAATGGATGAAAAATTGTTGGAACTCAAAACAAAACTAGGTTGTGAGTATAACGTTAATCCAAGAGATAAATCATTATTTGTCTCTTGGAAGCAAATAAAAGAAATGAAATCTGGCGGTATGGCAATAGGCTCACATACGTGTAGCCATCGTATTTTAACGCATATAGATAAAGAAAATCAGTTGTTAGAATTAGGGCAATCTAAGCAATGTTTAGAGCAACATTTAGGCTGTGCTATTGACTCAGTTGCTTATCCTGTAGGGCAACGCAATACCTTTAATAATGATATATGTGAAATGACCAAGCAGCTTGGTTATAAAATTGGGTTTTCATTTACTAATACCGTAAATGACTTACCAATAGTTAATCCCTATAACGTTAGCCGTTTAGGGATAGATAATCACCCAAGCCTAATGGTATTGAGACAAAAGATAGTATTGTCGGGAAAATCGGAATAAGCCTATGTTGAATTGTCAGCTAATTGTCAGTGGAAATAGTAATCATTTACAACAAATATATTTTGGTTTTCAATTATTGCAAAGAAATGGCTTAATTAATTTAAAGCAAATAATTGATCATGATGCTCCTTACTTTGAGAGAAATAAAACGTTACCCTTTGGTGCTCAAGGGGGTGGTTTAAAGGTTGTTTTAAATAATTCCATTCGAGTTTTTTACGATATGGTGGATGCTCATACTATTGATATAGATAATTTAGAGTGGGCTGATTTTTACTTTAAACGTAGCTACAACCGTGATCTTCATACAACGCTTTCGGAAAAGATTTGTCCTCTTGATCTTAATTATATGGTGAAATCTGATAAATTTAATTGGCATAATTTAGTTCGTTCTTATCAGCTATCTTCAGGGGTAGAAAGAATCAAAGCGTGTATAAGAGAAATAGATATAAATAATAAAATGAGTTATTCGCCACGAATAAATGAATTACAAGCAAAGCCTAATATCGATATACCCTTTAAAATTTTGTTTATGTGTCGACTCTGGGAACCTGAAAAAGATGATCATTGGAAATTAACAAAAGCACAGCAAGAAGACCGCATCGAAATAAACAATGTAAGGGTAAATTGTATTAGAAAATTGAAAAAAGAGTTTGGTCAAGAGTTTACCGGAGGATTAGCGCCAACCACTTATGCACAAAATAACTTTAGTGATGTAGTGAGTAGTGCTTCGGTGACCAGTAAAAGAAATTATATTACTCAATTAAAAAAGTACCCTGTTTGTATTTCAACAACGGGATTAGCTAATTCTACCGGTTGGAAATTTGGTGAATATATTGCCCTTTCTAGGGCTATTGTGAGTGAAAAATTGCACTCGCAAACAGTAGGGAACATACAAAAAAACATTAATTACTTACAGTTTGATACCGCCGATGAATGTGTAGAACAAGTTCATAAATTACGTTCAAATAAAGAGTTAAGGGCAAATATGATGAAAGCTAATAATCGCTATTATCTTAATCATTTGGCTCCTGACAAATTAGTAATGAGTTCATTGCAAAGAGCCTTGAATCAAACTCAAGGAATTAAATAATGAGTAACAAGGCCTTAAACCCGATAATTTCGGTGATATTGCCCGTTTATAATGCGGAAAAATATATTGAAGAAGCGATTAATTCGATATTAGAACAAACGTATCAAAATTTTGAATTGATTATTATCAATGACGGATCCACAGATACTAGTTTATCTGTAATAAACCAATATGACAAAAACAATAAAGTAATAATAGTAACCCAAGAAAATAAGGGTCTTATCTTTACGTTAAATAAAGGGATAGATTTAGCAAAAGGGCAATATATAGCCAGAATGGATGCTGATGATATAGCGTACCCAGAACGATTTGAAAAACAGATATCATTATTTGAAGCCAATCCTAGCTTAGGTGTGTGCAGTGCTTCAACAGAAAATTTTGGTGCGGAAACTGATATAACCATACGCTCTGCCGATAACGATAATTTAAAAGTGACTTTATTATTTTGGCCCCCTTTTGCTCATCCCGCAGCGATGATTAAGCGCTCTGTATTATTAGCACATAATATCTATTATCGTGAAGAATTTAAGCATTGTGAAGATTTTGATTTATGGAGCCAGCTTGCCCCTTATTGCCAGTTTTCAAATGTAACAGAGGTAATGTTAAAGTATCGAGTTCATCCTGAGCAAGTCACCAATAGCTTTTCTGACGTGGTGCTTGATGCACACTTTAGAATATGCCAACGTAATTTGTTGGCTCAAGGAATAAAATTAGAGAAACGAGATTTTTTGGCTTTTTTAGGGAAAGAAAAACATCCTGATGGTTTTCAGCGATTAATTTCGATATATCAGCAAATCATAAAAGTGAATCACATTGAAAAGCATTATAACAAGAATACATTGATGAAGGTCATAGTAAATATTGTTTTCAATCAAGCCATTGATTTTTATGGTATTTCAGGATTTGTCAAAATAAACAATTCATTTGAAAATATTTATAAATACGTTTCGTTTAGTAGGCTTCTGTTTGGGTGTGTTCGGAGAGATATTTTGACCTTAATAAAAAGTTTTAAAAAGTATTAGAGTTATGATGTTATCAGAAGGAGTAAAGGATCAGTGACTGTTGCCAACAAAGCCAGAGCAGGCATTAAATGGGGGGTTTTGGGTGGAATATTAAATCAACTGTTTTCTTGGGTTGCTACTATTTGGGTTATTCGGCTATTAACCCCAGAAGACTTTGCTTTAATTGCATTAAGTGATCTCGCCCTTGGAGTATTACTTGTTATTGGGCAGTTTGGTATTGGTGCAGCTTTAGTTAGAACGATAAACCTAACAAAAAAACAAACGAACCAATCTTTCACCGCGTTATTCATAGTAAATGTTATTCTTTTTTCTTTTTTTCAACTCAGTGCTCCCTTTTTTGCTGATTTATTTGAACAACCTAGATTGCTAGGGTTAATTCGGCTGAGCTCTATCGCTTTTCTTTTGTTGCCGTTTAACGTAATTAATGGAGCACTAATTAATAGAGATATGCAATATAAGCAGTTACACATTCTAAATGTTGGGATTGGGATTTTGCAGATCATGGTTAATTTATCATTGGCAATGTTAGGTTATGGTTTTTGGGCTCTGGCGATAGGTGCCATTGTTGCACAATGTACTAGTGCTATTTGCTATAGCTGGTTAACTCAATATTCTCCTCGATTAGACTTCTCTTTTGACGAATTTAAACCTCTAGTAAGAGATAGTAGCTTAAACTTTTTTCACTCAACCGCTTGTGAGATTAATCAAAGGGTAGATATATTCTTTATCAACCACTTTACCGGTAGTAATGCGCTAGGTCTTTATCGCGTTATTTTATCCTTGTCTGAGAAGCCAGTGTCAATGATTGGGGGGTTGGCTCAACAAATAGGGTTAGCCTCGTTTTCAAAAATATCTGAAGATAAATCGTTAGTTGGACATTATGTTATTAAATCTACAGCGGTTATGGCCATGTTATTATTTCCCGTATTTTTTGGACTTGCGGCAACGGCACCTAATTTTGTACCTTTGCTGCTAGGTGATAGGTGGTTAAGCGCAATTATACCATTACAAATTATATGTATTGTTCAGCTTGTGAATGCTTTTAAAGTCATTCCAGGGTCTGCATTGTTTGCTACAGGTTTTGGTAAACGCAAATTATTACATGTGACGGTTGCTTTTTTTGCTGCCATAGTTGGTTGGGGGCTAGGCTTGCCCTTTGGTTTAAATGTAGGGTGTATGCTTTTTGCCGCGACTTATGTCGTGTGGTTTATTTGGCATATTTGGGATGCTAGTCATTATATATTACTTAAACAAAAAGAGTATTGGCGCTGCTTATTAATTCCGATGAGCTTGTCTGTGTTTATGTTTTTTATCGTGGTGGGCATTAATGACATTATGCAAAATTTACCTGTTTTGGCCGTACTGGCTGTTCAAATTTGTATTGGTGCATTCGTTTATATTGCATTGGCCTTAATGTGTTTTAAACATCATAGCTTGAATCTATTTAAGTTACTGAAAAACAGCTAGATAAAAAAGTATTATTTGAATTTAAGCTTTCTTTTACAGGAGTTTTTTTTGATGAGTTTAACATGGTAGTAAAAATACATTGGAAATGCATAGCGTATGATTGATTTAAAAACGAAAATATTATTTGTCCATATTCCAAAATGTGCAGGTACTTTTATTGAAGATAATTTAACGCCCGATATTAGTTGGCATCAGCGGGGCGAAAAACATTTATCTTTGCAAAATTGTATTGCTGTTTATGGGGAAGAGGTTGTTGCAGATTGCTTCCGTTTCGCTGTTATTAGAAATCCATTCTCTCGTTTATTATCTTTTTATTTATACCATAAACGGCTTAAAACTGAATTGTTTTCATTAAGCGTTGTCGCTCGATACGCTAAAGCGTTTAAGCAAGACTATTATGTAAATTTTTCTGATTTTATTTTTAACCTTAAGCATTATTATTCTAGCTTAGAGGTGTGGGCAAAAAATGATATTTCACCGTGTCATGATTTCTTAATTAGTTATCAAGGGATTGGTATTGATATGGTGCTTAAACAAGAATCTTTAGCTGAAGAGTTAGGGAAGTTAGAGCGTCAAACGGGAATCGCCTTTCATAATCAGCGAGTTAATAGCGCTCCTAATAAATATAAAATTCAGGATTATTATACACAGGAAGAAATTGATTTTGTTTTAGCGTTTTATAATGTTGATTTTTTTCATTATTATCCAAATTTTCAGTGTTAACTTAAATAATAGGTTTTATCGTGAATATATGCTTAGTTAGTACAGGTTTTCCACCAGAAAATGGTGGAGGTATAGGGACTTATATCTATAATTTATCTAAGGGGTTAGTGCTTCTTGGACATACAGTTCATGTAATTACACCGACTGATCAAGGTGTTTATAGCTTAGAGAAAATGGATGAACTTTTTGTTCATCGGCTGCCTAAAAAGTCATTATCTATTTTAGAATCTTATTTTCCCGGCATCCGCTGGAGCTTTCAGCTATATCAACTAATTAAAAAACTTCATAAAAACTCTTCGTTTGACTTAATAGAATTTCCAAATTGGGAAGCTTCTGGCGTGGCTTCTCAGCTTTTATTAAAAATCCCTGTGGTAGTTCGTCTACACACACCCTTTTTTGAAACACTAAGTCTTGACAGTGACCAGGTTACTTTTGGCGACAAAATGGTGTGTCGTTTTGAGCAGTGGTCATGTAAAAAGGCAAATCAATTAGTATCATCAACACGTTGCCATGCGAAAACTATTATTGACAGGTACAAAATGGATATTAGTGATATTTGTATTTTACCACTAGGCATAATAGATAAAAATATTAAAGCAGAAAGCACTAAATCAAGTTATGAAAACTTCAAAATATTATATGTCAGTCGCCTTGAAAATCGCAAAGGTACATTAGCTTTTCTTAAATCACTTCCCTTAATTTATAAGCAGTGCCCCAATATTCAGGTTGATATTATTGGCTCTGATCGTTCACATGCTCCGGGAAATATAAAATTTAGACAATACTTTAAACAAAATTTTAATGATCTATCTGATGTTGTTACTTTTCACGGTTTTGTTGACGATAAAACCTTGGACCGTTTTTATAACAATGCCGATCTGTTTGTTGTGCCTTCTGTATATGAATCATTTGGTTTAATTTATGTTGAAGCGATGATGTATGGTTTACCTTCTATTGCGACAAAAGGTGGAGGGATCCCCGAAGTTATTACTGATGGTGTTGATGGTTTTACCACTGACATTAATAGTAGCGAGCAAATAACTGCGCGTGTAATGGAGTTTACTAATAATAAAGCTTTGTTAACTAACATGGGAATTGCAGCAAGAGAGTCTTTTGAATGCAAGTTTGATTATTTGATCATGTCTAGAAATACAGAGATATTATATAAAGCAACAAGTGTCGGATATCACAGTTAAAAGCTATATAACCTATGGATAGAAATTTATGAAAGTACTTTTATATACACCATCAGCTCGAATAGGTGGTGTTGAGGTTTGGAGCTTTACCTACTTTAGTCAGTTAATAAAGCAAGGTATAGCAGCAACATTATTTTCTGGTGAATCAGGTGTTTTGGTTGATAGTTTGTCTGTTGATGAACGAAGAGAGTTAGTTATCGGCTCTTTTGCTGAACTCATTTGTTATATTGAAGAAAACTCTGTTGATATTGTCCATTTTCCATCACAAGCGATAGATGATGGTGCAGGCTTTATAAAAAAGTTATTTCCACAGATTAAAGTGATTGTTACCTGTCATGGTGCAATTCCTATAGGTTGGTCATCAAAGAATTGTGATCAAATTATTTCAGTAGCGCAATGGTTGTGTGAACCCTCCTCGCGTATTTCAGGGATGACGGTTCCTTATATTTATAATGGGATAGATTTCAATAAATTTAATACTTCTAATAATAGTGAAAAGGAAAATGGTAAGCCAATTGTTTTATGGGTTGGTCGTGCTGATGACGAAATAAAAGGTTTACGAGTTATAACAAATATTATTGATGATATAAAAAAATTAGGGTTTGATATTTGGGTTATTACGCCAAGTAAAATAGATGAATTAAAAGACAACTCATTACAAAAAATAGCAAGTAAAGTTGATGTATGGAAATCAGTAGAATATAAAAACATACCCAATGTTTTTAGAACAGTAGCAAACCTAAATGGATTGTTGTTAATGACATCAAAACGCGAAGGACTCGGTTTAGTTGCCATTGAAGCTCAAGCATGTGGTTGCCCAGTAATAGGCCCTAACCATACGGGCATACAAGAATCAGTAATAGATAAAACGTTATTGTATAACGGTGAATCAGAAATACTTTTGCTTATTAAAAACCTGTCTTTGGGTTCGGATTTTCGGGTAAAGAGGGGACGGGAATTATCTTTTGAGGTGGAAAAAAATTTCGATTTAGAAAAAATGACGTCCCACTATATAGAATATTACCAAGCATGTTTTAAAAACAAACCAAAAGTTTTAGAAAAAAGTGATAGAACACTAAATAAAAAAATACGGGGAGTTATTGCTAGGGTTAAATACGAAAATTATTCCTTTAGAGAACATGTTTTTATAACGACTCAAAAAGTAGTCAAAGAACTAAAACAAAAAAAACAATTTGTGTTATCAAATAAACTGAAAAAACAGTCAACTCTGTATCTTTATTTAATTTATAGGAGCTAGTACTTGAAGAATTTATTAAAATTATTATATAGAATGTTATTGCCCAAACGCTTACTTCCTCATGTTGATTTGTTTTCTAATATCCGCAAGTTAAATGATGATAAAAATACCTTAAATGAAAAAAATGTATTAATAGTTGCTCCACATATGGACGATGAAATTATTGCGTGCGGTGGTGTAATACAGCAATATGTGAAAAAAAGTGCCAATATTACTGTTGTTTTCATGACAGATGGTAGTGAAGGTAACCCTAATTATGATCCAGTGAAGCTCGCTAAACTTCGTAAAGAAGAGTCGCGTCATGCTTGTGGCTTGTTGGGAGTTACCGATCTTATATTTTTAGATAATATTGAGAAAAGTTTTAAAAATAATGAAGAAAATAGAAGCGCCATTAAAAATTTGGTAGAAGAAAAAAATATTGAGGCTATATTTTATCCCATGGCTTTTGATGGTAATCGAGATCATGTTACAACAAGCTGGATAGTGCTTGATGCACTTAAAAATTTAAAATCTAATCTTAACCTTTACGGTTATTGTGTTTGGTCACCGATAATTCCAACGCTTACGGTAAATATAGATGATGAAATAGAGCAAAAAATTAAAGCAATGGAGCTGTTCAAAACACAACTTGAACAGTTTGATTTGATTGATATGACACTATCTAACTCACGTTATATGGGTTACGTATATGGCATGTGGAAGGGACATTCAGAAAACTTTATAGCGGGTACAGTTAAAGAGCATGAACGGTTATCAAGGTTAATTTCTTAGTACAAATAAGTAGTAAGGTGACATTATAATAATGATCTAATTGAATGACTCTTATTTAGTTGAAGCGAGTGTTGATCTAATGATTTTTTCTAGTTCATGGCATTTATTGTTTATACTTTTATAGTTTTTTTGTGAAATCATTGCTTCTACATTTGTCATACTTGTCAAAGAGTTCACTTTCAAGGGTGGTTGTTCATAATCAATAGAAGAATTATAATCCCAAAATTTAAAGCCAGCACCAGCAACTTTATCAGACAATTCAATCCAAACATTAGGGATATTTAATGAATCAGCAACAATGATACCGTGTAGGGATGAAGAAATAATTAATTCACACATAGAAATATTTTTTGTCACATTTTTTGCGCTATCTTGAACATCAATAACATAGCCTTTTGAACCTAAAAAATTTTTTATTGTTTTAATCCAAGGGTGTTGTTTATCAACATAATGAGGGATTAGTCCAATAGTATATTTTTTATTTTGCTTTAAAATCAAAACTTTTGCTAATAAACCAAGATCACCGGTTAGAGTCTCTGTTGATAATTGAAGATTGCTTTTAGTTAACTCACCTCTTACTGATACAAACTTAGCGGCAGGTAACTCTCTTGGTTTATCATACATCAACCCAGTCCCTAAAATAATCCCTTTATAGTCTTGTGGTAGCATCTCTATGAGACTACCTACCGCAATTATATCGGCTGTGTCTGCAGAGGTGTTTATTGATGTATAACCATAGGTATTAAAAATTTCAGGTGTTAATAAGTCACCAAAATTTTTAGTTTTTGCCCACCAAAAAGCATTAATGCCATTATTTAATAGCTTGGCACGCATTAAAATAGAGCCTTTTATAATTTTTCTGCTAACTTGGCTATAGTTCATACTAAATCCACAATTATTTTTTTAATATTAAATCTCCCAAGATATGCTTGTATAAATAGGGATTGAAAGGATTAAATAGGAAGCATTTAATCAAGCAAGGTGAATACTTTAAATACATCCCATCCTCATAATAATCTTTTGCAAAATATAGGTAGTGATAGGAAAGCCCTTTCAAAAATTCTATATTGGTGAGTAGGTTGTATTCTTTTTTTAAAATTGAATACGCAATAGCTTCATCAAACTTCTTGCTTTTTTGTTTTTGTATAATAGATTCATGCTCTCGCCTGACAAGGCTAAGTGGTTCATCAATACCGTAGAATTTGGCTTTTTTAGATAGTAATAAATAAAAAAGAAAATCTTCACCCGTTTTCATTCTCGGATCAAATTTAATATTTCCAATTACTTCTTTACGTATTAATGTTGTGCCGATATAAAAAAACAAATGCCGTTTAAATATTTTTTGATGCATTTCTGTTTTTTCTAAAGCTCCTGAAAATGCATGACCCCATGAACCTAGTTCTTTAGTAATGGTGTTTTCTACTAAAATTTTACTGTAAATTAAGCCAATATCATGGTGGTTCTCTAGGATGAAAACTTGCCTCTCAAGCTTATCAATAAGAAATCTATCGTCTGAATCTAAAAAGGCAATATATTCCCCTTGTGCTGCTTCAAGTCCTGTATTTCGAGCAATAGACACACCTTGATTTTCTTGAAATATATACTTAATACGAGTGTCTTTTTTTTGATAGCTATCAATATGTGTTTTTGTATTATCGGTTGAGCCATCATCAACAATGATTATTTCAAAGTTTTGAAATGTTTGCTCTAAAACACTATCAATAGCATCTAATACTAATTTATTTCGATTATACGTTGGTATAATTACACTGACTTTAGGTGATAGGTTGTAGGTGGTGTTTTTCAAAGTGATATTATCCATTTTAAAAGTTTGGCTATTCTTTTACTTCATTACTCAACAGGAAAAAAAGCTTTTTTCTTTAAATTTAAAGAAGGCTTCTCTATTGCAAACCATGAGAAAGTGGCTAAAAAAATAGTTGAAAATAATATAATAGCGACAGTCACCCATTCATTTGAAAAACGCCAATCGGCGGCTAAAAATATCAAGGTATTGACCACGGGCATGTGGTAAATATACAAGCCGTAAGAAATGTCTTGGTGTTTTAATAAATTCCGACTTAGGTTAACCCTAGTGTAAGCTAACGAAAACACCATACAAGCTAGTGGGAAGAATAGCCAAGGACCTATCCCATTACCGAGTGTGGCATGATATTGGCTGTATAATATATATGTGTAAGTTAAATAAAGACTAAATAAAGCTAACCCTTTACCCGAAAAATACTGATATAAAAGATCAAAGTTTTTTTGACAAAAAATACCGACTAAAAACATATAAAAATAGGGGGCGAAGGTAACCCCAACTATTTTATAAACAAGTAAGTCGCGGTAATCCAGGCGGTATTGATAGAACCATAAATTAATAGACATAAATATTAATATTAATATTATTAGCTTTTTATTTACATTCCCTTTGGTAAAGAACCTTTTATATAATAAGGGAGTAATAATATAAAACTGTAGTTCAATACCGATAGTCCATAAGCTTCCATTTAATACGCCAATGCCATATCCTTTTAAAAATTCAGGATGATAGAAATGTATAAAACTGACTTGCCCTAAAAACCATATTGAAAAATCACGGTATGAAAAAGCGGTTGATTGATAACCACTACACAATATTAACAATAAAGATATTATTAAACAAAACCAAAGCCCTGGAAATATTCGTAAAATACGGTTAACGGCATAATTTTTGATTTTTGGGTTTATTTCGTATGATTTAGAAATTAAGAAACCACTAATGAAGAAAAAAAGTGGTACTCCTGGAATCGCATGAATAAATTGAAATAAGCTACTTTGTTCCATGCTTAAATCAGTTAACTCTACAGCGTGGCCAAAAACAACTTGTAAGGCAGCTAAAAGCCTTAGTAGGTCAAAATTATTAAGTCGAAATTTATCCATAAAAGTTCTATTACACTGTAAATTTTAAAATAATATAAATAAAAATCAATATCATCATTGCCGTTATTAAAATACCTTTAAGGGCTTTTTTATAATCAATTAGTGAATCTTTATTGATTATTTTTAAAAATCGTTGATAAGAGGCTATTGCCATTCCTGCTACCATAAAATAAACAATAAACCGGTGCCTTGTTAAAAAAAATGCCGTCATGGCAAAGCCCGATAGGGAGTAGAAAAGAGTGGCGGATAACATTGCTTCAGACTTTAGTTTCTCAGTAATTTTGTCATGAGAAACTGTTTTGGTGTACATAATCACTGAAAATCCCATAAATAAAGTTAAAAGCAATAATGTACTCCACAGTATATAGCCCGTTAAACCAAGCTCAGCCGCTATCTGAATATAGGTGTTATGGGCTACTCTCACGTGATGTTCCATAAAGTTATTGCTACCAACACCAAATAGTGGGTTAGCTTTAAGCATTTCAAGCCCGTCCCACCAAGCCCATAAACGCCCCATAGCGGAAGCTTCCTGTGAGCTTACTGCTCTAAAAGTTGAGGCAAAAAATAATGCCGGCGGTGATAATATTAACCCTGAGATTATTGCTTTTGTTCCCCCAAAACGAATAAGTAAATATAGGCCTGTCATTCCGGCTAAAGCTATCATAGTGCCACGTGAATTGGTCATATAAATGCCATAGAGTAAGAGTATAAAAGTGGTTAAACCTAATGTTTTCTCTATGGCATTCGATTTAGCTAAAAAATAGAGAGAAAATGGAATATTCATCATAAAAAATACGCCTAAGTCATTAGGATCTTGGAATATTCCTAAGTACCTTATGCGTCCATCTTCAACATAATTAGTGCCAGACCAACCAAAACCATCAACTGAATTTTGCTGTACATAGCCATTATGTATAAAAATGATGGCAGCAATTAAGGATAACCACATGAACACTTTTTGTCTGAAGGCCGAGGTATAAACAACAGAAAAAACAAACAAAGGGACTAAGCCACTATTAATGTACATATTGGCCTCAGTAACCCCTTCACCAAGCCAGCCATTAAGGCCGCCTGAAATTACAGTAACGGGGTATATGCCCAAAACAAGATAATGTTGAGGCATTAGCTGAATAGGTCTATGTGAAAGCAGTATTACTATTACTAACAACACACTTAATATTGCAATAATAGGAAAGCCATTAAGTGGTTGAAATAATTCTTGGGGTCTTACGAGAACAAAAAAAGTAAATAAGAGTGTTAAGAAAAAAGCGAAAGCGGGATTTGTATTTTCTTCTATTGGGCTTTGTCGTTTAAAACTACTCATATACGGCCTTTTGACTTAAGCAATTTTATAAGTAGTTTTAAAGCCTGCTTGGCACGATAGAGAGCGAGCCAAATTAGATTTAATTTATTTGAGGTTAACATGGTTATATTGATAAGTTCATCACCCCGTTGAGAAAAGTGACTTTTATAATCATTTTTTGTTGATTTAAGTAAGTTATATTGTTGAATATTCTGCTCCTTGCAATATTGAATAAGCAATAGGTGGTTCAATAGCCCAGGTGATAAATTGGGTTTATAGCGTTCATCCATTCCGCTTTGGTAAAAATATAACGTGTTATGCCATTTAATTGAGTAGTTCACTGAGATTATTTGGTTCTCAATTTGTATGGCGGATAGAACAACTATTCCTTTTTCAACGTACTGTTTAATGAAGCGTCTATGAAACGCATAAAAGTAATTATTTGCAAATACGCCAGGCTTGTTTTTTTGTTGCCAGCGTTTTTGATGCAATTCTACTAATTGATCATATAACTTAAGCGCTTGTTTTTCTTCATTCGCGATAATAAATTCACAATGTTGAGTCTTGCTAACTTTTTCAAAGGCGTTAAGTATTCGCTTTTTCTTTTTTAAGAAAGACTTTGAATATTGACAAGTATAGGCTAAATTTATGTAAAATTGATAACCTGTTCTATGTTCTTTGTAAGCTATTGTTTTCGCTTGTAACTGCTGACAAATAGCATACATGAGAGAATGTTTATTTAAATCCTTAAAATTGAATTGAGTAATATCAGTTAAGTGACTTAGTTGGCAGGTGAGCAACTCAATTATTTTTTGTTTATGCTGGGTTGAATAAGCAAGATCAATAAATTCTGACGCGACCTCGCAATTTTCAGGTTCATTAGTGGCAATAAAAGAGAGGGTTTTTGCAGTGATACCCCATTTACTATTGGTACAGATATAAAAAGGGGCTATAGCAACATAGGTACCATTATATAAAACACACATTATTTTTAATTCAACGATATAATCCTGGTAAGTTTGTAACCATTGAGTTAACCACTCCCAAGACATAAAACATTGTACTGACTCTTTTTTTTCGGCAGTAGCCTCTATTAAAGTGCGCCATTCATTTTCAAGCATAATAGCTTGCTTAATATCGGTTATTGTTTCAACTGTATATAAGGATGGCATAAAATAAAATTCGTTAAAGAAGTAGAAATAGATAAGCATTAAATTCAGCAATGCTTCTTTTTTTAAGTAGCTCAACCACGGGCAGACTTAACTTACCTTGATTAGACATAATATATTTATAGGCGATTTTTGACGAGTTTTTATCGATTTTGTAATTTTTTTGCCATCTATCTAAAGGGAGGTAATGCTCATCATTCAGCGCAATAAGGTGTCGTCCATAGCCATACAAATTATTATTAGCGGTAAAAGGTACCACCTCGGTTTTATTCTTAGCGCTTAAATCAACAGGCAATACATCATAGATACCCCTGAATGTATCTTGAGAAATCATGATGTTATTCGTAAATGAATTTTTACCACCAGAGTTTTTTATATTAACTGCCCACTTAGCGCGTTTAGCCATAATCATCAAATTATCAGATACGTTGATTAAGCTTGAACCAACAGCACCATCACCTTTAAAAATTGAAATGCCAGCGGCTTTGTTATTAATGATAATGTTATTGTTAATGTTTCCATCAACAACGCCATCTAAGTTAATAGCACTACCGCCCACTAAGCCATTACCACTGAAATAGTTATTAGATATTTCTACATTCGATATTATTCCATCCCCTTTTACGTTTGCTGCTCCTCCCATGCTAAGGTCACCATTTATTTGGACTCCGCAGCCATTAAAATTTTGTATAAAATTAGACGTGATTTTAACATTGTCACCGCTGTTAGAATGATAAATACCGTGTTGCTCTGCGGGGCCTACAATGATGTTGTTTGTGGCTGTAAAATAATTTGAGTGGTTGGTAAATATTCCCCATACAGCATTATTAGTGAGTTTATTACTCTCGAGTATAATGTGGTGACTATTGTTAACTCTAATGCCTGCTCGGGGTGAATGGTTAATATTGAATCCGGTCAGTATTAAATAAGATGATTTTTTGATCTCTACTAGATCTTTAGACTTTTTAGGGTTTAATGAAACCTCTGCTTTACCAATAGAAAACGAACCATTAAAGGTAATCGGCTGCTCAACTGTTCCGTGAATGTTATTTAGGGTGAAGGCAGGGTAAACACCTTTTTTAAAATAGACAAAATCACCTGGGCTTAGTTGTTTTAACAAAAAAGAGTTTAAAGCACAGGCATTACTTTTATTACAAAGACAGCTTTGTTTTGTGCAGTAGTCACGGGGTGGTGAAGGAGGCGATATCCAATACTCTTTTGCATATAATGGCTCGGTATAGCAGATGAAGATAATGCAAAAAATACTCGTTTTTATTAACGTGTAAAAATCCATTTTTAAATTTCCAGTAAAAGCATTAAATATTCTTAAAACCATTTAAGAATATTGTTAATCTTGTTTGCTCAAGTTCACAGTTTGTTTTACACGGGATGCTAATCCAATGTAATTTTGTTGCTTTTGTTCCTGATATCCCCACTTTAATTCTAGCAATTTTAAACATTTTTTTATTAGCAAACAGTTTAGTGTTAATTTGTAATGTTGTGGCGATTAAGCTTTTTTGAGCTTTTTGCTCTACTGTGACAATATTCCATTGTTTATATTGATAGCTATCATTTATTTGCCAACTATCAGGTGCTATTTTATTATTATAAAAGGTTGGTTTTGCATCTAAATCATAACCAGAAAAATTATAAGTTTTCATCAATATGTGAGTGTCCTCAATGGTTAAAACATTATCACTAACACGGGTGTAGTATTGAACAAAAGGTTTTAATTCTCGTTGCTTGTGATATTTTTCTAATGATTTTGATATTAAGTGCTGATCAGATATTAAACTATTTGAAATAGTCGTAGAGCTAATTAACAAACCGCTTAAGACTAATAGTATTGTTGAGAAATTGATTTTTTGTTTTAATTTCAATATTGATGGAGCGAGGTCTTCAGTTAAATGATTGCCAAAAAAAAATAATATAACCATAAAAGGAATAAATATATACCAACCAAAATTATTATGATCAACCATTAAGCTGCTGGTCATATTGGTATATTGGCCAATAACTATTAATAATGTTATTCGTATCCAATTAGTAATTAAAGCACCCATAATTGCGACGGCAATAAACAGGGTAATATTACGAATATTTTTCATGTGAAGAAATACAAATAAAGAACTAATAGCAATCGAGACAATAAAGTATCGTAAACCACTGCAACCGCCTGCAATCTCAAATACCCCCGCAGGAATAGAAACAAAATTACCTTCAACATAAGTAGGTATGCCGGTAAAACTCATCATGAAGTTAACAGCATTAACCGACATGCTTTGTAATATTACGGCTAATGGCCCCCACATCGGAATGATTAAAATGAGAAAAGCAGCAGGAAATATCACTCGCCAATGGTATTGATACAACAGAAGGATTGCAGAAATAATAATACCTAAGCTTGTAAGCCAATAACCCACACTTATTTGTGCAGATGCTGTAATGAAAAGCCCATAACAGGAAGAAAAAAACAATAAAAAGCCAAACACTGAAAAGTGAGCTCTATATACAAGTAATTTATCATTTTGTAATTGGTAATATAAATATAAGGTAATGAACGGAATTAAATAAGCATGCGAATAGGTACCGTCATCAAAACTATGGCGCCAAAGTGTCGTAATAACAGGAAGATTCAACAACATAAAGAGTAGTAGAAGTATCATTATTCCAATGATGGGGCTATTGCA
Organism: uncultured Colwellia sp.; assembly: GCA_913058145.1. Lineage (GTDB taxonomy): Bacteria > Pseudomonadota > Gammaproteobacteria > Enterobacterales > Alteromonadaceae > Colwellia. Next base: position 29,666 of record CAJXQM010000008.1, read on the forward strand.
TTTTATTTTTTTTATCAGAGTCATATTGTTTAGCATAGATTTAATTACCATGAATGGTTTTATATTCTTCGAGTTTTATGCCAAAAAAACCTGAAATGGTTCCTGCAAAAGAACAAAATCTAAACAAGCCATTAACTACAGTAGTTTTGTTAAAGGTTATTAACCCCAGTAAACAATAAGCTAACCCCCTAACAAACCGAGTTCCTGCCATTGTTAAGCAATAAAGTACGGCCAATAAAAATGAGTCTTCAAATAAATGACTACGAGTAAAACCTATGCCTGAGCGAAATCCTCGGCGTAAAAACCATTTTATAGTTGCCCGTGATTTGGGGAATTCTTCAATAACAGGTGCGTCAGTATAAAAAGCTTTAAAGCCTGCTTTATGACATTTTAGCGAAAAATGATAATCACTGGCGCCTGTCATCGCAAAGCGCTTGTCAAATGCGGGGGTGATTTTTTCAAGTACATTACGGCATATCAATAAGTTATTAGTGTAAAATTTATTAACAACATCACCTTCTTTCAATGGGTTTTTTCCGTAGATTAATTCAACCGCCCATGAGGGGGTGTCTTGTTCTCCAACAGAAAGAACATGACTAGTGACTACGTCAGCATTATATTCTTTCTGTTTATTTAAAAGTTTTTGCGCCCAATTATTCTCGGCAGGCCACTCATCGTCATCAATAAAAAAAAGATATTGAGCATCCGTTTGAAGAAACTCAGTGATGCATTTATTCCGTGCGGCAACAATCCCTGCTGTTTTTTCACAGGCGTATGTTATTTTAAAAGGACTGACAGAAGAGATTTCATTAACAATATCTACGGCTGTTTGTTCGCTTGCATTATCAACCACTAGAATATTTAACAATGTATTTTTATCAACACTTTGTTTGGTTAATGATTCAAGTAATCGTTTTAACCATATCGGCCTACGGCATGTTATTATTGCGATCGTTGCGGAGCGAGTATGTAATTCCATTTTTTTATGTAAGTCCATTTTTTAACATCCTATTGCGATTTTTTAGTATCCTATTTCGATTACAGCACTACGCGAAGTAGCTTCTAATGTTTTTAGTTTTATGTCATCTATCAATACACTCCCTCCATGGTAATTAATATATGGCTCACCAATCATAAAATAATCGGGATAAGCGCTATTTATAGGCCAAGAGGTAAATTTTTGTCCTAGGAAGGTTTGCACGTGGTTATCTATACAGCGGGTATCTAGCTCTTCTGGTGTTTGGTTGTAATGGAATATACAGTTTTTATGAAAATCTATTTTATTTTTGTATGTGGTTTGACCCGCATTTTTAAACCTACCTGTAATTGAAAACTTATAAAAGAGGCTAGTTCGTGTAAACGTAACCGCATACCATTCATTAGGTAAATAATTATCTATAGGTGTATCTGAAATTTTTTGCCAGCGTCTATCAACATAGCGAATAAATTTTTTACCCAAAGCGGTATGTGTGTCACTTGTATCATTAAGCGCAATAACGTTTACCGTATTCTGGTCATTTTTTCTATTCCAACTATTAATAACAAACTTACGATGGTGATGGCTCCATATGTTGTTATTGGGCTTTGGTAACTGATCTACTAGGGCGAACCAATAAAAGCCGTTATGTCCAACACTTGAACTTTCTCGCCAAGGACCTGCCATTTTATTGCCATCACTATATCCCGTCAACTCACTTTCATCGCCGTAATCAATGAAGCCTATTTTGAAACTGAGTTCATATTTTTTAGGTAAAGCCTTTTTAGGGCGTAATATCACTGCATCAGTATGAATGGGTGTGCTTAATTTTAATACCTTGTTATTGGCGTTGAGGGGATCTATTACTATATCTAGATAATCTATGAGTATGGGCTCCTTTGTTCTTGTATATATCTCAGCCGTTAACCAATTATTTTCTCCTAATGGAATAGTATTTTTTAAGGCGCCAGGTGGTGATGTTTTTGGTTGCTGATCATATTTGCCAGATTCAGTATAAGGTCCTGTGTTTTTCTTTTGATCGGCGGTCCATTTCGGTGTATTTAAAAAAGGAAAGGTTTCAAAGTTTTCATTGAGTATAGAATTTTTGTGCGAACCATGATGCTCTACTTTTTTTGAACAGCTAAAAAGAAAAATGGGAAAAATTAATAACGTGTGTTTTGCTAGCTGTTTCAAGTGAGCTCCTTATGTTTTACTGTCAAATATCCATTTCAGATGAGTATATCAAAAGTTAAATAAGCGTTAAAACTTACCTTTTTACTATAATATTAACTAGTATAGTTAATATTAAGTTTTTAATAGCTATATACAGATGAAAAATTTGAATAAATTACTTTGGTTAAGTGTTATTGCTAAAACGTCCCTTTATTTCTTTTATTTTAGTAGTTTACTTGTGGCTCTTTGTACTATTATGCCTTGGTCTACACTGTGGTCTTTGGTTGAAATACCTTTGTTATTCGCGCCCAGATGGTGGCTTTTTTTACTCTTACTGCCCGTTGTAATCATAGACCGGTCATTAATTATTAAGCAATGGAAATGGGTCTTGGCAACCATTTTTATTGTTTTTTTCTATTTTAATTTTCAAGTACCTATTGGTAACCTCTGGGTGAATTCTACAGGGCAATCATTATCAATCATGTCGGTTAACTTAGGTGGGGGTATTGAAAACCCAGCGTTGATGAAGGAGCAGATTGTTAACGAGCAATTAGTACTTATCGCTTTTCAAGAAACCTCTAAAATAGAAGTGAAAAAAGTAGTCCCTCAGGGGTGGGATTTACACTGTATTGGACAAACATGCTTAGCAAGTGCTTATAAACTAGAGTATGTTAATGGTCAGAGTCGCCAAATGTTGGGTGGTTGGGGACAGCTTGGTTTATTGTACCAATTACAGATTAATGAACGAAAAATTTATGTCATGAATCTTCATTTAGAAACACCCCGTAAAGGATATGAAGATTTTCAATTATCTAAATTAAATTTTGACGCGATTTTTAAAAATACAGAACAACGATATATTGAGTCTAGTATTATTTCTAGTTGGATAGAAAATAAAACCCCTTTAATCATATTGGGTGATTTTAATATGCCTGTTGAAAGTTCGATTTATCGTGAAAATTTTGGTCAGTATCAAAATGCTTTTAATGAGGCTGGCTTTGGCTTTGGCTTTACTAAGCACATTCGAATGTTAAGTGTGAGAATAGATCATATTTTAACCGACGACAGCTTTAGTATTCTAGAGGCTAAAATTGGGAATGATGTTGGGAGTGACCATAGCCCAATATTAGCTACTATTGTGTTAAATGAAGCGCTTTAGTTCGTCCGTGACATAATAAATATTGAATCAGACTATTAATCTGGTGATTAAAAGTAGAGCAATAAAAGGTGAAAACTCAGCCTTGATAACAGCATTTTTCTGTAGGTGAAGCTTCTGTAAATTACGTTACGCCTATGTTTTTAGGATAAGTGACTTGAAAAGAAAGAATACAAAATTTTAGTTAATATATCTCTAAAGGAATAAAGATGAATTATAAAAAAGTGCTGCTTCCCATAATAATTTATGTTGTTTTATCTGGAGGGCTATCTGGTTGTAGCAAAGATAAAGCTGCAGAAGAATATTTAAATAGTGCTCAGGTTTTTTTTCAACAAGGACAAAATTCCGAGGCAATTATTAGCCTTAAAAATTTATTGCAAAAAGATTCAAACAATGCGGAAGGTAGGTTCTTGTTAGGTTCAATTTACCTACATAGGGGAAATAGTACCTCGGCACTTAAAGAGTTGTTATTGGCACATAGATTAGGGCTTAATAATCAAGACTTGTATCCATTACTCGCTAGAGCCTACCTATTAGAAGAGCAACCCCTTGACGTCCTCAGCCTCAGAAAAGAAATAAGTATTAATGGGGATGCATTGGTTCATTACTTAGCGTATGAAATTTTTGCTAATTTAAGGTTAGGAAAAGAGCCGGAAGCATCAAACCTACTTAGTCAGTCTGACCAATTTGGACGCGGCACTCTATACAATACATTAGCCCACGCATACTTTAAATTATCTCTAAATGAGCTAGAAGAATCTATCAATTTCATTAATAAAGGGCTAGAGATAGATTCAAATCAGCCCGATCTAAACCTGTTGGCGGGTCAAGTTGCTTTTCTTCGAAAAGATTATCCAGCTGCAATTATTGCTTTTGAAAATCATATAGCAATTCAGCCTAAATCTATGATGGCTTATTCAATGTTAGCCAATGCGGCATTACAAGACAAACAATTTGCAAAAGCTGAAAAATATGCTGATATTTTACTTAAAATTAACCCTAACTTAGGTCTGGTCAATCAAATAAAAGCTCATACACGCTATCAGGCGGGTGATTTGAAGGCTGCAAATACGGCAGCAATCAAAGCGATACAAGTTGGTAACACTAGTGTAGGAATGAAAATTGTTGCAGGTGTTAGTGCATTTAAACTTGAACATTTTCAACAAGCATACGATTACCTTGATAGTATAAAAAATGAAGTTCCGGCTGCACATCCGGCAAGGAAGTTTCTAGCACTTGCTGAATTACGTTTAGGTTATACGGTAGAAGCAGTAGATACATTTAACTCTATGACAGACTTCACTTCTAAAGACGTAGGGTTTTTATCCTCAGCATCAAATGTTTTAATGCAAGCGGGTCAGTATGATGCGGCTAAATCATTACTAGGAAAGGCCAAAATAGCGAGTCCAAATGATCCAAAACAACTTTTACGCTCAGGTATACTAAAATCAGCTATGCAGGATAAAGATGCATTTTTAGAATTTGAAAAAGCATTAGCGTTAGATCCTACATTTAAGGATGCGGAAAAAGCACTCGCTATAGAATATTTGACTCAGGGGACATTTGATAAAGCAGAGAACATTGCGCAAAGATGGATAAATAAATTCCCTAAGCTTGTTGATGGCTATAATTTGCTGGCCTTAATTCACATTAAAAAAGGCGAATTTAATCAAGCTAAACCAATACTAGCTAAAGCGATTAAAGTAAAAATAGAAAATGTCGATGCTTATTTATATTTAGCGCATATTGCTCAACAAGAAAATAATAAGGAATTAGCTATTGCGGAACTGAATAAAGCAATCATGATAAATCCTAGCAGTTTAAAAATATTACATAAGCTCTACCAGTTGACACCAGATGAGATAATGGAAGAAAGAATTACTGCGTATTATAGTACTCACAAGAGCGACATGTCGGCGAATATCCTTATGGCAACGGTTTATTATGATCAGCAAGAATATAATAAGACAATTATATTGCTTCAAAATTTAAAGGATGTTGTGGTCGCTCCTTCACCGTACTGGAAATTACTCGTTTCTGCACACCAGAAACTTAATAATATGAAAAGTGTCAATAGTAATTTGAATAAATGGGTGATTTCATCTCGGTATAACGCAATAGCAGTGATGAGTACAATTGGCTTTTACGAAAGTCAAAAACAATATAGTCAGGCAATCAAATTATTAAAAAAAGCAATAGATGAACGTCCAAAAAACCATGCATTTAAAGTGGCTCAGGTACAGTTTTTGTTACTAATGAACGATGTAATTAACGCTAAAAAATTATTAAGCACTATTAATCGATCTGTTATTCCCAATGCATTCATTATGGGACTAGAAGGACAAATTTTACTTAGTGAAAATCAAGTGGAATTAGCGATTCCTAAGTTACTTACATACTACCAAATGACCCCTAATAATTTTACAAGTAGGTTATTAGTTACCGCTTATCGACAAAATAATGAAGATGAGAAAGCCATCCTTCATTTAGAAAATTATTTAGCTAACCATAGTACAGATAGTCAATTACGATTCTTGTTGTCGGATATCTATTTGAGTACAGATGTTACTAAAGCGATTGAGCAGTACCTAATTTTACTAGCAAGTGGTGAGGACAATGCTATTATTCTTAATAATATTTCTTGGGCTTTAGGTGAAAAAGGAGATTATCCTCAGGCATTAAAATATATAAATAATGCGTTAGAAAAATTGCCAAATAGTCCTAAAATTTTAGATACAAAGGCAATGATCCTTGATAAAAGTGGAAATGCGATGGAAGCATTAACAGTAATAGGCGCAGCTTATAAGCTATCTAATGGGAAGAATAATCATGTAGCTTTTAACTATGTTAGATTGTTGATGAATAATGACAAAGTAAAAGCCAAAAATATCCTTTCTCTAGTGGAGCCAAATTCAGCGCAGGAGCACACCGAGAAGCAAACATTGATAGAGCGACTATAACTACATATTACACAGTGTCACGGAAATATCGGAACCACGACCCTTTTGTGCGGGATAAGCTAAGCTAGATGAGGGAGTAACAGGTAGGGATGGTAGAGGTGGAAATTATTGAACACGGACGCTCCTGCACTGTGTTGATGAGTTTTTATATAGTTACCATCAATATTTGCACTCTACATCGCTATCTTTAACTAAACGTGTGAGTAACCGTATCAATATCCCGTTTTTTGACCAAAGAAGAGCATACCGACAGAAAGTATTCTCCTGCGGCAGGATAGTTTGAAAAGTAATTCAATGTCTCATGTTTTAGTGTGTCAATATTCAACAGTCAACAGTCAACAGTCAACAGCACCAGATGCGTTTGGCGTGTAATTAGCTCTAAATTTCAATATTTATCGACTGTGCTTCATCCGTTAGGTTTTCATTGTTTTCCAGTCGCCTTAGGCCTCCAAAAAACTCAGAAAAAGTCGACATAAAAATGATCTGTATGACCCCGTGAAAGGTAAGTATTGAAAGGGTTGAGGAATATATTAAAGACGAAGCGGGCGATGAATAACAGCATACGATGACATACGTTTGTACAGAGAAAGGAACACGGCTAAAAGCGGTTAAACGACGTTGAGTACTTCATTTTTATTAAATAAAAAATCCAACCTTACTTAAGTAAAGTTGGATTTTTATCTATTTTCTTAAATTTTTCTAGTTTTCTTTAATTTTGGTATTATCTCATCTGCACGGATTTTATATCTGACATAAAATATTAATGTCGTAAATTATGAGCGACGACGTGCACCAGCCAATCCAAGTAAACCAAGACCTAAAATTGCAATAGATGTTGGCTCAGGCACTGATAAAACACCACTACCGTCATGGTCTGAAGTAACAGAGAACAAGTTGTTTTCGTTCCCATCGACTCCTGCTTCCGCAAAATTTGTAGTTAATAAGTTAGTATTAAAATCAAAAGCAAACTGAACCGAATTAGTAGGTGCTTCGCAATTATTCCAAATATCAAATAGTCCTGTGTTATTACAAACAGGGTTTTTAGAGTTAAACAGATTGTTGTAACCAGCGTCTACATCGTTGAAGTCTGCGCCTCCAAACAAGTATGAACTTGCAGCGGCTGTAGCACCACCAGTTAAGGCAATATCCATAAAGTTATTGAAAGTACTGCCATCAAAAGTTACAAACATCTCAAGTAGACCAGGACCATAAGCAATAATAGGAACATCATTTACAATACTCGTGACAATACCTGGCAGTTCAGTAATTGAAAAGCTTAGAGCCCAGTCACCATACCCATTGTTGCTATCATTACCAAAACTTTCATTGGGGTTAAAACCAAGAATTTGATTGCTACCTAGAGCACCAACACTTAAGCCGCCCTCAGTAGAAATCAAATCACCAGCATCAATACCGTTACCATCTAAATCAGTGATGGTTGAAGTAGACTGATAAATAAAGTTAAATTCATCTTTAAGGGATGTACAAGTGTCACAAACCTTATCTTCATTAGGTGCTAATACTCCGTCGTAGTTTGTGCCAGGATCAAGATAAAATTGATCAGCGAGTACTGATTGGGTTGCTAATATAAAAGGTAAAGCCAGTATAATTTTATTCATTTTATTCATCCTATTAGAACAGTAAGTTTAGTCATTTACTAATAAGCATAATATGTACCAACTATAAAAAAAATATATAAAACAATGGCTTGTGATGGTGTGTTAAGTTGGAGTTATTTTGGATAAATATGTTGTAAAAATATCTGACACTTGAATCATAGTTACCGCCCTATCAGGAATTTTCCTCTATATTTACTGTTTTTACTTTATTTTTAAACACTAGTTAACTCTCTCAATGTGTCATTTTATTAGAGGATTAAAATGGAGTGCAAGGAATGATATTTACACGGTAGACTGAGGTTATTATCTCTTGGGTTGGACACTGTTTTGAAAAATTAATTGGTAATGATCTTACTACTATGTTTTACCAATTTAATTACTCCCTATTTAGTGCTATAACAATTGTTCAACTATTATTTGCCAAAAGATGCTTAACTCGCCAGAACATATATTTTTGAATAGGGTTTTTGTTACCCCAAGGGCGCCATGTTTTAATTAGCTTATTTCTATAAGCATCAAAATGTAAACCACAGGGTGCGTGAACAATTTCTCCTCGCTTGAGAACAAGCTTAAGGACATTAGAGCATAATGTTCCTGCGGCTAATGATACGCCCATACAAACAGAAGGTAGTTTTTGTTTGAGAAAGTTAACAGAGCTCCGGTCAACTAAATAATGTCGCTGTTGAACAGAGGGAGATACGCCAATCACAAAACGAATTATATTGTCATTAAAAAGTTGTTCCTTTTCATATTCACTTGCATTAGGAGAAGGATCTATAATATTAAAATATTCATCAAAAGACATTTTACCCGGCATAAAAACCAAAAATGCTGTCCCCATGCCCATAGGAGCAGCCGTGATTGTTGGGATACCTTTTTCGTAACAACGACGAAAAACTTTACGCCTGATTTCTAATGCAAAAACATCAAGACTGTCGACATAGATATCAACATCCTCTAAAAATTCTTCTAAATTATCATCGGTAATGCCACTGTCAAAATTCTTTACAGTCGCTTCTGGATTAATACCTAAAATGGTTTCTTCCATAACGGCTGCTTTAGGTTTTCCTAACGTTGACATATTGGCACCAGCTTGGCGATTAAAATTAGGGACATCATAATCATCAAGGTCTGAAATATGAAAATTACCAATACCTAATCGGGTAAGTACAATAGTATGATCCCCGCCAACACCTCCTAATCCTCCAATAGCAACTTTTGTCTTCCTGAGTTTCTGCTGCTCTTCTTTAGTAACCCAACCAATATTTCGAGAAAACGCCTCTTCATAATTAAACATATCTATTCCTTATACAGTATTAATGATGTTGACGTATGTCACTTACGTAGAATACAAGCCACTTATTCCTTTGTTTGCTCTTGTTGAGGCATTTTTGACAGCGCTGAACAAGCGGAAAGAGTAGGAGATACCCGTTTTGCTATTGATAAAAATTCTTATACCACTTTACAAACTCTGCGACACCCTTTTCAACACCCATTGATGGTTTGTATTTAGTGACCGAAAATAGATCGTCAACGTCCGCATATGTTTGATAAACATCACCCAGTTGCATTGGCATTAGATTTTTATTGGCAGTAATACCCAGGGAGTTTTCTAAAGATTGAATGAAATCGAGGAGTTTAACTGGGTTACCATTGCCAATGTTAAATATTTTATAAGGTGCCGAGCTTGTCGCGGCTGAACTATCTTCAACCGACCAATCATTATTTTTTTGAGGAATAATATCTTGAATTCTAATAATACCTTCTACGATATCATCAATGTAAGTAAAATCTCTGCGCATATTTCCATTATTATAAACATCAATGCTTTCGCCATTCATCATTGCTTTGGTAAATTTAAATAGCGCCATATCTGGACGACCCCAGGGGCCATAAACAGTAAAAAAGCGTAGACCTGTAGTCGGTATGTTATACAAATGGGAGTAAGTATGTGACATTAACTCATTAGATTTTTTGGTAGCAGCGTAGAGTGAAATAGGATGATCTACGGTATCGGAAGTCGAAAAGGGTACTTTGCTATTTAAGCCATACACTGAGCTGGATGAGGCATAAACTAAATGCTGCACATTATTATGACGACAACCTTCCAATATCGTTAGGTGGCCAACTAAGTTTGAATCAGCATAGGCCATAGGGTTATCTATTGAATAACGAACCCCTGCTTGCGCTGCTAAGTGTATTACGCGATCAAATTTTTCTTGTGAAAATAATTGCGCAATACCTTCACGATCAGCCAAATCAAGCTTTGTAAAGGCAAACAAAGGGTATTTTTTTAAACCATTTAAACGGGCTAACTTAAGATTAACATCATAATAGTCGTTAAGGTTATCAATCCCGATAACGTCATGCCCTTGTTCGCATAAACGCTGCACCACATGAAAGCCAATAAAGCCGGCTGCGCCAGTAACTAAAAATTTCACTTTTATATCCTAATATTTGAGATTCGTTATCTTCATTTTTTTTCTTCCCTTTGACCCTTCGACAAGCTCAGGGCGAACGGTCCGACTCAGGGAAAATGGTGTCATACCGGCAGTGAACTCCGTTCGTGCTGAGCACGAGGTACGAGTAGTCGAAGTACAAGGAATAGTTGGTTCTAATTATACTTTTTTAATACTCTCACCACGGCCAATACCGTAATAGGCGAAACCACGATTTTTAAGCAATAGTGGGTCATATAAATTACGACCATCAACGATTACTTTATGAGTTAATGCTTTGGCGATTAAGTCAAAATCAGGTGCTCTAAATTGACTCCACTCAGTACAAATAACTAAGGCATCAGCATCATTTAATGCTGATTCTTTGGTGCCAACTAATGATAAATCATCACGTACACCATAAATACGTTGGCATTCTTCCATTGCTTCTGGATCATAAGCCTGTACTTTTGCGCCTGCGTGCCAAAGAGCTTCCATTAATACCATTGATGATGCTTCACGCATATCATCTGTTTGTGGTTTAAATGATAACCCCCAAACGGCAATGGTTTTACCCGCTAAATCGCCATTGAAATAAGTCTGTAAATTTTTAAAAAGTTTTTGTTTCTGTGCGTAATTGACTGATTCAACAGCCTCTAATAACGCCGGCTTATAATCAATGCCGTGGGCAGTACGTACTAACGCTTGTACATCTTTAGGGAAACATGAACCACCATAACCGCAGCCAGGGTAAATAAATTGATAGCCAATGCGAGAATCTGAGCCAATACCATGGCGTATTGCTTCAATATCGGCACCTAATAACTCGGCTAGATTAGACATTTCATTCATAAAACTAATTTTGGTCGCTAACATACAGTTTGCTGCGTATTTAGTTAACTCAGCTGAACGTACATCCATAAAAATCATGCGGTCATGATTGCGGTTAAAAGGGGCATATAATTCACGTATTGCTGCTTGTGCATAGTCACTTTCTGTACCAACAACGATACGATCGGGTTTCATGCAATCACTAACCGCAGCGCCTTCTTTTAGAAATTCAGGGTTTGATACAACATTAAAGTCAATATCGATTTTACGTGACGCGAGTACTTCAATAATTTTTGCCGACACTTTATCCGCAGTACCAACGGGAACGGTCGATTTATCAATAATGATTTTAGGGGAATTCATATAAGTTGCGATAGTTTCGGCTACGGCAAGTACATATTTTAAGTCAGCTGAGCCATCTTCATCGGGAGGAGTCCCAACAGCAATAAATTGCATTTGCCCATGTTCAACACCCGCTTTAGCATCAGTGGTGAATTTTAGTTGACCATTTTTGTAAGTTTCCTCGACTAACGGCGTTAAACCAGGTTCATAGATAGGGATTAAACCTTTTTTAAGGTTATCTACTTTTGTTTGGTCTATGTCGACACAGACGACATCATGACCTACAGAGGCTAATACTGCCGCTTGCACTAAACCAACATAACCGATACCAAATACTGTAACTTTCATTATCTCTCTTAACTGTTTTGAACTAAATAATATTATGACTAAATATAGCCTTATTGGGCTTTCTTGCCAACTTAAAGCTGATTTAAGTTAAATAATTCAAAACTAATCGAATTTAATAAAATGGGGATGCCTATAATATTGTCGAAATATTTTCTATAGCTTATGATAAGAGCATCAGCTCGTTATTTTTAATGGAACCTAAATGAACGCTAATAATATTATCCCTGTTATCATGTGTGGTGGCAGCGGTACCCGCCTTTGGCCACTATCTCGCGCGCAATTTCCGAAACAGTTTTTACCTTTAGTTAATGACACTAGTATGTTGCAAGACACCCTAGCTCGCTTACCTAGTCAGCATCAATCCCCCATCTTTATTTGTAATGAAGATCATCGTTTTTTAGTGGCAGAGCAGGTTAAGCAAATGAACAACACTAAAACGACTATTCTGCTTGAGCCTAAAGGGCGAAATACTGCGCCAGCAGTCGCATTAGCAGCACTAAATGCGTTAACCGATAATGAAGATGCTTTGTTGTTAGTATTAGCGGCAGACCATGTGATTAAAGAGACAGAAAAATTTCATCAAGCTGTCGATGTGGCAACTGTTGCAGCAGTACAAGGTAAATTAGTGACTTTTGGTATTGTGCCAACCCATGCTGAAACGGGTTATGGCTACATTCAAAAAGGAAACAGACAAGCGTCGCAGCAATACTGTCAGCCAGTAAATGATATATACCAAGTAGCGAAATTTGTTGAAAAACCTAGTATTGAAGCCGCACAAGGTTATTTAGATTCGGGTGATTATTTGTGGAATAGCGGTATGTTCCTCTTTAAAGCGAGCCGTTATTTAGAAGAATTAGAAAAATTTAGACCCGATATTTTGTCTGCCTGCAGAGCATCAATGGCAAAAGTAGAAATAGATCTAGACTTTACTCGTCCTGATAGAGAATCATTTTTACAATGTGCGGATGAATCTATTGATTATGCCGTAATGGAAAAAACTGAAGATGCCATTGTTGTTCCACTTGATGCGGGCTGGAGTGATGTTGGCTCTTATTCAGCACTTTGGGAAGTATGTCAGCAAGATGCTCAGCACAATGTCATTAAGGGTGATGTTATCGCCCATGATACAAGTAACAGTTATATTCACAGCCAAAATAAATTGATAGCGACACTGGGCGTTGATAATTTGGTCGTGATAGACACGCCCGATGCCGTGTTAATTGCTAACAAAGATAAAGTTCAAAATGTTAAAGAAATAGTCAATGAACTTAAAGCGCAGCAACGTAGTGAAAGTACTATTCACCGTGAAGTGTATCGCCCATGGGGGAAATACGACAGTGTTGATAAGGGCGAACGCTTTCAAGTGAAGCGTATAACGGTCAATCCGGGTGCTAAACTATCGGTACAAATGCATCATCATAGAGCAGAGCATTGGATCATCGTTTCAGGCACAGCAAAAATCACGCTCGATGATAAAACCTTTATGTTAAGTGAGAATCAATCTACTTATATTCCTATTGGTGTGGTTCATGCGTTAGAGAACCCAGGAAAATTACCACTAGAGATGATTGAAGTGCAATCAGGCAGTTATTTGGGTGAAGATGATATTGTACGCTTTGAAGATAAATATGGCCGAGTGAAATAATGACGATCAAAGAATTAACCTGTTTTAAAGCCTACGATATTCGCGGAAAATTGGGCGAAGAGCTAAATACTGACATTGCTTATCGAATTGGCCGAGCTTTTGCTCAACACACGAAAGCTAAAAAAGTAGTCATTGGGGGCGATGTCCGTTTAACGAGTGAAGAACTGAAGTTGGCACTTGCTAACGGTTTAATGGACGGAGGCACCAATGTTATTGATTTAGGCCTATGTGGTACTGAGCATATTTACTTTGCCACAAGTCATTTAAATTGTGACGGGGGTATTGTGGTTACTGCAAGTCATAATCCTATTGATTATAATGGGATGAAGCTTGTACGAGAAAACTCTAAGCCTATCAGTGGTGATACGGGTCTTTTTGATATTAAAGCCTTAGCAGAACAAAACAAATTTAGTGATGTTGAGCGCAAAGGCCAGATAAGCACCTATGATATTACTCAGTTTTATACGGCGCATTTATTAACGTATGTTGGCATAGACAACTTTTCTTTATTAGGTCGACCGTTAAAATTAGTGGTTAATGCCGGTAATGGCACTGCTGGTCCAGCACTGGATGCCATTGAGTCTGTTTTTAAGCAATTACACGTGCCTATTGAATTTATTAAAGTACATCATCAACCAGATGGAAGCTTTCCTAATGGTATCCCTAATCCACTTCTCGTTGAAAATAGGGCAGCCACACGTGAGGCTGTTATTAAGCATAAAGCGGATATGGGTATTGCTTGGGATGGTGACTTCGATCGTTGCTTCTTATTCGATGAGCAAGGAGAGTTTATTGAAGGTTACTATATTGTTGGTTTGTTAGCGGACAATTTCTTAGCTAAGATAAATGGTACTAATGCTTCACAACAGAAAATAATCCATGACCCACGTTTAACGTGGAATACTATCGACATTGTTGAGCAACATGGTGGTCAAGCCGTCCAAAGTAAAACCGGCCACGCCTTTATTAAAGAGCGTATGCGCAGTGAAGATGCTATTTATGGTGGTGAAATGAGTGCACATCATTATTTTCGCGACTTTTTTTATTGTGACAGCGGTATGATCCCATGGTTATTGATTACTGAATTGACGTGTTTACACAAACAGCCTTTATCTAGTTTAGTAAAAGCACGTATTGAAGCGTACCCATCATCAGGTGAAATAAATAACAAACTTGCAAACCCTAAAAAAGCTATTGCTAGAGTTTTTGCTTATTATCAAGCCGATGCGCATGTAATCGATAAAACTGACGGCATTAGCATGGAATTTGGCAATTGGCGTTTCAATTTGCGCAGTAGTAATACCGAGCCTGTAGTCCGTTTAAATGTTGAATCTAAAGGCGATAAAACGTTAATGCAAGATAAAACACAAGAAGTATTAGCATTATTATTACAGTAAGGTAAGTAAATAAGTCAGTAGGTTGCTCGCTCGAAAAGTATCTAGCAACAAAATGCCTACACGCGATATAAGGTGTCTTTGTTATCCAATAAGGATAATGCGTAACGGCTAAAATTCAAAACAGGAACGTTAAATGAATTTTTTTAAATCAATAGTCTGTGCCAGTGTTATTTTGGCTGTATTTGCTTGTGGTAATAATGAAACCTCGCAAACACATATAGCAAAAGCGGAAAAGTTACTAACGGAGAAGCAACATTTATCGGCAATTATAGCATTAAAAAATGCGATCAAATTAGATGCAAAAAATGCCAAAGCGAGGTTTTTACTTGGTCGTTTGTATCTAGGGTCTGGTGATGGTTTTAGTGCGGAGAAAGAATTAGAGCGTGCATTACGATTAAAGTATGACGCTAATAAGGCGCTGCCTTTGCTTGCCCGTGCCTATATGCTTACCGAATCAGATGACGATATTTTCTTACTTGAAAAAGAAGCTGAGTCGTTAAATCAATCAAGTAAGATACAGTTTTTAGCCTATAAAACCATTGCGGCTTTACGGACTGATAACGAAGAGCTTGCTAGTGCAACGGCTGGGTTAGCACTGTCGATGTCAAAAGTTGATGGCTATAGCATGTTGGCGAGTGCTTATTTAGCATTTGCGGAAAAAAATACTGCTCATGCAGCGACTTTGGTGGGACGTATTTTAACGGCAACACCTGACAATGCCGATGCGCTGATGCTACAAGGACAAGTTGCTATAGTTGAAAAGAATTATTCACAAGCAGTGACTAGTTTTGAAAAATATTTTGCGTTACAGCCTAGCTCTAACAAAGTGCAATTATTTATTGCGGATGCCCTATTGAAAAATGGGCAATACCCAGAAGCAGAGGTAATAGCAGATAGTATTTTGGCGAAAATTCCCAATCAGGCATTCTTGCAATATATAAAAGCGATGGCTCGCTTTGAAGTAAAAGATTATGAAGCGGCGAGCCATTTTTCTGGCTTATCACTGACCTCAGGCTTTAACTCTTTCAGCTTAAGGTTGGTTGCGGGTGCGAGCGCTTTTTATTTACAAAATTATGAGCAATGTAATTTACATTTAAAAGACGTAATCAAGTACTTGCCGGCTGATCATGCTGCACGGAGAATGCTCGCGATAAGCCAGTTACAACTAGGGTTAATTGAAAATATTAGCGAAACCTTAGGTGATTATGTATTGTCTAATCAAGATAACACTCAGTTTTTAGCAGCGTTAAGTTATGAATTGATGGAGCTTGGTGCTTATGAAAAAGCCAAAGAGCTCACAATGCATGTAACTGACGCGTCTAAAACTAATGCTGAGCAAAGTGCGCGAGCTGGTATTTTGAAGTTAATGATGAACGACCCTTCAGGAGTCGAAAATTTAGAATTGGCTTTACAGCAAAACCCAGCATTAATTTCTGCCGAGCTTGCCTTGGCGTTTACTTCAATTAAAGCCGGTGATTTGACTAGAGCTGATGAGATAGCTAATAAATGGTTAAAACAATATCCAACTAAGGCAGGGGGCTATAACTTAAAAGCAACGATTGCATTTGTTCAAAATAAGCTTGAACAAGGACAAACAGCATTAGAGCAAAGTTTAAAATTAGAGCCAGATAATATTTATGCATTAACTGCAATGGTAAAATTAGCAAATCATCAGAAAAAACCGACTAAAGCAATAGTACTTACTGAAGAGGCTATTGTTAGTCACCCTTATAACCTTAAAATCTTAGCGCAATATTTTGAATTTCATAAAAATGAAGAGGGCTTACAGCCGCTTATAAAAGCGAAACAAAATAATGAAACGAATATTAACTATGGAATTTTATTATCAGACGCCTTGATTCAATTAAATAAATATAAACGTGCAAGTGAAATATTAGCTGGCTACCAGCTGAATACTAAAACACCAAAACGTTATTGGCAGTTAATGCTGATTGCTAATGCTAAACAAGAAGACGCACAAGAAGTGTTCTTGATTTTAGATAAATGGCGTAAAAACAATCCATATCATATTGAGCCTGTATTATTAGTAGTAAATTACTGGGCAGCTAAAAAACTACCCGATCGTGCTTTAAATGTTTTAAAACGCAGTTTTAAACAACATCCTAATAACTTAATGCTTCATTTGATAAAAATGCAGGTGTTATTAAATAATAATCGCGCCAGTGAGGCAAAAAATTTACTAAAAGATCTATCATCATTTGATCTCAATAAAAACGTAAAAGCAGGAATAGAAGGGCGTATTTTACTCTTGGAGCGAAAATTTTCTGCAGCAGTACCAAAGTTAAAGCTACAATATGACGCCAAGCCAAGTGATCAAAATGCCACTTTTCTAGCTTACGCGCTTGAGCAAAACAACCAAAAACAGGAGGCGATTGAATTACTTGAAAGCTATTCATTCGAATATGGCTCGCAGCCAAGGGTTAGCTTGAGTTTGGCGAATATGTATTTATCTATTGATGTCAATAAAGCTATTATTGAATATGAAAAGTTAATTAAAATACAGCCTAACAATATTATAGTATTGAATAATTTATCTTGGCTGTATATGGAAAAGAATCTATTTTTTGAAGCATTAACGCATGCAAAAAAAGCGTATTATTTGTCAGCTGAAGTACCTAATGTTGTTGATACTTATGCCCAGGTTTTATTAAAATCAGGTAAGAAAGCACAAGCACTAACAAAGGCTAAGCAAGCGTATACATTATCAAAGGCGAGGAATGTAGATATAGCGCTGAACTTTGTAGAAACGTTATTGGCGAATAATGATAAAGCGCAAGCGAAAAAAATACTGTTAGAAATTAGCACTAAAACTAAAGTACAAAAAGCAAAACATCAGCAGTTATCAACACAATTAATGTAGCAGTCACCTAAAGTTTGATGAGGTGCATAATAACACCTCTAGTTAGGTGGCTAAATTAACTATACCACTACACAGAATAATCGGAGCAACTCAGGATAATAGGAGAGACTAATAATAAACTGATATTATGCCGTTTGCCCTGAGTTTATCGAAGGGTTATATTGACTTCAATTCAGTTAATTGTTCGGAGATATCATGTCGAATTATTTTATAAAGGTTTTTAAAGCCTGGGGATAGGTTAGACAAGAACATTTTTGGGTTAATATAGTATGGAGCTCTTAGGCCGTGATAGTCTATTGGCTCGCCAAGTTGTTTGAATTTAATACCGACAAATTTCATACTATGGGCTAAGCGAGGCTCCATCATGACATAAGCATGTTTGATGCCTGTATCTATTGCCATTGTTGCTGCTGCCATATATAAGCCAATAGCAATAAAAGGAAAGCATCGTAGCTCAACTTCAGAATAACTACTTGCTTGAATAACACCCGTACCAGACCCTTTATATTGATCTGTTTTACGACGTCTAAAATCTGCTTTTACCGCTAAGCGAGATATTTCACAAATTTCATTTCTATTAAAGCGGCTAGGGTGTAATTTTTCGTCCGTAATTGAATCTAGGCAAAATTTTTCAATGGGTAATAGTTGCCCTTCTTTTTGGATTCTGACCACACGCACACAGCTAGTATAAATACTTGAAGGTTTATGCTTAATTAAGGAAAAGATAGATTGCTCATCAAATTCATCCTTCTCTTGACTGCCCTCTTTTATTTCTTCAAAGGCGAGTTCTTCACAGTAAACATTATGGCGTATTTTAAATACCTCCTCTTTAAGGGCATTGGTCACAGCTACTTGTGTCTCTAAAAATTGGGTGAAATGCTCTGCTATATCATTAGCCTCATGACTTACCTTCATTGAGACGAGTTTTTTTGTTAGATCGCCAATAATGGGAGTATTTAGCAGGCGTTTGTTCCAGTTCATGTAATCTCCATTTTATCGTATTTGCATGCAGGGTCACAATAATGACTAGTTACTTAACTATGGTTACAGCAATTTTTAGACTAAAAATTGCATAGGCTATAACCAACTATAGCTTAATATTTCATATTTTCTTTTACCCTAAATATTGGGGGATTAATGGGGGGTTTTAGTTTTAATGGGAACAATTTCTAATGCTGTTTGATAGCCAATCTCGAATAGTTGTAACTTTTGTTCATTCGTCATAGCAAAGTCTACACCTGAACATTCCCCGGTATTTATAACAATGGTATGGTGCCAAAAAGCATTGTTAATATATTCTCGTGAAATAGTAGTCATAAAGGTGCGAATCAGTAATGTTATGTAATTAAATATAGGAAAATAACGATTCGTTTTGAGTTCGTTATATTCATATTCACTTCTCAGTCTGAAGCACATGACCGGTGTACCATCTTTAGCCCAATTTCGATGTAGGGCATCTTCAGATAATATGCTGCCATCAACCATGAGGTATTTGCCAAACGGTTTAAAACTAAAAACAAGTGGGATAGACATAGAAAAGCGGACGGCCTTTGACACTTTCATATTGGGCGTGTTTTCTTGATTAAAAATAACAGGCTGACCACTTTTTACATCGGTAGCTACAACATGTAGTTGTATATTCATTTGGGAAAAGGTTTTACCTTTTAGATGTTTATCAACCCATTTTTCAAATACATCACCAGAGCTTAACCCCCCATTTCGTATAAGCTTGAATAAAGAAAAACCTGTGAATTGAGTATAATTAGTGGTTAATGCTATTTCTTTCATTTCAGTAATCGAAAGACCGGAAGCAAAAAAACTAGCAATAATACTGCCACCCGACACGCCGACTATATTATCAAATTGTATCTGTAATTTTTTCAAGGCTTGCAATACACCAAGATGGGCAGGTAAACGTGTGCCTCCACCAGCAAGGATAGGAACTATTTTTTCAGTCATGCTATTTCTCCGTAATATCATTTATTATGGCTGATATTTAAAAGTTTGCCTGCTGAATGAACGCAAATTAAATTATATTTAAAATACAAGCTAGAATATAAAGATTGGAAGAATATAATTTTAAAAAAGGGAAAGATAAAATGTTTAAAAAAACATCTATTATGTTGTCAGTATGCAGCTTGCTTTATATTATCCCAGCAAAAGCTGAATTTTTTGATGTGGTAGCAAAAATAAAACATTCTGTGGTTGGTATAGGGATTAATACACCGACAAGTAGACCACAAAATATATTGCGTGGTACGGGTTTTGTCATTGGTAATGGGCATTACGTTATCACTAATGCTCATGTGTTACCCACCGAGCTTGACGAAAGTTTATTGCAAAAAATGGCCATATTTATTGGTTCAGGAAAAAACGCTAAAGTGAGAGATGCCGAAATTATTGCTACGTCAGATTTATATGATCTAGCAATATTGAGACTATCTGGCTCACCCTTACCAGCCATGAGTTTAGCGGATAAGACAATTCGTCCTGATGGTAGTGATATTGCTTTTACGGGTTTTCCTATTGGTGGTGTTTTAGGTTTATACCCCGTTACGCACCGAGGTATTATTGCCAGTACTACGCCAACTGTTATACCGGTACAAACAGCAGGGCAGATTAATTTAAAAATGTTAAAACGTATGCGCAACCCTTATTCTGTTTATCAACTAGATGCGACGGCATACCCAGGCAATAGTGGTAGTGCTATGTATGATATGAAAACGGGTAACGTATTAGGAATTATTAATAAAGTATTCGTGCAAAGCACTAAAGAGGCGCTGCTTAGTAATCCTAGTGGTATTACCTATGCTATTCCAGTGAAATATTTACACTTAATATTGAAAGAAAACAATATTACATTATAGTAAATAGGTGCGAGTGGTTAGTCACTTGCTAGTCGTGTTTGGTTATTTGTTGGGGTTGAATACAAAGAGGATAGAGGTACTAGCTCAATATTTTTTTGTTTTAAGGTTGGGATGAGGCGCAGTAATGCTTGAATCGTTTCAGGATGTGGATGGGCAATGGCAATGGCAAAATGTTGGGTCTTGGCATGTTTAATTAACGATTGAAACTGTTTATTGATATAACTTTCAGTTAATTGGTTATCTAAAAAAACATGGCGCCCTTTTACAGGCACCCCTAGTTTTTGAGCAATAATACTTGCTTTGGAATAAGGGCTGGTTTTACTGTCTAAAAATAGTAAGTGATGTTGCTTGAGAAAACCCATAGTCCATGACATCGGTTCGACTAGTTGCGTTAAATGACTACCCATATGGTTATTAATGCCTATAGCAAAAGGTACTTCTGCTAAAGACTGATTCAAGCTGGCATAAATTTCTGCTTTATTCATGATACTAGTCAGTGCACCAGGACCTAATTTTTTACCGTTTTGTGCTTCCATTGGAATATGAAGTAAGACTTCTTTGTGATTGGCATTGGCTCTCATCGCTAATGTTTTACCATAAGGTGTGTGGGGTAAAATAGAATAGGTGATAGCGCCAGGTAATAACAGCGCATGTTCGTCGGTCTCTCGATAACCTATGTCGTCAATTACAATGGCGATGCGTGCGGGTTTTTCTTGTGCGGAGACCGCAGATAAAAGTTCAGTAAATGAAAAGATGATAAGAAGAAGAAACTTCGACACAGCGGAAATCATTTTGTTTTATTTATCAATAGAGTGCGGTGTTAAAGCATATCATTTAGTTTTAAGCTTGTCGCCCTTCTCTTATAGCAAGTAAAAAAGGTGTATCCTGAAGAATACTCCGTTCGTCCTGAGCCGGCCGAAGGAAGCTTGTCGAAGGGCGACAAGCTTCCTTCGGCCGGCTCAGGACAATCGGGAAAGCTCAGGGTGTTCGGAGACACTTAGGATGTAAATTATTTACACCAAAGTTTGGGGTTTACAGCTTTACCTTGATGACGAATCTCAAAATAAAGTCCGGCTTGATCTTGTCCGCCACTTTGCCCAACTAAAGCAATAGGCTCACCGGTTTCTACTCTATCACCAACAGACTTTAATAAGGCTTGATTATGGGCATATAAACTCATATAGCCATTGCCGTGATCAATAACAATTAATAAACCATAACCTTTTAACCAGTCTGAAAATAAAATAGTGCCATTATGTATCGTTTGTACTTGTCTACCAATGGGAGCACCAAGTAAGACGCCTTTCCATTTTAGATAACCTTGTTTTTGGCTACCAAAACTTCGCAGAAGCCGTCCTTTTATCGGCCAAGATAATTTACGTTTTAACTTACTCAACCCCATTAAATTAATTTCTGCGCGAATAAGCGCTGTAAGCTTTTGCAAAGCAGCGGTTAGGTTAGCTTCTTCTGATTTTAATTTAGCTAACTGTTGTTTGCTGGATAATAATTTCTTATTTAAATACGCTAAGGTATTACTTCTTTTATTCTTGTTTTTACTTAAACTGTTTTGTTGTTTTTTTTGATTGAGGTTTAATGTTTTTAATTGCGCGACTTGTTCCTGATGTTGCGTAGTGACTTGCATTAATTGGGTAATAGTTGCTTGAAACTTATCAATTTCCTTAATGCGTGCTTTGTTTAAATATTGATAATAACTGATGGTGCGTTGAATCTTTTTACTTTCATCTTGGTTTAATACTAATTTCAAATAACTATGCTGGCCGGTAGTGTAAGCTGAACGAAGTTGTTGGGCGAGTATGCGCTCTTGTTGGTTTTTTTGTACCGCTAATTGTTGTTTTTCTTTACTAAGGGCTGCTATTTTTTTATTCGTCACCTTGAGTTGTTGATTAGTATCACTGATGGTTTTTACCGCTTTGGCGATAGCTAAATCATCATTTTTTAGCTGTTGCTCTAAGGTTGATCGATTTTTATTAGTGTTAAATATGTTAGATTCTTGCTTGGCGATAGCTTGTTGCACATCATTAAGTTTACGGGTGTTTTGTTGCTTTGAGTTTTGGTGATTGGTGATATCAGCAGCCATACTAAAGCCGACAAAAATTAAGCTGCTTAGGATAACTAAGCAGCTTAATAATTTGCCAAATACTTGCATGGCGTTGAATGAAGACTTTAACATTAAATTATGAGTTATTATTATTTTGTAATTCTCATTAGTGTGCCGTATTAATCAAGCTGCATCAATACCGAGCCAGTCATTTCTTCTGGTTGCTCCATTGCCATTAAATGCAATAATGTGGGCGAAATATCACTTAACGTTCCTATTTTTGCAGGCTTGGCTTTTCTACCAACATAAATCAATGGCACTGGCTCACAAGTATGCGCGGTATGTGCTTGACCTGACTCTTCATCAAGCATTTTCTCGGCATTACCATGATCGGCGGTAATTAAACACTCTCCACCGGTTTTTTGTAGGGAATCAACTACACGCCCCACACAAGTATCAATTGCTTCACACGCTTTTACCGCAGCGTCAAAATTGCCAGTGTGACCTACCATATCCCCATTTGGATAATTACAAACGATAAAGTCATATTCGCCACTCTCAATGGCTGCCACTAATTTATCGGTCAGTAGCGTTGAATTCATTTCTGGCTGTAAATCATAGGTGGCAACATCAGGAGAAGGGACTAAAATACGTTGCTCACCCTTAAAAGTATCTTCCTGCCCCCCACTAAAGAAGAAAGTCACGTGGGCGTATTTCTCTGTTTCAGAAATACGTAATTGGGTTTTGTGATGTTTAGCTAGCCATTCACCCATAACATTATCTAACGCTTGTGGTGCAAAAGCACAGGGAGCCTCAATATCAGCGGCATATCGAGTTAACATAACAAAGTCACTAATGGCGGGTGTTTTCTTACGGGTGAAGCCTGAAAAATCTGCTTCGGTGAAACAGCGACTAAATTGTCGGGCACGATCGGCTCTAAAATTCATAAATATCAAAGCATCACCATCATTTACTTCAATTGCGTTACCTGCGTTATTGAGTATGGCACTTGCACTAACAAATTCATCATTTTCATCACGTTCGTAAGCGCTTTCTAAAGCAGACAAAGCATCGTTATATTGATATTTACTTATCCCCGATACGATTAAGTCATAGGCGGCTTCAACACGATCCCAACGCTGATCTCTATCCATGGCAAAGTAACGACCGATAACAGAGGCAATTTGCCCTTCACCCGAAGTGTTGGCAAAAAGTTGCTCGAATTTTTGTTGAGCTTTTTCTAATGATGCTTTCGCACTTCGTGGTGGAGTATCTCGACCATCTAAAAAGGCATGTAAATATATTTTGTTTGCACCACGATTTTTGGCCAATTCCATCATGGCAAAAATGTGTTCTTCATGGCTATGTACACCACCGGGTGAGAGTAATCCAAAGATATGTACGGCTGTGTTTTTCTCTATCGCTTTATCTACCGCTTTACATAATGCCGGTGTTTGCGAAAATTCACCGTCGCTAATTGCTTTAGTAATGCGAGTAAAGTCTTGATAAACCACACGACCAGCACCTAAATTTACATGTCCTACTTCAGAATTACCCATTTGACCGTCAGGTAAACCCACCGCCATGCCAGAGGTTTGAATTAGCATGTTAGGATAATCACTTTTAAGCTTATCTAGTATTGGGGTCTTAGCTGCTTGGATTGCATTAGAATTACTTTGTTCACGATAGCCCCAGCCATCCAAAATAATTAAAACGGTAGATTTTTTATTAGCCATAACTGCTTTGCCTTTTAATTCTCGCTGAGTGGAAAACAACTCAATCAACGTGGTATAAATTTAGTTGTTGCTATTGTACACACACTCGAACGTTTATTTAAGCATGAAATAATTCACAATTACTTACTACCCATGTTATCTCAATATCCTGAAACTGGCATACTCGAAGTATCATGGGGATAAACTCGCTATTCCAACTCACTTGGGTATAATATGGCGTTTTTACTATTTACTATATTTATTATTTACCGAAAGAGTCACTATTTATGGAACAATTTATTACTTTTGCCACCACCAACAATATGTTAAGTGCAGCTTGGGTTGCCCTTGTCGTTGCTATTATCGTGATAACGATTAGAATTCAAATGTCACCGATTAAACAAATTAGCCCACAAGATTTAACTTTTTTAATGAATAGAGAAGAAGGCGTTGCTCTTGATATTCGTAGTGAAAAAGATTTTAACACCAATCATATTCTTGATGCGGTTGGTTTGACTAATGAAAAAATCACCAAAAATGGCTTTACTAGCCTTGAAAAGCACAAAGAAAATCCCATTATTGTAGTATGCAGTGCAGGCATTAGTGCGGTAAAAGTTGCTACTAATCTACATAAAGCGGGTTTTTCCCGCGTGAGCGTATTAAAAGGTGGTATGGGTGCATGGACTGGTGCGGGTTTACCCGTAACTAAAAGGTAGCGTTTATATGGCCAAAATTGAAATCTACACTAAAGGCTACTGTCCATTTTGTACACACGCTATTGCTTTAGTTGAACAGAAAGCAGCTGCTTTACCAGGGATAAAAGTTGAAGAAATCAGCATTGATGGTGATATGGCATTGCGTGAAAAAATGATTACCCGCAGTAACGGTAGTTATACCGTGCCACAAATTTTCATTAATGATGTTCATATTGGTGGTTGTGATCAACTAGTCGCATTAGAAATGAATAATAAATTAGATGCTTTGTTGGCAGAATAAGTAACTGAAAAGTTAGCTGATAAAGATAAAAACAATATATAAAAGATAGGAAATTCTCATGAGTGATGAAAACCAAAACGAAGCAACTGAAGCCACAGAAGAAGCACAAGCAGGGCCACAATTTGCCATTCAACGTGTTTACACTAAAGATGTGTCTTTTGAAACGCCAAACTCGCCTGCTATTTTTCAAGCAGAATGGAAGCCAGAAATTAAATTAGATTTAGATACCCGTTCTAATAAATTAGGGGATAATACCTTTGAAGTCGTTTTAGCGGTAACGGTAACGGCTACTGTGGAAGGTCAAACTGCCTTTCTAGCGGAAGTACAACAAGCGGGGATTTTCACTATTGGTAATTTACCTGAAGCACAATTAGCGCATACTATTGGAGCTTTTTGTCCAACAACATTATTCCCGTATGCACGTGAAACTATTGCTAGCTTAGTTAATCGTGGTTCATTCCCACAATTTAATTTAGCACCAGTAAACTTTGAAGCTTTATTTGCTTCTTATGTACAACAACGTGCAGCTGAAGCCCAGGGTACTGTTCCTGAAAGCACTGAAACTCACTAATTTGTAGGTCGAACATTGGTTCGGCAGGTAAAATAAACGTTGAATAGTGAGAAAATTATGACTTTTTCTGCCAAAATCACCGTGTTAGGTGCAGGATCTTATGGTACTGCATTAGCGATTTGTTTGGCACGAAATGGTCATAAAACCCTTCTGTGGGGACGAGATGTTCACCAAGTTGAACACATGCTCAGTGCACGAGAAAACGCTAAATATTTAGCGGGTTGTACTTTTCCTGATACTCTGCACGCCACAAGCGATTTACGTCTAGCAATACAAGCAAGTGATAATATTTTAGTGGTTGTGCCTAGCCATGCCTTTGGCGATATGCTTAAGCAAATTAAAGCTGTGCTTGATGAGTCAGCCAACCCGAAGGTTAAAATTGCTTGGGCAACCAAAGGGTTAGATCCTCAATCAGGTGATTTATTACAAAATGTCGCTCGAAATATCTTAGGCGAAGACGTTGCGCTAGCAGTATTGTCTGGCCCAACCTTTGCCAAAGAGATGGCGGCAGGTCTACCTACGGCTATTTCGTTATCATCTACGGATGATGATTTTGCGGCAACACTTTCAAATTTATTACATTGTGAAAAATGTTTTCGGGTTTACCCTAATAAAGACTTTATTGGTGTGCAATTAGGTGGTGCAGTTAAAAATGTTATCGCTATTGGCGCTGGCATGGCTGATGGTATTGGTTTTGGTGCTAATGCACGTACGGCCTTAATTACCCGAGGTTTAGCTGAAATGACCCGTTTAGGCATTGCCTTAAAGGCTGATCCTGCCACTTTTATGGGTATGGCAGGCTTAGGTGATTTGGTACTTACTTGTACGGATAATCAATCTCGAAATCGTCGTTTTGGCTTAGCATTAGGTAAAGGTGTTGCCGTTGAACAGGCAATGACAGATATTGGTCAAGTGGTAGAAGGTTATCGCAACACTAAAGAAGTTCATACGTTAGCACAGCGGATGAATGTTGAAATGCCTATTGTTGAGCAAGTATATCAAGTACTTTATCAAGGTAAGGCCGCAAAATTGGCCGCAGCGGATTTGCTATCTCGTGATCAAAAGCAAGAATAATTCCCTTCACCCTGAGTAATACCTTTTGTCCTGAACTCACTGTTCATTTTTAATCTCACCGTTCGTCCTGAGCTTGTCGAAGGAAGCTTATCGCCCTTCGACTGTTCGTTCCTCACGCTCAGGGTAAACGGTATTATACCGCATTCACAAAACCTAACTGGCGCCACGCATCATACACAATGACAGCAACGGCGTTAGATAAGTTCATACTACGGCTTTCTTTTAACATAGGAATGCGAATTTTATCTTCATCGGGTATCTGCACTCGTACTTCTTCAGGTAACCCACTGGTTTCTGAGCCAAATAATAAATAATCTCCTTGCATAAAAGTGACATCACCATAAAAATTATTGGTTTTGGTGGTAATAGCGAGTATGCGCTGTGGCAGCTCTTGCTTAACAAACGCATCAAAATTTTTATGGCGACTTATTGCGGCAAATTCATGATAATCCAGACCGGCCCTACGCAGCTTTTTATCGTCTAAATCAAAGCCAAGTGGCTCAATTAAATGTAAACGAAAGCCTGAATTAGCACATAAGCGGATTATATTGCCAGTATTTGGCGGTATTTGTGGTTGAAAAAGCACAACATCTAGCATAATAATAACAACGTAAGTTTGAGTCATAATAGGAATTCTTGCTAGTATACCAAGCAAACCAACTAAGTGATCTTTTTAAATGATCTCACTAACCAAGAACATCGTTGCTTTCAATTCCAATAGCCAGCTATTGCTCAATCAAGCGCCTTGTTCTTGAACAGTATATTCATTAAAAATTGACCCATTAATTCATTTAATTGGTATTATACCGACAAATCATCTTTTAAGTCTTATTTTCATGTCAGAAAAAACAACGATAAAACAAGCAAATGACGAAATTCATCATAAAAATTATGCTTATTGGGTGAAACTAGCCGCTATTAGTTCTTCTTCTGTGGCGTTATTGCTCGTCGTTATTAAGTTTTATGCCTGGCTGATTAGTGATTCAAGCGCAATGTTGGCGTCTACCACCGATTCTATTTTAGATTTATTTGCCTCGGTAATGAATATTGTTATTTTGCGTTTTGCTTTAGCCCCAGCCGATAAAGAGCATAGATTTGGTCATGGTAAAGCGGAAAGTTTAGCGGGTTTAGTGCAGGCTGCTTTTGTGCTTGGCTCGGCTCTTTTGCTTATTTTCAATGGTGTAGAACGGGTCATTAATCCACAAGTGATTGTGCATAGTGAAGTGGCTATTTGGGTGACAATTATTGCAATTATTTTGACACTTGCTTTGGTGGTTTTTCAGCGTTTTGTTATTAAAAGAACTGGTTCTATCGTGATTAATGCGGATGCGCTACACTACCAGTCAGATTTGTTTTTAAATGCAGGTGTGTTAGCGGCTATTATTTTAAGCCAAGGAATCTGGCTACAAGCCGATGGTGTTTTTACTATTGCCGTCGCTTTGTATTTGTTGTTTGGTGCAGGTCAGATTATTTACCAAAGTGTTTACCAGTTAATGGATCATGAATTGAATGATGATGAGGTGGCTCAAATCACGACCATTATTTTAGCTCATGAACATGCGTTAGGTTTACATGAACTTCGCACAAGACAATCAGGCGCGCAGCGCTTTATTCAATTTCACTTAGAGTTGGATGATGGTTTATCGTTATTAGAAGCACACAGCATTGGCGATGAGATAGAACATGAAATTTGCCAAGCGCTTTCACCGTGCGAAGTGTTTATTCATCATGATCCAACTTCAGTTGTAGCTGAAGAATTGAAATAACAGCTTTGATAAGTTCTTACCCCTTTTTTCCTTCCTTCGACCCTTCGACAGGCTCAGGGTAAACGGGAATTAAGAAAAACCGTCCATCCTGAGCGCGAAGCAGTCGAAGGAAGGGTAAGCGGGGATTAAGAAAAACCGTTCATCCTGAGCTTATCGAAGGAGGAAGGTTTATTTCTCTAGTGTTGCTCAAACCACTGAATAGCCGCTGCTAATGCTTGTTCACGGTAAATATCACTTTCAAAAAACAATTCATGATAAGCATCGGCTATTATTAGCGGTTTGCCATTGGGGCACGAGTGTGGCTGTAATTGGTGTAATTGTAAGCAAAAATCATGCTGAGCTTGGTTTTTTACAATTTTATCCTGACCTGCTTGTAACACCAATGTCGGGGTGGTGATTTTATCTATATGGTTGAATATTGTCTCTAGCGCTTTTTGAGACTCAGTTAACCATTGTAAGGTTACACCACCAAGTTGAATTTCTGATGTGGTTTTATATAGTTGCGTAAATAGCTGATAACGTATTGGTGAATGCATTAATACATTATCGTAAAATGGATTTTGAGAGAAATCTTTATGGCCAAAAAAATACCAAGGAGTATCATCAAACCATCGATTTAACTGTGCAGAAACATTTAATACCGACTTGGCAATCAACTCCGGGACGCGACCACTATTAAAACCTAGCATAGGTGAAGACAGCACAGCCGCTTGTATATTGTTAGGAAAGTCTTGTAAATATCGGGTAGCAATTGCGCCTCCCATGGAATGCGCTAATAAATAAGGTTTACAACCTTGGCAATGAGGAGTGACTATACTTTCAATAAAAGAATTGAGATCATCAACATAATACTGAAAATTTTCGACATGACCTTTGTGGGGATTTGCTAACAAATGTTGAGATAAGCCCTGACCACGGTGATCAATCAGAAACAGACTATAACCGCTATTGAATAAATCGAAACTGAGCTCTTTATATTTTAGATAACTTTCACTGCGCCCTGACAGAATAACTAAGCACTTGGTTGGGATAGTCGCATTTTTGTTAATGAAGGTAGCATAATTGATACGTACGTTATTAACGCCACTAAAATAGGAAAAGTTACCTTGCTGCCAGAAATGAGCAATTTCACCCTCATATCGGCTGGCTAGTTCAGATTCGGTGGTAAATTCAGTGTTGTCCGCTTTTGTCATAAACCCTACTAGTGCGACAGTCATAAGCACATACTTCAGTATTTTGATTACTACTTCTCCGTTAGACTTGCTTCTAACTCCGCTAATCGCGATTCTAATTCGGCTATTTTAGTGCGAGTTTTAATCAATACTTGTGTTTGTACATCAAATTCTTCACGCGTTACTACGTCGAGTTGCGATAATTTACGTTGCAGTACGTTTTTGGTTTTATCTTCAAAATCATTGGCTAGATTCTTTAAGCTTGGCGGAATAGCATCGGTTACTTGCTTGGCTATTTCTTCAATTTTTTTTGCATTTAACATGGGCGTTTCCTGAAATTTCACTTGATAACATTGTAACTGTTTTGTCTTCGAGTAAAAACAGGTAAAATCAGCGACTGTAAATTTTTATTACGCCTTTAATATATTTCTGTGATTACACAACTTGAGATGAACCGTTACAATGAAACTTAATCCCGGACAGAACGAAGCGGTTAAATATGTTAGCGGCCCTTGCCTTGTTCTTGCCGGTGCTGGCTCGGGCAAAACCGGCGTTATTTGTCAAAAAATTGCTCACCTTATTCAAAAGTGTGATTACAAGGCGCGCAATATTGCCGCGGTTACTTTCACCAATAAAGCTGCGCGTGAAATGAAAGAACGTATTGTTAAGATGCTAGGCAAAGACTTAACGCGTGGTTTAACTGTTTCGACCTTTCATTCGCTAGGTTTAGATATTGTTCGTAGAGAAATTAAAGTATTAGGTTATAAGCCGGGCTTTACCTTGTTTGATGATCAAGATTCGATGGCGTTAATGAAAGAGTTAACCATGGACGAACTTGATGGGGATAAAGACTTACTTAGTAAATTACAACGGATGATTTCTAACTGGAAGAATGACCTGTTCTTACCTGATGCTGCACTCAACATGGCGGGAGATGCCGACACACAAGAGTATGCTGAATTTTATCAGCGTTATCATCAGCACATGAAAGCCTATAATGCGCTTGATTTTGATGATTTGATTCTTATTCCGACCTTATTAATGAAAAATTATGAGGAAGTACGGATGCGTTGGCAAACTAAAATTCGCTATTTATTAGTCGATGAATATCAAGATACCAATGCCAGTCAATACGAATTAATAAAACAAATTGCCGGAGAACGTGCTCGTTTAACCGTGGTCGGTGATGATGATCAGTCTATTTACTCTTGGCGCGGCGCGAAGCCAGAAAATTTAACTTTACTTGGTAAAGATTTTCCGCAACTTAAACTGATAAAACTAGAACAAAACTACCGCTCAAGTGGCCGTATCTTGAACTGCGCTAACACCCTCATTGCCAATAACCCCCATGTTTATGATAAAGCTTTATTTAGTGAACTGGCTTATGGTGTTGAATTGCGTGTGGTGCAAACCAAAAATGAAGAAGATGAAGTCTCGCGTATTATTGGTGAATTAATTGGCCATCGATTCATGAATCGTAGCAGTTATAAAGACTATGCTATTTTATATCGGGGTAATCATCAGTCACGTTTACTTGAAAAAGCTCTGATGACGAATCGAATTCCCTATAAAATTAGCGGAGGAACGTCATTTTTCTCGCGTTCAGAAATTAAAGATGTCATGGCTTATTTACGCGTGCTAGTTAACCCAGATGATGATAATGCTTTCTTACGTATGGTTAATGTACCAAAGCGTGAGCTGGGCCCAGCAACGTTAGAAAAGCTCGGTAATTATGCCAATATACGCAAAATCAGTATGTTTGCTGCTAGCTTTGAGTTAGGGCTAGAGCAAACGCTAACGGGTCGTGGCTTAATGAAACTACAAGCATTTACACGATGGTTGGTTGATGTTGCTGATCAAACGGATCGTGGTGATACTGCAGCCGTGTTGCGCTCAATGATCCGTGAAATTAACTATGAAGACTTCCTTTATGATACGTCGCCTAGTGCAAAAGCGGCGGAAATGCGTATGAAGAATGTTACTGAGCTATTTAGTTGGGTAACGCAAATGCTAGAGGGCTCTGATGATGAAGAGCCGATGACCTTACCACAAATAGTTACTCGTTTAACCTTACGTGACATGATGGAGCGTAATGAAGAAGAAGACAATAACGATCAAGTGCAGTTAATGACGTTACATGCCTCAAAAGGCTTGGAGTTTCCGTATGTATTCTTAATTGGTATGGAAGAGGGGCTATTACCTCACCAAACGAGCATAGATGAAGGCAGCGTTGAAGAAGAGCGTCGTTTAGCTTATGTAGGGATTACTCGTGCCCAGCGTGAATTAATATTTACTTACGCAAGAGAGCGCCGCCAATTTGGAGAGGTATCTCGCACTGAAGCCAGCCGTTTTTTACATGAACTGCCTCAAGATGATTTGAACTGGGAGCTAGGGCAAGTGAAAAAAACAGAAGCCTATAAAGAACAGTCTAAGAAACAGGGCATGGCAAGTTTGCGAGCGCAATTGGCTAAAGCTAAAAAATCTTAATCTTTTTTTGACCCTTCGACAAGCTCAGGACAAACGGGGGAGAGTAATATACCGTTCACCCTGAGCGTGAGGAACGAACAGTCGAAGGAAAGACTATTAGCTAAGCGACAAAGACTATCGCCAAAGCAATCAACGCTCCAGCCACGAGTATACTTATCACCATATTTTTACTTTGCTGCGTTTGTTGCAACAGTAATTTTTGCATTAATAAGGTTTGTTGTTGTTGGTTTTCTTTCCCAACTTTTAAGTAGTCATAAACAAGATCGGGAATTTCAGGTAATTTTTCATTCCAAAAAGGTAAGTTGTCTTTAATTTTAGTAAATACCGCTTTCACGCCCATTTGATCTTTAACCCAATTTTCTAAAAAAGGTTTGGCAGTTTGCCATAAATCTAATTGTGGATAGAGCTGGCGACCTAAGCCTTCGATATAAAGTAGGGTTTTTTGCAGCAGTACTAACTGTGGTTGTACTTCCATATTAAAGCGACGGGCAGTGTTAAATAAGTTAACTAATACCTGCCCAAAAGAAATTTCAGCCAGCGGTTTGTTAAAAATTGGTTCACAAACGGTGCGGATAGCGAATTCAAATTCATCTACACTGGTACTGGCGGGTACCCAGCCTGAATCCACGTGTAATTGCGCTACTTTGCGATAATCGCGATTGAAAAAAGCCACAAAGTTTTCAGCTAAATAACGTTTGTCATCTCGACTTAACGTACCAACAATACCACAATCAATCGCGATCCATGTAGGATCAGCCGGATTAGTTGCGTTCACAAAAACATTGCCAGGGTGCATGTCGGCATGAAAAAAACTATCACGAAACACCTGGGTGAAAAAGACTTCTACGCCGCGCTCGGCTAATAACTTCATGTCAACACCAAGCTGCGTTAGCGTATCAATGTCAGCGACGCCTATGCCATAGATACGTTCCATGACTAATACGGTTTTAGTGCTATATTCACTGTAAATTTCAGGTACATAAAGTACTTTGTCGTATTCACTGCCTTGTTCGAAGTTACGTTTTAGCTGAACAGCATTAGCCCCTTCACGATTAAGGTCTAATTCATCTAGAATAGTTTTACGGTATTCAGCAACCACTTCTTTTGGTCTTAGGCGTTTTCCATCAGGTAACCAACGCGCGGCAATACCGGCAAAGCGCGACATTACCTTTAAGTCGGCTAAAATAGTTTGGCCAATATTAGGGCGTAATATTTTAATAACAACCTTTGTCTCAGTATCATTTTCAAGCAAAGTTGCGGTATGAACTTGTGCGATAGAAGCGGATGCTAATGGTGCTATATCAAAGTCACTAAAATGTTGATCGAATATTTCAATGCCCATGGTATCAATGATTAATTGTTTGGCTAATTCACCATCAAAAGGGGCTACTTGATCTTGTAATAAAGCGAGTTCATCGGCAAAGTCTGGCGGCAATAAATCACGACGTGTGGAAAGCATTTGGCCAAATTTAATAAATACCGGGCCAAGTGACTCAATGGCTAATCGAAAACGCACAGCGACGGCTTTATCTTTATGTTTGTTTCTTAACCAAAAAAATGAAAAACGACCAAGCTTGGCATACCAAGGCAACATTCTTCGTGGCACCATTTCATCTAAGCCATAGTGTAAAAATGTATTAACAATGCGGTATAGTCTTATGCTACTCACGTTATTGAAAGTCCTTGCTGTTAATTAATTGTTGGCTTTACGGTTGATTAGCTGCGCGACACGTTGATTAAGTTCATCGACTTGCTTGCTCACTTCCAAGACTTGTTGGCTAAATTGGTCTACTTGACTACGTGTGACCACTAAGCGCTTTTCGTGCACTACATATTCACTGGCATCAGCTTTAATTTGATTGGCTGCAAAGTCTACTTTTGTAGAGACTCGCTTACCTAATTGCATTAACTTATGTGTAGGTATATCACCAATATGATTAGCTAATTCACTTTGCCAATCAATATCTAAATTTTCAGCAACGCTAGCGAATTGTTGGGCTACTTTTATATCACCGGTTAAGTCTAATTTATTTTGTTTAATTAACGCTGTGATTTGTTGCTCTGCTTTTAATTCTCGTAAGGTATTTATACTTGTTTTTATAGTACAGTCAGTGTGCTCAGTCAGTGTTGTTACCATAACTTGTGGGTTTTTGATGGCGTTACAAACAGTAAAGCTCAATGGAAAATATAATTCTTCTAACTCAACAGTTAAGGTTTTTTGCGTTAACTTTTCTAATGAAGTATGGGTAGCGCTCAATGCTAAAGTCTTATTAATCAATACTTCTAACGCTGATGTCAACACTTGTGAAATCATTAAGTTGGATGTGAGTTTTGATAAGGTAGTTGTCATAAAAATTAAAACTTATAACCTTTGTGAAGGGCAACTACACCACCCGTTAAATTTTTAAAGCTCGTTTGTTCGAAGCCAGCATCATCCATCATCATTTTTAACGTTTCTTGATCCGGGTGCATACGAATAGACTCAGCTAAATATTGGTAACTGTCACCATCTTTAGCCACTAATTCACCCATTTTAGGTAAAATATTAAACGAATAAAAGTCGTAAGCTTTGTTAAGTAATTCATACTCTGGTTTGGAAAACTCAAGCACTAATAAACGACCACCGGGTTTTAATACGCGATATATTGAGCGTAGCGCCATGTCTTTGTCTGTAACATTACGTAAACCAAAAGCAATAGTAACAATATCAAAAGTATTGTCTTCAAAGGGTAAATATTGGGCGTTGGCTTGCACATACTCTATATTTTGTACTAACCCTTTATCGCGTAATTTATCACGACCCACATTTAGCATAGAGCTATTAATGTCCGCTAATATAACCTTGCCTTCTTTACCTACCAATTTAGAGAATTTGGCAGTTAAATCACCTGTGCCACCCGCTAAATCAAGTACTTTATTGCCAGGACGAACGCCACTGGCATCAATGGTAAAGCGTTTCCATAACCGATGAACACCAAATGACATTAAGTCATTCATCACATCATACTGTTTGGCTACCGAATGAAAAACACCAGCAACCATAGAAACTTTATCTTCTTTATCAATGGTCTTGTAGCCAAAGTGAGTGGTGTTGTCTGGTGATGAACCTTGTTTGTCTGGAGATTGATTTTGTTCTGAAGCTGACATCTGCTATTCACTAATGTTGGTAATTATTGATAGTTTACTGTATGTGAGGTAAATCAACAAATACTCGGGAGACTTTTGTTGATTTAGAATTGTTATAAAGGTGAAAATATAAAGGGCTAAACAAAGTTTTTATGATCACGGTATATACCTGCAACATTAGAGAATGTGTTGAGCAAGTCGTTATAGATGGAACGGTATTGGCAATATAAATGTATAGTTGGTACAGCAACCTGACAATCTCGAACTTTAATGGATATTGTCAGGTTATATTTGGGTTCTACAAGCGATAATATTTATGACCGTGCAATACTTTGCAACACTTCAATAGCAACTAGGTTGGTTACTGAGGTTTTAAGCGGGTTCATCGTAGCAGTTGTGATCAGTAAGCCATCTTCATTAAGTTCGATATAACCTTGTTCTCGCAGGGTGTTAATTAAGGTTGCTTGCGCTTTTTTGTCGATAAATTCAGGGGCGGTGATATTATTTAAAACAGATAATCGCTTCGCTATGGCAACAACTTTTTGTTCTAAATCTCGTCTAGTAAGTGGTGCTAAGCGGGTTGCCAACGAGGTTATGATAGCAAGTCTTTGTAGGCTTTCATCGATACATTCAGCCATATGGTGGATATAACTCAGTTGTTGGGTGTCACCTGTTAATGACCAGAGTTTAGATTTACTGTGTTTAGCAATACTTGATTTCTCTAAAAAAGCCAAAACCTGTTCCACTTGTTGAGTCATTTTCTCGGGTGTTTGCCATAAAAAAAGGTCATCTTTTAAGGTGGCTAATAAGTTCACCGTTTGCTCAGTTATTTGCTTTTGAGCTATTTCTCGATTGTGAGTTAATAGCTTACACACTAACGAGATTAAACTATAGGTGTGTAAAATATTGTTCCGATAGTAGCGCATCTCTAAGCTAGCAGAGTCATTTAGTGAGATAATAGTACCAAAGCTATCTGTGGATACTGTGACCTTATTAAGTGAAATAACATGCGCTAATAATTCACTGCCACTTTCTTTTGGTATTGTTAGTTGCTGGCTAAAAGGTGCTTGTCGTTGAATATTTAGCACGAAATCTAATTGTTTTTCTAAATCAGCTTTAGCAAGGGCTTTGTTTTCACAGGCATGTAAAATAAGTGCAACTAATGCTACGCCGTTTAGCGCAGCACATTGATTGATGCGGCTCATTAATTGATTTGCTATATCGTTAACCGTTGGTGTTAACCAGCTTGGTTTTTGCAGGTCTACAGGGTTAATCGCCGACTTCCAATCGGGTACTTGTTTATTCAAATAGTCATTAATATTGATTGGCTCACCAAAATTCACATAGCCATTACCATAATTACGGAGATTTTTAATGGCTTTAAGTACACCAAAGATAGATTCTTTTTTCTTTTCACTGCCGCTAAGTTCTTTATGGTAAGTGCCAACTTCCATGACATGCTCATAACCTAAATAAACAGGTACTAAGGTTAATGGGCGGTCGATACCACGAAGTAAACTTTGAATGGTCATGGCTAGCATGCCAGTTTTAGGGTTTAATAATCGGCCTGTACGGCTACGCCCACCTTCGGTGTAATACTTTA
The DNA here is from genome assembly GCA_913058145.1 of uncultured Colwellia sp. Taxonomy (GTDB): domain Bacteria; phylum Pseudomonadota; class Gammaproteobacteria; order Enterobacterales; family Alteromonadaceae; genus Colwellia. The sequence continues at coordinate 66,868 of CAJXQM010000008.1, forward strand.
CGGAGTAGCCACGTTCAAATAATAAGCCTAAGTATTCACGGAAAATGGTTGAATATAAACGATTACCGGCAAAACTACGGCGAATGAAAAAAGCACCTCCTTTTCTAAATACGGGTCCAGCAGGCCAAAAGTTTAAGTTAATTCCGGCAGCAATACGGGGCATAACTAAGCCTTCTTGTAAAATGACATAGGAAAGCAATAAATAGTCCATATGGCTTCGATGACACGGTACGTAAATGATTTCGTGTCCATCTTGAGCTAGTTCTCGTAATATTTGAGAGTTATTCACTTTTATGTCGCTATACAGACGCCCCCAAAGCCAGCGTAAAATACGTTCACCCAAGCGCACTAGTGAAACACTGTAATCACCCGCTATCTCTTCCATCATTTTTTGTGCTTGTTTTTTTACATGCTCAGTGCTGAGTTTTTTGCTTTTAGCTTCATCTTTGATAATGCGCATTACGGAAGGGTTGGCAAATAAAGCCGTGAACATTTGTTGGCGATGAATAAGGCGAGGGCCTTTGGCTGCAATATTTTGTCGGTGAAAATGAAAACGAGCAACGCGAAGTAATTTATGGGCCGTTGCTTCATCATTACCGTGATTGTCAGACATACCCCTTAACGAGAGTGCTTCGCTGTATCGTACTAAGCTATCGCGACCTAGAAAAAGTACAATGAAAATTTTCCGAAGCCAGGTAGGAGAAGCCTGCTCTGCAAGTAACGAAGAAACATTGGCATTATTTTTTTCTTGAGTGGGTACTCTACCCCAAATAAGGTTAACGGGTATCAATTGGGCATCAAGCTCTTTATTAATATCGTGCTGATTAAGGATTTCTAGACCTTGATTTAGTGCAGTAGTTGGTTTGGTTTTAAACCATGGAAACACTAATTTTGGTTTGGCTAAACATAAAGTGCGATCAAAAAATTTGCCATTTATGTTGATTTGGCTTAGCGGATCAGGAAGTTTTTGTTGTTTACATGCCGTTTGAAGTATTAATAAATCACTGGCTGATTGATGGCTTATCACGTAAAAAATGGGGCGAGTTGGTGTTTCAACTGATGCTTCAGCATCTCGCACTACTTTACTACGAACCAATAAATGCAAAGGAAGTTTTAATAATAAATAAAAAAAAGAACGCAATATAGACATCATCATCGCTAAAATTAATTGTTGGCATGAAAAAAGAAGAGTTTAACATTTATATCCAAACCACTTCAAGATGTGAGTTTTAAGGTGCAAAGTTAACCATGAGCAAGGGGCTTTTTTATTAAGTATAAATACATTAGTTGCGTCCAGAGTTTTTACTTGATAAACGAAGCCTGTTCAACCAATGAAATACAGAGTCTTCAACTTTCTGAGTACAGGAGATATTGCGTTTAATTTAATCAGCCATAAAGGCAGCGGTAATCAATTCTCTCTGTTGCCTTATTTATAGGAGCCGAAACTATTTCGTTTTTATTGTACATATAAAGAGATATAATTATGTTGTTCTGATAAAGAAAAACATTGCAAACCAGACAAAACCAATCCAAATAAGACGAAAGGAACTGTTTTGAAGAAAATTGCCATTTTTGTTGATGTACAGAATATTTATTACACCACACGAGATACCTATAAGCGTCAATTTAATTATCGGTTATTGTGGCAAGAATTACTTGCTAAGGGCGATATAGTACAAGCGACTGCTTATGCCATTGCGCGCAGTGATGATCAGCAACATAAATTTCAAAAAGCGCTAAAACATATTGGTTTTGAGGTAAAACTAAAGCCCTTTATCCAACGTAGTGATGGTTCGGCCAAAGGTGACTGGGATGTAGGTATCACCATTGATATTATGACTGCGGCTGCAACGCAAGATATTGACACGATAGTACTTCTTTCTGGCGATGGTGATTTTGATATGCTGCTCAGCCATATTAAAGCCGAATACAATGTGAATACGATTGTTTATGGTGTACCAACATTAACGGCAAATTCACTGATTAATGCCGCAGGTGAATATTATAAAATAGATCAAAGCTTATTGTTGTAGCTATTACTCCTGTTGAGACTAATGTATCAAATCAATTTTATAGAATAAAATTATTGATATGGCAAAGGCTTCTCAGTGATAATTCGTCTGGAGGTAGCCGCTAGGAAATTTCAGAGTAAATGAAAAAATTTGAAAATACCAAAATTGACATCAGTAAGTAATAACGACAACTAAGCATTGATTTTACAAAGTTCCTGTATATACTACCAGTATAACTGTCAATATATACAGGAATTATCTATGCTTGCTATACACGAACTAAAACCGCTAACTACTCGACAACAACAAATTTTTGACCTTATTAAAGAAACCATTAACGATACAGGGATGCCACCGACTCGTGCAGAAATTGCTGGGTTTTTTGGTTTTAAATCGGCTAATGCGGCAGAAGAGCACTTAAAAGCGTTAGCTAAAAAAGGCTATATAGAGATGCTACCAGGTACATCTCGTGGTATTCGCTTAGCAGAGCAATTTCTTGAAGGGGAAGGTTTGCCTTTAGTTGGCCGTGTTGCTGCGGGAGAGCCGATTTTAGCGGAAGAGCATATTGAAGATCATTATAAAATGGATGGTAGTTTATTTCACCCCGCGGCTGATTATTTATTGCGTGTGGATGGCGAAAGCATGAAAGATATTGGCATTCTAGATGGTGATATCCTTGCTGTACATCAAACGACTGATGTACAAAATGGGCAAGTGATTGTTGCGCGTGTTGAAAATGATGTTACGGTTAAACGCTTTAAACGAGAAGGGAATATCGTTTATTTACAGGCTGAAAATGAAAATTTTTCGCCAATTATAGTTGATTTAACGAGCCAAGAATTTAATATTGAAGGTCTTGCGGTGGGTGTTATTCGTAATGGTAACTGGATGTGATTTTTACTGACACATTTTGAAAAAATCGTTGTTGTTAAGTTGGGTGAGTATCACTAGGTGGTATTCGCTCTCATCTTTGATAAGCTCTTTCTGTGAATATTACGCCATTTTCACCTCAATCATTCCTCTCTTTTTTATTGTCTTGTTTAAAGATCTCACTATCAGCTGATGTATAAGTACTTTAAAACATTTAATTTCTAAAGGATAACAATACCTTCAGCCTACTCCACTAAAGCCTGCACCTTATCTTAGAGTTGTTACTCTATTGAAAATATTAGTATTTATTTATTCTCAGTTAAAATATTGTTTGACCTAGATCAAATTTTGAGTGATTCTAGAGCTGTAATCGAACAAAAAACAACAGTAAAGAATAATAAAAAAGACGTTAATGCGCACGATATCTGCTTCGTAAGTTAAGGTGTACCATTTCACGTCGATGAATTTAATAAAAAATAATAACTAAATTAACAGATGTTCAGTTTAATGAGTTGTGATGACCGTTACTGTATTTATGTTTTCTATTTTAATAGATAGGGGAGAGGTTGAGTGAGCAGAGGTAACCAAAATTGGTTGGTGGGGGCTTGGCTACTTATAGTGGCCATTTTTTCTAGTTCAACATGGGCAGATACACAATTAAACCTGACTAAAGGGGTGACAGCAGTTAGTAGAGAGGTATATGACTTACATATGCTATCACTTTATATTTGTACTGCTATCGGCGTAGTTGTGTTTGGTGCCATGTTTTGGTCCATGATTTTTCATCGAAAATCTAAAGGGGCGAAAGCTGCTGACTTTCATGAGAGCACTAAAGTAGAAATACTTTGGACCGCTATTCCTATTGTTATTCTAATCGCTATGGCTATTCCGGCAACTAGCACCTTGATTAACATGGAAAACAATGAAGATTCTGATATCACTATTCAAATCACTGGTTCGCAGTGGAAATGGCATTACAAATATTTTAATGAAAATATTGAATACTACTCAGTGCTATCGACGCCACGAGAGCAGTATGAAAATCAAAATGGTAGTTTTGACGGTAATGGCGCTAGTAAGGGTGAAGATTATTTGCTTGAAGTAGATAAACCCTTAGTTATCCCCGTCAATAAAAAAGTCCGTTTTTTGATTACTTCTGATGATGTTATTCATGCATGGTGGGTTCCTGCCTTTGCTGTTAAGCAAGATGCTAATCCAGGCTTTATTAATGAGGCCTGGACTAATGTTGATGTGCCTGGTACTTATCGAGGTCAATGTGCTGAGCTTTGTGGTAAAGATCATGGTTTCATGCCTATCGTTGTTGAAGTTAAATCAGAGGAAGATTATGACGCTTGGTTGAACGAACAACATGCATTAACAGCCAAAGCAGCGGACGCAGAAAAAGCGTCCTTAAATGCTTCTATGAGCAAAAGTGAGTTAATGCAGCTAGGTGAAACCACCTATATGGCTTATTGCGCAGCATGTCATCAGCCGACAGGCCTAGGTTTACCACCCGTATTTCCTGCGCTCAAAGGTAGCCCACTCGCAACAACAGGCTCAGCAGTCGAACACATCAATGTGGTCTTCGATGGTCGTGCAGGTACTGGTATGCAAGGTTACGGTAAGCAACTTAGTTTGAAAGAAATAGCCGCGGTGGTTACTTACGAGCGAAATGCTTGGGGTAACGACACCGGTGATTTAGTGCAAACTTCAGATATTAAAGCGGCAAGCGAGGAGTAAAAAATGACAACAGAAACAATAAATGAATCGCTTGATGATGCGCATAATGATGATCATCACGACCATAAAATGACGGGAATCAAACGTTGGTTATACACAACAAACCATAAAGATATTGGTACATTATATCTATGGTTTTCATTCATTATGCTGTTAACGGGTGGTGCACTAGCAATGGTTATCCGTGCTGAGTTATTCCAGCCAGGTTTACAAATTGTTGAGCCAGATTTTTTTAACCAGTTAACCACGGTACATGGATTGATTATGGTGTTTGGGGCGATTATGCCGGCATTTACTGGGTTTGCTAACTGGATGCTGCCTATGATGATCGGTGCGCCAGACATGGCTTTACCTCGCATGAATAACTGGAGCTTTTGGATTTTACCTTTTGCTTTTGCTATTTTACTTGGCTCATTTTTTATGGAAAGTGGCGCGCCTAACTTCGGTTGGACATTCTATGCTCCATTATCAACCACCTATTCAAATGGTAGTACTGCCTTTTTTGTCTTTGCTGTTCACATTATGGGTATTTCTTCCATCATGGGGGCAATTAATATAGTTGTTACCATTATGAATTTACGTGCTCCAGGCATGACTTACATGAAAATGCCACTCTTTGTTTGGACATTTTTTATTACAGCTTATCTTTTAATAGCTGTAATGCCTGTTCTGGCTGGCGTGGTGACTATGCTATTAACTGACACCTATTTTGGGACCAGTTTCTTTGATGCTGCAGGTGGTGGTGACCCCGTAATGTTCCAACATATCTTCTGGTTCTTTGGCCATCCTGAAGTGTACATTATGATTTTGCCTGCCTTTGGTATTGTTTCAACTATTATTCCAGCTTTCTCTCGTAAGAAGCTATTCGGTTATAGTTCAATGGTTTATGCAACATCGTCTATTGCGTTGTTGTCATTTATTGTTTGGGCTCACCATATGTTTACTACAGGTATGCCATTATTTGGTGAGCTGTTCTTTATGTATTGCACGATGTTAATTGCAGTACCAACAGGGGTTAAGGTATTTAACTGGGTTGCCACTATGTGGCGTGGTTCTCTGACTTTTGAGACCCCTATGTTGTTTTCTATCGCATTTGTTATCTTGTTCACTATTGGTGGCTTCTCTGGTTTGATGCTTGCATTGACTCCAGTTGATTTTCAATATCATGATACTTACTTTGTCGTTGCCCATTTTCATTATGTACTCGTAACGGGTTCGTTATTCTCAATTTATGCAGGTGCTTATTTTTGGCTACCCAAATGGACTGGGCACATGTACAACGAATCTTTAGCTAAATGGCATTTCTGGTGTTCGTTGATTTCTGTGAATTTATTGTTTTTCCCTATGCATTTCTTAGGGTTAGCTGGTATGCCTCGACGTATTCCAGATTACGCATTACAGTTTGCTGATTTTAACAAGTGGGTTAGTATTGGTGGTTTTGCCTTTGGTCTGTCACAGTTAATTTTCTTAGCTGTTGTGATTAAATGTATTAAGGGCGGCAAGAAAGCGCCAGCTAAACCATGGGATGGCGCAGAAGGTTTGGAATGGACGGTGGCAAGCCCTGCACCGTATCACACTTTCAGTACACCACCGAAGATTGACTAGAAATGAGTAAAGGCACAGAGCAGCAAACTGATCGAAGTAACGGTAAAGTGATTAAAAAGCTAGTGTTGGTCGTGTTTGCAATGTTTGGGTTTGGCTTTGCACTTGTGCCTTTATACGATGTTTTTTGTGATATTACCGGTTTGAACGGTAAAACCAACGATGTTGCTGTCGCGTATAAAAATGACGGTATTGATACTACACGTACAGTGAAAGTTCAGTTTATTACCCGAATGGCTAAAGGAATACCTTGGCAATTTGAGCCGGTAATAAATGAGATATTGGTTCACCCCGGTGAAGTAAAATTTGTTAATTTTTACGCAAAAAACAAATCTAAACGCGATATTATTGGGAAAGCAGTACCTTCAGTTTCTCCAGGGATAGCCGGTGGTTATTTTCAAAAGATAGAGTGTTTTTGTTTTACGCATCAGCCGTTGAAAGCGGGTGAAGAAGTAGAAATGGGCTTACAGTTTTATGTTGATATTGATTTGCCAAGTGAAATAAATACGCTAACGTTGTCGTATACTTTATACGAGATTAGCGCGAAAGTGGATTCATAGAAGCCTGAATATAAGGGCTCTTATTTAAGATAAGAGAAAAAGGAACAAAAATGACTACAAAAGAATATGAAAGTTATTATGTACCAGCGCAAAGTCATTGGCCAATAGTTGGCGCAGTGGCATTATTTATGATTGCTTTTGGTGCGGCTAATTATGTTACCGACTTTAAAAATGAAGTTAATGGTTACGGCGGTTACTTACTATTAGGCGGTATTGCCTTAGTTATTTATATGCTGTTCGGTTGGTTTAGTAATGTTATTAATGAATCAATGAGCGGAAAATATAGCCACCAAATGGATAATTCATTCAGGCAAGGAATGAGCTGGTTTATTTTTTCCGAAGTGATGTTTTTTGCTGCGTTTTTTGGTGCACTGCTATATGTACGTTCATTCTCCGTACCTTGGTTAGGTGGTGCAGGTAATAATTTTGAAACAGGGGCTGTTTTGTGGCCTGATTTTACGGCCAGTTGGCCTTTATTAAAAACCCCTGGCGGCACAGAAACTACTGCAATGGGTTGGTTTGGATTACCGTTAATTAACACCGTTTTATTATTAACTTCATCGATAACCGCTCACTTTGCTCATGTGGCTTTAGAACAAAATAAACGCCCTCAATTAAAAGCTTGGTTAGGGTTAACGATTATTTTGGGTTTAGCTTTCTTGTTTTTTCAAGTATTAGAATATTCACATGGTTATTCTGATGAAATGCAATTGTATTTAACCAGTGGTATTTATGGCAATACCTTTTATATGCTGACAGGTTTTCATGGTATGCATGTAACGCTAGGTTGCATTATGTTAATCGTGATGTTTTTTAGGATATTAAAAGGGCATTTCACATCAGATAATCATTTTGCTTTTCAAGCCGCCAGTTGGTATTGGCATTTTGTAGACGTAGTTTGGGTAATCCTATTTGTCTTCGTCTACATATTGTGATGTTAACTGCGTTGATAAACACGTAATAACGGCATTGAAGGTACTCATTGACTAGCGTCAACTCCGTGCCTTCGCTTTGTTCTAACGTGTCTATCTTTGCATTGAACTATCACAGGTAATAGCAATAGAAAGTTAAAGGTACTTTTCAGAAAAAAGAATTAATGAGGTCTAGGGTTAGGGGTTATTAATCCAGTTGATAAGCCAATAAGTAGTAATATGACAATGGCAACGGATAGCATTAACCTTCGACCAATAGATTTACTCATAGGCGGCTTATTAGGATCATTTTTATTCATAATCAAGAGCGCGCAAAATAAGTTGTAAACCATAAAAGCGAGCATAGCGACAATAACAATTTTAAATAACAAAAAAACTCCCATAATTTTATATCGTTAAGTCAAGCTTAACACGTTGTAAGGAAATAACCTTTAGGTGTCAAGTCGTAACAAAATGAATGTTCTGTGGATAATAGTTACTGTGCTTGTTTTTTCCGCATTAGTAAAGCTTGGTTTTTGGCAAAATAGCAGGGCGTCAGAAAAAGAGCAGCGCTTATTGCGAATTGAGCAGCTTAAATCACAAAATCCTCTGTCGTTGCAACAAGTAAATGCACTTGCAGTAAACGAAAATATTAATGACATGCCAGTAACCATTGAAGGGATGTTTAATGAACAGGCCGTATTTCTACTAGACAACCAAGTTAATAAAGGCCGCTTAGGCTATCGAGCCTATCAAGTGTTAATGGTTGATCAATATGCTGTATTGGTCAATCTTGGTTGGGTACAAGGGTCTATTAATAGACAAGAGTTACCTCAAATAAAATCATTATCGGGTAAGCATCATATTCATGGGAATGTGCGTTTAATTGAAGTGGGTATTCAATTACAAGAACAGGTTTTCAGTGATATACAATGGCCATTAAGAATTCAGCAAGTAGAGTTAGATAAATTTTCGACATTAATTAACCATCAGCTATTGCCCTTTGTTATTTATTTAGATAAAAAGGAAGAGATAGGGTTTGAAAAAAATTGGCAGCCTATCGTGATGCCCCCAGAAAAACATCGAGCTTATGCTTTTCAATGGTTTAGTTTAGCTGTTGCTTGGTTCATTTTAATGGTGTGGGCTAAATTTGGCGCTAGAAAAAAAAGTGTATCTAATAAAAATAATAATTCACCTTTGAAAAAAGAGGCCTAAGTAGTATGAGCACCATAGATCGACCTGAAAATAACAGCAATTCAAATAACAGCAATTTAAATAAAAGTAATCCAAAGAAAAGTCGCCGTAGTTTGTTTTTGGTATTAGCTACTTTTGCTTTACCTATTATTTTAGCTAAAGTTGCTTTAGAGGCGCAATGGTTAGATATGGGGGTGACTAACAAAGGTACGTTATTAACTAATGAATTAACCTTAGAGCAATTAGGCTTAAAGACTACAGATTTTGAGCAACACTGGCTTATTATATACAGCCTTCCAGAGCAGTGCTCTATCCATTGTCAGCAAACGTTGGAAACGGTACACAATACCTATGTTGCCTTGGGTAAAGAGATGCCAAGAGTTTTTCCTGTCGCATTATATCAAAATGAATTATCTACTGAGCAACGTCAAAAAATTTCACAAAGTAAATGGCAGTTATTGGCTATGCCAGAGCAAGCAAAACAGCAGATAGTGACATCGCAAATCTTTATTGTAGACCCGCTAGGCAATGTTTTTTTAAGTCACCAATTACCTGAAAATACCAAGCAGTTACCACAGCTAGGTAAACAAATATTGGCCGATATGAAAAAGCTGCTTAAATATTCGAAGGTGGGTTAGCACGTGGATGATAATCTTTATACACAACACAATCATGTGATAAGAAAATTAGTTTTTGTCAGTATTTTACTGGCGTTGATAGTGGTTACTTTAGGCGCTCATGCTCGACTAACTCATGCAGGACTAGGCTGTCCCGATTGGCCTGGCTGTTATGGTTTAATTGATGTACCCGAAACAGCTGAGCAAATAGCGTTAGCTGAACAAGTATATCCTCAAAGCCAAGTTGAACCAGTTAAAGCATGGAATGAAATGATCCATCGCTATTTCGCAGGGTTGCTGGGTTTATTGATACTCGCTATTGCTTTTATTTCTGTTAAAAAACGTGCTCAAGGTACTCCTTTAGGGTTACCGCTGCTCATCCTTGTTGTTGTGACTTTTCAGGCGGCGTTAGGTATGTGGACAGTAACCATGAAGCTTATGCCCATAGTGGTTATGGGGCATTTGTTGGGTGGTTTTACTACCTTAAGTTTACTCTTTTTACTGTATTTACGGTTAAACCCACACCGTGTTAATCGCGGCGATTTTTCTATAAAAAAATATGGCCGATTTGCCCTGTTGGGAATCGTCCTTTTAACTGGGCAAATAGCATTAGGCGGTTGGACATCGTCTAATTATGCCGCATTGAGTTGTGTTGAGTTACCTATTTGCCAATCAGGTTGGCAAGAGCAAATAACTTTTGAAAATTCTTTTGACTTAATCCCCCCTGAGCGGGAAAGTTATGAATTTGGGCATCTATCTCATGATGAACGAGTTACCATTCATGTGGTACATCGATTTGGTGCTATTATCATAACAATATACTTAACGTGGCTGTTGTTGATGATCTACTTTAAAGCACAAACCTCAACATTTAAAGCGTCTGCTGTTGTCGCTGGGTTAGCGTTGATCATTCAGGTCAGTTTAGGGGTGAGTAATATTTGGTTTTCACTACCGTTATCTGTTGCGGTAGGACATAACTTAGTTGCTGCTTTGTTACTGCTCGCACTAATCAAATTAACTTACCGACTACGTCGAAATATATAGGAAAAACTTATGTCGAATGAAATGATGAGTGACACAGAAGTGGCTCCAATAATTATGCCTAAATGGCGTGCGTATTATGATCTCACTAAGCCTAAAGTCGTCGCGCTATTAGTACTTACTGCTGTGGTTGGTATGAGTCTATCTGTTCCAGGAGGCTTGCCCTGGCAATTGTTTATACCTGCTATGCTGGGTATTGGTTTATTGTCCTCATCTGCGGCGGCAATTAATCATATTGTTGATGAAAAAATAGATGCGATTATGGGGCGTACTCATAATCGTCCTTTACCTGAAGGGAGAATTACCACCAATAATGCTATTGTGTTTGCCTGTAGTCTTGCCGTGTTAGGTTTTACATTACTTATGGTGTTGGTGAACCCCTTAACGGCGTATTTAACCTTAGCTGGCTTGGTGGGATATAGTTTTGTCTATACGTTATATTTGAAGCGAGCGACGCCACAAAATATCACTATTGGTGGTTTGGCAGGAGCAATTCCGCCTTTACTTGGTTGGACGGCGATGACTAACCAAATAGACCCGAATGCTTTATTATTAGTCCTATTAATATTCACTTGGACACCGCCTCATTTTTGGGCGCTAGCTATTCATCGTAAAGATGATTACGCCAAGGTCAATATTCCCATGTTACCCGTAACCCACGGTGTTAGTTTTACTAAAACACAAATCTTGCTTTATACAGTATTGCTGTTTGTAGTTGGCTTATTGCCCTATTTAGTGGGTATGAGTAATTGGTTGTATTTGATTGGCGCAGTTACCCTCAATTTAATGTTTTTTGCTTATGCGTGGAAACTTAAATTTCATGCGGATGAAAATACTGCGATGGATACGTTTAAATTTTCAATCATTCATCTTATGTTATTATTTGTGATTCTATTGCTTGATCATTATTTATTGCCTGTTGGTTGATCTATGAACAACTATTTTTTAGGTCTTATCGCGATAGCGGCAATGGTGATCGGTATTGTAAGCTTTAACACTATCACTAAGCTAACGCCCCCTGAGCATGCTTTATATTATCAACAGTCCAGAGAAATTAAACCTTTTGAATTAATAGATCATCATGGGCAACCCTTTACTAAAGAAGCGCTTAATAATAAATGGTCCTTAGTGTTTTTTGGTTATACCTCTTGCCCAGATATTTGCCCCACGACATTACAAAACTTAAATTTTATCCATGAGGATTTGAAAGCTATTGCTCAGAATAGCCAAGTGTTACTAGTGAGTGTTGATCCTCAGAATGATAGCCAAGAAAAATTGTCGCAATATATTGCTTATTTTAATAGTGAATTTATAGCACTACGAGCGGGGCATGAGGTGTTATTCCCATTTGCACGTAATATGGGCTTAATGTACGCGATAAGTGGAGAAGATGATGATTACTCGGTAGATCATAGTGCTTCTTTGGTATTAATTAATCCTGATGGTAAAATAGCGGCTATTTTTAAACCCGAAGAAGCCATGGGGTCAGTCCCAGGTATTGATAGCGATAAACTATTAAGCGACTTTCAAAAAATAGTCGCATTGTATTAAGGTCCGTGATGAGTAAGAAAAGTTAGGAGTAACGAAAAGCCCAAGCTGTCTCGTAATTATTAACGAGTAAGGTAGGGTGCCGGTTACTGATAGTAATTACAAGTGGTACCAATCACCGCTTTCTTTCAAAATAAACCAGGGTTTTGAATACCAATAATAACGGCCAGGTTTGCTGATGCTGGCGGCAGTACAGTTACAACGTACTCTTCCTATAGGTAAGTCACCGCTGAAATAAATAGTGAAGCGACGATCTCCCTGCCAATCGATTTTCTGTTTCCCCAATCCTGATATATAACAATGTAATCCCGATTTATAAAAGTCATCAGTTTCTATATTGAAAGTGATACTTTTAGCTTTTTTGAATTCAAAAATGGTTTTAGCTTGTTCACCTTGTAATGTAATCTTAAATGGCAACGAATTGAGTTTATCTCGTAAAGCTGAAATTTTATCATATGGCATCGATACGGGAAAACGGGAGATACTTGTTAAATCTGAGGATAAACCAACTGCACCCGATTGTTGAGAGAAACCAATAAAGCTATTTTCTTTAACCCAAGATTGTATTTCAGGGTTATATTCACCGTAAGGATAGGCCAAATAATGCCAACTTTGCCCAGTTTTTTCTTTAATAATGGTTTCAGCTTTTAAGAGTAATGTTGTTTGATGTTCTAGCCATTGCTGTTGAGATAAATTATCTATTATCCGTGTTAATGAATCATGTTCAAACCCATGATTAGCAATGATGACGCCCTTATCACCTAAGGCTTTTAATTGTGCCCATGAAAGGTAATGTGAATCTTTTTTACTGTCATTACGATTGATAATGCTGGGATTAACGTAAATAGTGAAGGGATAATTATACTCATCAAGTAAGGGTTTAGCCTGAGTTAATACATCGATATAAGCATCATCAAAGGTAATCGCAACAGTTTTATCTTTTAATGGTTGTTGATTTTTTATGTTATTAATTATTTGCGATAACGGAACAACATTAAAACTATTTTCTTGTAAATACTTCAGGTGTACCGCAAATTGCTTAGGTGTGATGCTCGTACTTTTGGGCGAAGTATCACTAACATGATGGTATTGTAAAATTACGGCCCCGAAACTGGAAAAATGAAATAACAGTAAAAAAATGACTAAAAGGGGAGTTCTCATGATGTTTCTCTAATAATAGTGTCAGTAAAAAACACCATTAATTTAGCTAATATAAACCCACAGACTAAGCCAAACGCATTTGCCGCCATGTCTAACCACTCACCATAACGATTTACATAGGGTTGTATTAATTCTATCACACCACTAAAAGTGAGAAAAACAAACGTAATCAGCAACCAATGCTTAGGTTGGCGCAATGCTGTAGGTAACATTAATGCGGCATAGGCTATAAAATGATGGATTTTATCTGTGCCGGGAACATTAGGTAAACTAGCTGCAGGCCAAAGGGATAAGGTCGTAATACTAACAAGTAGTAGTAAGGTAATGTGAAGCCAGTATTTTTCAATTAAGTGAATCATTAAAGGGATTCTTTTCTACTCTCAGGGTTTTGTCAATTGAGAATAGTAAACCAACGAGTAGCAAAACACCTAAGTAACCGATGGCGATAAATAGTAAATCAACAACAAAAAGACCAAGACCAGTTGCAAAATAGACAAACTACGTTTTGGATCTTGACCTTATTTAGCAAGTAAACTATTTATCTATTATCTCTTTCACGAACTTGTCGAAGGATGGCTTAGTAATATGAATGCTCACCGCGCTCATGCTCAGTTGCATCTTTCACACCTTTTATTTCATTACCCATTAACTCAATCAGTTGCGTTTCAATACCATCTTTAACCGTCACATCAATTTGGGCACAACCATTACAGCCACCACCAAATTGTAATACCGCATAACCGTCATCAGTTATTTCAACTAAGGTACATTCACCACCATGTCCAGCAAGTTGTGGGTTAACTTCAGCTTGGAGAAAATAATGTACACGCTCAAAAAGTGATGCGTCGTCAGCGACTTTGCGTAACTTAGCGTTGGGAGCTTTTAAGGTCAGTTGTGAGCCCATTTGATCGGTAACAAAATCGATTTCGGCCTCTTCTAAGAAACTTTTACTGTCCGCATCAACCATGGCGGAAAAACCTTCAAAAGGTAATGTAATATCATCGGGCTCTACTGCATCAGCAGGACAATATGAAACACCACATTCAGCTTTAGCTGTTCCTGGGTTGACAACAAATACACGAATATGTGTGCCTTCTGCTTGTTGAGATAGCAGTTTAGCAAAATGCTCTTGGGCGGTAGGTGAAATAGTGATCATAATACAGGATTCTCTTTGCTCTTAAACAGGAATACTTGAGTTTTTTACTCAAGTATGTGTATTTTACTCCGCAATCTTGTGATGTGCCAATGATTTTTATGCTTTTATTTTCTCTTCACATACTAGATAGGTAAAAGATTACTTATCCATACACGCTCGTTTTACTTCGCTAATCTCCTTAGCAAAGGAAACTCTGGGTTTGAAATTGGTCACATCATTGAAGGCATGATCAATTAAAACACTATTTTCGTACGCTAGCCCGTAGTTTGTTTTTTGTGAGGAGCGTAGTATCCAAGTGCAATAATCTCAGTGCTTTGGCAGGGTTAAACACACGGTGACCACCGTCACCTTTTCAACACCTTCGTGTTTTAATAATTTGCTGATTTCACTGGCGGTACTTCCTGTGGTTATTACATCATCAATTAGCATGACATGTTTAATTTCTTCACCTAATGCGTGACGCAGGGTAAACGCATTCGCTAAATTATGACGCCTTTGCACCCCTGTTTGTCCCACTTGACTGGTATTTTTTTTAATGCGAATTAAGGCTGAACCTTGATAAGGGAGTTGCAACAATAGTGAAAACTGCTGGGCAATTAAATGCGCTTGATTATAGCCACGCTGTTGCCATTTACTGATATGTAGTGGCACACTCAAAATAAGATCTACGGATTGTATTGGATGCGTTTCTTGCCATTTTTTTGCTAGTAAGGAAGCAAATAAGGAGGCTAATTCAAAGCGTCCTTGGTATTTAAATTGTGACAGCCAATGATTGAACGGGGCTAAGTATGGCGAGAGAGAAAATAAGTGGTCGAAATGAATACGGGGTAAACCTTGGTTTACTGCTGGCCAATTAAGTAAGTCTCCTTGGATGATTTTTTGTTTAAATAGCGGTAAGTCAGCTAAGCAAGTGGAACATATTAGTGTTTGTTGTGAAGAGGAATTGCCGCATAAATCACACTGAGAAAGGGTTAATAGTGCTTGGTGATAGTAAGCTTGAATTTGTGATAGCCATGTTTTTTCAGTGTGCTTAACGCTAGCCATTTCATTGTTATCATCCATTGTTATCATCCATTTTGTAATATATACCCATTTACTTTTTTCCTAAGGTATAAGCATGGCAGAAACGCTTCAATTTACCACTTACCTTAAACCATCAAAACACGCTGTTCCTATTTTTCATTCCATTGATAGGGCTTAACTTCAGCGGTATGGCAACCACTGATTAAGAATTTATCCACAGATATTGAATAAAAAAAACCTGCAATTGCAGGTTTTTTAGTAAACTAATTTATAGATCTAAGACATTATTTTGTAGAATGCTTCAAATTCCGTAATCTTGTCGGTATTGCTTAATGCTGGCTAAACTTACGACTAAGTCAGCATCGGTAGTCTCATCACCAGTAAGTTTTTCTTCCAGAAAAATGACTACGTCAGCGAGGGTCACAATAGAAATTACGGTAGTCTCAAAATCGCGCTCCACTTCTTGAATGGCTGATAATTCACCTTGGCCCTTTTCTTGACGATCTAAGGCGATTAATACCCCTGAAAGTTCAGCATTATGAGATTTGATTATTTCCATTGATTCACGAATGGCTGTGCCAGCGGTGATTACATCATCAACTAACATAACTTTGCCAACAAGCTCGGCGCCGACTAAGCTGCCACCCTCACCATGCGTTTTTGCCTCTTTACGATTAAAGCAATAAGGCACATCAAGGTTGTGATGATCAAATAATGCTACCGTAGTGGTGGTGGCAATAGGAATACCCTTATAAGCAGGGCCAAATACTAAATCAAAGCTGATATTAGCATCAACTAGTGCAGCAGCATAAAATCGACCTAAACGGGCTAAATCACCACCGGTTTTAAATAAACCCGCATTAAAAAAATACGGACTAGTACGACCGGATTTTAACGTAAATTGTCCAAATCGCAGTACCTGTTTAGATAAAGCAAACTCAATAAAGTCACGTTGATAATCTTTCATCTTTTTCTCCAAATTACTATCTATATTTTAGCTTAATGCTGCTTTTTGGTGGTCGAATAATTCATTGATTGCATCTTTAGATAGCAACATCATGGCTTGCATTTCGTCAAAACTAAAAGGCTCTTCTTCAGCGGTGCCTTGCACTTCAATAAGTTTACCGGTATCTGTCATGACAACATTCATATCAGTATCTGCATTTGAATCTTCTGCGTAATCTAAATCAGCGACAGGTTCGCCTTTATATATACCGACAGAAATAGCGGCAATCATGTGCTTAAGTGGATTTGTTTTAATGATGCCTTTAGCGCGCATATAATTAAGTGCATCAACTAAAGCAACACAAGCACCCGTGATTGAAGCAGTACGGGTACCACCATCGGCTTGAATTACATCACAATCGACCGAAATAGTATTTTCACCTAACGCTGTTAAGTCAACTGCCGCGCGCAAAGCACGGGCAATTAAACGTGAAATTTCTAAAGTACGACCGCTTTGTTTGCCCATTGCTGCTTCTCTGCGCATACGTGTATGAGTCGAGCGTGGTAACATGCCATATTCAGCAGTAATCCAACCTTTTCCTTTGCCTTTCAAAAAACGCGGTACACCTTGGTCAACTGAAGCAGTACATATAACTTTGGTGTCGCCAAACTCAATAAGTACTGAGCCTTCAGCGTGAGCTGTAAATTGACGAGTAATGGTTATAGGGCGAATTTGCCCTAATGTTCTACCGCTTGGACGCATAATGTGACCCTTTTAATAAACGTAAATAAAATAATTGGCGGTATTATAATGCCTCAACACTTTTTTTGAAATATAGTTAAGACAATAAAGGTCATCTATACTCAAGATGACAGTTTCAGTACGTATTTTTGCGGTCATATGAGTGTAACCAGTCGATTGTCATGTAATGCGATATTTTCAATAGAGAGAAAAGAATGAAATCTGTTTTATTAGCTGTATTTACTTTAATAGTACACTTCGGTTTAGTTTATGTTGGCGCAGCTTATGCGAAGTCGGTTGATAACAATCCGTTACCTCTCTTATCATTAAACGATGGGTTAGCGGAGTATAGTAAAGTGTATGATGAGCAGCGAGATCCATTTAGCGATGCAAATGCCGCTCTGGCGCTCGCTAAAAAAACCAATCGCAATGTATTGATTGAAATTGGGGGGAATTGGTGTACTTGGTGTCATAAAATGGACGCCTTCTTATTAAAAAACCCTAGTGTTTATAAAGCACTCCATAGTCAGTATGTCCTATTAAAAATCAATGTGAGTGATGCCAATGAAAATGATGCTTTTATGAAGGCATTACCGCCGGTACAGGGTTATCCTCATATGTATATCTCGACGGCGAGTGGAAAAATGTTGTTGTCAAAAGATACGGCTGAACTACAAGATAATAGCGGATATTCAAAAGAGTTTTGGTTAACTTTTTTGAATCAATGGCAAAGTAAAGCAACGTTATCAAAGCTATAGGAAATATCATTTGAAATCCTTTTTCGATAAAAACTATCAAACACCCCTTTGGTTTATAAAAAAGGGTGATAACCCAACCGAAGATAAGCAATCACGTCGTCGATTTTTAAAATCTGCGGCGGGCGCTACGGCCATTGCTGCACTACCTGTTGTATCACTGTCAGCAAAACAGCAAGAACAATCACAGATACAATTAAGTCGATTGAGAAAAACGGATCCATGGCTAACGCTTGACGCAACGCTGATGCATTTATTACCTGACTCAGAAGTATCAGCCGAGCCGAGCCCAAGTGCAAAAAGCATTAATGCCTTGGCTTATTTGTATCAAGTGATGACAGTGCAGCCGACTGAAGAAGATGAAAAAGAATTTATTATAAAAGGTGTGGGTTGGTTGAATGGCTTTGCTCAAAGTCAGCAAAGTAAGTCTTTCGTGCAGTTATCAGTTGAGCAAAAAGAAGTAACGCTTCGTGAGATCAGCAATTCGAGTGCAGGCGCTAACTGGCTCTCCACTTTACTCGCTTATATATTCGAAGCGATGTTGGCTCCGCCTGCTTATGGCGGCAACCCTGACGGTATTGGTTGGCAATGGATTGAGCATCAAGGAGGCTTTCCTTTACCTGAAAAAGGTCAACGTTATTTTGAGTTACCCGCACGTGGAAAAACCAACATTCAGCGTCTAGCGACACATAATATTTCTGTCAGAAATATAGATATTAAAAGAAACACTAAAGCATGAAAAAACCAAATGAAGTAGATTTTGATATCTGTATTGTTGGTAGTGGCGCTGGTGCGTCACCTGTGGCTTACACTATGGCCAAAGCGGGCGCGAAAGTTTTAGTCTTAGAAAAAGGCCCATGGCTGACCGAAAAAGAATTCTTTAAAGATGAGCTAGCCATCAGTATTCATGATGCGTACAACCCCAAACTCAGTGATGAGCAGCATGTCATTGAAGAAGAATATCAAGACGAGGAAGGTAATGCTTTCTGGCAAGGAGAAAAAACCAGTGAGTCTGGCTGGACGTGGTGGAATGGAACAGTAGTCGGTGGCTCATCAAATTTTATGAGTGGCTATTTTCATCGGTTAAAACCGATAGATTTTCATTTAAAGTCTGAATTTGGTGCTATTAAAGGTGCTAATGTTGCCGACTGGCCCATTAGTTACGATGAACTTGAACCTTATTACGCGATGGTTGAACGCGAAATAGGAGTGTCAGGGCGTGTAGTTGAACACCCTCATCAAGAGCCACGATCAACTGATTTTCCCTATCCGCCCATTGCTGAAGTGCCTATGTCGTCATGGATAGATAAAGCAGCGGATAAAATTGGCTATCATGCGGTACCTGTGCCTCGCGCTGTGTTGTCGCAACCTGCAATGGGGCGACGCAGTTGTGAGTACTCAGGCTATTGTAGTAGTTATGGTTGTTCGTCAGGCGCTAAGGGGAGTGGTAGAGCTGCCCTACTTAATCATGCAGTTGCGTCGGGTAACTGCACTATTAAACCTAATGCCAAAGTGTATAAAATAGTAACGGATGATACGGGAAAAATTACGGGTGTTCATTATTATGATGGCCAAGGCCGTCAGCAAAGCGTTAGCGCAAAAACCTATGTGGTTGCTTGTCAGGCGGTAGAAACTTCTCGCTTGTTATTGGCCTCTACAGGAGAAAAATTCCCTAATGGATTGGCCAATAATAGTGGTCAGGTAGGTAAAAATTTACTATTTAGTGGCGGAGGTACCGGCAGTGGCGATTTCATTTATGATCAGCTTAATGAACAGCAAGTAAATGAACTAAAAGTTGTTGGCCCTTTTGTTAATAGAGCCTTGCAAGATTGGTATCAAATTGATGATAACGCTTTTACGGGTGCAAATACTAAAGGTCAGGCAAAAGGCGGCACCATTGATTTTTTATTCCATCAAAACCCTATTGCCAGAGCTAGTGGGACACAGTGGGGTATTGATAATGAAGGAGAAGATAAACTACTGTGGGGTGAAGCATTAAAACAAAGTATCAAGCAAAAATTCACCACATACAAAACCTTAGGCTTTGAAGTGTTTAACGACTGGTTACCCACAGATGACTGCTTTGTTTCGTTAGATAATGAGGTGACAGATAAATGGGGCGATCCGGTAGCCAAAGTACGTATCGGTTACCATGAACGCGATTTAGAGGTAGGTGAATATCTATCAGTAAAGGCCAAAAAATTATTGGTTGCTTTAGGGGCAAAAAATATCTCTTCTTCCGTGAGTGGTTACCCCGCAACCAACTTAATGGCAGGAGGTTGTCGTTTTGGCGACGATCCAAAAACATCGGTATTAGATAAAAATTGTCGAGCGCATGAAGTTGATAATTTATATGTCACTGATGGTTCATTTATGCCAACAGGTGGTAGTGTTCCTTATACCTTTACTATATACGCTAATGCCTTTCGTGTGGCTGAACACATCAAACAGCGATGGCTTAAAGGAACTTAACAATTGTTACAATAAGGTCAAAGGAGAATGTAAACTCTTCTTTAGCTTAGATAATATTCATTCACTAAAGTTAATCAGCACGATCTACTTTAATAAAATATATTGTTGGTTATCTCAACTTCGCATTTAGGATAGGCTTGGGTATAATCAACATTCTTTTTTGGTTAGCTATTCGGAATAATTATTATGATTCACAGCATGACGGCATTTGCACGTGTTGAAGTAAAAGGTGATTGGGGCAATGCAGTGTGGGAAATTCGCAGTGTTAATCAACGCTTTTTAGAAACCTATTTCCGTTTACCTGAGCAGTTTAGGGGTATTGAACCCTTATTACGCGAGCGTTTTCGAAAACAGTTAAATCGCGGTAAAGTTGAATGTAACTTACGTTTCAATGCTAATGCTGGAGCTAAGAATGATCTAGCGCTCAACGAAAGTTTAGCCTTAAAATTAATTCAGCATGCCAACTGGATTAACGACCAAACGTTAAACTGTAAAATTAATCCACTTGACGTTATGCGTTGGCCAGGTGTGATGGAAGCCGCAGAAACTGATGTTTCCGTTATTCAAGCTGAGTTGTTGGTAGGCTTTGAGCAAGCACTGACCGATTTTATTGCTGCCCGTACAAGTGAAGGTGAAAATTTAAAGGCGATGATTGAACAACGCTTAACGGCCATAACCGTTGAAGCTGAAAAAGTGCAAACTCATATGCCAGCCGTTATTGATTGGCAACGTAAACGCATTATTGATAAATTTACTGATGTGAATATTGATTTAGATTCAACGCGCGTAGAGCAAGAGCTAGTATTGCTAGCGCAAAAAATGGATGTTGCAGAAGAGTTAGATAGGTTAACTAGCCATGTGAGTGAAACCCTCAAAATTCTCAAAAAAGGTGGTGCCCAAGGCCGACGTTTAGACTTTATGATGCAAGAATTTAATCGTGAGGCAAATACGCTAGGGTCTAAATCAATCAACACCGATGTGACGGCCAGTGCAGTAGAGTTAAAGGTACTAATCGAGCAAATGCGTGAGCAGATCGCGAATATAGAGTAGAACTCAAAAAAATTTTTACTCATAAGCTCAGGATGAACAAGTAAGATCATCCTGAGTTATATTTAGTGAAATAACCTATGAACTCATTAGTTAAGAAATGCTTGATAGGCTTGATTATCTGTGGCTTCTTCAAATTGATAACCTAAGGCATTTAAATGTTGAAAGAATTCATTTTCTTTATCTTTTTTTATGTCAAATCCCGCGAGTACTTGTCCATATGCTGCACCATGATTCCGGTAATGAAATAAGGTGATATTAAACAGTTCACCCATCGCATCCAGAAACTTTTCTAATGCGCCAGGATATTCTGGAAATTCAAAACTGAATAAACGTTCATTTTGAGCGGTAGCACCACTTTTACCGCCAACCATATAACGAACATGTAATTTTGCTAGCTCATTGTCAGTAAAGTCAATTACTTTATAGTTGGCGCTTACTAACTCGTTAAGTAGCTGTTGACGTTCTTCTATCTCGCCACCTAAACGAATACCCACAAAAACATTAGCACTGGGGTTGCCAACATAACGATAGTTAAATTCAGTGATCACTCTCTTATTTAACGTTTGGCAAAAACGTTTAAAGCTGCCTTTTTCTTCGGGAATGGTAACCGCTAAGATTGCTTCTTTCTTTTCGCCTAATTCACAGCGCTCTGATATATAACGTAAAGTATGAAAGTTCATATTAGCACCTGATAGTATGGCGACTAATGACTTATCCTTTAGTTTATTTTGATTGCTGTACTTTTGTAAACCCGCTAATGATAAAGCGCCTGCTGGTTCAGCGATAACACGTGTTTGTTCAAAAATATCTTTGATTGAGGCACATATTTCATCGGTCGTTACGGTGATAACCTCATCACAATAACGTTCAATAAGTCCAAAGGTTACCTTGCCAATGCGTTTAACCGCAACACCATCAGCAAATAAACCAACTTGATCGAGATCAACAGGTTTTCCTGCGGCGAGGGCGGCTTGTAAACAAGCTGCATCTTCAGCTTCAACGCCAATTATTTTAGTCTTTGGGCTAAGCTGTTTTAAATAAACAGCCATACCGGCTAATAAACCACCACCACCAACGGGAATGAAAACGATATCAGCGCTAGGTAATTGTTGTAATAACTCTTTAGCAACAGTACCTTGCCCAACAATAATATCAGCATCATCAAAGGGATGAACGAGCGTTTTATTTTCAGCTTTAGCATATTCAATGGCGGCTGTTTGTGCCTCATTAAAGCTGTCGCCTACTAAACGTACTTCACCGCCAAATCGTCTAACATTATCCACTTTAATTTCAGGTGTGGTTTTAGGCATCACTATCGTTGCTTTAATGCCTAATTTATTTGCTGCTAACGCCAAACCTTGCGCATGATTACCTGCGGAAGCGGCAATAACACCATGAATACACTCAGCTTCACTTAAGCCTGATAACTTGTTGTAAGCACCACGCAGCTTGAAAGAATGGACTGGTTGTTGATCTTCACGCTTTAAATAAATTTGATTATTTAAGCGCATAGATAATTTACTGAGGTGTGTTAATTCGGTTTCAACGGCAACATCATACACCGGTGCTAAAAGAATACGTCTGAGGTAGTCGAGCTGCTCAGTCTGTTGAGCTAATAATACTTGGCTTTGTGTTTCCATTATATTCCCAATCTTAAATATCTTGATAAGAATAAACAGACAGGAGAGGTGTCTGTTTATTCCTCATCATTTTTACTTATCTACTAAGCCATCAAGTAATGCTCTGTTGCGTACAGCACCTTTATCAGCACTGGTTGCCAACATCGCGTAGTTTTTTAATGCGTAGCTAATAGGACGGACACGATCAATAGGTTTCCAAGCATCTTTCCCTTTAGCTTCCATCGCAGTACGACGTGCATCAAGTTCGGCTTCAGGGACTTGTAAGGTGATTTCACGCGTAGGAATATCAATGTGAATAATATCGCCTTGTTCAACTAAGGCGATTGTGCCGCCATCAGCGGCTTCAGGAGAAACATGACCAATTGATAAACCTGATGTACCACCAGAGAAGCGACCGTCAGTTAACAAGGCACAAGCTTTGCCTAATCCCATCGATTTTAAGTAAGTCGTTGGATACAGCATTTCTTGCATGCCAGGACCACCTTTAGGGCCTTCGTAACGAATAACGACTACTTCACCAGCAACAACTTTTTTGTCAAGAATGGCAGCAACTGCTTCGTCTTGGCTTTCAAATATGTGTGCAGGGCCGGTGAATACTAAGTTATCGTCCTCTACACCCGCCGTTTTAACCACACAGCCATCAGGTGCAATATTACCTGAAAGTACAGCTAAACCCCCTTCTAATGAGAATGCGTTTTCAAGACTACGGATACAACCATTGGCACGGTCATCGTCTAGTGTATCCCAACGACAGTCTTGACTGAATGCTTTAGTCGTACGTATACCTGCAGGGCCTGCACGGTAGAATTTTTTAACATCTTCATCATCAGTTAACGTAATGTCATATTTAGCGATAACATCTGCTAACGTGGTACCTAAAACATTTGGCACATCAGTATGTAATAAACCAGCACGATCTAATTCACCTAAAATACTAATAACACCACCAGCGCGATGCACATCTTCCATGTGGTACTCAGGTGTTGATGGCGCAACTTTACATAACTGTGGTACGCGGCGAGATAATTCATCCATGTCTTTCATGGTGTAATCAATTTCAGCTTCTTGTGCAGTTGCCAGTAAATGCAAGATAGTGTTGGTTGAACCACCCATAGCAATATCTAAACACATAGCATTGTGTAATGCTTCTTTACAGGCAATATTACGTGGCAGTGCAGACTCATCGTTATCTTGGTAATAACGTTTAGTCAATTTAACGATTTCTTTACCCGCCTTTAAGAATAATTGTTCGCGATCGGCATGAGTGGCCAACATAGAACCGTTACCCGGTAAGGCAAGACCTAATGCTTCAGCTAAACAGTTCATTGAGTTTGCAGTGAACATACCAGAACATGAACCACAGGTTGGACATGCAGAACGTTCAATTTTATCGCTGTCTTCATCACTTACAGTTGGATCGGCGCCTTTAATCATGGCATCAACTAAATCAAGCTTGATAATTTGATCGCTCAATTTCGTTTTACCGGCCTCCATTGGACCACCAGATACAAAAATTACTGGGATGTTTAAGCGCATTGCGGCCATCATCATGCCAGGAGTTATTTTGTCACAGTTTGAAATACAAACCATGGCATCAGCACAATGGGCATTTACCATGTATTCAACCGAGTCAGCAATTAAATCACGAGAAGGTAAGCTATAAAGCATACCTGAATGACCCATAGCAATACCGTCATCAACCGCAATGGTATTGAATTCTTTGGCAACACCACCTGCTTTTTCAATAGCACCGGCAACTAATTGCCCCATGTCTTTTAAATGCACATGACCGGGTACAAATTGCGTGAAAGAGTTCACTACCGCAATAATAGGTTTTCCAAAATCACCATCTGTCATGCCTGTAGCGCGCCATAAAGCACGAGCACCGGCCATATTACGGCCTTGAGTAGAAGTTGCAGATCTTAATTTAGGCATGATTTTGGTATCCAATTTAAAGGGAGTTAAGCTTTTAAAAGCTTTTAAAAGATAAATAAATTTTATTTTTAAAAGTATTCCAGCTAAGTATGAAGTTAGCGGGGAGTGAAATGTTTTTAAAAATGAAATTTTTTGGTAAAAATAGTGATAAATTTAATTAAGAGTCTGCACACTTTATTTCCTCAATAGACGAATAAGTGTGCATTAACCGTGAGATATAATAGCGCTTATGTTACAGGCTCTAACCAACCCCATTTGTCTTCTGTTGTGCCATCAAAAATACCAAAGAAAGCATCTTGTAAAACTTTAGTAATTGGGCCGCGTGAACCAGTACCTACAGGTAAACCGTCAACTGTTTTTACCGGTACAATTTCAGTAGCCGTTCCTGTCATAAAGAATTCATCCGCAATGTACAAAGCATCGCGAGCAATTGCTTCTTCACGAACTTCATAACCTAAGTCTTGAGCTAACGTCATAACTACGTCGCGTGTTAAACCGGTTAAAATAGACGCAGAACTTGGTGGTGTATAAATAACACCTTTACGTACTAAAAATAAGTTTTGACCTGCACCTTCACTTACCATGTTATTAACATCTAATGCGATGCCTTCAGTATAACCATGGCGAGCAGCTTCAGTTGATATTAACTGTGATGACAAGTAGTTGCCACCGGCTTTTGCAGCGGTAGGCATAGTGTTCGGTGCTAAACGATTCCAGCTAGAAACGCCCACATCAACACCGCCTTCAATGGCTTCAGCGCCTAAGTATGCTTCCCAACTAAAAGCTGCAATCATCGCGTCAGAAACAGCATCTGTGGGTGGGCGTAAACCCATACCTATATCACCTAAGAAAAATAAAGGGCGTAAGTAAGCAGATTTTAAATTATTGTTAACCACTGCATCTTTACACGCTTGGATAATTTCCTCTTGTGTGTAAGGAATATTCATACGGTAAATTTTTGCTGAATTAAAAAGACGTTCAATATGTTCTTCCAAACGGAAAATACATGTTCCTTTATGCGTTTCGTATGCACGAATACCTTCAAACACTGATGAACCGTAATGTAGAGCATGACTCATTACATGAACGGTAGCGTCTTGCCATGGCATAAACTTTCCGTTAAACCAAATTAAGTCTGCATTTACTTTTGCCATTTTCTTTTCCTAAATTCGTTACTATTGTTGACTACATCAAGATTAATATCGATGCAGCCAGCCTAGGTGATATCTAATTCATTAAACTATCAGCACGTACGTTTTATGCGCTGCAAAGTTGTGACGCGCTATTGTCTACTTCAACACTCTTGATGTCGACCAGTTTATTTATTTGGTCAATTAAAAGTGAAATAGGTCGATCGCTACTGACAAGTAATTCAATGGTTGCAATATTATTTCCAGTATTAACTTGCGCAGTCATGCCATTAATTAGAAATCCACGGTAACGAGTTACTTGTAAAATTCGTTCAAGTACTACTTGTTTATCATCAGTCATGATGATTAATTTATAATTATTCATTCTACGCGCTCTCCATCATTTCATTGTTAGCACTATTAGGCGGCACTAGAGGCCAAACGTTTTCTTGTGCATCTATTTTAACTTGCAATAAATAAGCACCATCATGATCTAACATTTCTTTGATCGCTGCCGTTACTTCGCCTTTTTGTGTGATTTGCTTGGCTTTTATATCAAAAGCGGTTGCTAACATAACAAAGTCAGGGTTATCAGATAAATCAGTTTCACTTAGGCGACCATCGAAAAACAAGTCTTGCCATTGGCGAACCATACCCAATTTAGCGTTATCTATTAGAATGATTTTAACGGGAATTTGATAGCGTTTAATCGTTGCTAATTCTTGTACATTCATCATGATAGAACCGTCACCTGAAACCACAATAACGGTATCATGAGGTCGGCTGATTTGTGCGCCTATGGCAGCAGGCAAACCAAAGCCCATAGTGCCCATACTACCACTTGTTAACCAATCACTTGGGTCATCAAAACTCATGTGTTGTGCAGCCCACATTTGATGTTGACCTACATCGGTGGTAACACAGGTATTTTCAGGCATTAAATCGCTAACTTCTTTTAATACTGCGGGAGCAAAGATACCATCACCGGGGTGATCGTATCGCCAAGCACAATCTGCTTTCATTTCTTGTATTTGTGTTTGCCAGTCTTCAATATTTAATGACATAGTTAATAAAGGAAGATTTTCTTTTAAGTCACCTAAAATAGGAGCATCAGCAATTCTACGTTTATTTATTTCAGCGGCATCAATATCAAAATGAATTACTTTAGCATCGGGAGCAAATTGATCTAACTTACCCGTTACTCGGTCATCAAAACGTGCACCAACGGCAATTAATAAATCACAGTCATGTACCGCTAAATTAGCCGCTTTAGTTCCATGCATACCAAGCATACCCAAGTAATTTTCGCTGGTATGGTTTAATGCGCCTAAACCTTTTAATGTAGAAACAGAGGGTAAGCCTGTTGTTTCTGCAAAGCTTCTTACTTCATCTATAGCATTAGCCATGCCTACACCACCACCAACATATAAAATAGGTCTTTTGGCATGCGTTAATAAATCAAGCGCTTTAGTTATATCAGCTAGTGGCAATTTTACTTTGTTCTTTAGCGAGGAAGCTTTTGTAAATTTTTGTTCAACTGCTGCAATTTGAATGTCTTTTGGAATATCGACTAATACAGGTCCTTGACGTCCTTCAAGTGCAATAGCAAATGCTTGGTGTAATACTTTTTCTAAGTCATTAATATCAGTTACTTGAAAAGAATGTTTGGTACAAGCTAAAGATAAACCAAAAATATCAGTTTCTTGAAAGGCATCACTACCCATGGCAGCAGTAGGCACTTGGCCAGTAATAGCGACTAAAGGAATTGAATCAGCAAGCGCATCAGCTAAGCCAGTAATTAAATTTGTTGCACCAGGACCTGATGTTGCCATGCAAACACCTATTTTTCCCGAAGCACGTGCATAGCCTACAGCAGAAAATGAGGCGCCTTGTTCATGACGACATAAAAAATGTTGAACATTGCTGTCAACGAGCGCATCGTAAATTGGCATAATGGCACCACCAGGGTAACCAAATATATGTTCTACACCATGCTGTTCTAGTACTTTAAATAGTAATCCACCGCCTGTTAAAGGCTTGCTGTCGTTCATGATAATTCCAAAATCTGTTGTCTAAAAGTAATGTCAATTTATGCCTATTTTTTTATGCAATCTTAGTTGCTAAAAAAACAGAAAACCCTCGGTTCTTTCGAAGCGAGGGTTAGTATTTCAGTTTTGCTTTTCTTTAGCTCAATGAAAACCCTCGGGGTAATTTTATAATCACCACGACGAGAATATTAAGAATAATTGAGTTAATGTTTTGCATTTTTTTCTCGTACATTGTTTATATTTGTTATTCGGATTGGCTGACTGATTATTTTTAGTACTTACACCTATTTTAAATTTATACCATAGCTCTAAGGTTTTGAACAAGCTTTTTTTAAGTTTGTCGCTCTATTGTCAAAATAAAAAATTGTGATAGTAGAGGTATATTCGGAAAAAAAGTAATACTTGGCTACACTTAAAGAATGAAATCAAATAAATGGAATTATTATGTCGCTTGCCTGTGTTTATAGTCGCGCTCGTGTTGGTTTAGAATCTCCTTTGGTTACTGTTGAAGTACATTTAGCGAATGGGTTGCCTGCTTTTCATATTGTAGGTTTACCCGAAGCGTCAGTGAAAGAATCTAAAGACAGAGTGCGTAGTGCCATTATTAATTGTGGTTATGAATTTCCAGCCAAACGCATTACCATTAATCTAGCGCCAGCAGACCTACCAAAAGAAGGCGGTCGTTTTGATTTACCTATCGCTGTCGGTATTCTAGCTGCCTCAGAACAATTACCACAAGTTGATTTAGCCCAATACGAATTTGCAGGAGAATTAGCATTGTCGGGAGAGTTGAGGGCTATTGTTGGTGAAATTCCTATGGCGATGGCTTGTTGTAAAAGTGGCAGAACGGTGATATTGCCTGCACAAAATAGTGAACAAGCGAGTTGGGTCAAAAAAGCTAAAATTCATGCTATTGAACATTTAACGCAGTTGTATCCTCATTTTGCACGGCAAACCGTATTACCGTTTGTACTCGAAAAACCTATTGAAACTATAGAGACGAAAAATCATCTCAATATCAGTGATGTTATTGGGCAGCCTCTTGCTAAACGCGCTTTACCCTCACCTCAAATCTGATACCTGAAGTGTCACCTTTAAATATCTATGAAAGTGTTATATGATGGGCGGTATTAATTAACCACTCTGTGATTCTATCATATGATTATTAAGAAGCCGATCCAACTAGAAGTAGGAGCATTAAGTTCATTTAATGGAGAGCTAAATGAACTTAATAACGCACACTTGAGAGTTATTAAATATCAAGTGCCAGAAATAGTATTGAAGTTTCCTATCCTATATAGCAACTCTATGATGAGTGAATGCCTTGATGTTAACTTGTTCTTGCAGCAGAAATACACAGGACGCTTTAATTACAAGAATATTCAGCCCGAGAATACAAATGACCGTGGTGAGGTCGTTAAAGTTGTCACATTAGACAAGATGGCAAATTCTCTCAAAGATTACCTTACTTTTTGTGAAAAAATGAGCATCGATATATATGATGGGGTACTCAATACTTTTTCTGCGGATCAAAAATTATGGTTGCCTCCATTTCGATATAGAAGCCATATAATCGACAGAGTGAAATATAAAGAGATAGAGTACAGCACAGGGCGTTTATTACTCTTACATGTAAAACAATTTTACGAATGGATATATAAGACCGGTCGGATTGAAAAAATTCCTTTTGATTATCGTTATGTTTCTATACCAATAAATAAAGACAAAGGTGACAATGAGTTGGATTTACTTTTTGCTCCTGATGACGTTATTTCTTCATACCAAAACACTCTTAAAGTCCAAACCTCTGACCTTACAATACCGAATAAATATAAATCGGATAAATGTAAAAAAGAGAACGAACCTTGGTCTATGGCTGAGATGGCTGCTTTTTTTAACACTCAATACATGCAGTTTGAGACAAGGCGGCTCTGGGCTGATTTAGGGTTTCAGTCAGGTTTTAGATCTGTGGAAGTAACACGTATCCCTGACGATCAAGTAATCGATCCTGACCTCTATAATGGCTCTGTATTTGAGGTTATTATCATAGGAAAAAATGATAAACAACGAGTTACACTAATTCCCAAGAAGTTGATGTCACGCCTGTTTGCACATAAAAATTCTGCGATGCGTTTGAAACACATCGCTAAGTACGAACTTCACTTAGATAAACTTTTAAAACACTCAGATAAATTAGCCTACGAAAAAATACATGGAAAGCCATTGTTTGTTAATCAATGCGGGAAAAGAATTTCAGAGCGGTCAGTTATTAATATAGTCTCTAAATCGAGACCTGAACTTAGAAGTAAAGGGAATTCAATTCTTGACGATCCACACTATCATGGCTCTAGAGCAACATACGCTACGAGGATAATCAAAGCGATGTATAATATGAATATGCCTCTAGGCTTCATTAAATGGAAAATCATGGAGTTGCTTGGGCACAACTCTTGGGATACCACATTACAGCATTACGTTAATGTGGCTAGAGATATTACATATGGGGAGCAGATGGACCAGTGGGTTAGTGAAATTTACAAGGATGTTGAGGAGCGATTAATTAAAGAAAATATTTTTATTAAAGACGAAGTTAAAGAAATGATGAAAGAGGCGTAGGTAATAAATGGCCGTAAGTAAAATAAACTTGCTGACTAAACTTCACGAGAGTCATAGGGTTGTTATTGATAAGTTTAACTTGTCGGGCTCTAAACTGATGCAGGAAATAGATTGTATAAAAAGCACTCGCATCATTAGTGGAGTGAGCAACGATACGAAGGATATAACAATTAAATTATTCTTTGATATTTTAGATATTTTACCACCGGAAAATATTGAGATATTGAGAGTATCCGGTGTAGGCTTCTTATTAGAAGATATTGAGTTATGGGGGAGATTAGAGTACATAATTTATGCAGCCGACCCTAAAAAATCATCAAGTCTAATAAAGGCTTTTACAAACATCATAAACTTCTCTCACGGCATTTATCAAACATCTGAAATGATTACCACAACTGCACGGTTAGGTAATGAATATAAGCTAAAATTATACAGTGAGTCCATTGTTTCTTTGAGTTTATTCGATACTCAGGTCTTTCTAGAGCTTCGGGTTATAACTTCTTCATTTCACAAAATTCATGGAAAAACAGGGCAAACAACCCTTAGGAATTCTCTTAAAGGTTTCTTTGAAATTCTGGAGATCTTAAGCTCAGAACAAATAGCTCAATTAAAAAAATCAGGCTTGCGATCACTTATAAACAATAAGGAGTTCTGGATAAACCTTGAATTCAGTATATATAGCAACCGTGAAGTTGAGGCCGCTTCATTATTAACTAAACAACTACAAAATCTCATCAATTATTCTAACAGTGTTTATGAACAATCTGAGCAAGTCACAACGACCAAACATAAAGGGATAGATACCCCTCTTATTCGTAATGCTTACCGGGTATCAGTTGAGTTATTTAACGCGCTTGTTGACTGGAAAGTAAAAGAATTAAATGAGGGGGCTAAAATAAACAGTCTGAGACACGCCCTAATAGGTATAATAAATTCAATTCGTTACATTGAGGATTCTGATAAATACAAAGACGAATTTTCTGATATCGGCTTAAGTATATTCAATAAAAATATTTATTTATCAGAAGAGTTAAATGAAAACATACCTCAGTTAAACTATATAGTCATGATTGATGTTCTTAGCCGTTTAGGTGTTGAGTATCCAAACTATAGACTTCAAATAAAATCAAAGAAAACTGAAGTTTTTTTAAAAAATACTTATAAGCAATCTCTTGTCATATTTAATGAATTGAGTACGTTTGCGAATAATTATGAATTTGAAAAGTCAAAAACTACAGCAAACAAATATTTTTCCGATTTTGATTCTATAGGGCTACCATTATTGAAAAAGGCGTTATCTGATGATGCATATAAAGCTTTGTGTGAATCAGGTCTTAGCTCTTTAGATAACGAAGACACTTACGATAAGATTAATGATTATGCAAGGAAGATGAAAATATCATCAAGTAAGATGTTGGGCCTATCTTTACTAAAAAAAATATTTAAGAAAGACATAACGTTTATAAAAGATTCGCCATATACATTATATTTTAGTGGGATATCTAGAAATAATGAAATAAAGCCTTTTAACATGGATGTTTTAGGAGAGTTATCAGAACAGGTTTTTGAAGAATTCAAAATAAAACATGAAGAATATATAAAAAAGATAGATTTGGAGGATATATCCGAAATCAGTTACCACTCACAACTCCAAGATTTAGTGGCTGGTTTGAAGAAAGTGATACCAAAATTATCCAGTGACCAAATTAAGGCAATACAAGATAATGGTTTATCGGCTTTTGTTGATGGTAAATACAAAATTAGTATTACTTTCTTACAGAAATTTCAAGCACTTGTAAAAAGCAAAAAAAGCAACTCTAGAACAATTGTCGGTTATAGAAATGCATTCAGGAATATTTTCGGTAAGTTTGTAGGAGAAGTTCCAGATGTATACGTTATATCAACGAAAAAAGATGATTTAATTAAAAGTCTTTCTTTCGATAGTGAGGCTCATTATACAACAGATGAAATTAGAGAGCTGGCTTTCTATATAGAAAAAGGTTTAATGATGGATGATACCTCTTTGGTAGATAAGATATTCCTCTACTATGCGAGGATACAAATTAAAACAGGTTGGAACCAACAGCCATTGATAGACTTATTATTAGATAGGTTAACTAAAAGAACTAATCCGATATCCAATAAAGAAAATTATGACTTGGTATTGGTTAAAAATAGGCGAGGATATGAGCCAAGTAGATACGACTTCGATGAAAATGCAATAAAGGATAGAGACCTTAAATCAGTTATAAGAGATATCATTTTTGTTAGAGACAATCTTACATCAGAGCTTAGGATAGCGAATTATTTGGATAATTATTTATTTATTGAACCGTGTGAAGTAAATGGAGCAAAAAGAATAGATGTGAGCCGTTTAAGCAGGCTCCCTAGATTAATCTCAAACTTAGGGTGCAAGGTTCATTATAATCCTCGTAAAATTCGAAAAGGTGGCGTTAATTTTATTTATAAAAAAATTGCCAAGAGCGTTAAACACTATGAAGGTTTAGCTGCCCATAATGTTCAAACGTTTCTTAAAAGCTATAAAGAAATATCAAAAGTGGAATGTGTTGATAAGCTTTCAGATGGTATTGATATCATGGCTAATTACTTCTCAGGCAAAGAAATACATCAAGAATTACATGCTATAGATGATATTAATGAAATAGATAATGCTCAAGAGACCCCCACAGGGGTATGTTCGTCAACACCAGATAGTGATGAAGTAAAACGTTATAATAAATTAAATGTAAAAACCATAGATAAAGATAACAAATTTTGTGGGGACTTCCTCGCTTGTATTTGGTGTAAGTATTTCAAAGTGGTTAAAGATGCTGATCATCTGTGGAAGTTATTATCGTATAAAGAATATGTTATATCGACAATGGAAAGGGCAATAGTGGATAACGAAGACCCAGAAGAACAGAGGGGATTCATTGATATCTTGTCAAAGAGAGTTGATGACATAGTCTTTTTCATAGAAGAAACAAAGCCTACTGTTGTTGCAAAAGCGAGAAGCCTTTTTAATAGTAAGGGAGTGCACCCTGATTGGGAGTTTGCATTTCCATTATCGGACGTTGTAGGTGGAGAGGTATGAATAATATAGATGAAGTATTTGATAAATTGATATCTCAAGACGGAGGTGGTTACTACAAAGTTAACAGACTGACATTTAAAGAAATTAATGAAATACCTGATTTTCTTGTTTATGAATCTGACTTAAGTGACGAAAACTACAATTTTAAAGGTAATAGGTTTAGACCAAATAAAACTGAAAATAGATTAGGGATAGAGACATATCCAATATTTACGTTTGAAATAAAAATAATCTTAATCATGATATCTATGCATGGAACTAAACTAGGGGATGAAACGAAAAGGTTTAGTTCTTCTTCAAGGATAATAAGAGAATTGCTCAAATTTTCAAAACATCTCCACTCAAGAGGTTATGAATCCTTTCATGAACTGAGTGATTTACCTAAATTAAAATTCAACGATATTGTTTCTTCTTACGTTAGTTATAGGCAAAAACAAGGTCAATCTACGGTTGGCGTTGTAAAGGATTCCTTGGATACGTTGTTAGAGTTAAATTTTCTTAATCATAGCTTTTCAAAAGAAATAATTGAATCTAATACTAAAAAGGAGCGAGTAAAAGCTGACAAGGTAAACCGATTAAAACACTCATTGGTACCACCAAGGATTCAAAAAAAATTAATATCAGAATGCTCGATATTTTTTAAGAGTTATAGAAAAGATATTATTAGATTTGTTTCTTTAGGTGAGAAAGTCAATGCAGAATTTGAAAGCTATGCATTGAAAAATGAAAACATCAAGCAATCACTTTCCAAGGTTATTTCTAGGAGACTGAATAATAGTGAGGCTAAAGAATATAGTAAATTGAATAAAAAATTAGAAAGAATAACACCTTATACGTTTAATCTTTTGGTATCTCTTACTGGGTTAAGGGGGTCAGAGGCGAAAGCCGCACTCAATAAGTCTCATAAATTTAAAAAAGAGAGTGGGAGTGTAAAGTATTTCATAGAGTCAACCTTGAGAAAATATACTAATGAGGACGTAGTTCTGGATTGGGTATCTTGCAAACTTGTATACGATGCTATGAGCTTATTAAGTAAAGTTAATGATGTCTTATATAAAAGAATGAATATCATAATCAAACACTACCCATTAAAGGTAACAGAAGGATATTTGACAGATTATAAAGCAGCGATTAAAAGCAACTATTTGTTCGCATTTAATTTTGTTTCGCATCAAGGAAACCTTTGGATACCAAGGCCATCAACCCCAATAAATGCCGACACTTCTGGGAAAATAGTTACAACCATATCTTTAGATTTAATTGAAGTGCTTGTAACAGAACATGATATTGAATTTTTAGATAAATATAAATGTAACTATAAATCAGTAAACGCACTATCTGGGTTGAGAGGGCAAAAATATAAAGTGGGTGATGTTTTTAGGGTTACCCCTCACATGCTCAGGCATACTTTTGCATGGTTTATTATCGCCAATAAGCTAGGTGACATCCATCATATATCCCAACAATTTAAGCATACTAATGAGATGGTTACATTTGTTTATGCTCAGCGTGGTTTCGAGGCTATTGATGAATTAAAAAGTATAATCGGAAGGTTTGATACCCTATCAACAGAAGAGGCAATGACAGACATTGTGGAAAGCGCAATAAAAGGAGAAATAAGTGGAGGAGGAGGGAAGCGGCTCAAAAATTACGTAAAAAGGCTTAATAAAGGGCAGTCAGAGATTATATTTTCGACCGATCATCAAGAACATATTGAGAGTATTCAGGAATTAATAACCTTTGCAACAAGGAATAGTGATGGAATTCTGGGGTTGCCTCATGGCTATTGCACATCAGGCTCTAGCTGCAAAATGCATAGTGTCGCGGTTCCGCAGAGTTGTATTCATTGTGATACGTACTTTGTGACTAAAAAACACTTACCATTTTGGATTGCAACTAAAAACAGCGCTGAACGAGGCATAGGTCGAATTGTAAATTCAGGTGCAGCTGATAGGTACCAAGCTTTTTTAAGTGTTTTAAACCGGACGTTGGATGCGGCTAATAAAGCTATATCTGACATAGCAGGCACGGAAACAAAAGAGACATCCCATGGGTAATAACATTTCAGAAGAAAAAATAGAACAAGCTTTAGCACTTTTCATCAAAGAAAATCTAAAAATAAATGGTAATACAATTGCTAAATATCTTGGTTGCAGTCGATCTAATATTGCTAATAATTATCCTAAAGAGCTAGTTAAAATCGACATTGCTATACAGGAGCAGAAAAAAAATTGGGAGCACAAAAATTTATCGGACAATTACAATAAGCTATTAGTGAGACATAACAAGCTGAAGAAAGCGACTTCAGGGGTTAATAAGTCTACTAATTCTAATGAAGTGGCAACTTTACTATCCCACATTAATTCTTTGTACTGTATGTATGATGATATGAGAGTTAGGTATGAGAATGTGTCAGCATTATTGATTAAATATAAAGAAAAGCATGGAAAAATCGATTAATACTGCTAAAGGTATTATACAAAAATTTTGGGAAGCTATATCAGTAAAGCTACTTTACCATTTTCGGTAAAAGATCTACGGGCTGAACAAAGGCAAATTAGTAGATCAAAAGCTTCCTCTTAAACTTGAAGAGTTTTGGTCTATTAGAACAAGGCTCGAAGCAAACAACCTTCGTGAATTAACAATGTTTAATTTGGCGCTAGATTGTAAATTAAGAGCATGCGATTTCATTAAACTTAAAGTGTCGGATATTGCACATGGGAAAAATATTCAATCACGAGCAATGTTAATTCAACAAAAGACAGGAACTTCTGTTCAATTTGAAATAACCAAAAAAACGAGAATCGCTTTACAAAAATGGATCTCATTTAAATCTCTTCGTTCAAATGATTATTTATTCGGAAGTAGGGTAAAAGATGATTTCCATTTAACGACTAGGCAGTATGCCAGAATTGTTAAAAAATGGATTGCTAGTATTGGTTTGGATGTGACATCTTATGGCGCTCAATCAATGAGGCGAACTAAAGCAACCTTGATCTATAAAAAAACATCACTAATACCACATTGAAGACCTTAGTACTAACTGCCTAGAATTGAATTCGGATTAGATTTTGTATCGATAATACTCATATTAACAGGCAAAAAATTGCTGACTAGAATAAGCGATAAAAGAGAAAAACATCTGTTTTTAGTCCTGCTTAATTGTGTTAACTGTTCTTTTATTCTTTTCTATTTGAGCCAGAAACTCATTATCTATTTCTATTTGTTGTTCACGTTCAATAACTCTATCGTCTGTATCATAAGAGTCGACTTTAAGCCTTTTATTTCCTGACTTAAATACTGGTTCAAATACCTTTCTTAATTTTTCGATCTCCTTGAACACTGAATATATAGGATCCGTAGCTCCTCCCAATGTTGATATACCTTTAATGTCAGCAAAATCTATATCTAGTGAGTTTTTATAAGGTGCGCCTTCAAAATAGATTTCTAACCTGATTTTTTGATTGAACACGTTACCTTCACCCACATCTCTTTCAAGATCCCCAAAACCAAGTAGAAAGCTTTTAATGGTTTAACTAGTTGCTAGCTTCCGCTCTACGCCCTGAGACCTTTAACAAGCTTTCGTATCTAAACGGCCTCTTATGTGAGATGAATTTACTTCACAAAAACCGACCGTTTGAGCCATTAATTTCATTAATAACAGATCCGATAACTTAGTTAATATTTCTAAAAACATCAGCAAATTATAAATAATTATTAGGATCAGTTTTCAATGTGAATTTTACGTAAATTGGATTGTTTTTACCTGCAAATCAACATGGGTACTTAGATTGGCATGCCTTTATATTTTAATTTTTTTCCTTAGGTAATAAATCTCTAATATTACATTTAAGCTTGTCTGCTAGATAATAAGCTTTTTCCAGAGAAACACTAATTTTACCCAGCTCTATACGACTAACATAACTTCTATCTAAATTTGCTAAAAGGGCAAACTTTTCTTGGGAAATACCCTGTAACTCTCTATTTGAACGAACATTCTTACCAAACTGTGCCGCTAGTTCTTTATTATTCATTTATCTCCTCCACAGAGGAGACAAGTATCTAAGACTTGAGGTTTATTAGTCCACGTCTTATAATCCCACGTCTTTTAGTCCTCATTCGTTTTGTGATAACTAAACCAACAAATAATTAACTGGATAGTGTTATGTCGCCTGTAGAATTAAAAATCAAAGAGCCTT
>CAJXQM010000009.1 GCA_913058145.1 uncultured Colwellia sp.
CCAGTGACACATGGATTAACAGTCCATCGCTCTACCAACTGAGCTATTGGGGAATAAATTTTTTATCTTTGATTAGACTACATGGATTAACAGTAACTAATCTCCTAGGCTCTACTAACTGATACTTAGGGAGTTGCTTTTCTTTCGATTAGCTTGTTAACCTACTTGGCTAACGGGGCAGAATAATAAAGACCTGTGGGCTTAGTGTCAACACAAAAATAAGAAAAAATTCATTTATTAGTTTGTTTGCTTAAATTGCGTTCACTAAAGTTAGTTTGTCAGCATTTGTTGGTAGTTTTATAATCATTGAATATAAATTTTTATCTGTAGGATAAAATTGGTAGTTATCCACCGAAGTTGTGGATAACTATGTGAGTTAATTTATAATAACTCTTTATATTATCGTTTTAACTAGCTTGTAGCCAAGTCAATAATTTATTTTGTATATATTTTAAATATTTAAAATCAATTAGTTACGTTTATTTTGTTGTTTTTTTAAGTGTTTGGTGTGATTTTTAAACAAAGATATATTTAACAGCATTCACTGTGCATTTCTTTTGGATTTGATTACAATGGATGAACAGCTAAAAGAGCTTATGAACTCTCCCTTTAATAAAGTTTATTAATGATATTAAATAAAATAACCATGAGTAAGAAACAACCGGTAAATTTACTAAAAGATCCCGTTGCTAGTACAATCAAAAGAATGACCATTCCAATGATCTACGGCATGGTCTTATTAATGACATTTAATTTAATAGATACTTTTTTTGTTAGTTTATTAGGTACTCAGCCTTTAGCGGCTATTAGTTTTACTTTTCCTGTTACTTTTACCGTTATTAGCTTCATGATCGGCTTAGGAATAGGGACTTCAGCAGTTATTGCAAGGTTTTTAGGAAGTGATGATCATGAATCGGCAAAAAACTCTGCGACAGCAGCTTTATATCTAGCTGCTGTTATTGTCATTAGCCTATCTTTTTTAGGTTATATATTTACTGACGAGTTATTTACTTTATTAGGGGCTCAAGCATCTTTATTACCTTTAATTCATGAGTATATGGATATTTGGTATATAGGTAGTGTTTTTTTAATTGGTCCTATGATCGGTAACGCTATTCTTCGAGCATCAGGGGATACTAAAACACCTAGCATAATCATGGGCAGTGCCGGATTAATTAATGCGATTCTTGACCCTATCTTTATTTTTGGTTTTGGTCCTGTTCCTGCCATGGGTATTCAAGGTGCTGCTATCGCCACATTTATTTCTTGGTTGTTTGGTTTTTCATTTGCATTGACTATATTAACAAAACAAAAAAACTTAATTCATACGCATTTATTATCGCTTAAGCAGTTAATTTCGTCATGTCGTATTATTTTGAAAATTGGTTTACCTGCTGCAGGTGCAAATATGTTAACCCCAATTGCTGCCGCTATTATGACGGCTATTGCCGCAACTTATGGTGAATCAGTGGTTGCTGGCTTTGGTGTCGGATCTAGAATTGAATCTATTGCCTGTTTAGTTGTTCTGGCTCTGTCGATGACGTTACCGCCATTTATTAGCCAAAATTTTGGTGCCGGTCATATGCACAGAGTTAAGCATGCCTATAAAACGTCAATCAAGTTTGTTTTGTGTTGGCAACTATTGATCTATGTTGTGTTAATTATTGCTGCTCCTTGGGTCGCCTCTGCTTTTGCAAAAGAGCAAAAGGTTGCCGATATCATTGTGCTATTTATGTGGATTTTTCCACTAGGTTATGGTTTTCAAGGCGTAATTATTTTAACTAATTCTTCTTTTAATGCGTTGCATAAGCCGATAGTAGCTCTAGTATTGAGTTTTATACGATTATTTATTTGTTATGTACCGCTGGCCTCCATAGGTAGTTATTTTTATGGTTTACATGGTTTTTTTATTGGTGCGCTAATAGGGAACTTAGTCATGGCAACTATTTCTTATCGACTGTTTTCCAAGCAATTTAATGGTGATGAGTTTATTGTGAGTAGCGTAGCCCAGGAAAAATCATCTTGAAAAATATCATTTTAAAAGAAACAAATTTAAAATCCTTTATATTAGAGTCAAACTATACGCCAGCGGGTGATCAGCCAACTGCAATTAAACAATTACTTGAGGGTATTGATGCCGGTTTAGCCCATCAAACATTACTCGGTGTTACCGGATCGGGTAAAACCTTTACTATCGCTAAAGTTATTGAAAAATTGAATCGCCCAACGATGATGTTAGCGCCAAATAAAACCTTAGCGGCGCAGCTTTATGGGGAAATGAAAGAATTTTTTCCTAACAATGCCGTTGAATATTTTGTTTCTTATTATGATTATTATCAACCTGAGGCTTATGTACCCACAACCGATACGTTTATTGAAAAAGATGCCTCGGTAAACGAACATATAGAACAAATGCGTTTATCTGCCACTAAGGCTCTATTAGAGCGGCGTGATGTCATCATTATTGCTTCTGTTTCTGCTATTTATGGGTTAGGTGATCCTGATTCATATTTGAAAATGATGCTTCATATAAGCCAAGGGGATATTATTAACCAACGTGATATTTTACGTCGGTTAGCTGAACTACAATACACCCGTAATGATGTTGCTTTTGCACGAGCAACTTATAGAGTACGTGGTGATGTTATTGATGTTTTTCCAGCAGAGTCTGACCGGCTAGCCTTAAGAATAGAATTATTTGATGAAGAAATTGAGCGTATTAGTCAATTTGATCCATTAACAGGGCAGGTTGAGCGTAAATTGGCCCGAGTGACTATTTATCCAAAAACTCATTATGCAACTCCGAGAGAAAAAATTTTAGCCGCTGTTGATAAGATTAAAATTGAGTTAAAAGACAGATCACAATTCCTTAAAGACAATAATCGCTTAGTTGAAGAGCAGCGAATATCACAGCGGACTCAATTTGATATTGAAATGATGACAGAGCTTGGTTACTGCTCTGGCATTGAAAACTACTCTCGTTATTTGTCAGGTCGAGGGTCAGGTGAAGCACCGCCGACGTTATTTGATTATTTACCTGATGATGGTTTGCTTATTATTGATGAATCTCATGTAACTGTCCCGCAAATAGGCGCGATGTACAAAGGTGACAGATCACGTAAAGAAAACTTAGTAGAATATGGTTTTAGATTACCTTCTGCGCTTGATAATAGGCCGATGAAGTTTGAAGAGTTTGAAGCACTTTCGCCACAAACTATCTATGTGTCAGCAACGCCAAGCAACTATGAAATTGAAAAGTCAGCAGGGGATATCGCTGAGCAAGTGGTGCGTCCTACTGGCTTGTTAGATCCCCAAATAGAAGTGCGCCCGGTAGAAACACAAGTGGATGATTTATTATCTGAAATTC
This sequence comes from uncultured Colwellia sp., assembly GCA_913058145.1. Classification (GTDB taxonomy): domain Bacteria; phylum Pseudomonadota; class Gammaproteobacteria; order Enterobacterales; family Alteromonadaceae; genus Colwellia. The sequence goes on from CAJXQM010000009.1 coordinate 3,368, forward strand.
ACAAACGATTACCCTTAAATGAACGCGTGTTAGCGACTACGTTAACTAAGCGAATGGCGGAAGATTTAACCGATTACTTAGATGAACATGGTATAAAAACACGTTATTTGCATTCTGATGTTGATACCGTAGAACGGGTTGAGATCATTCGTGATTTTCGTTTGGGTAAGTTTGATGTGTTAGTAGGTATTAACTTATTACGTGAAGGTTTAGATATGCCTGAAGTGTCGCTGGTCGCTATACTAGACGCAGACAAAGAAGGCTTTTTACGCTCAGAGCGATCACTGATTCAAACCATTGGTAGAGCAGCGCGTAATATTAACGGTAGGGCTATTTTATATGCAGGGAAAGTCACTAAATCAATGCGTAAAGCCATTGATGAAACCGATCGTCGAAGAGAGAAACAGCATCAAAATAATATAGACAAGAATATTACTCCTAAAGGAGTCGTTAGAAAAATCACTGATGTTATGGGTGTTGGTGGCTTCAGCAAGTCCAAGGAGCTAGATAAAGTTGCTGAACGACATGCTAATTATCAGTTACTAACGACACAAGGAATTGATAATAAAATTGAGCAACTTGAAAAAGAAATGTACTTATGTGCTCAAAACTTAGAATTTGAACAAGCTGCTGCAATTCGTGATGATATTGCTAAGCTTAGAAATCAGCAACTGTCGACTTAACAATACTTTTAGACTCTAGTGGCTCAATATACTATAGGTAAACTACTTAAGATGTATCATGGAGTAATGGTAGATAATCCTAGCAATGGCATCACTATTACAATGATTTAAATGGCTGATTTCTTCAATTATTATATCTTGAATATCGAGAGGGAAAAGCAATAATTGCTCAAGATACATAGGCACTTGAGTTTCATTATTTTCCGCTATTATTTTTTTTAAACACGGCGCTTGGCACGTCCTCGTGGTACTCATAAGTTATCCTTAATAATTTATTGAATATGTATTAAGTTTAGACCATCAATTAATAATGATTATAAAAAAGTCTTAAAGTAAAATCAAAGGATAAAAATATTCTATAGAAAAAATTAATATTGAGTCTATTATTGATTTACATTAAACGTTTTATGTACATTAAACTATTTACCGCAATGAGGACACTTTTTACCGTGTTGACTCTGCTTTAACACGTGAATACTACGTTGAAGGTCGGCCGGTTCTATTTCTAGTTGATCGGCTAATTTTTCTAGTGCTTGATACTCTTCTTGATCAATATAACCATCAGTTAAGGCATTGGTTATATTCACATCTAGCTTTTGTTTGCGTTCACGTAATTCTTCACTAAAACGCGCCGCTAACATTGCGGCAGGTAATGCGACTAAACCAACACCTATAAGCATAATAAAAGTGGAAATAACCTTCCCTATGGCTGTAATAGGGACTACATCACCATAGCCTACGGTCGTCATTGTAACAACGGCCCACCAAAAAGATTGAATAATACTGCCAAAAACGTCAGGCTGAACTTTTCCTTCGACGGCATGCATTAAACTGGCGGCAATAACAATTAAAAACATCATCACCATCATGGCAGCGGTAATACTTTTAAATTCTTTAGTGATGACATTGATGAAAATATTGAAACCCTTAAAATAGTGGGTCAGCTTCAATAATCTCAATACTCTTAGTAAACGCAGTGTTCTTAAGTCAATGGCAAAAAATAAGGCAATAATAAAAGGTAAAATGGCAATTAAATCAATTAATGCCATAGGAGTTAATATGTAGTTGGCTCTAGATTTTATCGTTGAGATACCTCGATACTTAGGGTCTTCTATACAACACCAAACTCTTAACAAGTATTCAACACAAAAAAATGATAGGGAAATAAATTCAAATAAAGCGAATTCTTGGTGGTAAATATCATGATAATTAGCTTCTGATTCAAAAATTGCCGCAATAACATTGATAATAATAAGAATGATTAAAAATAAGTTGATTGCCTTAGCGGTGAAATTTTTTCTAGTTTCACTTTCAAGCAATTGATACGCTTTTGATCTTAAAGGCTCACCTGAAGTGAGCTTATTAGGTAAAGTGTCAGACATAATGTTATTTAAATTTTGTGAATATAATATCTATTAATTTAATAGTATCTCACTCGTATGTAATTGGATCTACCATTTTATTTTTGCTAAAAGCTTCTAAGCGTTCTTGGCAAGATCCACATTTACCACACGCTTTTTCTCTGCCGTTATAGCAAGTCCAGGTATTACTATAATCTAAACCCATACTCAGCCCCTCAGCTAAAATAGCTGCTTTATTTACCTTTAAATAGGGACTGAAAATTTCAACACTTTCATAATTAGCAATATGGCATACATCATTCATTTTTTTTACAAATTCAGGGCGACAGTCAGGATAAATAGCATGATCACCGCTATGAGCACCATAATAAACCTGTGAAGCACCAACAGACACGGCATAACCTACCGCTAACGAGAGTAAAATCATATTACGATTAGGCACTATCGTGGATTTCATATTTTCACTTTCGTAATGACCCTCTGGAATGTCAATATCATCGGTGAGTGAAGAACCGGCTAGTAATTGATTGATAGATGAAATATCAATCACTTTATGTCGGATGTTAAGTGAATTACAAACTTTACTAGCGTATTCAAGCTCTTTTACATGACGTTGCCCATAATCAAATGAAAGTGCATATACTTCTTTACCATCTTTTAGTGCTCTATTAAGTACGGTAAATGAATCCATGCCGCCGGAATAAATAACAACCACTTTTTCAGCCATACCTTTTTCTGTCATAGCTTTTTCTGTCATAGTAAGGTCTCTTAAAAATAAATAAGGTATAATCAATACGACTATTTTACTTGATTAACACCATAGGCAAAAGCATAAATTATAATGATCCAATACAAAATCAACGAACTATTTGAAACTATACAAGGTGAAGGCTCTTTTACGGGTCAGCCATCAATATTTATTCGTTTGCAAGGTTGCCCTGTCGGTTGCTCGTGGTGTGATACCAAGCATACTTGGCAAATAGACCTTAGTGATGAAGTCAGTCAAAATATCATGTTAACTAAAGTGCAAGAAACATCACAGTGGGCTGATATGACGGTAGAGCAGATTTTAGCTTTAGTTAAAGAAAAAGGTTATCAAGCTAAGCACATAGTGATCACTGGTGGTGAGCCTTGTATGGAAGACTTAACCCCATTATGTGGTGCGTTTGAACAATTAGGGTATAGCACGCAAGTCGAAACATCAGGTACCTTTGACATTCGTGTTTCAGATAACTGCTGGGTGACAGTATCGCCTAAAATCAATATGCGCGGTGGTTATCCTATTTTAAATAGCGCTATGATACGTGCTAATGAAATAAAACATCCAATCGCAACAGAGCAACATGTTAGCGATCTAAAAAAGCTATTAGCAGAGCACAAGGTTGACAATACGGCTATATATTTACAGCCCATTAGTCAAAAGCCTAGAGCAACAGAACTGGCTATTGCTACTTGTATTGCTAATAATTGGCGTTTGTCAGTACAAGTACATAAATACTTAGGTATTGAGTAGCTTGAACTGATGTAAAGTAATATTATTAATAGCCTGCCCAGTACTTGCGCACGAGTACATACCGTTTACTTATCAATATAAACTTTAGGTACGCGTGCAGACACGCAAGTCAGTAATTCGTAATTAATCGTATTCATATACTCCGCGACTACTTCAACATGGAGGTTTTCTCCCCATAACTCGACTACGTCACCCAAACTCACCTGATCTAAATTAGTGACATCTACAGTGATCATATCCATTGATACACGTCCTGCTAGGGGAGCTAGTTGATTATTGATAAATACGGGCGTGCCAGCTTGGGCATTTCTGGGGTAACCGTCAGCATAACCTATTGCAATTGTAGCAATAACTGACGCTTGCTTAGCTCGCCAAGTTCCTCCATAACCAACAGCCTCACCGACACTTAATTTTCTTAAAGAAATAATTGTCGATTGTAGCGTCATGACTGGAGTCAATTCAATGGGCATCTTGTTTATTTCTATTGGGTTTGCACCATATAAAGCGATACCCAGTCGATTAAAATCAGCATGACTTTGGGGCCAGTTAATTATTCCTATAGAATTAGCCAAGCTAAACTGACACGAATATTTCTGAGCTAATGCAGTTAAACAAGTAATTTGTGTTTGTGTTTTCGGATTATCTATTTCATCAGCGTTAGAAAAATGTGAACAAAGAACAAGCGCTTCTTTTTGTTCATGGGTTAATTTTTCTAGTATTGTTTTGGTGTATTCAGGTGTAAAACCTAATCGGTTCATGCCGGTATTAACTTTAAGCCAAAACTTTTCTTTATAGTTTGGTTGTTGCATTAACCATGAAACTTGTTCGATATTATGTATCATCAACCAAAAATTATGCCGTTGCGCTAATGCAAAGTCTTCCTTATTTAAAGGACCTTCAAGAATTAAAATAGGTAACGTAATTCCGGCAGTACGTAAAATAATGGCTTCATCAATAAATGCCACAGCAAAAGCCGGTACCAGTGAATGGAGGCTTTTAGCTATTTCAATCGCACCATGACCATAAGCATTTGCTTTAATAACCGCAATAGTTTTACTTTGCGGCGCTAAGTTAGCAATTTTATGATAGTTATTTTTCAAGGCAGATAAATTTATAATTGCTTGTGTTTTTCTAGAACGATAGCTCATAGATGGTTTCTACTGGTGAAAGCATGTTTTTTTGAAGTATATCATGCTTCTATTGCGTGAATAGTTTAATATTTATGATGATATTACCATCTATTTTAATTCGTTATTTATATGTTTTTTTTTGAATAATGTATTCTTATTTGAATTCAAGTAAAAACCAAATAACAAGGTTAACCATGAGCGCTGTGCTAATGACAAAACAATCTACACTAATTGATGAACTGAAAACAATAACCACTGAAGGACAAAACTCCGATACGCTAGATATTGATCTACTTGATGTAACGGGTGTGTTGGAAAAAATTAATGATGAGGATCAAAAAGTTGCCAATATCGTTAAGCTTATTATTCCAGAAATTGCGAAGGTGGTAGATAAAATAGTAGATGCTTTCGCTCAGGGTGGTCGTCTAATTTATATTGGCGCAGGAACGAGCGGTCGTCTTGGCGTGTTAGATGCCGTGGAATGTCCGCCAACGTTCAGTGTAAGTGACCAGCAAGTTTTAGGTATTATTGCTGGTGGAGATAAAGCCATTAAAAAAGCAGTTGAAGGGGCAGAAGACAATGAGTCTCTCGCCATTAAAGATTTAAAAGCGGTTAAGTTGGTTGCTAAAGATGTGTTAGTGGGTATTGCCGCCAGTGGCCGAACCCCTTATGTGCTTTCAGCAATGAACTATGGTAAAGCTGTTGGTGCAACCGTTGTTGGTTTAAGTTGTAGTTATAATGACAAGTTTGCACAAGCCAATGATATTAATCTTTGTGCGATTGTTGGCGCTGAAGCATTAACAGGCTCAACACGTATGAAATCGGGCACCGCGCAAAAATTAATTCTTAATATGCTGACTACCGCTAGCATGATCCGCAGTGGCAAAACTTATCGCAATCTAATGATTGATGTCAGTGCTAGTAATGAAAAGCTTTATGCCCGCGCGGTGAGGATAGTAATGCAGGCGACCGAGTGCGATTATCAAGGAGCTAAAAAGGCCTTAGATATAGCAGATAATAACACTAAATTAGCCACTTTTATGGTATTGACGGGCTTGGATGTAGCCACAGCAAAGGCTGCTTTGTTACACCATAAAGGCTTTTTACGCAAAGCTATTAAACAATCAGTGTAATCAAAACAATAAATATTTAGGGTATGTCATGCGTCGTTTTTTTATTAAAGTATCTGATCAATTAACGGTGCTTTATTTGATGTTATTCTTGCTGCTTTTTTCTTGTGTTTCCTCTGATGAACATCATAATGAGCAAGTAAAATTACATAACAAAGATATTATTTTTGGTGCACAACAACTGACAGTTTACTTGCCTATGCTTAAAGGCAAAAGAGTTGGTTTGGTGGTCAATCAAACATCACAAGTAGCTAATAAGCATTTAGTCGATGTGCTTATAGCTAATCATGTTAACGTGCCGGCTATTTTTGCACCTGAACATGGTTTTCGTGGTGATTATGATGCAGGTGAAAAATTTAGCTCCAGTGTCGATGAAAAAACAGGTATTCCTTTAATATCCATTTATGGTAAAAATAAGAAGCCCTCAGCTGAAGTGATGGCAAACCTTGATGTGATTATTTTTGATATTCAAGATGTTGGCGTACGCTTTTATACTTATATCAGTTCTATGCATTATATGATGGAAGCGGCAGCTGATGCAGGCGTAAGCTTTATTGTTTTTGACCGACCTAATCCAAACGGTGCCTTTGTTGACGGACCTATGCTTGAACCTGAGTTTACTTCATTTGTAGGCATGCATAAAATACCTTTAGTACACGGTATGACCGTTGCTGAGTTGGCATTAATGTTTACAGGTGAAGGTTGGCTTAATAGTGATAAAGATCTTAATCTAACCGTTGTTAGTATGAAAAACTATCAACGGAAAATGCTTTATTCACTGCCTATAAAACCAAGCCCTAATTTACCTAATGATGTGGCTATTAATCTTTATCCCTCGCTTGGCTTTTTTGAAGCGACCCCCGTGAGTATTGGCCGAGGCACCAATTTTCCCTTTCAGGTAATAGGTCATGATAAAATAGCGGTAGGAGATTTTGAATTTATGCCTGTTTCTACCCCCGGTGCAGCATCTACTCCTAAATTAATGAATAAAATGCTTATTGGACAAGATTTACGACAGAGTCATGTTAAAGGAATAGACTTATCTTTTATAATTAAGTGGCATCAAGCATTTAAAATAACAAACACAACGTTTTTTACGCGTGCTAATTTTATGGACAAACTCAGTGGTACTGATAAATTACGAAAATCGATTGTAGCAGGTAAAACTCAGCAAGAAATTAAGCAAAGTTGGCAGCAAGGTTTACTTAACTTCAACAGTTTAAGAAAACCTTATTTATTGTATAAAGACTTGTAATTAACACCGTTAACAGCCATTTTAAAGCAGTCAAACTAGATGTTGTTACTTTCAACCCTTTAAATTCAGCGACGACGGTATTAGATTTCTCTAATAACTTTTAACTTTGTCTTGAGGACTGAGTGATAGTTATTGTTGGCTCACTTCAAAAATGATATAAACTTAGACAGATTGCCCTTTGATTTATGGATGAAACGTGTTGGCTAACCTACTTAGTAAACTCCCCTTTGTGTTACTGTGTTTTTCACTTACTGTTTTTGCTCAGTCAGAAGATTATTACGAGAAAGCTTTACAAAGTTTTAATCTAAAAAAAAGCAATGAAGCTTTAATACATTTAAAGAATTCGCTGAAGGAACACCCTGAACATTTACCATCAAAATTATTGCTTGGCAGGGTTTATTTAGACACAAGAAATGCGAATGCCGCTATAGAAATACTCGAAGAAGCAATTTCTTTTGGTGCAGATATCAATTTGACCACTATTTTGTTGATGAAAGCACACATACTTAATAGAAATTACCTAACTGTCATTGACCAAAATCATGATAAGCTCAACAAAAATAACCAATTTAAACTTATCTTATTGCAAGCCTCAGCATTAGAAAGCCTTAAGCGTTTTGAGCAATCATTAGCAAAATATGAACTAGCACTTAAACTTAATCCAAATAATATTGAGGTCATGACCGCTCTAGCTTATTTTTTCCTGCAACAAGAGGAACACGATAAGGTAAATTCCTTAGTGACTCAATTATTATCTATAGATCCTCAGGCAACCCAAACCATTCATCTTCAAGGATTAGTGTTTCAAAGAGAAAATAAGGCTGAACAAGCGTTGCAGGCATTTGAAAAAGCCTATAAAAAAGATTTGACTGATCCGTATATAGCTCGTTCATTAGCCAACATGTACATTCAAATCCAAGATTTCGTTAACGCTCGCCTAATAACGGATGAGATTTTGAAAGAAACCCCCAACGAACCCTTTATGATGCTATTAAGTGCACGATTGCATACCATCAATAAAGATAATGAACTTGCGAATCAAGCGTATGACGACATAATGGCTAAGCTTTTGTTAATCCCAAGCGAAACACTAGATCAATTACCTGAGCTACGGTATGTTTCTGGATTAACGGCGTACATGTTAGGACATCACGAATTGGCGAGAAAAAGCTTACTTCTTTTTCTCGCACAAGATAAAGAAAACCTCAGAGCGATTAAGTTACTTGTTGATATCTACCGTAAACAGAATATGCCAGAACAAGCGCTTCTCGTATTAGAACAACACACCTCAATTGTGGCAGAAGATTTAGCGCTCTCATCGGCATTTTGTAATCTATATAATGACGTTAAAAAGCCCCATAAGTGCCAGTTAATGATTGACGAATTACGTTTTATATATGGTGACCACTGGGAGCTAAAATTACTGCAAGTGAAAACGTTTCAGATACAGAAATTGTATTCTAAGGCGCTATCTTTTTTTGATAGGTATTTTGAGCGAAATACAGAAGAAAAGATCCAGTATATTGGTGCCATGCTTTACTATCAAAATAATTTAGAACAAAAAGCTATTGATAAAATTAATGCATTATTACAAATCGATAAAGAGAGCCTTCGTTATCAAATCCTAAAAAGTGAAATACTATTAAAGTTTAAACACACAGAAGAAGCAGAAATTCTTATTAAGAAAATGTTAATCGTTCAACCTAATTTGTTTAATGTTAAATTCAATTTGGCTCGCCTACATTTCTTAAAAGAAGAATATTATGAAGCACAAAGAATTGCAGAAAAACTTATAACTAATGAAACAAGAAGCCTTAGACTTTATTTATTAGTAGGCAATGCATTTTATGAACAAAAAAAATTCGTTGAAGCGCTTGATTATTTTAAAAAAGCAAAAAAATTAGCTGACAATAATCCGGCTCCTTCTGAACAGATAATTAAAACATACCGTTTAATGAAAAAGCCTGAGCAGGCAATGGCTGAATTAGAAAATTTAACCAAAAGCCACTTATTAGAGCCAAAATATATTCAATTTAAAGCAGAGCTTTATCTTGAAAATAAGCAATTTGAGAAAGCAGAACATGAATATAAGTTACTCTATAGTTTATGGAATAATGATATCCAAAAACTCTTATATTTAGGACAAAAACAACGAATAGCTAATTTTTATGATGATGCCGAAAATTCTCTACAACGTGCGCTAACGCTTGAACCTAAATTTCTGTTTGCTCATATAGAGTTGTTACGCTTGTATGTCGCGCAAAAAAAGATTGAAAAAGCGGATGAATTGATTAGGTCTTTGATAGTTTCAAACCCTGAGAATGCAAACTTACAGCTTTTATCAGGTGATATTGCTAGCCATAAAAATAATCCAACATTAGCACAACAATACTATCTACATGCTTTGAAATTAAATAATAACTATCAACTAGCGGCAATTAAATTATTCAATCTGGCAAAAAATGAAAGCATTGGGAGAAAGTCGTTTGAGCAGTTAATGTTAGGTATTATTAATAAGCATCCAGACAGCCACTTTCATCGCTTTCTATTTTCAAATTATTTATTGAGCATAGGTAATTCTGATCAAGCAAAAATACACCTGCTTGTATTAGAAAAAATCCAGGATTTACCTAGTCTAAAATTTGTTTATAATAATTTGGCCAACATATACTTGAAAGAAAATATAGACTTATCTTTGCTGTACATAGACAAAGCGCTCGCTATAAATAATGCCAATGCTAGTTTTTTAGATACGAAAGGCTGGGTTTTGTCCTTACAGCGGAATTATCAACGAGGTTTAAAATTCCTCAGAATGGCTCACTCGTTGGATTCATCCAATCCATCAAATCGATATCATATTGCTTACACTTTAAGTAAGTTAGGTCGAAAAACAGAGGCTTTAATTGAACTTAATGGTGCACTTGAATTAGATGCGTATTTTTTGGAAAATGAACAGGCGCTTAATCTACGAAATGTATTAATTCACTAATAGCTTAGTGTATTAGATAATTATTTGTGTCAGGTAATTTTACACAAATGAATGACGATAAATTCAGTTAACTATAAGTCACTGAATATAAATGTTTTATTTTTATGGTATGTTTTTTGCTTAATACATAGTGAACTTTTTTATTAATTTATTATAATGGTATTCACTTATGTTAAAAAAACTCGCAAGTTACGCATTTCTTTTAGGATTGAGTTCTGTAGCACATGCAGCAGTGACTTATGATGGGCATTTAGCGTTAGACGCGAATGGTAATCAAACCGAATACGATGTCTTTTTTGATATTACTTATACCTTTGATGATAGGGATATTGAAGGCGGTAAATTGGGGTTAGGTAGTGATGGTACCAACCAATATATGTATATTCAACATCCGCTTGGTTTTAAAGATTTGTCTTATGGGGTTCCTGATGTTGTAGGTACAACTTGTGATGGCGATAGTACTTGCCTAGCGACAATCGCAGCAGCAAAAGAAAAAGCCGTAACGGATTTTGCGTTTTATGATAACGCCGAGGAAGAAGCTGAACAAGCTAAAGATGCAGCAAAAAAAGCTAAAAAGAAAGCTAAAAAAGATAAAAACAAAGCTGATGAAGCTTATTACAAAGCGCTTGAAGATCAGGCAAAAGCGGATGAAAAAGAAGCTAAAGAATTAAAAGAAGGGGTAGAAGAAATAGCCGATGCCACAATTGCGGCCGCAATTGCGGCCGCAATTGCGGCAATTAATGGTAGTGAGCAATACCGTGTAGGTTGGAATAGCCAGGATGATGGTAATACAAACCTTGAGAAAGCAGTTGGAAGTGAATATTTTGAACTTTCATTTGACGGTGAAGACGATGTAAAATTTGATCTGGGAGTTTTAACCGCAGATAACGCGATAACGGGTGATGGAAATGATATATCTGGATTTAAAAGTACATTAGATTATAACAGGGTACTATTCGGTTCGAATACTGGCGATTTGGGTGCTTTTGAAGATCATTCACCAGAGACCATCGACTGTGGTAGTGAAACTAGCAGTGACCCTAGCTGTTATATTGTAAAGAATACAGTAGAAAATCGTCTTGGAAATACAGATGTTACTAGTCCAGTAATTGACTGGGACTTTAATTTTGGTATTGAAATTCAATTAAGCAATACGTTTTTTAGTAATTTACAAGGTATTACTGCGGGTAATTTTGGTTATAAAGATAATACTAAATTAATTAATTTAGTTGGGCTTCATGCGTCCGACCCAAAAACAATGTCTTCTGAAAAACATGGGGAGGAAGATTGTGTTAGTGGATCTACTCATCATCATGAACCTTGTGCTGCCACGGTAACAATTAATACACCTAATGAACCTGTTGAAGTACCGGAGCCTTCGTCTATATTTATGTTCACTTTAGGCATGGTAGGACTTTGGTTAAAGCGTAGAAAATCTCACACAGTCTAAGCCCCTTACTACATAATGGAATCCACATACATATGCATGTGGATTCCATTTTTATTTAAAAAGAATCCATCACCAATATCTAGCCGCTGAGTAATATGATAATTGTTAACAATTACTATATTGTTGTGACGACTACGTTGTAATTTCTCAGTGCATGAAGATGACTTCTAACGTAATAAAAATAGTCTAAATAAAGCCAAAGTACACCAGATGAATAATTTTTCGTGGAAAAGTGATCGTGTTGGCATTCAATTTAATTTGTTAATTTGAAATTATGCTTGCTAAAAACTCTATTTTGCCATTTAATTAATCAATCGATTAATTAAATGGCAAAATAGAGTTTTTGTATGGAAAAGTCAGATCCAGTTAAGGGACGCCCGGTAAACCCAGAAAAAAAAGCGATGCAAAAAGCTAAGCTGTTGGCATCGGCAGAACAGTTACTTGCTGAAAAACCTTACGCGAGTATAACGATAAGAGAGCTTGCACAGCGCTCGGGTGTTAATTCTGCGATGATCAGTTACTACTTCACTAATAAAGAAGGGCTATTTGTTGCTTTATTAGATGAAATGTCGACAAAGCATTTTACTGTTATGCAGACTATCACGCATTCAGCGGATCCCATTAAAACTTTTATTGAAACTATCTTAGCGATGTTAAATAAGAACCATGGTTTAGCACGCTTAATCCATCAGGAATTTTCAACAGGAAATTCAACGTTAAGTAATGTTTTTATTGATCGCTTCCCTCGAAAGATGGCTGGTTTTATTCCTCAACTTGTTAAAAAAAATACGTTAATTAATGATGAGCGTAAAGCCAAGTACGCCGCATTTTCGCTTGTTACACTACTTATTACGCCTTTTATTCATAAATCTATTCGTCAACAAGCATGGGAAATTAGTGATGAAGAATTACAAAGCCCTTCATGGGCAGAACATATCCATCAACAGTTTATGCTCGGTTGTAATGTGCCAGCAAATACGCAGCCTAAAGTACTGTGTCGTAATAATGTTCAAAGTAAGGAAGTTCTGTCATGAGTTTTTTAGGAAAAGTTAATATTAATACGTGGCTACAAAAAAAAATTGCTTTCCCCATTATTGCCATTACTGGTTTAGTTGTGATGGTATTTATCGTAAAATTGCAGCCAGAGATGAAACACCAGCCTGCCGCAAGTCTTGTTACCCCCGTTAACTATATACAGGTTAAATCTCAACTTATTAAGCCTGAAATTATTGGTTATGGCGTCATTAAGCCAGACATAACATTACAAGCGAAAGCTGAAGTTTCCGGACGTATCACTTATATTCACCCCCAGCTTAAAAAAGGTGAAATATTTTCGAAAGGTACTTTGTTATTAACCATCGATGATAAAGACTACCTATTGCAATTGAGGCAAGCACAAGCGGATTTATTAGTGAGTAAAGCTAACTTGCAAGAAATGACTTTATCCATTGAAAATAATGAATTAGAGCTTTCGCTAGCGTTAGAAAAATTAAAGGTCAGAGACGCAGAATATATTCGTATATTGAAATTGAGTCAAACAGGTGTGGTTTCAAAATCATCATTAAATGGTGAAAAACAAAATTTATTAAAGCAAAAACAAGAAGTTCAACAACTTAAAAATAAGAAAACACTATTACCCTCAACGTTATCCGTGATGAAAGCTCATCTTGAAATATCCAAAGCAAATTTAGAGAAAAGCGAGCGTGACTTAGCTCGAACGCAAGTGACTATGCCTTTTGATGGCAGAATTAGCCAGGTTTACACTGAGTTAACTCAGTACGTTACTGCAGGGGGCTTATCAAGTGCAGGGCAACTTTTTGATGCATTTACACTTAATAAAGTCATGATCAATGCACAATTTCCTTTAGATCAGTTCCGACTTTTTGCGCAAAACTTTAACAGAAAAGCTTTTGCGAATAATAAAAACACGCCTGATATGAAAGACGTATTACCGTCTTTGGGTTTGTCCGTAATGGTCAAAGATCCCGGTGGACTTTTTGAAGCTTGGCCAGCAACAGTTGAACGCTTCAGTGATAATTTAGATGCTAAAAGTCGCACCGTGGGCATAATGGTCAGCGTAAGTAATGGTTATAAAAAAGTGTTACCCGGTACTAGGCCACCACTTCTTGAAGGGATGTACATGAAAGTGATATTGGCGGGGAAACCGAAAAAAATGCTGATATTGCCACGTTATGCTTTACACAAAAAACAAGTTTTTACGATTGATGATAAAAACTTATTGCAGCGAATTACGCTTGATAAATTACAATATCACGGTGATTTATTACTTATTGATCCGACAAAAGAGCAAATAATACAAGCGAATGATAAAGTCATTACTACAGATGTTTTTCCTGCTGTTAATGGCATGGAAGTGTCGCCAATACTTGATGATAGTGCGACGAAACAAATGATATTGTGGTTAGAGAATGACTCAGTACCTATTAATTCAATTGCAGTTAATAAAGCAGGGACTCAATAATGATCCGTTTTTTTTCGGCTCACCCAACGGCAGCTAACTTGTTAATGATGGTTTTATTAGTGATTGGTTTAATCACGTTGCCAGAAATAAAGCGTGAAACTTTTCCTAAAGTGGACGCGTATGCAGTGCAAATACAAGTGCCCTATCCGGGTGCTACTCCGCTTGATGTGGAGCAAGGTATTTGCTTAACGTTAGAAGATGCGCTTGATGGTATTAGTTTTGTAGAAGAGAAAGTTTGTCAAGCTAGGCAAAACATTGGCATCATGACAGTGAAGATGTTTGAACAGGGCGATTTTTCTAAATTTATAGACGATGTTAACAGTGCGGTTGATGGCATTAGCGACTTCCCTACTGAGACTGAGCAAACTATCGTTAGTGAAGTAGGGCGTGTGCAAAATGTGATCTCTATCGCGCTAACCGCTGCTCTTCCCCGCGCTGAATTAAAAACCTTAGCAGAGCAAATAAAACAACGGTTATTACGTCACCCTAATATTCCACTTGTTGATATTCAAGGTTTTTCAGACCGTCAATTACTTGTTCAAGTACCCAGTTATAACATCAGACGCTACGGATTAAGTTTGCAAGATATTGCTAATATTATTGCTAAGCAAGATGTTGATTTACCTTTAGGGACCATCGAAACTGATTTTCAAGAAACTCAGTTACGCTTTTCAGATGAAAGAAGAACAGCTAGCGATTTAGCCAGTATTGTGGTGATGAGTGGTGCAAATGGCAATGACGTACTACTTGGTGATGTTGCCAATATTATTGATACGTTCGAGTTACCTGAAGATAAGCTCACTTTTGCGGGAAAAGAGGCTGCTATTTTAGCGGTTAGTAAAAACACCACAGATGATAGTTTACGCGTGTTAGAAGCCGTTGAAGAAATGCTAATAGTAGAGCGTGCTAAACTGCCAAATGGCGTTAATCTAAAGCTTACCCAAGATGCCACTAGTATTGTTAAAGACAGAATTAGTTTGTTAACCAGAAATGCGTGGCAAGGGCTTATTTTAGTTTTTGGTGTGATGTGGTTATTTTTTACCTTCCGTTATGCCTTTTGGGTGGTAATGGGTTTACCCGTTTCATTCCTTGCTAGCATGTACTTTTTAAATGTTTTTGGTATCTCTATTAACATGTTTTCTATGGTGGCGTTATTGCTTTCTTTAGGCATATTAATGGATGATGCTATTGTGATTTCAGAATCTATTGGCAGTCAAATCAAAAAAGGTTTGTCACCCTTATCGGCATCGATAGAAGGCACTAAAATAGTTGCCCGAGGGGTAATATCTTCATTTTTAACGACGGCGTGTATTTTTACCGGTTTGATTTTTATTGAAGGTGATTTAGGACAAGTATTAAAAGTTATTCCTATTGTATTACTTACCGTGATCAGTGTTTCTTTGATTGAAGCTTTTCTAATTCTTCCTCATCATTTAAACCATTCGTTGTCTCATGCAAAGGATAAAAATGTTTCTAAATTTAGGTTTGAATTTGAACAAAAATTTGAACGTTTTAGAACTAAAGTAGGTGACTTGGTTGAGTTACTTATTCACTTTCGTTATGTCTTTTTAGGGAGTGTAGTAGCCTTATTTTTATTATCTATTAGCATGTTAGCATCAGGTGTTTTAAAGTTCTCCGCTTTTCCAAATATTGAAGGTGACATGATACAGGCGCGGGTATTAATGCCATCAGGTACGCCATTAAAACAAACCGAAGCGGTAGTACAACAATTACTAAAAGCGTTAGATAAAACGTCAGAGCACTTTCAAAAAAATGAACAAGAAACACTCATTAAAGCAATTAGTGTTAGCTACAATGAAAATGAAGATGCTTTTGAATTAGGACCTCATCTAGCCACCATTAAAGTTGACTTACTTACTGCGGAGTCACGCCAAACGAGTACCCAGCCTTTTATTAATTATTGGCGAAAAAATGTGGGTGTCATTGCTAGGGCAAAATCAATTTCTTTTAAAGAGCCTGTGACAGGTCCTAGTGGTAAAGCGATTGAAATCCGACTTAACGGAGATGATTTTGTCCAATTATCACAAGCCTCTTTTGACTTACAATCTTGGCTTGCGGGTTATGATGGTGTTGAAAATGTTTTTGATGATTTACGACCCGGTAAACCTGAGTTTTCAATCACCTTAAAAGCAGGGGCGTTAAATTTAGGTATTGATGCACAAACCATTGCTAGTCAAATGCGCAGCGCCTTTCAAGGAATTAAAATATTAGAAACCAATGTCGGTTTAAATACATTTGAGGTAACGGTAAAACTTGATACTTCTTCTCGAGATGAATTTCAGGATTTTGATACTTTTTCAATTATACATCCACAAACGAAAGCGATTATCCCCTTATCGAGTGTTGCTAACATTGAACCATCAAGAGGGTATGCACGTATTAGTCGGGTAAATAATCAGCGTAGCGTTACTGTCTATGGGGATATTGATGCGGATAAAAACAATACCAATAAAGTACTTGCCGATATTACTACGCGTTGGTTGCCACACTTTAAACAACGCTATCCAGAATTAACGCTAAGTTTTGAAGGTGAAATAAAAAATGCGGGCACTACACAACTTTCTATGATTAAAGCGTTTGTGGTTGGTTTGTTTGGCGTATTTATAATACTGTCATTTCAATTTAAAAGTTATCTTGAACCCTTTGTGGTTTTAGTGACTATTCCTTTAGCTATGATTGGTGTTATTTGGGGGCATTTAGCGATGGGGCTACAATTTACTATGCCTTCAATGATGGGGTTTATTTCACTGGCAGGTATTGTCGTTAATGATTCAATACTGTTAGTTGAGTTTGTTAAAAAACGCGTAAAAACGGGCTTGACTGTACACGAAGCGGCAGCAAAAGCGAGTCATGATCGTTTTAGGGCTGTACTGCTGACATCAATTACAACGATTGTAGGTATGACACCGTTGTTGTTTGAGACCAGTTCACAAGCGCAAATTTTAATTCCTTTAGCGGCCAGTATTGTTTTTGGCATAGCGACCTCAACACTACTAGTGCTTTTTGTTATTCCGTGTCTTTATTGTGTTTTGGATGATTTTGGTGTTGCTAAAGCGAGTGAGTCAGAAACAGAACTAGATTCAAAGCAGCTATTGCATTCAAATAGCGTTTAATAATCGCTAAATATAAAAATAGGAGAACAAAATGTTAACTCAGAAGAAATTATTACTTGCCATTTCGTTAGTCATCTTAACAACGGCCAACTTTTCAATAGCAAATGATATAGTAAGTTCAGCTGCTGTAAGTTCTAATACAACAAAGGAAAAAGCCCCAGAAGGTAGTCTCAAATTAGTCATGCAAGGCTTATTAAAAAACACCCAAGAGTTAACCGCGGCAATGCTTAATGAAGACTTTGCGTTAATAGTGACTAAAGCAGACAATATTGCTGAACACCCCGCACCGAGTATGTCCACTCGTATAAAAATCATCAAGGCTATGGGGTCTGATATGGCTAAATTTAAGGAAAATGATGAGAACGTTCATAAAGCAGCTTTGGATATAATGACAAATGCCCAACAAAAAAATATCAATGGTGTGGGTGAAAACTTTAAAAAAATGATCGGTGGCTGTTTATCTTGTCATGGTCAGTTTAAAGGCAGTGTGTCTGCTCTTTTTAAATAAATAGGTATTAAGCTTAGGGAGTACAATGTTCTTCGGGGAAGTCTGACGGCTATTGTTGTTCGTGTTATGTGAGCCATAGTAGTAAAGTTTTCTTACAATTACCTATAACTAAGGCTAATAACTCACACAAAAATTAATGGGCTCATGATATACTTTAGCCAATTCCAACCTGTATAGATAAATATCCATGCTACCGCGTATTGATCATGAAACACATCTTTCTCCACTTTATGAGCGTTTTGTCGCTTCTCTAAAAAGTAATAGTTTTACTGGCGATATCAATGCTAGTTATAGTGCACGTTTATCGGTTGCCACTGACAATAGTATTTATCAGCAATTACCTAAACTGGTAATTAATCCTCGCACTAGGCAAGACATTGTTGTGCTCACAAAAACTGCAAGTGAAGATCAATACAGCGAAATAAAATTTAGCGCACGTGGTGGCGGTACCGGAACTAATGGTCAAAGTTTAACGCCTGGTATTATTGTTGATTTGTCTAAGTACATGAATAAAGTGCTTGAAATCAACGTAGAAGAAAGATGGGTAAAAGTTGAAACGGGTGTTATTAAAGATCAACTTAATGACTATTTACGCCCTCATGGTTTTTTCTTTGCTCCTGATTTATCTACGTCTAGTCGCGCGACTATTGGTGGCATGATTAATACTGATGCATCAGGACAGGGCTCATTAGTATATGGAAAAACCTCTAATCATGTTTTATCTCTTGAGTCAGTTTTAGCGAATGGCGATCTACTCAATACAGCGCCAATGACTATGGAAGAGGCACAATTATTAGCCAAAGAAGACAGCAGTCACGGACAAATAACAAAACAAGTATTGGCGTCAAGTTTGGATAATCGTCAACTTATTTTAGAAAAATTCCCCCGTTTAAATCGATTTCTAACGGGTTATGATTTAGAAAATGTTTTACAAAATGAAGAAAACACCTTTGATCTAAGTCGTTTAATCACAGGCTCTGAAGGTTCATTGGCGTTTGTTTGTCAGGCAAAACTTAACATAACCCCTGTTAGCCCAGCTAAAACATTGATCAACATTAAATATGACAGTTTTGATTCGGCATTGCGCCATTCACCCTTTTTAGTTAGCGCCAAAGCAACATCAGTTGAAACCATTGATAGCAAAGTATTGAACTTAGCTAAGCAAGATATTGTTTGGCACAGTGTCAGTGATTTAATCACTGATGTGCCTGATAAAGTCATGGATGGTATTAATATTGTTGAATTTAATGGCACAACGGTTGAGGCATTAGCTGAGCAAGTGACACTATTAACCCAAGGGTTAGATGAAACTATTGTTAGTGACAACACGGGTGGCGTTATTGGTTATCAAGTGACATCTGATTTAGTTAGCATAAATAAACTTTATGCTATGCGTAAAAAAGCAGTGGGTTTATTAGGAAACACTGAGGGGAGTCAAAAACCGTTAGCATTTGCAGAAGACACCGCGGTACCTCCTGAAAACTTAGCTGATTATATTGGTGAGTTTCGCCAATTACTTGATAGTTATAATTTACATTATGGGATGTTTGGTCATGTTGATGCCGGGGTGTTACATGTACGCCCAGCACTTGATATGTGCGATCCAGAGCAAGAAAAACTACTGAGAACGTTATCTGATGAAGTGGTAAAACTTACCGCTAAATATGGTGGTTTAATGTGGGGAGAGCACGGCAAAGGTTACCGCTCTGAATATGGTCCAGCATTTTTTGGTGAGCAATTATTTATCGAGCTTAGAAAAATTAAAGCCGTTTTTGATCCATTAAACAAAATGAATCCAGGTAAAATTTGTACCCCGATTAATTCTAACGAACAATTGGTTAGTGTTGATGACACTAAACGTGGCTTCTATGACAGACAAATTCCAGTTGAAGTAAAAGAGTCTTTTACCGCCGCGATGGATTGTAACGGTAATGGTTTATGCTTCAACTATGATGCAGACAGCCCGATGTGTCCGTCGAGTAAAATAACAAAAGATAGACGTCACTCCCCTAAAGGGCGAGCAGGCTTAATGCGTGAATGGTTGCGTTTATTAGAAAAGCAGGGCGTAGACATTTTAGCGCTTGAGCAAGATATTAATAATTGGAGCATCAAAAAGTTACTTGATACGAGCATTGCTAAATTCAAAGTAACATTCTTATCTAAAGCTGACAATAAAGACGATTTTTCTCACGAAGTAATGGAAGCGATGCAAGGCTGTTTAGCGTGCAAAGCGTGTGCTAGCCAGTGCCCAATTAAGGTTGATGTACCTGACTTTAGAAGTCGTTTTATTAACCTGTATCACTCGCGCTACCCTAGACCATTAAAAGATCATTTGGTGGCTAATGTTGAAATTTTAGCGCCGTTGATGGCAACTGCACCAAAACTGATTAACCGTATCTTAAGCTTAAAAGCGTATGATACCTTGTCTGAAAAAACCATTGGCTATGTTAATACACCATTGCTTAGCGTACCTACATTGAAAAAACAGGTAAAGCAGGCAGGGTACTCGGGTTTCGATTTAACCAAGCTACAATATTTGACTGATAAGCAACGTGAAGGCTACGTGCTGATTGTTCAAGATCCTTTCACTTCATTCTATGATGCTAATACCGTACAAAGCATGATGGCACTCATTAGAAAATTAGGTTTAGAGCCTATTTTATTACCGTTCAAACCTAATGGTAAAGCGCAACATGTTAAAGGGTTTTTAGCGCGTTTTGCTAAAACGGCAAAATCGAGCAGTGAGTTTTTAAACCAGATAGCCGCGTTAAATATGCCTATGGTTGGGATGGATGCCTCAATGGTGCTTTGTTATCGAGATGAATACGCTAAGACATTAGGCGATAAACGGGGGGATTTTAAGGTGTTGTTAGCACATGAATGGTTGTTGTCGTTTATTCAAAAAGAGACAGCGTGTGATTCTAAACTTCGCGCTAATATAAGTGTAAATCACAAACCGACAAATTTTAAACTCTTTTCTCATTGCACTGAAAAAACAGCCTTAGTGAATAGTGAAAATGAATGGTTAACTATTTTTAATCATTTTGGTTTAGCGTTAGAAAAAGTCAGTATTGGTTGCTGTGGCATGGCAGGAACTTATGGTCATGAAAAGTCAAATTTAGAAAACTCGAAAGGTTTATTTGAATTAAGTTGGCAACCTAAATTAGCTGATCTTGAAACTGAGCAAATTTTAGTGACTGGTTTTTCTTGTCGCTCACAAGTCAAGCGGCTGACTGAATTAAAGGCAAGGCATCCTGTTGAGGCATTACTTAACGTATTGACGTAATTTTGATGTAGCGCAAATAATAGTTAGAGTGTCAGGCGTATAGTTTTTCAATGTTATTAATTGGAGAACTTTTATTATGTCTGAACACACTTTAATTAAATTATTGAAAATATCAATATGCCTTGGTTTAACTTTACTGATTCTTGGTATCTACCTACATAACTTTAGTAGTTATATGGAATCACTCGGCGTGACTGGAATAATCATTAGCGCCGTGTGTATTGCTTTAGGTTTGATTTTTTCATTGCCAACGAAAATGTTTCTCACCTTTGTTTTAGTTAAGCGTGAAGCAGAATGGAGATTAGCAGAAAAAGAAAAACGATTTCCTCCAGGCTGCTAAAAAACTTTAGTAAAATAAATAATTCACTAGATATCATTAATAAGCGCTATTTACCCTACATATTCCTTGAATATCGTGTAAAATCATCCCTATTTTATTATTAAAATCAGTCTCGTTTTAGAGGAAGTCATGAGTTTAGATACCACCGTCATAGATAGCATCGTAGCACAGGCAGAAGTTGCCATTGCTGATGCCACAGATCCAAATGCGCTTGATCAAGTTCGCGTTAACTTTTTAGGAAAAAAAGGTTTATTTACTGAGCAAATGAAAGGCTTGAGTAAATTACCAAAAGAAGAAAAACCTAAAATGGGCCAAGTTATTAATATTGCCAAGCAAGCTGTGCAGAAATTATTAACTGCCCGTGGTGAGTTATTACGTGCTGAAGAAATCACTCAAAAACTGGCGGCAGAATCTATTGATGTTACTTTGCCTGGGCGTGGTACAACATTAGGTGGCCTTCATCCAGTGTCTCGCACTATTGCGCGCATAGAAAGTTTTTTTGGTGATTTAGGCTTTGAAGTTAAAGCTGGGCCTGAAGTCGAAGATGATTATCACAATTTTGATTCTTTGAATATTCCTGAACATCATCCTGCTCGTCAAGATCATGATACTTTCTACTTTAATCCCAAGTTAGTATTACGTACGCAAACCTCTGGTGTTCAAATTCGTACGATGGAAGTTGAAAAACCGCCATTACGTATTATTTCACCGGGTAAAGTTTACCGTAACGATTATGACCAAACGCATACGCCAATGTTTCATCAAGTTGAAGGCTTGATGGTAGATAAGGATGTTAGCTTTACTCACCTTAAAGGTATTTTGCATGACTTTTTGCATCATTTCTTTGAAGAAGAAGTAGAAATTCGTTTCCGTCCTTCATATTTCCCATTCACAGAACCTTCTGCTGAAGTCGACATTATGGGTAAAAATGGTAAATGGTTAGAAGTACTGGGTTGTGGCATGGTTCACCCTAATGTACTTAAAGGCGTAGGTATAGACCCAGAAGTTTACACTGGCTTTGCTTTTGGTATGGGCGTAGAACGCTTAACGATGTTGCGTTATGGCGTAAATGACTTGCGTTCATTCTTTGAAAACGATCTTCGCTTCTTAAAACAGTTCAAGTAGGAAACCACAAATGAAATTTAGTGAATCTTGGTTACGTGAGTGGGTAAATCCTGCACTTTCATCTGATGACTTAGCGCATCAAATAACAATGGCTGGTCTTGAAGTAGACGGCGTTGAACCTGTTGCTGGTGAGTTCAGTAACGTTATTATTGGTGAAGTTGTTGAATGTGGCCCACATCCTGATGCAGATAAACTGCAAGTAACAAAAATTAGCCTTGGCGATTATAGCTCAGCCGACGTAGAAAAAGGCGAGTTAGTTGATATCGTCTGTGGCGCAAAAAACTGCCGTTTAGGTTTAAAAGTTGCTGTTGCTACCGTTGGTGCAGTACTACCAGGTGATTTTAAAATTAAGAAAGCCAAATTACGCGGTATAGTCTCTAATGGCATGTTGTGTAGTGAATCTGAAATAGGTTTAAGTGATAGCTCAGACGGTATTATGGAATTAGCACAAGATGCACCCATTGGTACTTGTGTTCGTGAATACCTAGATTTAAACGATGTCACGATTGATGTTGATTTAACGGCTAACCGTGGTGACTGCCTAGGTATTAAAGGTTTAGCACGTGAAGTCGGGGTTTTAAATTCTCAATCTGTAAAGGAAGTAGAAATCACTGCGGTACAACCGACTATTGATGATACGTTAACCATTACGATTAACGCAGAAGAAGCGTGTCCTCGCTATTTAGGTCGTGTTATTAAAGGCATTAACCTAAATGCACAAACACCGTTATGGATGGTTGAAAAACTACGCCGCTGCGGTACACGCGCAATTGACCCCGTTGTTGATGTGACTAACTATGTGCTATTAGAACTGGGTCACCCAATGCATGCATTTGACTTAGCTAAAATCGACGATGGCGCTGCTGATGCAGGTATTACAGTTCGTTTTGCTAATAAAGATGAAAAACTAACGTTACTTGATGAAAAAGAAGTGACGTTAAAAAACAAAACATTGGTTATTGCGGATACGGGCTCAACTGGAGAAAGTAAAGCATTAGCTATAGCGGGTATTTTTGGTGGCTTACATTCAGGTGTAACGAATGAAACTACCGATATCTTTTTAGAAAGTGCTTTCTTTGCCCCGTTAGCCATTATTGGTAAAGCGCGCCAATACGGCTTACATACTGACGCATCACATCGTTATGAACGCGGTATTGATCCAACATTGCAACATGATGCTATGGAACGTGCAACAGCACTTTTATTAGCGATTGTTGGTGGTCAGGCAGGTCCTATTGTTGAAGCAAAGTCAGATGACAATATTCCAAAAACTAAAAACATTAATTTACGCCGTGAAAAATTAGATGGCCGCATTGGTCATCATATAGGTGATGAAAAAGTATCTGAAATATTAACTCGCCTTGGTTTTGACGTGAGTGAGCAAGATTCAGGTAGTGCCAAAGTATGGCAAGTAATCGTACCTGCTTACCGTTTTGATATTAAAATCGAAGTGGATTTAATCGAAGAAGTTGCCCGTATTTTTGGTTATAACAACATTCCGAATGTTTCGCCAAAAGCCACGTTAAAAATGGTTAAGCAACAAGAAGCTAACATCAGTGTTAATAAACTTAAAAACACGTTAGTTAACCGTGATTATCAAGAAGCGATCACTTACAGCTTCGTTGATCCGAAAGTACAAAGTTTATTGCATCCAGATGAAGCCGTTATGACTTTACCACATCCTATTTCGTCAGAAATGTCGGTAATGCGTTTAAGTTTATTCACAGGTTTATTACAATCTGTTGTTTATAACCAAAACCGTCAACAAGCGAGAGTTCGCTTGTTTGAATGTGGATTACGTTTTGTTCCTGATGAGTCAGCGGAAAATGGTGTACGTCAACAAAACATGATTGCTGGTGTTATTGGTGGTAATCGAAGTGATGAACATTGGAGTATAGAAAAAGCAGCAGCAGATTTCTATGATATTAAAGGTGATGTTGAAGCGCTTCTTTCATTAACGGCTGATGCAACCAATTATGAATTTTCACAAGCGGAAATTGCGGCATTACATCCAGGACAAACGGCAAAAATTACGCGTAATGGCATTTTAGTGGGTTATGTTGGGGCCTTACATCCTGAATTAGAACGAAAATTAGGACTTAATGGGAGAGCATTAATTTTTGAACTATTGTTATCAGAAATATTAGTTCAAAAAATCCCTGAAGCCAGTGATATATCTCGCTTTCCTGCAAATAGAAGGGACCTTGCAATAGTGGTAAAAGAGGATGTTGATGCAAAAAAAGTGCTACAACTTATTGAAAAGGTTGGCGGAAATTATTTAATTGATCTAAACTTGTTCGATGTGTACCAAGGTCAAGGTATTGAAGACGGCTATAAAAGTCTTGCCATTGCCCTAGTATTACAAGATACAAACAAAACACTTGAAGATAAAGACATCACAGATGTTATAAATCGAGTTGTAGAAACCTTAAAAACTGAATTAAATGCATCACTGAGGGACTAAGCAATGGCGCTTACCAAAGCAGAAGTAGCAGAACATTTATTTGAGAAAGTTGGGCTCAGCAAGCGCGACGCAAAAGAAATGGTTGAGATATTTTTTGAAGATATTCGTGAAACTTTAGAAAGTGGTGAACAAGTTAAACTTTCTGGTTTTGGTAATTTCGATTTGCGTGTAAAAAGCGAACGCCCTGGCCGTAACCCTAAAACGGGTGAAAACATTCCAATTTCCGCCCGTAAAGTAGTGACTTTTAGACCGGGACAGAAATTAAAAAGCCGTGTTGAAGGCGGTAATAGCGACTAACATAGAGAACCTTGAATTTCCTCTGTTGAGCTGAATGATTGTATTGTTCGGTTTCTTGCTCTATATTTTTTAGGTAATTTAGTTATCTGAAATAATATAATAAAACCGTATTAATGAAAGTTAATACGGTTTTATGCGTTAAAAGGAAGGGTAAAGGTGTATTTCTAAATGCTTACTTATTTATGGGCAGGAATAGAGCCTAGAAAATGATGCTTGGTTGTCGCTTTAGCAAAATATAAATTTGGTCTTAATATAAGTATTGTATGAAGATTGTTTATATATTGAATATAGTCAACACACGGTAGCAACACGTTAACATGTCGCTACCCGTTTTGATTTATATTTTAGGAATACGAATCTTGTGTTCTTCACTTTGACGATAAATGACTAACGTTTTGCCTATTACTTGGATTTTAGTTGATTTAGTTTCACGGCAAATTGCCTCAACAATTAACCCTTTAGTTTCTTTATCATCTGTTGGGATTTTTACTTTAATCAATTCATGGTGATTAAGTGCGTAATCTATTTCGGCTACAACAGCTTCAGTTAAGCCATTATTCCCCAATAAAACAATAGGTTTTAGTGAGTGAGCAACACCTTTTAAGTATTGGATTTGCTTTTTATTTAGGTTCATTAATAAATTTCGATAGTTGTTAACTTGAATTAACGCTATTTTACCCTTATCTAACAGCTAATATCTATAAATAGTAGAAAATAAACATGGTAAAGAAAAAACATACCAATAGTTCACAACGTTGGCTTGATGAACATTTTGAAGATGAATATGTTAAAAAAGCTAAAAAGCTTGGTTTACGTTCACGTGCTGTCTTTAAAATTGAAGAAATAAATAATAAAGACAAACTGATTAAACCAGGCATGAAAGTTGTTGACTTAGGCGCAGCCCCTGGGGGATGGTCTGAATATGCTGTCAAGGCTGTAGGTGATAAAGGGCAGGTGATTGCCTGTGATATTTTGCCTATGGATGCTATCGCCGGCGTTGACTTTTTAGAGGGCGATTTTCGTGAAGATGTGGTTCTAGACGCATTACTACAACGTATTAACGGAAAAAATATTGATGTTGTTATGTCAGATATGGCGGCAAATATGACAGGTAATGAAAGTGCTGATTCAGCGCGTAGTATGTATTTAGTCGAATTAGCCTTGGAAATGTGTCATCAGGTATTAAAACCTAATGGTGCTTTTGTTGTTAAGGTATTCCAAGGTGCTGGCTTTGAAGACTTTATGAAAGCACTGCGAACTGTCTTTAAAAACGTTAAAACTCGCAAACCAGAGTCATCCAGAGCTCGTTCTCGTGAAGTTTATCTAGTGGCGACCAATTTTAAATAACTGTTTGTCATTGGAACGAAGAGATATTATGTTACCAGTTGTAAATTGTGACTAAAGTTAAATGGCTACTGCCCTTGAATTATAGTAAATTAGTCACAATAAAGTTTTACAGTATTATTTTAATAAATTTATTAACCCAAAGAGGTCATGAAGTTGAGTGATATGGCAAAAAATATTATTTTATGGTTAGTTATAGCCGTTGTTCTAATGTCTGTTTTTCAGAGCTTTTCTCCTAATACAGCCACTGAAAAAGAAACAGATTACACACAATTTATTACCGAGGTACGCCAAGGGCAGATTCGTGATGCAAATGTTGATAGGAATGGCATTATTACGGGTGAAAAACGTAGTGGCGAAAGCTATCAAACCGTTATTCCTGGTGGTTATGATCGTGACTTGATTAATGATTTAGTGAAACAAGGGGTCCGCGCAAAGGGTAAGCTTCCAGAAGAAACTAGTTTCTTAACCACTATTTTTGTTTCTTGGTTTCCGATGATATTACTCATTGGCGTATGGATTTTCTTTATGCGTAATATGCAAGGCGGTGGTGGCAAAGGTGCTATGTCTTTTGGTAAATCTAAGGCGCGTCAATTAAGTGAAGACCAAATAAAAACAACTTTTGCTGATGTTGCCGGTTGTGATGAAGCCAAAGAAGATGTGGCCGAATTGGTTGATTACTTAAGAGAGCCAACAAAATTCCAAAAGTTAGGTGGTCGCATTCCATCGGGTATTTTATTGGTGGGTCAGCCAGGTACAGGTAAAACGCTATTAGCAAAAGCCATTGCGGGTGAAGCAAAAGTACCCTTTTTTACTATTTCAGGTTCAGACTTTGTCGAAATGTTTGTCGGTGTTGGTGCTTCGCGTGTTCGAGATATGTTTGAACAAGCAAAAAAAGCCGCCCCTTGTATTATATTTATTGATGAAATTGATGCAGTAGGTCGTCAACGTGGAGCCGGAATGGGTGGTGGTCACGATGAACGTGAACAAACCTTGAACCAAATGTTAGTAGAAATGGATGGTTTTGAAGGCAATGAAGGCGTTATTGTTATTGCTGCCACTAACCGTCCTGATGTATTAGATCCTGCATTATTACGTCCAGGTCGATTTGACCGTCAAGTAACGGTAGGTTTACCTGATATCCGTGGTCGTGAACAAATACTAAAAGTGCATATGCGTAAAGTTCCTTTAGGGGACGATGTGAAACCCGAAGTTATAGCGCGTGGTACTCCTGGTTTTTCTGGTGCTGATTTAGCTAACTTAGTTAATGAAGCCGCATTATGTTCTGCTCGTACATCACGTCGTGTTGTCGGTATGCATGAGTTTGATGCAGCTAAAGATAAGATCATGATGGGTTCTGAGCGTAAATCAATGGTGATGTCAGAGTCTGAAAAAGAAATGACTGCATACCACGAAGCAGGTCATGCACTTATTGGCCGATTAGTGCCAGATCATGATCCAGTATACAAAGTAAGTATTATTCCACGTGGTCGCGCATTGGGTGTAACAATGTACTTACCAGAACAAGATAGATTCAGCCATTCTAAGCAGCATTTAGAAAGCAATATCTCGTCTTTATACGGTGGTCGTATTGCCGAAGACGTTATTTACGGTAGTGATAAAGTATCCACTGGTGCATCAAATGATATCGAACGTGCAACTAACATTGCTCGTAAAATGGTTACTCAATGGGGACTTTCTGAAAAGTTGGGTCCTATGCTTTTTGCTGAAGAAGAAGGTGAAGTATTCTTAGGACGTACCTCGTCTAAGTCGCTACATATGTCAGATGAAACAGCAAAACTAATTGATGAAGAAATTAAAAGGCTAATTGCTCGTAACTACGACCGTGCAGAAACATTAATAAAAGATAATCTAGATATCTTGCATGCGATGAAAGATGCGCTAATGAAATATGAGACTATTGATGCGTTGCAAATTGATGATTTGATGGCTAGAACTGATGTTCGTAAACCTGCTGGTTGGGATGAATATGGATCAAGTTCAAGCAGTAATTCAAGCAATGGTGATGATAGTTCAGCTAAAAAAGAAGATAGCGTGAAAGATAAACCAAGCCCTGATTTGTCAGAGCCAAGTGGTGATACACCAGCTAAATAATAAAAATTTGTTATGTCAAATATTTACTACAAATAGTAAATAAATAAAACCTCTATGTTTAGTACAAACATCGAGGTTTTATTGTATTAAACCTTTTATAAAATTAAATTATGATGTCAAAATTTATACAAACAAAATTTCCTAGATCAACACAAAATGATTTAAATAAAGTTAACGTGATGGGAATATTAAACGTTACGCCAGACTCTTTTTCTGATGGTGGACAATTTTCTTGTTTTGATAGTGCGTTAAAACAAGTAGAGAAAATGATTGATAATGGTGTCGATATTATTGATATCGGTGGAGAATCAACACGCCCAGGTGCTGCTGAAGTTAGTGTACAAGATGAAATAGTTCGTGTAATCCCATTACTTAAAGCAATCAAGTCACGTTTTGATATCAATGTTTCTATCGATACTTCAAAATCGGAAGTAATGAGCGAAGCCATTATTTATGGTGCTGATATGATTAATGATGTTCGCGCTTTGCAAAATAAAGGCTGCCTTGAGGTTGTTGCTCAAAGCAATATAGATGTATGCCTTATGCACATGCAAGGCATGCCTCGCACGATGCAAGAACAGCCACAATACAATGATATTATTGATGATATACTTGGTTTTTTTACACAGCGCATCCATTGTTGTGAACAAGCGGGCATCACTAAAAAACGATTGGTGTTAGACCCCGGTTTTGGTTTTGGTAAAACATTAGCACACAATTATGAAGTGCTAGCCCAGTTTGCTCAGTTTAAATCTTTAGGTTTACCTGTATTAGCAGGAATTTCACGTAAATCAATGATAGGAAGTTTATTGAATAGAGAGGTGCATGAACGCTTAGCCGGTAGTTTGGCCGCGGCAATCGTTGCCATTCAACAGGGTGCTAATATTATACGAGTTCATGATGTACAGGAAAGTGTGGATGCAATAAATATTTTAAAAGCGGTTGCTCAATATAAAATATAAATATTAAAGCTCAACACTTTAATTAGAGATAAAAAGTAAGGAATGGAAGATGTCTAGTCGTAAATATTTTGGTACCGATGGAATACGTGGTTTAGTGGGGCAATATCCCGTTACTCCAGAGTTTGTTATGAAATTAGGCTATGCTGCTGGTAAAGTCTTAGCGGCACAAGGGACAAAAAAAGTATTAATTGGTAAAGATACACGTATTTCCGGTTATATGCTTGAATCGGCGCTTGAGGCGGGCTTCTCTGCTGCAGGTATTGATATCGGTTTACTTGGGCCAATGCCTACACCCGGTATTGCCTATTTAACCAAAACATTTCGTGCTGAAGCCGGTATTGTTATTAGTGCTTCTCATAACCCTTTTTATGATAATGGCATTAAATTTTTCTCACAAGACGGTCAGAAATTACCTGATGATGTAGAAATGGCCATTGAAGCTGAATTAGATAAGCCTATGGGCTGTGTGGAATCAGGTCATTTAGGTAAAGCAAATCGGATTGAAGATGCAGCAGGTCGATATATCGAATTTTGTAAAAGTAATTTTCCAAGCCAGCTATCTTTGCAAAACCTCACCATAGTGGTTGATTGTGCTCACGGTGCAACTTACCATATTGCGCCGAATGTTTTTCGCGAATTAGGCGCCACTGTGATTGAAGTGGGCACATCACCTAATGGGACTAATATTAATGACGGCTGCGGTGCAACCTCAATGGCGATGATAAAGGCTGCGGTGATAGAGCATAAAGCTGATTTAGGCATAGCGCTTGATGGTGACGGTGATCGTTTAATGATGGTTGATCACACCGGGTATGTTATTGATGGTGATGAAGCTGTTTATATTATTGCATGTAATGATTTAAGAACAGGTAACTTGCAAGGTGGTGTTGTCGGTACCTTGATGAGTAATATGGGCCTTGAATTAGCGTTAGAAAAGCTTGAGATACCCTTCGCTCGTAGTAATGTTGGTGATAGATATGTTATGCAAATGCTCAGAGAAAAAGGTTGGAAATTAGGGGCTGAAAATTCTGGACATATTATTAATTTAAATCACACCTCTACAGGGGATGGTATTATTGCCGCACTTAACGTATTAACGGCTGTTTGTCAGCGCAATGAATCGTTATTTGATTTACGTCAAGGCATGACTATGCTACCTCAACTTCTCGTTAATGTACGTTTTTCTGGTGGTAATGACCCTATCAATGCACCAAGTGTTCAAGCTTGTGTTGATAAGGTGAGTAGTCAGTTATCGGGTCGAGGTAGAGTGTTGTTACGTAAATCTGGTACAGAGCCGTTAATACGGGTAATGGTAGAAGGTCCTGAACTTGATGAAGTTACTCGCTTAGCACACGAAATTGCTGATTCAGTGAAGTTAGCAAGTTAACAAGTGTTATTGTTTTAATTTTTTATGTTGGAAAAAACAGCAGTTGAGTAAGATATTAACGGAAAGTTGATTGATTTTAACTTATCACTTGTAACTTAATCCTATGTTGGTTAATATCTCGCGGCTTTATTTTACAATTTTATAATGTGTTGAAGAATAGCAAGGGGAATAAAAAATGGCTAGACGTGCAATCGTTGCAGCTAACTGGAAAATGAATGGCGGCTTAGCGTTAATAAATACGATAGTTGATGGCTTAACATCTGTTGAACTTCAAGAAAATGTTGATATAGTTATTTGCCCAAGTTTCCCTTTTCTCTCTGAACTTGCTTCTCAGGCGAAAATTAATAAATTAGATAATCCGATCTATGTCGGTGCTCAAAATGTAAGTGCCCATGATAGTGGTGCCTATACTGGAGAAGTTTCTACACAAATGTTGCAGGAATTATCTGTAGAATTTGTTATTATAGGTCACTCTGAACGTCGAAGTTATTATAAAGAGACTTCTACGCAAATTGCTCATAAAGTGGATGCTGCACTAAAAGCAGGCTTAACACCTATTTTATGTATTGGTGAAAGCGAGGCAGAGCGAATCGCAGAGCAAACAGAAATAGTCTTAGCATCACAATTACAACCCGTAATTGATGAAGTAGGTATTGAAAAATTTATTGATGTTGTTATTGCCTATGAGCCAGTTTGGGCAATAGGTACAGGTAAAACAGCATCAAGCGAGATGGCACAAGAAACACATAAATTTATTCGCCAATTTTTAGCTAAAGCTAATGAAAATGTGGCGACTAAAGTGCCTTTATTATACGGTGGCAGCGTGAATGCGTCGAACTGTGAAGACTTATTTGCACAAACTGATATAGACGGTGGTCTTATCGGTGGTGCTAGTTTACACGTTGAGCAATTTAAAAAGATTTGCTCAGCAGCTAAAGGAAAGTAAAAATGTTTTATCAAGTTTTAATTATTGCTTATGTACTTATTGCCTTAACATTAATTGGTTTAGTGTTAATTCAGCAAGGTAAAGGGGCTGATATGGGCGCCTCTTTTGGTGCGGGATCTTCTGCTACTGTTTTTGGCTCTGGTGGCTCAGGTAATTTCTTAACTAAAGCGACTACTTGGCTAGCGGTTGCCTTTTTTGTTATTAGCTTAGTGTTAGGTAATTTAACGGCTAATAAAACGAAAGCAGTTGATGAATGGAATAATTTAAGTACTCCAGTAAATGAACAAACAATTGCTACTGATGCTATTCCTGTTGAAAGTGCTGAGTCTACTATCATTCAAAACAGTGATGTGCCAGCTTCTGATGCACCGGTTACAAAAAATGATGCTACCGATGTACCCAAGTAATTTAATTTAGCTGATTAACCTCAATATTAGCAAAATAACTTACAAGTTCAGACAGTTTATATTTAACAGTGCGCGGATGTGGCGGAATTGGTAGACGCGTCAGCTTGAGGGGCTGGTGACTTAGGTCGTGGGGGTTCAAGTCCCCCCATCCGCACCATTAAATATACTAAACAATCAATAACTTACAGGTGTTACGTTTTTATTTGGATCGTCACCGGATCTATTTGAATTGTTTTTTAATAATTAGCACCTAAATACCTATTCGTAATACGCACTTTTTGTGCATTACACTATTATCATCGTATCTAGACCAATATGCTTTTTGCCAAAACCATATTTTCTTACCACAATTACAACACTTCATACTCACCTCGATTTATTTCTAAGACTATTGTTCGTCATTTTCAACTTTGCTATCTCCTCTTTTTGATCAAAGATAATCTTGTTGAAAAAGATAAACAGAGTTCAGGTATAGGCACCCCGAGCAAGCTCACTTTCATCAAATATACTCAGGTAATATACGGTAATTATAGGCGGTGGTTGTACTAGATTGAAAAATATAGACTTTAATACGTCCCGCACAGTCTAATGCTTACTCTTTTCAAAAGCGAACTCGGTACGTTTATATAGGTGTTACCGTTTTGTTTTTCGCGCAATAGACTAGAAGCTATACATGCCTTGTAGTGTGAACGTTCTTGGGGGATCAATATGTTGAAAATAACTACCGCTAAAACCTAGTCCGCCCAAAGGAACATCATTTCCCCATGAAAATGTTGTTTCATTAGTCATGTTTTTAGCTAATAGAGACAATGACCATATATTACTTACAGGCGTTAGGGATATTCCCCCATTTACTTTATAGAATCCGTTTTGAAAAAGGTTCAAGTCTAAATCATTAGCGATAGCATATTTATCTGAAGCATTGATATCCAAATATGTTGTGAGGCGTAAACGACTCGATATTGCAAACTGATAACGGGCACTCGCATTGATAGACCATTTTGGTGAAAATTGTAGTGTTTTTCCTGATAAATCTTGTCGGCATGGTTGACCCGTAGGAGTCATAGATAATTGGGCGTCATTACATACAGCATCAATAAAACTATCATAGGTTGCATCTAAATAAACAATGGCAGTGGATATAGATAAGTCATCAGTTAGTGATAAAGCTAACTCAAGTTCCACCCCTTGAGTAATAGCTGTAGCTGCATTACCCACAATAAAACAGCAGTTTCCATCAAAGGAACTCACTTGTAAATCTTCAAAGTCACTCCTAAATATAGCGAGATTAAGTTGTCCTTGTTGCTGCCAAAAAGAAGATTTTAGCCCTAACTCATAAGCAATAACTTTTTCGTCTTCAAATATTGCATTTTCAACACTTGCTAATGCATTGTTTTCATCAAACCCCCCTGATTTCGAGCCATTACTAATATTTCCGTATAGAAAGTCTACGTTAGATAATTGATATTGAATGCCAATGTGAGCAGACCAATGCTGTTCTTTACGTGTTGGATTGAAATTAGGAGTATCCTTATTAAAAACAATACTATTCATTATGTTAAGTACATCAGAGCTATAAATATAACTTAAAAAGGGATCAGCTTCATCCATAAAGAGCTTACCTGAATACTGACTTTTCAAAATATACTTTTCTTCATCAGTAAACCGAATTCCGATCTGAGTGGTTATTTTTTCATTTAATTGAAAGTCAATATTGGCAAACGCAGAATAACTTTTTGTGGTTTGTTCAAACTGCCATGTTGATGTCATATCTAACATGCCAGGCGGTGTTGTTGAAGGAAATCCTAATAGGTTATATAAAATACTCTCCGCAGGAGGTAAATTACTTAATTGAAGATCGAGTACACGGTCTGTATTCAGGTCATTCTTTTGATAATAAAAGCCTAAATCATAAGAGATTTTTTCATTGTTAATGGAACTTAAAATTAACTCTTGGCTGATCTGTTCATGTTTCTCAATACGTCCTTGTGCTAATAATTGCAGGGGGCTGTAATCTCCCCCTAAATAATAAATAAAGTTATAACCATGCCAAGCAGTAATTGAACGCAAAAGGTGATTACTTGTTTGGTAATTAGCAGCCACCTGTACACGGTGACTATCGGTATTGTCGTATTGTTTACTTCTATTTATTTGGCGATAACTTGGCCCAGTAATCGTTTGCTGAGATTTAGTATAATTTTTTTCTGCAGTGAAGTTATCATCGCCAAAGGTTTGATAAAAATAGTTAGCCGTTGGAGAGGCAATAGTGATCATATCGTTACGGCCTTGGGTATCATAGCTTTGTGTTTCTGCTATAAAGGAAACATCAAGCGCATTCGAAGCTTGCCACAATAGGTTTAGCCTTATTTGTCTGTTTTCATTTTTTGGCTCTGAATCGTTGAGAAAGGTGTTGTTTATGTAGCCATCACTTTCGCTTATCCTAAGTGCTAATCTACCTTGAATATTATCGCTTAGAGAACCTGAGGTAATTGACGTTAATATGGTTTCTTTTAGCTCAGTTTCATAACTATAAGCAAGTGAACTACTAAATTTTTTAGTTGGCATTGCTGATGTAATATTTATTGTACCCGCAATTGTATTTTTACCAAACAATGTTGATTGTGGCCCTTTATAAACCTCTACTTGGGTTACATCTAAAAAACCACTTCGGGCATGACGACCTCTGCCATAATAAACCCCATCAATGAACAGCCCTACAGATTGTTCAAAGCCATAATTAACACCAGAGCCAATACCGCGAATAAATAAATTAGTGCCTAAACCTGCCTCACCCACATGAATGCTAGGTACATAGCGTGCAACATCTTCCAATTGGACCATATCTTGTTGATTGAGTTTATCTTGAGAAATTACGGTAACAGATGCAGGAGTCTCGTTTAAATAGATGGGAAGCTTTTTACTATTTATAACTATACGTTCTATTTCGGACGTACTAGCATAAAGTTCAAGTGAAAATATTGATACAATAAGAAGGAGGATACTAAAAAATCGCATAGGAAATAAGAAATAAGAAATAAGAAATATGATAACTTATATTTATTAAAGAGCGTAATATATTATGTAAAATAGCGCCACGTTATTAAATGAGTTTTCAATGAGTAATCACTACAATGCTTTAGCATTTTTTTTCTTTATAACGATATCAATATCTTCGCAATCTTTGGCAGTTGAAAGCGTAGTGCTTGAAGATGTCCCTGTTATTAAACTTAACAATGGGAAATTAAGCTTTTTTCGAGATCCTTCTGGAAGCTTACATCTCAAAGATATTCAAAAGGCTCATTCTCAGGGGGAATTTAAACCGCTTAAAGGAAATTTATCTGCTGGATATGTTCAAGATACTTTTTGGTTACATTTATCTTTGAAACGGGTCTCTTCTTATCCCAAAGATTGGTGGTTAGAGGTTTTACCTCCTTATTTAGATAATATTCAATTGTTTCATATTAATACGCTAAATCAGCTAGATCATCGTAGAAGTGGTGATTTTATGCCACAAGCAGATAAAGAAGATAACTATAGAGGCTCATTGTTCAAATTAGCGTTAGACGTTGGAACGCATGAAATCTATATTAAGCTCAAAACCACAAGTACGATGGTGGCAATGGTTAATCTTTGGCAACCCAAAGCTTTCGGTGAGCATTTACGTAACAGTTACTTTTTATTTGGGCTTTATTTTAGTTTAATATTGACTGTATTAATTTTTAATATGGTAAATTTTATACTTTCTCGTCGTATAATTTTTATCGTTTATGTATTTTATTTAGCATTAAACAGTATTCAGTGGTTAGGTATTCTTGGTTTTATTTCTGAATTTGTTTTTCAATCACAACCTCTTTTCGCTAACTTAACGCTCGGCATTTCTTTGTCATTATCGGCAGCCATGGCATTTGTTTTTTTTACTCTACTATTTGAGTTGAAAACATATCACCCCTATATTTACCGGTTTAATTTATTTGGTACAATATTTAGCATAGCAACGGCCATAGCAACACCGCTAGGTTATTATCAAATATTTGCGCCGTGGATGTTATTTATAGCCATTGCATCTATTAGCTTAGCACCTTGGCCTATAATACGTTTATGGCGTAGTCAAGAAGTATGGGCGCGCTTGTTGGCTGTTGCACATTTATTTTTTGTAACATTAGTAAGCCTTAATATTCTAGGTTCTTTAGCGCTTATCCCCTTTAATGAGCTGACAGTTTATGCTGGTATGGCAAGTAATACTTTTCATCTATCAATTTTACATTTTGGGATCATGTTGCACTATATAAAAATTGAAAATAACCATAAAAAATCTATAGAGAAATCAATGAGAGTAGAGCAACAGTTTTTATTAGAGAAAGCTCATAACAAAGAGCAAAGTCAGTTATTGTCAATGATCACTCATGAAATTCGCACTCCTATGACGGTAATCAGTGCCGCCAATGAATCACTGCGTTTAATTGATGAAATAGAACAAATAACAGATGAAAACCGTTCTCGACGTTATGACCGTATTCAAAAGTCTATTATGCGCATGAATTTAGTGATGGAGATGGCACAGCTACAAACAGATGAAAAAGCATCCTTTTTTGAAGTCAAATCATTTGACATTTATTTATTGACTAAAGAGGTAACTAACTTATGTGGCTCTGATGCTGAGAAGCGAATCATACTTGATTACTCAGAAAGAAAAATCTGGCTAGAGGGAGATGTAAAACGTATTAAAATTGCTTTACTTAATCTGGTTGATAATTCATTAAAATACTCTAACGTCAATACACCCATAATAATAAAAATTAACCCAATAGATCATGATGGCTCACTAGGTATACAATGGACAATAGAAGATCAAGGTGTAGGTATTCCACACAGTATGGAACATAAAATCTTTGAAAAATATCAACGTGGTGATGAAAGAATGAAGCTACCGGGTATGGGGCTGGGTTTATTCCTTGTTTCTGAAATTATCCAGCGTCATGGAGGACATATTAACGTAAAAAACAGCATGTTAGGGGGAGCCGTTTTTACACTTTGGCTCCCCTTACGCCCCCATCAGTAGTAAAACCCTATAAAATGCAAGGTTTTGTAAGCATTCATATAAAAAATTCAGTTATAATTGATTTATGAAAAATCAATCTTTACATGTTGTTTTAGTCGAAGACAACCCTGACATTAGGGATGAAATCCAGTTTCAGTTGAGTACATGTAATATTCATGTGGCTGCGCTAGGTGACGCTATTGAATTTGATCATTACATAAAAAAATCTCCATGTAATATTGCCATACTTGATATTGGACTTCCGGGTGAAGATGGATTGTCGCTTGCTGGACGACTACATCAGTCTAATCCTGACATGGGTATAATTATGCTTACCGCACAAGGTGAGCTAGAAAGTCGCCTCACTAGTTTTGAAAAAGGGGCAGACATCTATTTAGTTAAACCTGTAGATTGGCGAGAGCTAGTGGCTCAAATTAAATCCTTACAACGTCGACTAACTATATCAGAACAACCAGATAAAGAGCATGGTTGGCTACTCAGTCGATCTGCTCGTGAACTCATCTCACCAGAAAATATTTTAATCCCCCTTACACATATGGAAGGTTTGATTTTAAAAACGCTAGCTAAAAATCAAGGTAAAACGGTTAACCGTCAAATACTTATTGAAGTTATTCAACCTAAAGAATCACATGTGTTTGACCCCCGTCGTCTTGAAGTTTGCATAAGTCGACTACGTCAAAAAGTAATCGATAAGTTAAACGCTTCAGAAGTAAAAAATAACTGTTTAATAGGCTTTCCCCTAAAAACAGCCAGAGGGGAAGGTTATATTTTTACCGAACAAATAGAAATAAAAGTTTATAAATAAATGGTACATATACATATAGATACATATATAGATATCACTTAATCATTCGCATCAACAGATACATACAGACGAAGAGCAGAAACAAAATGTTTAATATTACTCATGTAAATAAAAAGTCGCTAAAGCTTTCATTCATTGCTTTTATAACGGCAACGGTACTAAATATAGCGCATGCTGCTTCAAGTAACATAGCCTATCAAGGTGTCGCTTTTAACAATGGTGTAATAGTGGCTTCAATGCCTATCGCTTTAAAATTTACTATATTAGGAAGTGATGGTACGACTATTGTGTATCAAAAAACCCCTCAAGCCCAGGTAACTACAACGGATAAAGGTTTTTTCTCTCACCCAATAGGAAGTGGTACTCGAACAGCAGGTGCTGCAAGTTATGGTGTGATAGTTTGGGCAGATGGTTATAAACTTAAGGTAGAAGTTGATTATGCAAATGGCACAACTTACACCGACTTAGGTATTGAAGAGTTCACTTCAAGTGTGTATGCACATAAAGCTACTAATGCTACTAATGCAGGTAAAGTCTATTCTTCAGGAGAGGGTGTTGTAAATGCTATTAGGTACTTAACTTTTATAGAAAATGTAAATGACGCCTATTACACACCCCATATGGATAGTGGTTTGCAATATAATCCCGCAACACAAGTTTTGACTACAACTAATTTTACTGGAGCTTTAACTGGAAATGCAGCAACGGCAACAAAATTAGCCGCAACTAAAACGATAGATATCACAGGAGATATAACAGCTACTGCTGTTGCTTTTGATGGTTCATCAAATATAGCTATATCTGCGGCTGTAAATAATGACTCACATACCCACACAGGTAGTACAATTAGCAGTCTTGCGGGTACAGATATCACAACTGGTACAATCTCTGATGCTAGATTACCCGCAACTATTTCTTCTAATATAACGGGAAATGCTGCAACCGCTACAACCACTACAACAGCAACAACTGCTAACCAAGCCTCACGGTTATTCATCTACAATGATGATACGGGAGATACAAATAATCCAATACTCTTTACAGCTACTACTAACAGTGGATACAAGGATATATTTGAAGACTCCGCTTTGTATTTTGACAATACGAGTAATAGATTGTACTCAACTTCGTTTTCTGGTTCGTTAATTGGAAACGCTTCAAGTGCAACTGCTTTAGCAGCTAATCCAGCAGATTGTGCTGCCGGGCTGTTTGCAACAGCAATAAATGCTAGCGGTACTTTAACTTGTACTGCTCAGAGAACTATTACTGATAGTATATCATCATCATCTTCAACTATAAGCGCTTCGGCAACAGCAGTGAAAAAAGCCTACGACAAGGGGAATCACACACACCCATATCTTTCTACAGGTGGAGGAACAGTTAGTGGATCGTTAACAATTAATGGTCAATTTAGCAAAAGTGTAGCTGGTTATTACTACTATTCAAGAGATTTGGAAGAACAATCAAATATACCCTTCAGTACAGGTGCTTCAACTGCGTCCGAGAATACTACTGCCATTTATACATCTTTATATGCAGCGTATGCTATCGTTGCCGATGCTTTTGTGGCTCCATCAGATAAAAGAATAAAAAAAGATATAACTCCACTTGAAAATTCACTAGATGCCATCAATAAATTAAATCCTGTAACTTATATAAAAAAAGATACATTTGCTCATAATGGTAGACTAGAAACTGGTTTTATTGCACAAGAGGTTAAAGAGATACTACCATCAGCAGTGAGCATAGGAAAAGGGGATATACCAGTTCTTAAAACTGTAAATGAGATGAGCTTTGAAGATGGTGTAAAGTATACAATCCAAATCACAAAAGATGGTGAAAATGAAAAGCAAGACTACATAGGTGGTGAAGAACTCCCTGAGGGTGAAATCTATGTGATAAGTAAAGAAGTTGACGACTTTCACTCTATAGAGTATGGCGTACTTTATACGCATGCTATAAAAGCTATCCAAGAGCAACAAGAACAAATCAAGGCCATGCAAGTAGAGTTAACAGCGCTGAAAACCAGGCTAGACTCGAAAGTTCAAAACCAATAAGGCAAGAACATGAAGTTTTTTAAACTTTTAGTCTTTGTTTTATTGAGTATTCAATGTGCAAATGCGGCTGAAACGGCATCCTTTCAAATAGGTTCACTCTCAGGTACAAGTACAACAAATGGTGGAGTACAAGTACTTTATGCAAGTACTTCAAATATTGGTGTGTACAGTAGTGGCACCAGTACTATATACCCTTCATTATTAGGTTTAGCATTAGGACCTAGTATTGTCATCTCTAGTGATGGAGCAGAGGCTACTGCTACCGTTAGCTCTGCTGAAAATCAAACAGTTGTTACAACAGTGAATATTGTTAACGCATCAGGAACAGTCACTTATGCTTTAAGTGGCGTAGATGCAGCCAGCTTTAGTGTAGACAATAATGGTGTTATAACCTTTACTGCGAATCCAAATTATGAAATAAAATCATCCTATAGTGTTACGGTAACAGCCACTGATGATGGAACAAACACCTCAGATTCACAAGTTATCACCGTTAATATTACTAATGTCAATGAAGCACCAAGCTTTGATGACAGCGGTACAACAACAGCAACCGAAAACACCTTGTACACATATGCCCCTGCGGTAAGTGATATAGATGGTGATAAAACAGAACTTACTGCGAATACCTTGCCCAATTGGTTAAGCATAGTGCAGACGTCAGGCGACGTGGGTATAATTACAACAGTTGCGGGAACGGGCTCCCCAATTAATAGTGGCGATGGCGGTGCAGCAACCAGTGCAGGATTAAATACGCCAGACTCTGTAGCAGTAGATGCAACAGGTAATATTTATATTTTAAGTAACTATACAATACGCAAAATTGCTTTAAATGGCACTATAACCACGATTGCAGGCACAGGAATACAAGGTAGTACAGGTAATGGGGGGGCAGCCACATCGGCAAATATCTCTTCTGGCAATATTGCTGTTGATAGTCAAGGTAATGTTTATCTTGCCGAGCTTACAACCCATGTTGTTCGTAAAATTAGTACCAATGGCACTATAACTATTTTCGCTGGTGATGGTACAGGTTCAAATACAGGTGATGGCGGGCAAGCGACTTCGGCCACGGTTCAATATCCTTCTAGTATTGCGATTGATATCAATGACAATGTCTATATTGGTACTTTTTCTTATGTAGTGAGAAAAGTAAATACCAGTGGAGTGATCAGTACTGTTGCTGGTTCAGGTGCTTTTGGTGACAGTGGTGAAGGAGGCCTTGCAACGAATGCAGCGCTTAGTATTATGTCAGATATTGCTGTTGATAATGAGGGTAACCTTTATATTGCTGACATTATGTTTGGCAAACTTAAGAAAGTAGATAGCAGTAATAATATTTCTACCATACTTGAAGGCGACGACTTTAGAAACGCAAGAAGTATTGTTGTTGATAGTATTGGTAATGTTTATTTTAGTGTGACCAATGATCATCAAATAAAAATGTTATCTACTGAAGGAAGCGTTTCTCTTGTTGCAGGCATAGGTATTCCTGAATC
This sequence comes from uncultured Colwellia sp., assembly GCA_913058145.1. Taxonomy (GTDB): domain Bacteria; phylum Pseudomonadota; class Gammaproteobacteria; order Enterobacterales; family Alteromonadaceae; genus Colwellia. Next base: position 45,096 of record CAJXQM010000009.1, read on the forward strand.
TTTTGGTGATGGAGTTTCTGCAACAGACGCTGGTTTAAATAAACCAACGGGCTTAGCGCTTGATAAAAGTCAAAACTTATACATTGCAGACTCTAAAGGTCATTTGCTGAGAAAAGTTACCTTTGATAATGCTTACGCTATTCAGGGGACGCCAACTGAGGCAGGCGTTTATGATGTTGATCTTACTTTAAGTGATGGTGAGTTAACGGATACGCAAAGCTACCAAATTACCGTGGCAAATGTGAATGATGCACCAATACTAGAATCAAGCGCTTATGTAGTGAGTGAAAGTAGTTTAGTGGGGGATTCTGTTGGAATTATTCAAGCGTATGATGAAGATGGCGTACCACCAAGCCTAGCGATATCAGGCGGTGAAGTATTAAGTTACGCCATAGTGTCAGGTAATACCAACAGTGACTTTGCACTGAACACTGCAACAGGTGAAATTACCGTCGACAATGCGTTAGATATAGCGACAACTGCTAATTACTCCCTTGTTATCACCGCGACCGATGATGATAATTTATCATCACAAAACACTATTTATATTACAATTTCAGAACGAGATGCCCCCCCAGTTACTGTGAACGATACTATTGTTGTGAATGAAGATACCGATGCGGTAGTGAACCTCGTCAGTAATGATACAGACACGAATGATAATATTAACCCTTCAAGTATTACCATTGTTACACCACCAACTTTTGGTAGTGTGGTAATAAATAGTGGTGGCAATATTATTTACACGCCTAACCCTGATTTTTATGGTGCTGACGCTTTTACCTATACGGTATCAGACTATACGTTGTTAAAATCAAACGAGGCAACTGTATCTATTGTGGTTAATAACGTAAATGATGCACCCGTTGCTACATCTGAAACGGCGTTTATGTCATTTACTGTTGAAGATGTTGAATTACTGCAACCGCTTGTTGCGTTTATAACAGATGCTGATGGCATAGCTGATATTAGTAGTTATGTTATTGATACCAACACAGTAAATGGTTCATTAACGCTAAATGGAAATTTAGTAATATACAACCCAGCTCCTAATTTTTATGGCATCGACAGTTTTACGTTTCATGCGGTAGATGCGAGCGGTGCTGTTTCAAATATTGCTAGGGTTAATATTAATATTGCTGAGGTTAATGATATTCCAATCGCGTTAGCCGATAGTGCTACTACTGCAGAAGATACGTCTAAAATTATAGATGTTCTGGCAAATGATAGTGATCCAGACGGAACACTAGATACCACGACTGTTGAGCTATTTAATCCCCCGACACACGGAACAGTTGTTGTTGAGGGGAATGGCTCTATTACTTATACCCCGGATGCAAATTGGTACGGAACAGACTGGTTTAGTTATAACGTTCAGGATGACGGATTAGTTTCAAGTGGTGGTGCTGCAGGTAAATTAATATCAAATGATGCTGTGGTGGTAATTACGGTAACTCAAGACAACGATGCACCTATTGCAGTGGATGACAGTTTTACTGTCAGTGAAGATAGTTTAGCCGCTATAGGGTTACACTTTAATGATAGTGATGTAGACAACGCGCTGTCAGGCACAAATATAACCATTTTAACCCAACCTGCTAGTGGCATTGTCACTCAAATGAGTAACGGTTTTGTATTATACATACCAACAACAGACTATATTGGTGTCGATAGTTTTACTTATCTCATTTCTGACGGGACATTGGATAGCGCTACTGCAACAGTTAACTTAACAGTGACTAACACTAACGATACACCAACCATTGGCGGAACCCCTGCCATCACGGTTGCTGAAGATAGCACTTATAGCTTTATTCCAACAGCGAGTGATACCGATATTGGTGATGTGCTGAGTTTTGGTATTATCAATAAACCGAGTTGGGCGAGTTTCAATAGCAGCTCAGGTGATATTAGTGGAACACCAAGGAACAGTGATGTGGGTGTTTACCCCAATATAATCATTACGGTCAGCGATTTAGGGTCATTATCGAATGACTTAACGGCGTTTAGTATTACCGTCATCAACGTGAATGACGGACCAGTTATTTCAGGAGCCCCTGCCAGTAGCGTAATAGAAGATACGATTTATAGCTTTACACCAACGGCATCTGATCCCGATGGCGATAAATTAACCTTTAGTGTGACTGGTTTACCTAGCTGGGCGAATTTTAATGCTAGCACCGGCGCGATCACGGGCACGCCGCTCAATACTGATGTCGGTGTTTATCCCAATGTGATTATTACAGTCAGTAGTTTAGGATCACTCTCGAATGTCTTAGCGACGATTAGTATTACCGTTCTTGCGGATACTGATGGTGACGGAATACCTGATTCTATAGATTTGGATGACGATAATGATGGTTTTTCAGATACTTTTGAAGGAAGTGGTGACCTAGACGGTGACGGAATTCCAAATAGCTTAGATACAGACTCAGATGGAGATGGCATCACAGATTCAGATGAAGGCGCTGTCGATACCGATGGTGATGGTAAGCCGAATTATTTGGATCTTGATTCAGATGGCGATGGTATTTCAGATGCTATTGAAGGAAATAGTGACACTGATGGTGATGGTGTGGCTGATTATTTGGATACTAGTACCGACGAAGATGACGATGGTATTCCTGACATTATTGAGGGTACCAACGATAGTGATAATGATGGTATTGCGGATTACCTTGATAGTGATAGCGATAATGATGGTATCCCGGATACTATGGAGTCTAAAGTTAGCGGTGTCGACACGGATAACGATGGTATTGATGATAGTTATGATGTTGATGAAACCGGCGGAATAGATATAAATAATGATGGTATCGACGACGACGTTAGTGCTCAAGACAGTGATAGTGATGGCATTGCTAATCGTTTAGATATTGATAGCGATAATGATGGTATCCCCGATGTTATTGAAGCATTTTTACGAAAAAACAATATCGACAACATTAATGCCTTTGCTGTCTCTCATACCTCTAAATCCAACTCTCGACTCGGAAAAGCTAAAGATACTCTGTTACAGCTAAGCGATCTTGACAATGATGGTATTGTAGATTACTTAGACCTCGATAGTGATAACGATGGTATTAGCGACACAGCTGAATCGGGTTTAAGTGGTGTCGACTCTGATAATGATGGCATTGATGATAGTTATGATGTTGATTCTACTTTTGGAATTGATCTTAATAATGATGGTATTGATGATAATGTCACTGTTTTTGATACAGATTTAGATAACATTCCTGACTTGCATGATCTTGATAGTGATAATGACAGTTTGTTTGATACAGAAGAAGCTAGAGTCGCAGATGAAAATCGTAATGCACTTGCCGACATTTCTGGCCCACTGATAGAAGTACCAATAGATAGCGACGGTGACGGTTTAGCCGATTTTAGAGATCTTGATAGTAATAATGACGGTATCAATGATATAGATACTGCACCATACGCAAGCTTAGACGCTGATAATGATGGTCAGATAGATATCACCTTTGACTTTGATAGAGATGGTATTGATGATTCTCAAGACACATTGCCTGAAGTACACGGTACTACGGTTATAAATCAAGACCAAGATAATGATGGTATTTCGGATATGACCGAAGGGTTCGCTGATTCTGATTTAGACACTGTTGCCGATTACCTAGACAAAGATAGTGATAATGATGGTTTGTCTGACGCATTTGAAACAGATCGTCCTGAACCTTACGGTTTAGATAGCGATTTTGATGGTATCGATGATGTTTATGATGTTGATTTAACCGGCGGCATTGATCAAAACTTAGATGGTATTGATGACCAATTTGTTGAAGTTGATACGGATTTGGATGGACTGGCTGATTACCTAGATACGGACAGTGATAATGATGGTATCAGTGATACAGTTGAGCAAATATTAGTCAACTTATCTAACAGTGATGCTAACAATAATGGTATTGATGATGTTGTAGATGTCGATGTGACAGGTGGACTGGATCAAAATAGTGATGGGGTTGATGATTCAGTATTAAATATTGATGATTTTGATTTTGATGGTTTGCCTAATTTCAGAGATCTTGACAGTGACGGAGATACTATCTCAGACAGTGTAGAAGGAACCATTGATAATGATGGTGATGGTTATCCAAATTATCTAGATGTTGATAGTGATGGAGATGGCATCTTAGACAGTGAAGAAGGAATCATTGATAGTGATGGTGATGGTATTAGCAACTATCTAGATATAGATAGTAACGGAAATGGTATTTCAGATAGAGATGAAAATGGTGACTTTAATGGTGATGGTATACCTGACTATATACAAGCTGGTGGTGTCGTGAAAACAGGCACCTCGGGTGCTGGATCAAACGATATATGGTTGCTTTTAGGCATAGCTGGAATTGTGGTACTAAGAAATCGTCGTCGCTCAAGTCAAATTTTCATCTTGGCTACATCACTCGTTATTTTTAATGTACAAGCTAACGAATCTTGTGAATTTACCCAAATTATCGATAAAAAAGAATGTTGGTATTTAGGTGGAGGATTAGGCTATTCAAATCTTAAGCTTGATACAAATGGTTCTGCATGGCGTGTTAGTGATAAAAATGTTCTTGCTTACAAAGTATTTGCCGGGTTTACATTTACCGAACATTTATTTGCAGAAATGAGTTATGAAGACTTAGGTAGCGTATCACTAAATAATTTAAACCCAGCAATTACTAACACCTTGAATGTTGGTTATTCATTATTCGGTGCAAATGTTGGATATTTTTTAAAAAAGCATGACTCAGAGTGGAATTTATATGCAAAAAGTGGTGTCGCATTTTTAGATACCGAAACTAGCAACTACGTTGAGCAGGTGTACAACGTCCAAATACTCATTGGTACCGGAGTTCAATGGCGGTTTGATGACAACTGGTTTGTACGACTTGACCTTACTAGTTATGGTAAAGATGCGTTTGTTATTGGAATTAATATAGCCGGAGTTATTGGTGGTTCATCATCTAAATAGTGATAAAACAAGAATTAGTGATAGTTTTAACACTTTTTATATCCTAATAAGTTTCTATGGAGGTTTAGCTCGTTGCTAGCGTTATTGCTGGATGATTAATTGTTAACTGTCCAGATAAACATAGTTAGTTGTCATAGAATGTTCAGTTAAATGCGCTTTGCGTAGAGCTCAGTTTTTATATTTGATAATGTATGACTTTTGTTTTTAGTGGTGCCGTTAGTGGTACTGGTGTGATTATACATAAGGTATAGTTAATATTTACAAGGTGTTACCATGCTTTATTTAGTCCCCCCATCGCACCATTAAATATAACGAAGAATACCAATAAAACCGGTAGTCCTTTTAAAGCAAGGCTAGCCGGTTTTTTTATGTCCGAGGTAGTCCTATGGAGTGTGATCACATCCTAGGTTTTTAGTAGTACGCTTTATCTCTGATAAGCTGTGAACGTCTCGCTAAATGCACATACCCTAAACTGATCATTAACTCTATTACTGATCCAACGTAATAAACCGTAAAGGAACTTAGGGTAACTTAGGCTGAGATTGATTTAAAAGCAATGCTCGCGATAGCTAGTTTTATGTTTACTATTTCAAGGCTAACTTACATTCAAATAATTTTTAAGGCAATAAGCTACATAAAGCTAGATTGAAAATCAAATAAAGCTTAACATGTGAACTAAATTTTATTTGTTTATACTATCCATTCTTGCAATAGCACTTTCTACTTGGTTATTTTCTTGAATGATTAGTTCCCCATTTTCGGGTTATAGCTTTTTATAGTTAACCTTTATAAACTTTAAAAAAGGTAACTAAAGCAAAAGCTTATTAATAATTTAGGAGAATTATGTAATGCAATTTCATTTAAATGGGTTTAAACCCGGTAACTATCAAATCCCTGATTCAATTCGAGAACCAGCCGCTACGCCACCTATTATAGATCTTCCAAAGGACGTGGATGTATTAATTGTAGGTTGTGGCCCTGCAGGGTTAGCGATGGCAAGGCAGCTATCTGAGTTCACTGACATTACAACGTGTATCGTTGATCTAGAAGATGGTCCCTTAGAGTTTGGACGAGCGGATGGAATATCCTGTCGTACAATTGAGATTATGGAAGGATTTAATAGCAGTGAAATGATTGTAAAAGAAGCTTACAAGCTAAACCAGAATACATTCTGGGAGCCTGATAACATAAAGCCTGAGAACATAAAGCGTACACACAAAATTGCTGATGCGAGAATTGGTCTGTCTGAATTTGCACATGGCATTGTTAACCAGGCACGGCTTCATGAGTTATTACTAGAAGGCATGAAGAACTCAGTAACGCACCTTGTTCCTCATTACAGTCGTAGATTACTTGAATTAGATATTGATCCTAACCTCACCCAAGATTTAAATGCACACCCTATCACTGCTACATTTGAGCAAAGCGATGACTCTAAATCGGCTAAAGTTGAAACTGTTCGAGCCCGATACGTTGTCGGTTGTGATGGCGCAAGAAGTTCTGTTCGCAAAGGCATGTCAATAGCTTTAGAAGGGGATTCGGCAAATAAAGCCTGGGGCGTCATGGATCTTTTGTTAGTGACAGACTTTCCCGATATTAGAGTTAAAAGCTTTATTCAATCAAAAGAAAACGGTGCAGTAATGACTATTCCGCGAGAAGGCGGTTATTTAGTTCGGTTTTATGTAGAGCTTGATCTATTGGGCAAAGATCAGCGTGCGTCAGATCTGAACCTTAAAGCCGAAGATGTTATAGCCAAAGCACAGTTAATTATGCATCCTTATAAATTAGATGTTAAAGAAGTCGCTTGGTGGTCAATCTATGAAGTTGGACAACGGGTAGCAGAGAGATTTGATGACACACCGATTGGTAATCCAGACGGTCTTATTCCACGCGCCTTTGTTGCGGGTGATGCCTGCCATACACATAGTCCAAAAGGAGGCTGGGGCTTAAACACATCACTGCCAGATACCTTTAATCTGGGCTGGAAAGTCGCGTCTGTTTTACAAGGAAAATGTAAGCCAAAATTGCTACAGACATACTCCTCAGAGCGACGCAAAGTTGCTTTACAGTTAATAGAGGCCGATAGACAATTATCAAAATTGGTGGCTACTCGCCCGACATCAGACAAGGATGCACCTGAGGCTAAAACTAATACGGTCGATATTCAAAAATTCATGGCTAGGCAAAATGGTTTTGTTGCGGGAACATCTATTGAGTACAATCCTTCCTATATCTGTACTGGTGCAGAGAATCAACATTTAGCGAGTGGATTTAAGATTGGCCAACGATTCCATTCAGCTGAGGCTATTCGTGTAGCAGATGGTGGGCGACAACATTTAGGGCATCTGAATAAAGCGGATGGTCGCTGGCGTGTTTTCATTTTTGGCAATAAACAAAACCCAGAAGAAAGCTCTTCCGAGTCATACAAACTTGTACAATTTCTTGCCAACTCTGAGTCTTCACCGGTACGAAAATACACACCAGACGTTGCAGACATTGATTCAGTGATTGATATTTATACTGTATTTCAGCAAAAAGACTTATCAATTGAAAATATGCCAGACTTTTTATGGCCTGCCAAAGGAAAATTTGGATTGAGAGACTACGAAAAAGTATTCCATGCTGAAGAAGGTAACGATATTTTTGATCAACGCAGTATAGATCGCTCAAGCGGTTGCATGGTTGTAGTACGACCTGATCAACACATTGCCAATATATTACCTCTCAACGCATACCAAAAATTAACTGCGTTTTTTGATGAATTTATGATTGCGCAAAACCAGTCCTAAAGTACAAAAAATTGTGGTACGGATCCATCCGCATCATTAAATATAATTACAATGTGCTATAAAACCAAAATCACCCTATTAATAAGGTGTTTTGGTTTTTTTATAACAAATCCAGCATAACGTCATTAAAGCCACTATTTAATATAACCCGTAAAGTAATATCGCAATTATAGTTAACTAGTGGGTGTTATAAGGCCTCTAACTTAATGGTATGTAGTGAGTATTAAGATAATACGAGTCTGAAAGTCAACGTTAAGATAAAGCAGATATATAAATAAAAAACTATGGTGCCGTGGGATAGTAGAATGATTTTTTTCTGACGTCTATCAGACGTCAAAGCAAGTGATAAAGATAATACTAATTTATTTTTAACGGTGAGTTAATCTTCATCATTCTGTATTATGGGTCACTTCTGATAGACAAAACCACAGTTCAGTTTGTTATGCTTATAATCAAGTGGAGGCAAGGGTAGTTAATGGTAGACAATCGAAGTCAATTAAATAGCAATTATAACCAGCAAGGTTACTTTGTTGTTAGAGATTATTTTACTCCATCTGAAATATCATCACTTAGAAAGATAGTACTAAAATTTCATGAGTTATGGACACAAAACAACAAAAAATTCTATCAGGAAGAAGCTTTTAATTCTTCTTTAATTACCGGAAATCAGTACTTAGCATTCGATGATAGGGTGAATCTTTTTAATTTTATTAGTTCACAAAAAATAATGAATCTTATCGATTTAGTGATACCCACTAATCCAGCGTTTATGAATACTCAATTATTTTTCAATCCAGTCAATCCGCAACAAAAAAATTTCTGGCATCGAGATTGTCAATATGATCATGACGTTGATGTACAAAAAAAAGTCATCCATGAGACTCAAGTATTACACCTTCGAGTCCCGTTATTTGATGAACTCGGTATGGAGCTAGTGCCTGGAACGCATAAGCGATGGGATAGTGAAGAAGAATTTAATGTGCGACAAGAAATCAAGGGGAGAGTGAGCAGTGAAAGTCTCTCTACCGGCAAGAAAATCAAGTTATCTGCGGGGGACTTGTTACTTTTTTCGGCTGATATGATCCATCGTGGTTTATACGGATTGGATCGATTAGCGTTGGATATATTAGTGTTTGATTCAGCAGCCGATTTTGTTGATTATGTTGATGACGATTGTTTACCAGATACCTCAATACTAGCTAAAATAGATGATCCCAGGTTATTTATGAATACTATCCACTTAAAGTCAAAGGGGTAAACGTTATTAAAAAGGTTACTTAGCTATTGTAAAGCGAAGTAGCCTTTGTGTTGATGTGTTGCTTTAGAGGATTTAGCACTAGGTATTCTCGCTAATCTCATTTTTATCCAAGTCTTATCAGGTTAGTAGATATCACCTAAGTGCTCTATTTGGGTCAGGTAAATTCGCAAATCTAGCTCTACTTGATGGTAGTCACTCATCATATATTGACAGAGTTTGTAAAAAGCTTTGTTATGATCTTTTTCCTTTAAGTGCGCCAATTCGTGCACTGTGATCATCGATAAAAAAGCATCAGGTGATTTTTTAAATAAACTGCCAATACGAATTTCATTTTTACTTTTTAATTTATTACCTTGCACACGAGAGACATAAGTATGTAAGCCCAATGCATTGTTGATGACATGAATTTTATCATCAAACTTTATTTGGCTAAGGGGTGAAGATTTTTTCAAATATTGATTTTTAATATCCATCACATAACAACGTAAGCTTTTATCGTTAGTTACGTTATGAACGCGGGGATATTTATTGAGTAAATACTTTTCCAGGGTGTTTTTATCAAGCATCTGTTGTACTTGGTTTTGCACTGTGGGCGAATAAGCGGATAGGTATTTTAAAGGTATTGACATAAAAAGGTGATATTTAAGCGTGTTTATTAAGTTTAATGCCATTATACGTGACTTTCATCAGACTGCTAATTTGTTAAAATTTAGGCGTAGTATCAAGGTTGAAATATGACGAAATAAATAGGGGCAGAACACGTTTTACTGCTGTCAGCAAAATTTTTGTACAGAGATATAGCCTAAAATAGAAGGTATACCTTCTAAATACTTATTAAACTTGGATATTCACTTTGTATTTGTCACACTGTGTTACTTTTTATATAAAGGTTTAGTTTATGGAATGGTTGTCGGTACTTCCGCCACTGGTGGCAATTGTCGTTGTTGTATGGCGAAAAGAAGTTATTCTTGCTTTGTTAATCGCGGTATTTAGTTCAGAATTATTGTTGGCTTACCGAGAACATTCTAATGTGATCTTTTACGCTTTTATTGGCTTTGTCGAGCGGATCATTTCGGTATTTAGTTCATCGAGTAACACGCGCTTATTGATTTTTAGTTTACTTATTGGTGTCTTACTCGCTTATGTTAGAAATTCAGGAGGAGTAACCGCTTTAGTGAGTATATTGGTCAACAAAGGTATAGCTAAAAGTAAACGGCAAGTTAGTGCTGTTACCATGTTTACGGGTATTGTTATTTTTATTGAATCAAATTTAAGTGTGCTCACGGCAGGTATTTTATCTCGTGATTTATTTGATAAATTTAAAATGAGTCGTGCTCGTCTTGCGTTTATCATTGATAGTACTTCTGCCCCCGTGTGTATTTTGGTACTACTTAATGGTTGGGGAGCTTATGTGTTGGGCTTACTTAACAATTATGAGTTAGGGCAATCATCCATGTCAGTATTATGGGGCACAATTCCTTATAATTTTTATGCTATTATCGCGATCTTAATGGTGGCCTATACGGTCATCACGGACAATGTTCATGGTCCAATGAAACAATCAGAATTAGCGCTACATAAGCAAGACGTGAACAATGAAGAGTATTTAAAAAAAGAAGTCGTTAAACCCACTAAAGCGCGTTTTATGTTAGTGCCATTATTGAGCATGGTTTGTGGGATGTTCTTTTTTATGTACTGGACAGGTGATGGCGATATTACTCATGGTAGTGGTGGTAAATCAGTACTTTATGCTACTTGTTTAGCTTTAGTTATTGCCTACTTTTTACTACTTTCAGCAAAGCGTTACTCTCATAAAGAGCTTGTTGAAGTAGGCTTTGAAGGTTTATCTGAGTTATTACCTTTAGTTATTATCGTCTTATTTTCGCTTACATTGGGTTCAAGTTTAAAAGAATTAGGCACTGGTCTTTATATTGCAGGTTTTGTTGGTGAAAATGTACCACTTATTTTTGTCGTACCGATGTTATTTATTGTTGGCGGCATTATATCCTTTAGTACGGGTACCTCTTGGGGTACCTTTGCTATATTAATTCCTATTGGTGTTCCATTGATTCAATCGTTAGGCTTACCACCCTCGTTGGTTATTGCCGCTATTTTAGGTGGCGGAATTTTTGGTGATCACTGCTCACCTATATCTGACACTACCTGTGTTTCTGCTATTGCTTCAGGGTGTGATCTGCTTGAACATGTTAAAACTCAATTGCCTTACTCAATTTTTGGGGGGTCTTTAGCGCTTATTGCATACTTTATTACAAGTTATTTTATGGTGGGATAACAGATGATTTATTGACAATGTTTCACTTGCAATTAGCGTCCTAACCTTTGTTAAAGCGTGATTTATTACACGGACGTCTCTATTTGACGAATAAAAGAACTGGCTTTAAGGAATAAAAATGAAAATAGTTATTTCAACGCTCATGGTAACGATAATTACGGGCGTGATTGTCGTTAAATTTTTTTTAAATAGTGTATTCTCATTATTTGGCTATGCCATATTGCCTATTGAAAGTTTAAAAAGCTTAACGCATTCTAAAACAATAGTGCAAAAAATGCAGCACAGGAACAGGGCTAAAAGTGCGAATGTATCGAAGAATTTTATTAAGCGTTCAGGTAAAAAAGTTGCTATAACTGCCGTTTCTGCGGCAACAATAGGTACCGTCGCGGTAATCGGTACACTAACTTATTTAGAAATAAGTCAATACTGTGAAGATAAACAAGTGCTCAATGAAGAGGCAAATATTTTATTTGATACGGATAAACAGTTTGATATGAATGCCTGTCTTGAACAGGGTAAAAAAGACTCAGCATATTTTGGCAATGAAGCTTGGCAGAGTATCAAAAAAACAAGTTCAGATGTATTAGAGAGTATTGAACAGACAAGTGATGAATTACTAGATCCTAGTCGCAAAGCAACTACTGAGTTATTTGAATCTATTGATGAATGGTTTAATCAAACCTTTAACGAAGCTACTGAGTAATCAGTACCCATCAATGTTTTTTAGCTTGCGCCTTAGCTCAGTTAGCTCAGTTTATTTTATGTGTCCAGTTTTACTAAATCTATTAAGTTATTTTCCACAGCAATGTTTAAATTTTTTGCCTTTTTTTATTTGCCATGTTGTTGGGTATTCATTACAGGGGCAAAGCTCATTGCGCTTAATGTTGGCTAATTCACTATGTGTAATTATATCCCCGTCGACATAACGCCATTGCTTAAGCGGGGTAGAAAGAGTTGAAGCTTTGTTAATATCATTGTTCGTCGATACCTTATTTTTTTCAGTGTTGTCTTTTATATATCCCTCTAAAATGAAACGTGATTTTTCTCTCAGTTCACATAAGGTATTATCTGTTATATAAAAAGCCGAAAACTCAACAAATTGCTCAGTAGCTTTATTTATGCGATTCGTTATTGGATGTATGTTAAGTGCTACCCAGACACAAGATTTACTCCAGTCATCAATGTCTTTAACCGATTGTGCCGCTTGACTGCTTTTTGCGTAGGTATCATAAATATACTGTGCATCGCCAAAGGCGTATGCACTAAACCGAGATCGCATTAATTGTTCTGCTGTTTGAACTTGTACTTCTTTATTGATGTAGGGCTGACAACAAGATGAAAAATCATAATTTGAGCCACAAAAACAGGGTTGGATCGCGTTCATAGATTTTGATGAAATTAAATTTTATAGTAGTTTATCATTATTGGTTATAAAAAGACGACAGGTGATGGTTGTTTAGCCGCATACTTCATGTTCATGTGAACTGAACTTAGTTCATCTGGGTCCATCTTGAATGGTTAGCACTTAAGGTTAGTTTTCAAGGCGTAATCTCATATGAAGCATATAAAGGTAAATAACAGAAAATAGTAAACCGCCCAGTGCTCCCCATAAATGAGCATTTACCGCAACACTTGCTTCTATTAAGTTACTTACATCTGTACTAGCACCATAAAATTGCTCATGAGCAATTTTAAGCCAGACACCTAAAAATAATAAGTAGCCGGTTTTGTCTTTGGCATTGATATCCATTAGCGCGCCAAAAACAAAAATACCATGCAATACGCCTGATAAACCGACATATTGTATTAATGAGGGATCAAAATAATAAATACCAACACTGGTAAATATTGAGCACAATAAAAATAAATAGGTATAATTTTTTATGCTATAAAAACGGCCGTGTAATGCCCATAGCATAAATAAGGCGGCTAGGTTTAGTAGTAAATGATAACCATTAGTATGTAATATATGCCCAGAAAAAAGGCGCCAAATTTCACCTTGATTGATCAATTGTCTTTGATATACAAAAGTTTGAGTAAATGACTCGCCTAGAAAATATTCACTAATAAACGCGATAACCGACAGTAATGCGACTATGAGTACTACCTGAAAGTGTTGTCTAGAGAGTACTAGGGTGTTTAATTTCATTTGGAATTTTAAAGGCTGACGTTATTAGGGCTTAAGTATACAATGATACTTTATGAAGTTTACACTCATTGACGATTTTCTTTTTATGTCCAGAATTTTATGTAAGCAATGTCAACGCCCAATAATTGCTTGTATTTGCAATTTTACTTGTAGAATTGATAATCCAACCGCTGTGTTAGTGTTACAACATCCTAGTGAAGTCAAACAAACTAAAGGCACTGTTGCCTTATTAAGTCGTTCATTAAGTCATTGCCAAGTATTAGTTGGAGAAAATTTTTCACAACACGATGAGCTGAATACGATACTGGCGAATAATCAAGCACTGTTACTTTACCCAAATGCCCAAGCGCAAGTATTATCCTTAACTAACAATGGACTTAACAGCACGCATACTAGCCATAATAAACAGAGTCAACAACCAAAATTACTGATAATACTCGATGGCACATGGAAAAAAGCCTATCGTATGTTTATGTTATCTTCTAACCTACAGGCACTAGAGCAAGTTTGTTTACCAGATACGCTTGCTAATAAGGGACAATACTTAATTCGCAAAGTGGCTAAAAAAAATGCGTTGTCAAGCCTGGAAGCTTGTTGTTTTGCCCTCGCTTTACTTGAGAATGAGTTAGTTGAGAAAAAACTAAATGAGACTGAGTGTCGTGAGACGGCATTAAACCAAAGTGTTGATTGTGGGATTTATCAAGAATTATTAACTAAGTTTGCGCAATTTAATCAATTTCAGTTATCGTTTAGAACTTAGAACTTAGAACTTAGAACTTAAAACTTAGAACTATAGTGGTCTAATAATATGTATGCGCTTGCTAGTATTGTAAAGGGCAAGCGCATTGCTCTTACTCAGCGATTAACTGTTTAAGCGTATAGTCACTTTCGTTAGAGCCTAGTTTAGCTTTCATATAAGGTAATATTTCTTCAAGCTGTTGGGATAGTTGCCAAGGAGGGTTAACGATAAACAACCCTGTACCTGTCATACCGTATTCATCGGTATCCTTTTCTAAACAAAACTCTACTTGTAATAGATTTTTGACAGAACTCGAGGTGAAAGACTCACTCATTTGGTCAATTAATTCGCGCTTAACAACTGGGTACCAAAGAATGTAAGTGCCCGTAGAAAACTTAGCGTAGGCTTTGATGATGGTATTTACGGCTTTTTGATAATCTTCTTTCAGCTCGTAAGGCGGATCGATAAGCACCACTCCACGACGACTTGGCGGCGGTAATAATCCCAGTACACCTTGATAGCCATCAGACTGTTTAACAAATACTTTACGCCAGCGCTGACAAAAATATTCTAAGTGTTCTATATCAGTAGGATGTAATTCAAATAAATGGCTACTGTCTTGACGACGCACAAAGGCTTTAGCTATCCCTGGAGAGCCAGGGTAAACTTCAAGCTCACTGTTGAGGTTGAGGCTGTTGATTAGTGATAAATAAGACGTTAGTGACTCAGGGGCTTCGTCATCGTTAATAATCTTAGCAATACCGTCTTTATATTCACCCGTTTTTTGTGCATATTCTTCAGCCAATTGATACATACCAGCCCCAGAATGGCTGTCTATATAACAAAACCCTTTTTCTTTACGGGTCATATAATCTAAAACAAGTGATAATACACTATGTTTTAGTACATCGGCAAAATTGCCGGCATGAAAAGCGTGACGATAACTTAACATATAAATCCTTAAAAGTTGTGAGTGTCGCACTTCGACTACAGCTTCCGATTATTCTGAGCTTGTCGAAGAAACCTCGCACTCAGTGTGAACGGAACGCTCTCGTACCTCGCACTCAGTATAAACAGTTACCACTATCCGTTTGCCCTGAGCCCTGAGTCCTGAGCCCTGAGCTTGTCGAAGGGTCGAAGGGGCGAAGGGTTATACCTTACTGGCTAAATACTCATCATAAGCGCCTGCAAAATCAATATAACCGTCTTTAGTTAATTCGATAATACGTGTAGCGATGGTTGAAACAAATTCTCGGTCATGACTGACAAACAACAAGGTACCTTCGTAACTTTCAAGTGCCATGTTTAACGATTCAATCGATTCCATATCCATGTGGTTGGTTGGCTCATCTAGTACTAAAATATTGGGCTGTTGCATCATTAGCTTACCAAATAACATCCGACCTTTTTCACCACCAGAAAGTACATGAACTGATTTTTTAATATCATCAGCAGAAAAAAGTAAACGACCTAAATAACCACGAACAGCTTGTTCATCATCGGTTGGTTGACGCCATTGGCTCATCCAATCAAATAATGTCATATCATTTTCAAATTCGTATTCATGATCCTGTGCATAATAGCCAATATTAACATTTTCAGACCAAATCACGTCGCCAGAACTGGCTTCATAACCGACTTCATTCATCAATGAACGTAATAAAGTTGTTTTACCAATACCGTTTTCACCAATGATAGCGATACGTTCACCCACTTCAATCAAGGCAGAGATGTTTTTTAACACTTGAGTTTCATCAAAACTTTTATTAAGCTTTTCAATTACTAACGCATTACGGAATAATTTCTTTTCTTGCTCAAAACGAATAAAGGGGTTGCTACGGCTAGAGGGTTTTACTTCATCTAGCTGAATTTTGTCAATTCGTTTAGCACGAGATGTCGCTTGTTTTGCCTTTGATGCATTGGCAGAAAAACGTGCGACGAAGGCTTGTAACTCACCTATTTGTGCTTTTTTCTTGGCATTATCTGATAATAAACGCGCTCGTGCTTGTGTCGCTGCCAACATGTATTCGTCGTAGTTGCCAGGGAATACACGTAGTTCACCGTAATCTAAATCAGCCATGTGTGTACAAACACTGTTTAAAAAATGTCTATCATGCGAGATGATTATCATGGTTGAATCACGCTCATTCAAGGTGTCTTCTAACCATTGAATAGTGTGAATGTCCAAGTTGTTGGTAGGCTCATCAAGTAATAAAATATCTGGATTTGAGAATAAAGCTTGAGCCAGTAGAATACGTAATTTAAAACCAGGCGCTATTTCGGTCATTAAACCGTAGTGCTGCTCAACAGGGATACCCACACCCATTAATAACTCACCGGCGCGACTCTCTGCAGAATAACCGTCCATTTCAGCATATTCAGACTCTAAATCGCCAACTTTCATGCCATCAGCTTCACTCATCTCTGGTAAAGCATAAATACGGTCACGTTCTTCTTTTACCGCCCATAACTCGGTATGCCCCATGATAACGGTATCAATGACATTAAATTCTTCAAAGGCAAATTGATCTTGGCGTAATTTACCTAAACGCTCGCCAGTATCAAGGCTAACATTGCCAGAGGTTTGCTCTAAATCATTACCTAAAATTTTCATAAAAGTAGATTTACCACAACCATTTGCACCGATTAAACCATAACGATTACCACCGCCAAACTTTTGTGAGATGTTTTCGAACAAAGGCTTAGCGCCAAATTGTTGAGTGATGTTGTTTGCTGCTAGCATAAGGCTTCCGTAACAATAATAATGACTGTGTAAATAATGCCGAACATTGTACAAGGCTTGAGAAAAAAGTACCAATTTTTACGTTTAAAAAAACTAAATGGACTGATTATGAAAACCGACTTTTTCGCGGGTTTTTAATGACACTAGGGATTGAGACACACAGACAGTGTGATGTTTTAATAAAGATTAAAACTGTAACAGGGGTAAATAGTGATGAGTCCATCTACAATGCAAGAGGGATTGCAATTTATTTGTTAAAGCGTAATAGCTAAAACACGTAACGGCTGGCTTTAGCGGTTTGCCTAAGTAAGGCTAAAAAGTAGAACAAATAGTAGTTTGTATCGTGGTGGTTTTGTTATTGAGGTATTAAGTGTAGCGGGGTTATAACCTTGGATAATAGCCTGACATAAGGTTGAATGATTAGCGTTTTAAATATTGATTAAAATCTATACCACTACAGCCTACAACAACTTTTACACGATTGGATGCGCCTAATTTCTTTAAGATAGAAGAGACATGTGATTTTACCGTCGTTTCAGAAATATTTAAGTTAAAAGCGATTTGTTTATTTGCTTCACCTTTAGTTAAATGTTGTAACACCATTAATTCTCTACGGGTTAATAAAAACATTTTATCTGGTGATACTTCGAATTCTTTGGTGGAATTAAGGCTTGTTTGTGAACGAATAATATCTGCTGGTAAATAAACATTACCTTCAAATATACTTTCAAGTGCTTCACCGATAATATTTTTTGCGGATGATTTGGCAATAAAACCTACAGCGCCGTAAGCAATAGTTTGTAAGATAACTTGTTTTTCAGTTTCTGCTGAAATAATAACGACGGGAATGGTGGGATAATGATTTCGTAAATCAAGTAAACCGGCAAGGCCTGACATACCAGGCATGTTCAAATCGAGCAAAATAAGATCGATATCATTGGTTTCTTTTGCAATGGCAAGCGTTGATTCAATGTCTTTGGATTCAAAAATTTCAGATTCAGGAAAAGTTTGAGAAATAATATTTATAACTGCATCCCTAAATAAAGGGTGGTCATCAGCGACTAAAATTTTATACATGCAATTACCTATTCAAATAAATTAACTTTAACATTTCTAAATTATAATATTTCTAAATTATAATATTTCTAATTATTCATTCTAGCAGAGAGAATATAACTATAATACTTATTGGGTAAATACGCTGTATTTATTCAAATTAAAAGGAGCAGGAATATTATTCCTGCTCCTTTTCGTTTTTTATACCTTTATAAAAGACAAAAGATATCAGGATCTATATTGAGAAAGCTCTAACTTAGAACGTTACAACAGTACCAATTGAGAAAACGTTATTCTCTTCTGCTGTAAAATCAGTAGCACTATTATTATCTACTTCAGTTTTATTGACTTCAAGTACCACGGTTACTCCAGGAATAACAGTTCTGAAATAAGAGATATTGCTGTTGCTACTTACTGTCTCTGTACCAGCGGCATCTACTGTCGATTCACCGTAAGATACTACAAAACGGTTAGCGCCCATTGTGTAAGATGCTTGTGTTAAGTAACCATCAGTTTCAACAGAGTCATTTGTAATAAACGTGTCTAAACCTGCAACATGTCCTACACCTTCAGCGCTAAAACCAGAAGCAGTTAGTGAGAAACCAGAAGATTTAACGTTAACGCCGTAACCAGTACCTGATTGATCATTATCAACACCGTTGTGTTCACTTGATTGTGACATACCGTTAACCCAAGCGGTGAATGAGCCATTATCAAATGCCGTGTTGTAGGTTAATTCAGCTTCAAAACGTGGTGCCGATTCTTCTGAAGCAGTAGTAGCAGCAATAGCAGCAATAGCATCAGTAGTATTAGTAGCAGCTACAGCATCTACAGCCGGTGTAGCCGCACTGAATTTAGTAGGATCCATTACACCAACCGCTAATTTAAAGCCGTTGACAACAGGTGATCTATAGGTAATTTGGGCTTTTGGAAAAGCGTAAGTGTAACCGGTAGAAATATTACCAAAAGATACATTTTTACCATCAACTAAACCCCAAGTATTCGATGTTTGACCATGACCAATAAGTAGTTCATCGCCAAAGATGTTAGAGCGGTTAAATAAACCAAAATCTTTACCAATTAATACTTCACCAAAATCACCACTTATGGTGGCATAAAATTGACGAACATCAATTAATGTATTTGTTCCTAAATCTTCTGCTCCACGAGTATTGTCTGTATCACTCAAAGAAACCCAAAATGAAGTACGCGTCGCTACTTTATAATCACCCACTTGGTTAGAAGAATTTAAACCAATGTAGCTTGGTAAAAAGCCAGTACGAACACGTGATTGTTTACGGTTTGTTGTATCGCCTGAAGCATCAGTTATGTCAGTATCGCTGCTAGAATAAAAGATGTTAACTAAACCATCAGCGCTGAAGGTCATGCCATCGTTATTATACAATTCAACCGCGGCGCTTGCATTAAACGCTGTGGTACAGGCAAGGGCGATTGCTGCAATTTTAAATTTGGTAGTCATGTGTTATTTCCTTTATGTTTTATAGATTTTATTGTAATTACATCGTTTTATATGATGTATTATTGTAATCGCATCAATAATAAAAAACTCTATGGTTAAGGGCTACTAGTAATGATATTGAAAAAAAACATCCCTTAGTATTACTTCTTTTGTTTGCTACTTAAGTAGGATTAAATAAAGTAAAGGATGAAAAACTAAAGGATAAGACCGTCTGTTTTTTAATCGGTACAGAGACTACCGGAGAGAATTTGAGGGTACTGGTTCATTAGTTTTGCTTGCCAAGCTAATTCATTGCTGCCTGACTCCGTTCTAGGCTTAGGTAAATCAACCGTGGTTTGATGAATGATTGAACTGGGCGAATGACTCATAAAAATAATACGGTCAGCTAAATTAATCGCTTCACTTAAGTCATGTGTAACAAACACCACGGTACTACCACGGCTTTTACATAGGTCTGCTAGTAGTAATCTTAGGGTGGATGCCGTTGGCGCGTCTAGAGAGTTAAAAGGCTCATCAAGTAAAATCAACTCAGGATTGACCGCAAAAGCTCTGGCAATGGCGACACGTCGTTGCATACCGCCGGATAATTGCTTGGGGTAATAGTCACCTTTGCCAGCTAAGCCCACTTGTGCTAACAAGGTTTTAATGATTGTTTCTTGTGTTGTCGGTAACACGAGCTGTATGTTTTCGTTAACCGTTAACCAAGGCATTAACCTAGGTTGTTGAAAAACGTAACCGAGTGGGAATGCTTTGCCGCCATTGAGTGGTTTACCGTTACATAATAGTGTTTGTTCTGTGGCCTCTTCAAGCCCAGAGATCATATTCAGTAAGGTGGTTTTTCCCGAGCCAGAAGGGCCAATTATAGCAACGAACTCACCGGGTTTAACGCTAAACTGGATCTCTTTTAATACCACTAAATCGCTATTAGCGTAGTACTTGTCTTTAATGGCAACATCAAGCGCGATCATGGTGGATCCCCCTAGCAATTAATTTGTCTAATGGCCTGAAAATGAGGTTTTCAATCACTAACACAATGGAAATAAAAGCAAAGGTATAAGCGAGAATTCCTGCAATATCAAAAAATTGAAATAAGGTATTTAATGCAAAACCAACGCCGTCACTACGCCCAAGCAGTTCAACCACCAAGACAATTTTCCATATTAAGGACAAACCGGCACGTGCTGAGGCCATTATGTAGGGATAAAGTTGAGGTAAAAAAACGTTAAAAAAGGTTTTACGTAAGGATAATTTGTATACTTTGGCGACGTTTAATAAATCCTCATCTACCACACGGGCACCTTCTCTGATCATCACGACCACGGTGGGGACTTTATTAATGACGACGGCCATAATGGCGGCAGACTCAACTAAGCCAAACCAGATGTAACACAGTAAAATAGTCACTAGAGCAGGGATGTTAAGGACGATTATTAGTAGGGTGTCTGATAATTGATTAAGGCGTTTACTGATACCCATTAAAATGCCAATCATTACGCCTAATATCATAGCGATGATAAAACTGATCAATACCCGAGTTAAGGTAACGCTAAGGTTGATTAACATATCACCGTGAAAAAAATGATATATAAAGCTCTCCATCACAATGAATAATGATGGGAAATCTGAACTATTCACTAACCAAGCGATACCTTGCCACGTGCTAGCTAAGATGATTAATATTAATAATCTACCATAGAGTGGTGACATAAAGGCTGACGATAATAAGGTGATAAATTGGCTTGTTATTACGTGCGCGTTAGCGTGTTTGTTAATGGTATATCATCCTATTTAAGCGGGCATGTTGTGGCTTGACCGTTTGCTGAACCTTTGGTCAGGTTGTTAGAAGTAGGTAGTTTAACGTTATCCGTTTGCCAAAAAGTTTCATCAGCTAAAGTTGTTGCTTTACCTACTAAATCTCGCCCACCTTGTTGTGCTAAAATAGTAAATACTTGTTTACTGGCTTCTCTTTCTTCAGTGCCAAACTGATGCAGTAACCTAGCCCTATACTCTTTTATTAAGGCCATAAAGACATCATCATTTTCTGCTTTGGTTAATGGGCGTATACGCTGCCACTCTTGGTCACACAAGAGTAGTAATCTTTTAGCTTCATTAGACGCCAGAAGAAAACCGGTTAGTTGTTGGTTGTGCTTAGCTGCCCATGTTTGATCAAATACCCACCCCAATAAAGGCACTTTAGTGGTAATACCCAGTTCGGCGAGCATGTGTGGCACACTTACTAATAGTCTGTAGCCACTAGCACTTAATCTAGCATTGTAATG
The DNA here is from genome assembly GCA_913058145.1 of uncultured Colwellia sp. Classification (GTDB taxonomy): domain Bacteria; phylum Pseudomonadota; class Gammaproteobacteria; order Enterobacterales; family Alteromonadaceae; genus Colwellia. The sequence continues at coordinate 66,869 of CAJXQM010000009.1, forward strand.
CCAAAAGTTTATTGCCGCATCTACATTGTTTCTTTCCATTAACCGGTTTAATAAGGGCGGTGTAGCAAAGACCATTTCAGCAGTGTCTTTAAGTTTTAGCTGATATTTTTTTTGCGCATACGCTTGTAATAATAACCAATTCTTATCAACAGAGCCGCCAGCAATGCCAATTTTATCTTGTTTGATATCAAGTAGTGATTTTGCGGTAGAGTTGCTATTAACATATAAACCACCAGAGGCAATTGACGTGGGAAATAAGGTATAGTTTTTACCATTAAAGCGTTGGCGATTCACCCATAACCAATCACTTAGAATAATATCAACTGCTTTACTTTGCAGTGCAACGGCAGAAGCATTTTTATTGCTTAATGGCATGACTTGTAAATTGAAGTTATATTTTTTATCCAACTGATAATGTTTTATTACGTCAATTTCCCAGTTAACTGTGCCATATTTTAATACCCCAACACTCACATTGGGTAAATTGGTATAGGTGTCTGCATTCGCATTGATATAGCCCATATAAAGTATCATAAGCAGTAATAAGCGAATAGGAGGCATATGGTTTCTCATTATTAGAACTTATAATTAACGTTAACAGAGAAAGATCTAGGTCTAGCAGGTCCAACAAAATAGGGCGAGTCAATATCGGGGTAAAAATCCATTAGCACTTCATCAGCCTCACCATAAGTGCCAAAAGTCTGATATTGGCGATCAAATAGATTATCCACTTTGGCTGATAATCTAAATTGCTCAGTTATTTGGTAAGAAAAATAAAGGTTAATTAATGAGTAGGCAGATATCTTTTTATTCTCATTAGCCTCATCACCACGATAATAAGAATCAGATGCATATAATAATTCTGTCCCTACACTAATCTCGTTATTGATTTGCCAATCGGCATGGAGTTTAAATTGATGCTGTGGCTGACCAGGAATAACATCACCAGGGTTAACTTGGCGATTTGCTCCACGTGGATTTACTGGGCTAAAGGATATAAAAGGAGACTCAAAGGTCGCCTTTAAATAATTATAGCTTGTGCCAAGCGTTACCTCAGTAAATGCTACTGAGTAGGCTAACTCTAGCCCTTGGCGTTGTATCTTATCAATATTGACAAAAAATCCTTCAGAAGATGTTGAGCCCGCTTGTTGGAAAATTATGTCATCAATTGTTCTAGTTGAAAACAAGGTAGCAATGGCTGATACCGAATCAGTATTATAGACTAATGACGCTTCAATAGTTTTAGCCACCACTTGTTCAAGTGGTGGATCTGCAACAAAGCCATTAGGTAATTTACATGGGTCGTCTTCATCAGCACAACTTAACTCAGCAGGGCTAGGAACACGCGATGACTCGCTATAGCTAAGCTTAGCAGTGAATTCATTATTGATTTGGTAATCCAGACCTACAGCAGGGTTAAAGCGATGAAACTTATGATTACCATCTAGAGATCCTTCACCGTCATCAATAATGTCATTCATAATGATATGACTGTTATTGTAACGCCCAGCAATATTGAGCGTAAGTCCTTGGTCAAAGGCCATTGAATAAGAGGCAAAAACATATTGCTGCTCAGTGGTAACATCTAAACGCACTTGAGACTCGCTATCAAAAAAACCTGTTGCTGATACTGAGCGATCATCCTCAGCAGAATCATTATGTAGAATGCCGAATTGAGTATTGCTATTGAAATTAATATCGGCTTTATCCATTCCTAGACCAAAAATCACTTCTTGTTCATAGCGCTCAAAGCTTGTTACATGGATCAGTTGGGTAGCAAAACCATAACTAGTATTATCAGTAGCACCATCGTTTAGTGTGCCATCAACTTCATCGGCATCGATAGAAGAAATATCACTAAATAGCGAGCCTTCATCATAACCAACAAAATTAACCATTGTTAATGAGCCGTCTTCTTCATCTTCTTCGCATAAGGTTTCACCAGCGCCAAAGTCACAATCTTCATAATCACTGTCATCACCATTGATGGAATTGATTTTATTTTGGCGATAATAAGCATTCGCTTGAAAAGATAACTGTTCATTTATAATTGAATCACTCGATAGGCTGATTATTTTATAGTCGTTATTTGTTTGATCTGGGTGGGTATATACTGCTTCACGACCTTCAATGGCCATTAGCTCTTCAGGTGCTGCGCCATTTCCTGTCATGGTATTATCATTAGCGGCAAGTAATAGCTCTACATAATTATTGTCGTTTTGATAGCTAAATGAGGCTAATGCTTGTTTTAATTCACTCTTAGAGAAGTCACGCCAACCGTCTTCTTTATAGCTATTACCAATAAAGTAGTAGCCCCAGTCACCGTTGTTACCACCGGATTGAATAGTATATTGCTGTTGACCAAAGCTACCAAAGCGAACGTCTACTTCGTTATCAGTATAGTTAAAACCATTTTTAGTTTTTAGTGACAAGGCACCGCCTAAGGTGTTTTGCCCAAATGCTGGATTAGAGCCGGAATATAAGGCAACACTATTAAGCGCCGCTAAAGGAATGAGATCCCAGTTAACGGTATCGCCAAAGGGTTCATTAAATCTGACACCGTTTAAATAAACAGAAATCCCTTGCGGTAACCCTAATAAAGGTGAAGCGGTAAAACCACGGTATTGAACATCGGGTTGAAAAGGGTTGTTTTGCACATCACTGATATTGACACTAACCAATTGATTTCTTATATGATCCGCTAGCGATGTTGCTTGAGCTCGGGTGATATCTTCTGCGCCAACATACTGTGCGCTACCAATAATGTTTTTTTCTTGGGACATGTTACTTGATAGTGGTGTTTGCCCAATAACTCTGATTTTTTCAATACCCTCAGCTGATACTGTAAAGGCACACAGCATACTCGCTAGTGCAATAATACGATTCATTATTCGACCTTAGTTATTCTAGTTATTCTAGTTATTTTAGTTATGTTTAGTTATAAATTTACCATTCGCTAGTAATATAACGTGAATAATGAAGTAATGGTAGATTTTAAAGACGTTGTTCTACTAAACTACTTTATAATAATAACTTACAAAACAAATGGTTAACCTTGTTTGTTGTAAAGAACTCCTACTAAGGTAGGAGTTCTTTACAACTAATTTCAGGGCAAGAATGTATTTATGATATTTATCGTAATAAATGTAGCATGGTAGTTTTTAGTTTCATCGGTTTTACTGGTTTATTCAGCAGTAAAATACCTCTCTTCGCAACTTTGGTTTTCAGTGATTTACTGTAGTCTGCTGTGATCATTAATGTGGGTATTGATATTGTTCGCCCTTTATTAATGACGTTAGCAGCAGAAAAACCTGTTTCATCGTTATCTAAATGGTAATCAACAATTAAGATGTCAGCATGGTCTTGATAAATATCAACTTTATTTTTAAGGTGTTCAAGGCTGGTAGCGGTTATCACGCTACAATCCCAGCCACCGAGTAAACGTGCCATACCATCACAAATATTGGCATCATTATCAAGAACCCAAATAGTGCGTTGGGCCAAAATAGTGCTTTGTAGTATTTGGGAAGGAAGAGAATTCTGTGCCGAGATCTCATCGATTTGTCCTATGGGTACTTGAATTGAAAACATCGACCCTTTACCTTGAACAGAATTAACTTTAATTGGATTATTGAGTACCGTAGATATTTTATCTACGATAGCTAAGCCTAAACCTAACCCATTTCTAAAGGCTATTTTTGAGGATTTTAGTCGTTTGAACTCTTGAAAAATTTCGTTGATTTTCTCTTTAGCTATACCAACACCATTGTCCCATACTTCAATAGAAACAGTATCACCTTGTCTTCTACAACCGAGTAATACCTTACCATTTTCTGTGTACCTAAACGCATTAGATAGAAAATTACGCAATACCCGAGCTAATAAAAAGCTATCACTATGCACTATTATATCGGTAGTGACGTAATGAAAGCTCACCTCGTACTGAGGAGCCTGTTGTTGATATTCATTGGCTAAGTTATCAAGTAAATCAGCCAGTTTAAAAGAAGATTTATCCGCTTGAACAACACCGGCATCAAGCTTGGATATATCGACTAAGGAACAAATTAAGTTTTCTAAATCACTGAGTGAAGCGTCAACAGAGTTAACAATAGGCTCTAAATTTGTGTTGAGTATTTGGTCTGCTAGAGAACTATTAAATAATTGCGCAGCATTTAACGGTTGCAATAAATCGTGGCTAACGGCGGCAAGAAACTTTGTTTTAGATATGTTTGCTTGGTCTGCTTCTTTGATGGCTTTTACTAAACTCACTTGTGCTTGACGATGACCTTCAATTTCTGTCTGTAATTCAGACGTACGTTCTTGTACATGAACTTCTAGTAAATCATGTGCTTTTTGAAGAGCTAAAGCGTTTTGTTGACGGGCGGTAACATCCCGTATTAGCACAAAGAAACCTAGCACTTGACCTTTTATATCAATATTGGGTACATAGGACTTTAATAAATAACAAAGATCGCCAGCCAGATTTTTTTCTTCGGTTTCAAAACTAACACTTTCTCCCGAAAGTGCTTTACTGACATATCGTTTAACTTGACTGAAATCAAAATTAGTGCGGTTTTGGTGATCTTCTAAACCATAAAGTTCTGAGGCAGAATGACCATACCAATTTAGGTAAACTTGGTTAGTAAATTGAAACTTAAGATCTGCACCCACGTACGCAATCATCGCGGGTACGTTATCTGTAATTAAGCGTAACCAACGTTCACTCTTTTTCAATGATTCAGCATAGCGATGTTGTTCAGTAATATCAGTGTATGTTTTAATTAATTTACCGTTTTTTAAGTGATGATCTCTTATTTCGACAACAGTACCATTTGATAACGTTTGTACATGGGACGCATGTTGTTTTTTAGGTTTTAGATCAAGTTCAGTTAAATTACTTAGAGTGGAGAAATAAGGGTTTTCTTTGAGCAATATAGGAGAAAGTTGACTTATTTTTGCAAAGCGTTTATTCCATACTTCAACTTGTTGCTGGCTGCTAATTAACACCACACCTTGAGAAAGGTTATCAACTAAACTTTGTAGCAAGAAGGACTTGTTGGCCATACCTTTTTCGTAGCGGACATTTTCAGCGGTTTTTAACGCCGTAATGTCGCTGTAAAGCATTACCCAACCACCTTCCATAGTGCGGCGTTCATTTAATTGAAACCACCGACCATTTGATAATTTATAGATGGGATTACTATTATTGGCGTCACCGGGGTGAACATGGCGAATAATACCACGGGTTTTTGCTCTGTCTTTTAAATCTTTAAGGTTTACACCGACCCCAGTAGAAAGACCTAAACTATTCCAAAAAGAAGAAAAATTACTGTTTTGTAGTATAATCCTACCATCACTATCAAGTAAAACAAACGATTCAGATATACTTTCAATTGCATCAATAAATCGTTGTTTAAATAGGTTAGCGTTGTTATTTGCTTGTGTTAATGCTCGGTTACTGTGTTCTAATTCAGCTAACGTGATTTTTAATTCTTGAGTTTTTTCTCTTACCTGTTCAGCTAAATAGACTGAATTTTCGAAGGCGTCATAAGGGGCAAAATGATTGCCATGATTTTCTACTCGCTCCATTAGGGCATGGTTGATTTTTTTTAATTTACGATTTTGCTCTGTTAGTTGGGCTATTTGTTCAACTAATGAGTCTTCATTACAGGTGTCATTCATTAACGCTATCCTCTTTGAACTCATTTCCTGCAATAAAAACCCCTGCAAAAGTTTGGTTTAAGTGAATGCCATTAATATGTTCACCATAACTGTTAAAGCCTGCAATGTTATATTTGGCATACAAGGATTTTGCTTGTTCACGTAATTCTTTTTGTTCAATTTCAATACGACGTAAAAAACAGTCGCAAGCAAGTACTAGTTCAGGTTTTCCAAAGCGTTGTGTAATATTTTCTAGTTTCGTATTTAATGAATTAAAAATATCATCCATATCAACGGCAGTGAGCACAATACCTACATCAATAGCACAATAAAAAGTTAAACTTAAATCGTCTACATTGACCTTTTGGATAGAACGAATGTAGTATTGCCCGCCAACTTTTACCGCCAAGGGGTGTAGTGAAAAAACTTCGGGTGTTAAGTCGTTTATATCTATATTGAGTAATTTAGCGTATTCAATTGCCGCGGGCATGGCATTGAGTTCGTATACCGTTCTGTTGTCAATACTTGCTTCAGTGACGACTAATTTTTCGGTAGGGCATTTGATATGGTTACAATTAAATACTTCAAATGGGCATTTAGTATTGATTAAAATGACAATAGCAGCCTGTTGATGAAATTTATTTTGATAAAAAACGTGGGTGTTGGCTAAATTAACATCATCACCAGCTGAGCCACCAAAATGTGGAATACCACCGGTAGCAGAATTTAATGCTTGTAAGAACTGCTCTTCTTTTGTTGATAATCCATCGATCAATGTCAGTAGAAAACTATTCTCTTTTATTGGTGCAAACTCTTTTAAACGGCACTTTTCAGTGAGTTCATTAATAGTGTTTTGTGCATCAACAATATCAAAGTTGGCCATAGACTCTATCTGCTTAGCATTGATAGTAAAATATTTTGAAGAAAAACCGATAGCTACAATAGATTTTTGTTCGCAGCCATCACGGGTAAATTCACCTGCCGTGGTACAGCCGACAACATCAATATTTTTAAAGTATTTTGTCATTGCTGCCGCTAACTCGTCTAACTGATAGACAGCAGAGCAGTAAAAAAGTACAAAATCTATATCAGGGTGATTTAATTGTTGCTGTAGTTCTTTACTGGCTTTTAAGGCATCAATTGATTTACTAACCGCAACTATTGTTTTTATATTTGTCATGAATCGGCCTAATAGGGTTAAATTTTTACATGCCTACGCAAATTAATCAGAAAAATTTACTATTGACAAGGAAAGTCATTTTAATGGTCTTTTAGCATGAAAGTCTACTGTAAAAAACAATGGGATTTAGCAGCACACGTCGAAGTGGATCGGGTATATACCCACGCCACTTGAAAAGACATGATTTAGCTGGAATTAACCAACTTAGCGCTATATTAGGGAATTTAGACCAAGCGTTAAATCTCCCTCTGACAAATTTTAATGGTGTTCGAATAGTGTTTAGTCATCACTATTGCCATAAATCACGTATTGAATAGTTGTTAGCTAACTTTTTTAATTTTAATCGGTCGATCACTGTATTTATTGACAACACATAATTTAGGGTTTTCAATAGTAACCAAGCACTCTAAACATTGTATACATTCACCATAATCAATTGAACCATCTTGGTTGATAGCGTCTATATCACATTTTTTGTTACGACATAATTGACAAGGACTTCCACATTCTTTTCGTCTTGTTAACCATTTTAGTAGGGGGAAACGACCAATAATGGCTAATCCTGCACCTAAAGGGCAAAGGTAACGACAATAGAATTTGTGAATTTTTAAACTTAATACTAATAAAAGAACAGAATAAAGAACAAAAGGCCAATAGCGAACAAAATTTAACGTGATACTCGTTTTAAAAGGCTCAACTTCAGCAAGTTTTTCGGCTAAAGAAAGAGAATAAAATGAGGTACCAACCAAGATAAATAAAATAATGTATTTAATTTTTTGTGCTTGTTTATGATGCTTTGGAGATATTTTTATTTGTCTGATACTGAGTTTTTTTGCTAACAATCCCATCATTTCTTGAAGGGCACCAAAAGGGCATAGCCAACCGCAAAATAGACCTCGTCCGAAAATAAATAAACTAATGAATACAAATACCCACAGAATGAAAATAACGGGGTCTAATAAAAACACTTCTAGCCTAAATCCATTAGCTAACGACAATAATATCGTATAAATATTCACAACAGAGAGTTGACCTTGGGTGTAGTAACCGATGTAAAATATAGTAAATATAAGCATAGTAAAACGTATTCTATGGGTAGCATTTACATGGCTAGCAAGTTGCTTTTGTTTCAAAAAAAGTAAGGATAAAATAATTAGGTATAGTGATAGTACTGCTATTTCAACAGTACGGCTAAGCCATATTCTTACCCATAAAGGTTGTTTCTTTTCTATTACCACTTCGGGTGTGTAAAATAATTTTTCAGGTAACACCTGATCTGTGGTGAATTGATATTGTTTTGTACTCAAGAATGACTGACTATAGTTGACAGCGAGTGATATTTCAAAAGGTCGACTTATTTCAAACCCTGATTGAGATTTTATTCTGAATATATTTTGTTGGTCAATGTCTGGCATTTCTACATTGAACGAAGGATCATAGTAGCTATAAAAATCAATATCACGAATGTCTACTGGAAACTCGCCTTGAACAATACTTAAACGTGCGGGTACTGTTTGTGGAATGAAATTTTCACTGACATAAGCGTAGGTACCACGATTAAACACCATTAAGGCATGTTCACCGGGTTTTAGGCTCTCTAGTAATCGTTGATACTCAGCTTCTCCTAAGAGGTTTTTACCAATAATAGGAATGTTAACAAAGGCGAAATATAATTCAACAAAGTTACTACCCTCACGCCCTTGCGATAATTCACCAATCACACTGACTAATTCATTTGAGACGTCTGCAGCAAAGTTTATACTTTGCTTCGTACTTATTTTCCAATGGGATATATGGCCTTGTTCTTCTAGCTGTTTAAAACTGAGTTTTTGGAAAAAATCGGTGTCAATTTTTACCGTTGCAGCAGCGGCAAAGCCTTCTAGCTTAGCCCTGGCGACTTGTAAGGCAGAAGCAATAATTGTGTCGTTAATCACCATTACTGAGACAGTCGCCCTTGTTACGCCATCAAAGTTAGTCATCCCTGGAGTACTGTCGTCCTGAGCATTAATAATATAGCGCTCTTTTATAGAATGCCCTTTATATTGGTTGATAAAGTCAAACATAGGCTGTTCGCCAAGCCCATGTAAAAAAATAGGCTCATGATGATTGAGTACGTTAAAACCTGCGAATACGCCATTGATATCAATACCAATTAATATATTAATTGTTTGACCAGAAAAACCAATAAAATCAGTGAAATCATCAGATTTAAAAACATAACCTAGTAATTGGCTAAGCTGGTATACGGGGGTTGTTGCTAAGTCGGTGTCAGTTTGTCCAATACGTGTAGCACTAGGAAATATCGCCGCTATCTCTGAAGGAATAGCCGTTACATCACTATTTTTAAAAGAGTTAGAATTTTCAAAAGCAAAGGTGGGTTTTAGAGAAATACAAAAGAATAATAACAGAAAATAAAAATGGAGCCGTAATAAAGTAACCATGTGCATATTAGACTCCTAATAGTTAAATAGCCCTTCAAGGGAAAGTGAAGGGCTATTTAAGTCATTAACTATTTAAAAGAAACCTAATGGGCTAGTGCTATAGCTCACTAATAGGTTTTTAGTCTGTTGGTAATGGTCAAGCATCATTTTATGCGTTTCACGACCAATGCCTGATTTTTTATAACCACCAAATGCAGCATGAGCAGGGTATAAATGGTAACAGTTAGTCCAAACACGACCCGATTCAATACCACGACCCATACGGTGAGCAAGGTTAGCATCACGTGTCCAAACACCGGCACCTAAACCAAAGGCAGTATCGTTAGCTATTTCCAGTGCTTCTTCGGCATCTTTAAAGGTAGTCACAGAGATAACAGGACCAAAAATTTCTTCTTGGAAAACTCGCATTGAGTTATTACCTTTCAAAATAGTAGGTTGTATGTAGTAACCCGTTCCTAGTGGACCGTCTAATTCTTCAGCGCTACCACCAGAAAGTACTGTTGCACCTTCATTTTTGCCTATTTGTAGATAACCTTGAATTTTATCAAATTGTTCTTTAGACGCTTGTGCGCCAACCATAGTGTTAACATCAAGTGGATTACCTCGGACGATGTTTTTGGTTTTTTCAAGTACCTTTTCCATGAACTCTTCAAAAATATCTTCTTGAACTAGTGCACGAGAAGGACATGTACATACTTCACCTTGGTTAAAGAAACCTAATGCGAAACCTTCAGCACATTTGTCTATGTAGTCATCTTCTTGATTCATGATATCACTAAAGAAAATGTTTGGTGATTTACCGCCAAGTTCTACAGTAGATGGAATTAAGTTTTCTGCAGCACATTTCAAAATGTGTTGGCCAACAGGTGTTGAACCAGTGAAAGCAATTTTGCCAATACGTGTACTAGTGGCTAGTGCTTCACCTGCTTCTTTACCATAACCATTTACAATGTTCAAAACACCAGCAGGTAATAAGTCAGCAATTAACTCCATAAATATAAGAATACTTGCAGGTGTTTGCTCAGCAGGCTTAAGAATAATACAGTTACCAGCGGCAAGTGCCGGGGCTAATTTCCATGCTGCCATTAGCATAGGAAAGTTCCACGGAATTATTTGACCAACAACACCAATAGGCTCATGGAAGTGATAAGCAACTGTATCGTCATCTATTTGTGAAAGGGTACCTTCTTGCGCACGGATACAACCAGCATAATAGCGGAAATGATCAACCGTTAACGGGATGTCAGCATTAAGAGTTTCACGTACTGGTTTACCATTATCCCATGTTTCAGCGACAGCTATTAATTCAAGATTAGCTTCAATACGGTCGGCAATTTTTAATAATATGTTTGAGCGTTCTTGCACTGAGGTTTTTCCCCAGGCCACTTTTGCTGCATGAGCAGCATCAAGTGCTAATTCAATATCTTCAGCACTTGAACGTGGAATTTCACAAATTACTTCACCTGTTACGGGTGTCGTGTTGGTAAAATAATTTCCTTTGACCGGAGCAACCCATTGACCGCCGATAAAATTTTCATATCTTGATTTAAATGTAACAACAGAATTTGCACTTCCTGGATTTGCGTAGATCATAATTCACCTCATTTGTATGTTAAACCCGCCAGGATATTATCCTTTTAACCGAGTTTATATTATTATCGCGTCATTAGTTAAACAGTAATTGTCTATGGGTATAATAGGGTCTTATGAGCAAGGTAAACCATGCTCCCTTGGCATAAAAAAACTCATACTTTAGGATGGGGGCTATTGGCTAGGATTTGCAGGTAGTTAGCTATATGAGTGGAGGTTATGTTTATTACTTGGCTATTATTAACTTGGTACGTTTGGCAATATTTAATTTTAGCAAGTGCTAAGCTCGTATTAATAAAGCTATTATCTTGACTTAATCTCAATAAACAAAGGTTAACTTCTTTTAATCGAGTGTCGGAGTTAACATCAAAAGCACTATATATAGCGAGATAAGCAGAATTTTCAATGGTTAATGCTTGAGTTGCGTAGCAAAGACCTTGATAACGAGGAGCTAAAAACATTGGATATGCACTAATAATATAGCTCGTAATATTCGCTATTTCTTGTTCAGTATCCCCTATATTTACTAGCCATAACGCATTATGTTGATCACATGCGCAGGCCTGATTTCTTTGATGATTTAACTCATTACTAGTTAATGACTTTTTGGCTTGCTGGTATAGCGTAGTGAACAAATGGGGTAGTGACGGTTTACTTGCAGATTTTTTTATACCTCTATCGTTTTTCGCGTCTTTTATAAGCCTATTCGATAAGGTAATTAAAGGAGATATTAAGTGACTTGGGGATAAATTTTCTGTATCAATTACTAATGGTTTGTTAGCGCTCTCAATTTCTGTGTAATCATACATTTTTTGATAGTCAGGGTCATTCAGCAATAAATGATAGAGTGTCATAAGCTTGTTGATTGCTTGGGGATACTTTTTTTTATGCTCGTTACTGTCATAAACTTGTGATTTTTTTATGTGTTTATCTACATCTACTTTTATCTGTTGAGATTGATTAGTTTGTTTTGGTAATAAGGTAAGTAAGTTTGCTATTTGTTTTATATCAGCGTTCGAGGTAAGCAAGGTTATATTATTTTCGTGGTAAAAACGTTGATGAAAAGTGATTAAGTCGTTAAGTGATAATTTACCAATAGACGTACTGATGCCACCATAGCAAAAACTCTTTTTGTCTTTTTCTTCCGTACTTTTTTGTTCCGCTTGCTCTATGCCAATCAATTCATGATAAATAACACCTTTATCATGGCCATCATGAATTTCACACCGTAAATCCTCAGCATCGAAAATCGGATTAAATAAGCCATTAAGTAAGTATCTAATAACCAAAATAAAGGTATGGTAGCACTGACTGTGGCAATGAAAATAAGTCGTGTCAGCAAACGTTGAGGCATTAATTTTTGCATCTGTTAGTGAGGTGAGTTGAAATAAGGTTTCTGGTTTTGGAAACGCAGCACTACGACGAAAAACCATATGTTCAACGCCATGAGCAACACCACTATTATCAAATATGGGGGTATTAACGACAAAAAGTGCGCTAAAACCCTCACTATTGACAATATTTATATGTTTCAAACCATTTTTGTGGCGATAAATATCTTTTGTCAATAGTGAAGGCAATATCATACTTTTATACGTGCAATGTTTAACTTGGCATTTTTAGCATGCTTCATTGCTTTCTCGTTCACACGCATGACGATTTCTTTTGTTGGATTAGTTGCACTTGCAATGGCTTGTTGAACTAAATGGTGATCTTCTGATTTACTACAGACGGGATCTGTTTTATGCATGTCGCCAGTCATCATAAAGGCCTGACAACGACAACCGCCAAAGTCTTTTTCTTTTTCATCACAACCTTTACACGGTTGTGGCATCCAATCATCACCGCGAAAGTAATCAAAAGAAAAATCTTTCTGCCATATATCAGCAATTGATTTATCTTTCACGTTTGGAAAAGTCAATGGTAGCATTTTTGCACTGTGGCAAGGCAAAGCTGAGCCATCTGGCGTGACAGTTAAAAAGGTCGATCCCCAGCCATTCATACACGCTTTTGGACGAGTTTCAAAATAATCAGGCGTTACAAAAATAAAATGTGGCCCTTTGCCTTGTTGTTCATCTCTAAATTCATTAACAATTCGTTCTGCTTCAACTAGCTGCTCTCGCGACGGTAATAAATGATCACGGTTTTTATACGCCCAACCATAATATTGTGCGGTTGCTAACTCAACATAATCAGCTTCAAGCTCACAGCTCAGTCGCATAATATCCGCTATTTGATCGAGATTTTGTTTGGATAAAACAAAGTTAAGCACCATCGGATAACCTTGGGCTTTAACCGATTTTGCCATGTTGAATTTTTGTTGGTAGGCATTACCACGACCTGCGATGGCATCATTTAATTCAGGATCAGCGCCTTGAAAACTTATTTGAATATGATCTAAACCTGCTTCTTTCAATTTAGCGATACGTTTTTCGGTTAAACCGATACCAGAGGTAATTAAATTGGTATAAAAACCTAATCCTCTAGAATGCTTAACCAGTTCTTCTAAATCTTTGCGTAATAAAGGTTCACCACCAGAAAAACCCAGTTGTACCGCACCCATGTCTCTTGCTTCGCTAAATACCTCACACCATTGCTGTGTGGTCAACTCGTTTTTTGTTTCGGTTAATTGCGTAGGGTTTGAGCAATAAGGACAATGTAATGGACAATCATAAGTTAATTCCGCGAGTAGCCAAAGTGGTGGACCAACGATGGCGCTGGAGTCTTGCTTTGATATGTCGGTTACGTGTTGATTAGTCATGATAAAGCCACTTCTTTTCAATTGCTGTGGTGATAAATTCATTTACATCAGGCGCTAAATTACCAGCATCTGGGAATTTACTTTGTAGTGAGTCAGTAATTTGCTCTACGTTTTTATTGCCATCAATAAGCTGCATAATTTCGCCAGCACCGCCATTGAGTTTAACCATGCCTTCTGGAAATAATAGTACAAAGCAGTCTTGTGCTTTTTCCCACTGAAAGCGGAACATCGGGTTAAGTAATGGTGTCATTGTTGGGCTTATTGTTGACGCTGCTGTTGGTGTGCTCACTTAAATAGTCCTTTGTGGTAAATAGGGTTATTAATTGCGTCTTGGCCGAGTATAGCTTGATAAGGGGCTCTACCTTGTTGATAGGCCAATGTCATTGAGTCTAACATGCTCCAAAGAATATCCAGTTTAAATTGCAAAAGATTTAAGGCTTCTTCTTGGGCTTCACGGCTAGTAAAATGATCTAAGGTTATTTGCAAACCATGCTCTACATCACGACGGGCTTGCGATAAACGCTGTTGAAAATATCCTAATCCTTCCGATTTGATCCACGGGTAATTTTGTGGCCAGCTACTAAGACGGCTTTGATGTATTTCAGGTGCAAACATTTCTGTTAATGATGAGCAGGCTGCTTGTTGCCAATTAGCTCTGCGAGCAAAGTTAACGTAAGCATCTACGGCAAAACGGACACCAGGGAGAACAAATTTTTCATCTAATAAGTCTTGTCTGTCTAAGCCAACCGCTTCACCTAAACGTAGCCAAGCTTCAATACCGCCTAATGTTTTTTCACCGACACAGCCATCGTGATCTAGAATACGTTGAACCCATAATCGCCTTGTTTCTATGTCGCGGCAATTCGCCATAATGGCCGCATCTTTAATTGGTATATTTACTTGATAATAAAAACGATTAGCAACCCAACCTCTGATTTCTTCTTTGCTACATTCACCTTTATGCATCGCAATATGGAAAGGGTGGTGAATATGGTATAGCTGACCTTTGTCTTTAAGTTTCTGTTCAAACTGCTCTCTGGTCCAAGCTTGCATAAAATGCATCCTATAAGTGAGATTAAATGGTTATTTCCATGCCATCAGTGGCTATTTCTACACCATTGTCTAAAACAAATTGATGCTGAGGAGATTCTTCATTTAAAATGGGATTAGTGTTATTAATATGTATAAGAATTTTTCTATCTATTGTAAATTTGTTCAATAGCGCGACCGTACCATAGTCGCCATTGACCGGCATATGACCCATCTCTGAGCCTAATTTAGTCCCAACACCTTGAGCAATCATTTCATCGTCTAGCCATAAGGTACCGTCAATAAGTACGCAACTTGCTTTGGACAAAATATGCTCAACTTCTGGCGTACTTTCAACAATGCCTGGTAAATAAAATAAATACTTACCGGTACTTTTATCAATGATTTTTAACCCGATATTATTCCCTGCCACTACTTTATCGCGATAGCGTGAATAAGGGGGAGCATTTGATTCAATAATAACAGGAACAAATTCTATTCCGTCAACACCATCAACACCAAATGGCGGTTTTTGTTCAGTATCAATTTTGGTAAAGTTGAGTCCACCATGCCAATGTTCAAGCAAATTAAATAATGGGTAAGCGGTTGATAAATCTTCATAGACAACATCACTGCAATACACATCAAGTGGAAGCCCTTCACGAAGGGTCAATAGCCCGGTGGTATGATCTATTTGGCTGTCAGTTAAAATTGCTGCACGAATATTAGTGCCGCGACACCCTTGTTCAGGCCAAAGTTGTGGAGAGTTATTGATTTGTTCACGAATATCGGGAGATGCGTTGATCAATACCCAATCTTTTCCATTAGGGCTGACGGCAATGGATGACTGAGTGCGTGCTGTGGCTTTTATTGTACCGTCACGTAAGCCTTTACAATTTGCGCAGTGACAATTCCATTGAGGAAATCCGCCACCTGCAGCTGAGCCTAGAACTAAAATTTTCATATGGTGCCTCGAAATCAGGATATGTGCCTCAAAATCAAGACAAAGGGGAAGTAAGAAATTAACGAGTGACAACTAATACCAATTAAATAAAATCATGGATTAATGGAATAAATTTTAATAGGAATAAATGTTCAAAAACAAGTCACTTGATAGTGCAATAGCTAGCTATTGGGATTTAAAGCTACAATGATATTGGCGATTTAGACTATTTAGAAAGATCACTTAGTTAGTTTTATGGGTATAATTACCTCAGCATGTTAGGCATTGATTATAACTGAGGTAATTTATGCTTATTAATTTATTTTTAATGATAAAAAAATTAACGATTACTGATGTATAGAGTTACTTCAAAGCCTAAACGCATTTCTTCGAAGTTTGGTTTAATCCACATAATATATTCCTCGCTGGTTAATAATAATGATTTACTGTATTGCTTACCTTCTACTAAGCACCCTTTTACTATATTTAATTTTCATTTAATAAAACATCCTACTTTAGATGGAAAAACATGGGGCGCAGGCATGAATAAATTATAATCGATTGGGAATGTACTTTTTAAGTACGCTCTGTGCTCTTAGACTTCGCAGCTGAGAGGTTTTATGATCATCTAAAAATAAGTAATCAAGTTTAATAATACTGATACCAATTTAATTAAGTATGAAGTAAAGCATATTTTTTCATATACATACTTCTAATGTAGAGGACTTTGGTTTTTTTTTCAATAACGTTTTGGGAAACTGTATTACTTGATCACTGCACCAACCACTTTTGTGTGAATCACAAGAAGAGAAATGCCAGCAATGATTACTTTTTATTGTACAGTGGGCAAAGGTTAGGGCTAATGCTGTCTTAATCCACTTGTTGAAAGGTGTCCTGGTGCTCAATACATGCCTACAGCACTTAAATTACGAGAAGAGTTAGATAAATTACTCGAGCTCGAATTTGAAAACCGACATCCCTTTGATAAATAGAAAAGAACTATTTATCAAAGGTCAATGGTTGCAATAAGAAATGAACATTCCGCAGGAACGTTATGCCGAATTGCTCAGGGATAGCCAATCTTTAAGAGGAACCCCTTTTTATTCGGTCTATCATGGATATATAGCATCAATAGGTGCCATTTTTCTCCACAGGAAAAACAAACTTACCTGTCATTAACATAGCGCATTATAGTAATTGGCGTAGAAATCAACTTAACTATAATAAGCTTCAACAGTTCCTTTTAACGTAATCAGAAGTGGTTGCCCCCGACGGTCTAATGCCTTAGGAGAAGCGATTTTTACCCAACCTTCACTGATACAATATTCCTCAACATCGTTACGCTCTTTGCCGTTTAGTCGAATGCCAATGTTGTGTTCGAAAATTTCTGCTAGATGATAAGGGCTACGGGAATTACCCGAAAGACGGTTTGGTATAGCGGGTAGCGATGTAGTGTCGTTCATATTGGTCACCTGATGTAAATAAAAGTACGTTATTGTAGACAATATAAATCTAGTGCGTAAGCGTTGCAGTAGAATTTATGAGTGTTATTTAATGACTTGATGTTTGCAAAAAATTGATAGATAGTTCTTGATATTTCCTCGTCATCTAAAGGTTGATATAGCTTCATACTTTCCAAATAAATGGTTAGGTGAATAATCACCGAACTATTGAGCTAGAAAGTAAATACCAGATATCAAACCGAAATACATCATTAAAGAAAATACACTACCAATAATATTTAAACTAATCGAGACGCCAAAAAACTGAAAGCTTAAGGCTGAATAGAGAGCTTTAGGTCGTGATTGAAATGAATTAAAAAATTTAAAATCGATTAACTTTGTCGCTAATATTTTATTACGGTTAATCTCCTTATCAATTGTTTTGTCATAAACAAAAGCAACTAAATAAAACAAGATTAAAAAAATAAAAATAGGATGCATAACTAAATTACCTGATTGGAATGCCGGACTATGTGGCTAAAAATTGTTGGCTAAAATCACACACTAAAGTAATAAAAATCAAAGCGAAATGTAGTAAATGGTACGTGTTTTTTTATTTTCTTATAGGCGCTAATCGACTAACTCAATATTTAAAGAATCTAACAAGCTTAATGCGTCTAAACGTGAAAATTTTGCTTTCGATATTTTATTTTCCAAAATATTGATAGCAAAATTGTATGATTCAGTAAAATCTACATTTTGTAAATTTGTTTTCATGAATAAACTATTTGTAAAATCAGAATTAAGCATTGATGAATTTGAGAAATCACCTTCTCTGAAGTCTACTTCATGTAGTTTACACCCATCTAATGTTAATTCATTCAACGTCAAGCTAAAAAACGAAGAATCGTTAAGGATGCATCGACTAAACTTAAGTTCTGAATCAATGTAATAAGTAGGCCAGTATGCTCTTGTCCAGTCAATACCGACTAATTTACAATCTACAAATTCCACTTCAAAAAAACGTGAGTTTGGGATTTTAATTAAGCTCAGATTACACCTAGTAAAAGAGCAATTTAAAAATTTACATCCTTCAAAAATAGCGGATAAGAAGTCACAGTCATTGAATTCACAATCTTCAAACTCTGAGTCAATAATTTCCAAAGATTGAACTACTTGTTTATTGAAAGAGCCTTCAAAATATTGCTCACCACTTTCTATTTTTGTCACTAAAACCTCTGCGCACCTAATGATCCTGTATAATAACTTATTTTATAAAATCAGTGAAACTAAAAATAGTTTGTATTAGAGACATTTTAGTTAACATAGCGTAGCAAAATTGTCAGTTGCCTTTACTAAAGCATTAATTATTTTGGGTTCATTAGCGACATGTCCTGCCATTTCAATGATTGATAATTCAGCTTCAGGCCAGTGCTGTTTTAATTGCCATGCTTGTGCAAGAGGACACACCATGTCATAGCGTCCATGAATTATTTTTGTTGGTATGTGTCGAATAGTATCGATAAGTTCAAGTAAAGGCTCTTGGGTAATAAAACATTGATTCATTGAATAATACAGTTGAATAATTGAGGGGACTTTATCGTATTCATTTTTGGAACCATCGATTGAGTGTTCTTCAACACTTAATGTCTCTTGCCAATAGACAAGACTCGCTTCCCAGTGTTGTAATTTATTAAAAATATCATCTGATACCTTAATGTCATTACTGGTGAGCTGCTGATAGATGGCAGATAAGGGCTGAGATTGTTTGAGTAGCGGTAAGTTTTTAATTAAGTTATTCCACGCCTCAGGAAAAAATTTATTCGCGCCATTTTCGCTATAAACCCAATCAATATCTTGTGGTCGAGCAAGAAAAATGCCTCGTAATATTAAGCCTGAGACCTGCTCAGTAAAGTGGTGCGCATAATATAAACCTAGTGTAGCTCCCCAAGAACCACCAAAAACTAACCATTTTTTAATGCCAATATGTTGGCGTATGAACTCTATATCTTGAATTATATGTGCTGTTGTATTTTGTGTTAAAGCGCCATAAGGGCGAGATCGTCCACAACCTCGTTGATCAAACAATATAATATGATAGAGCTTTGGGTTAAAAAAGCATCGATGTGATGGGCGACACCCAGATCCCGGTCCCCCATGTAAAAATACCACAGGGATACCTAAAGGGTTTCCACATTGCTCTATATAAATGTGATGTTCTACCGTTAATTCATCATCCATCAGTGCGCCAGATAGCGCCTCATTAGTGACGTTTAGGTGATAATGTTTAAAAGGCTCAATGGCAGGGTAGAGTGATAACATTTATTGATACCTATGAGTTAACATTTATCTTTTTTGACTAAATTTAGGACTAAAACTAATCAGTGCTAAAATGGCGGTTATTAGAGTGGCGCTTAATACTATGCTAAAAGCCGTTAAGTTGAATTGTCCAAAGAGTGCAAATCGCAATAACTCAACACAATAGGTAAAGGGATTGTACTGACAAAGCCAATAGATCCAAATACTGGCTTCTTGCATTTTCCACAAGGGATATAAAGCACTTGAAAGAAAGAACATGGGGAAAATAACAAAGTTCATTACCCCTGCAAAATTTTCTAATTGTTTGATCAAACTCGATAACAGTAAACCTAAAGCACCTAAGAAAAAAGCAATAAGAAAAACGGCGGGTACTGCTGTTAAGTAACCCAACAGTGATATATCAACATCAACCAGTTGTGCACAAAGTAAAAAAACATACACTTGCATTAACGATAAAAAAGCAATGGCAATTAGTTTACAAGATAATAAGAAAGGCATGGGTAACGGGCTCATTAACAATACTTTCATACTGCCCATTTCTCGATCATATACCATGGAAAGTGAGCTTTGCATGCCATTAAATAGTACGATCATGCAACATAAACCGGGAATGATATATTCTTGGTAGGTAATATAAGTGCCATAAGGTTCCATGATAGAAACACCTAAGGCAGCCCTAAAGCCTGCAGCAAAAACAATTAGCCATAATAGGGGCCTAACCAAGGCACTAAATAAACGTGAACGTTGTTGAAAAAATCGTGACGTTTCACGTTTTACAATGCCAACGCAGCAATAAAAATAATTATTTAAGGTCATACTGCCTCCGCATTTTTGGTTAAAGCAAAGTACAGTTGGTAAATATCATCTACGTTATATTGTTCACACAATAAACTGCTTTGGTTGTGTGCTTGAATTTCACCTTTGTTGATAATAATCAGTTGATCGCTTTGCTCTACTTCGTCCATTAAATGGGTGGTCCACAAGACACAAATCCCAAGTTCGGTACACAGGTTACGTACATATGAAATAATTAATAAACGGCTCTCAACATCTAAACCAACGGTAGGTTCATCAAGTAATAACACTTTAGGTTGATGAATGAGTGCGCGGGCAATTTCTACACGCCGTCTATGGCCACCATTTAACGTTCTTACTTTATCGTGTAAACGTTCAGTTAAACTTAATTGAGATAAAATAAGTTCAATATTGATCAGTGCTTTTCTCGGGGCTATGCCATGTAAAGAAGCATAATAAAGCAGGTTTTGTTTTACTGATAAATCTAAATCTAAGGTACTTTGTTGAAAAACAACGCCCATTTGAGACATTATTTGTGATTTATTATGACTCAAATCCTTTTCGTTAATGTTAATGGTGCCATGAACCGTTTGTGTCAGCCCTGTTAATAATGAAAACAATGTACTTTTACCAGCACCATTTGGGCCTAATAACACGTTAAACCCTGTGGTTAACGATAGGTTTACTTTATTAAGCGCTGTTTTTTTTCCATAAGCGAAAGATAAATCGTTGATCACTATGCCCATACTATTACTCCTTCACTTATTATTTACTGTGTCTAATAGCGACACCCCAGGGGTAACGACCTACTTTTATTGATTTTGTTACTTTCATTTTATTGACATCAATAATAGAGACATCACCACTAATACCATTGGTCGTAAGCAGTTGGCTTTGATCCTGAGTTAATGCTAATTGCCAAACTCGGCGGCCAACTAATAAATATTTTTCAATCTCCATGGTTTTTCTGTTAATTACAGCCACATGGTTTGCTGGCCCCAAGGCAACAAAAGCATAATGGCCATTGAGGCTTAACTCTATTCCGACGGGTTGAACTCTATCTCGATGAATACCACGAATGTTAAACGTAAACTCTTTAATTATTTTTTTACTGGCAACGTCAATAACGACGACCGCACCACCAATTTCAGAGCTTACCCATAAAAGTTTATTATTTTGAGTAAACTGAGCCGATCTAGGCCTTGCACCGACTAACGTATTGGCAATTATTTTATTGGTTTTTGTGTCTATCCAATGCACCATATTGGTTGTTTCTGAAGTAACTACAACAAGCTTACCATCAGGGCTTACTGCTAGACCTTCCGGTTCAACCCCAACATCGATTTGAGTAATAACTTCGCTAGTGGCAATGTCTATTACCGTTAAAATAGCATCGTCTTCATTTGAGGTATAAATAATTCTACCGTTAGGATGAAGCGCAATTGTTTCAGGGTCTTCGCCTGATGGTAATTCACCCACTATCTCCTCGGTATCTAAATCGAGTATTTGAATACGGTCAGAGTCACTAGCGCATATATAAGCAAGTGATTGATCGTGATTAAAAATAATACCTCTTGGCCTTTGACCGACAGAAATCTCTTTAATCACTTTTTGTTGTTCAATATCTATCACCGAGATATTGTCGTCTTTCTCGTTGGTAACATAAGCCAACTCACTCGCTGTTACTAATAAACTCTGACTAATAAAAAATAAGCCAAGTAAAAATTTAATGTTCATAATATGCCTTTTAAAGGTAATGTTTTTAATGTGCTTATTTGAAAGTTCGTATAATAATTAATTGGCATCGCATTCAGACTCCTGTTGATCAAAACCTAACGTATCTAATTCAGTGATAGGATGCAAAATTCCTGCTTGAGGAGACTGAGATACTAAACCATGAGGTTGTACTAAGGCGATAGGCATTCTTAGCTGTCCGTTCCAAGTACGAAAACTAAGCTTGCGTCCTTTATAAGCCGCCAATTTAAAATCAGCTGATTTAATATAAGCGGTTAACTCTTTAACGGATGCCGAATTGGTTTTATGAACGGCTTGAGCAACAGATCGTACGGCAAGGTAGCCATTAAAGTCAATTTCATTCATATAGCGGGCCGTTAATTGAGTAAAGCGAGTTTGTAATTGTGCAGCTCCCCATTGCTCTATTACTTTGTGCCAAGATAAGGCTTCAAGTCCTGCAGAGCCAACAACAGGCCTAGGTAGATAAGTGTTAAACGGAATATACTCGGAAAAATCTTTAGTTTGGTCGGCAACATAGACAACATCATATTCTTTAGATGTTTGTGTGAAAAGGGGTATTTCTTGTTGGGCGCTTCGTCTGAGATCAGTATTAAAACTCCATGTTTTTTCTGACACTATTTTAAGACCATAGCGTTTAGCTGAGCGTTTAAATGATTTAGCTAAAGCAATATCAGCAGGTTTTTCGCCACGAATTAGCAATACGTTATTCAAACGTCGATAAAGCAGCCATTGAGCCAGAGCATCAGAT
Source organism: uncultured Colwellia sp. (assembly GCA_913058145.1). Lineage (GTDB taxonomy): Bacteria > Pseudomonadota > Gammaproteobacteria > Enterobacterales > Alteromonadaceae > Colwellia. The sequence goes on from CAJXQM010000009.1 coordinate 89,533, forward strand.
TTCATCGCATGACTTGGCGCCGTATGCAGAATAGTACTTAGGCAGTGATTATGACGTAAGTTATTGGAAAACTCACTTATATTAAATAATAAAATGTTTTTATTTTTCGCCCAAAGATTGATTTTATTCAATACAGGGAGTGGGGCATCAAGGATGAAAATAGCTTTTCCAAGGCTGAATTCTTCTTTTAAACGCGTCAGTAAGTTTTGTGGCTTGGTAAACTCAAAGGGTGCCAGATTAAAATGTTGCTGTAAAAATTTTCCGGTGGTATTTGAGTCTTCGATTGCTAACCTTGCTCCTTGATAGCCACTATCACTTGGCATCTTTAAAATATTTGATAATGCCGGTGTATGCTGTTGATGAAGTTTTAGATAAATGATATCAATAGATAAAGGGGTTGAAAAAACACCAAAGCTAGATAATAGAGCAAAAAAGAAAAAGCTTATTAATGTTATATTTTTATGTGCAATTTGTATTAGCATGGAATTTCAATCTCAGCTAGAGAAGTCATAAAGTCTTATTATTTATCATGATATAGTAGTCATCAACTGAATTATAGGTCTGTCTCTTATACACATCTGACGCTGCCGACGAATAGAGAGGTGTAGAT
>CAJXQM010000010.1 GCA_913058145.1 uncultured Colwellia sp.
CGCATGACCGATATGCAAAAAACCATTCGGCTCAGGCGGAAAACGCGTTTGTATTGAGCTATGTTTACCACTAGCAAGATCTGCATCGATAATTTGACGAATAAAATTGGTTGGACGATTTTCAGCTTCCGACATCCACAAAACCTCTAAAAAATAATTAACGTAATTGTCAGTATTATATCAAGAGTTCTAAGCAGCGAATAGCAAAAAAGGCTCAACTGAGCCTTTATATTATATAGTTTAAGTGATCTACTCACCTGCTCAATATAAACGGTTTTGTTTATTCCGTTTGTCCTGAGCTTGTCGAAGGAAGCTTGTCGCCCTTCGACTGCTTCGCGCTCAGGATGAACGGTTTTGTTTATTCCGTTTGTCCTGAGCCTGTCGAAGGAAGCTTGTCGTCCTTCGACTGCTTCGCGCTCAGGATGAACGGTATCATCGTTCCACTTGCCCTGAGCTTGTCGAAGGGTTTATTACTTTTTCAATACGCCATCAATAGTGCCTTGAGCTAACCCATGATAACCAGGACGAGCCTTTTGGTAGACTTTTAATGCCCATGCTTTACCTTCCTCAGTTTGACCCAGTTCTTTATACAAAGGCACAATAAGCTTACGACGGCCAATGGCAATTAAATACTCAGACATAACAGGATAAACAACATCATAACCCGCACGTACTGACAATAAGTACCACGCATGAGCAATTTCAGCATTTTTACTGTGTGTTAAGTCAAATGCATTATCCAGTGCAATCATAAGTTCGATGTTAATATCAAGTGGCAAATTATTAATGAAGTGTAGCCATTCATGCAATGTCCATTTCGATGTTGGCAATTGTGTTAATGATACGTCATCGCTTAACCATTGTGCTATTTCTTCGTCGATAATACTAAAAGCGGTTGAGGTTGGTTTAGGCACATAACTCGGCAGACCTTGTTCATAAATCCATTCGTTAATTTCTTCATCACTAACAATATTTGGGTATTTATCAGTTAAATTCGCTTTTATATAGTTAACAAAATTAGCCGTACCTAAACTTTGAAAAGCATGGCTTTCAAAATACTCTAAAACAAAAGCATCAAAACGTTCACGACCAAATTTATTTTCTAAATACATTAAAAATAATTGGCCTTTGGTATAAGGCACGCTAGAAAAAGCATCATCGGGATCACGCCCTTTTAAATCAATGTATAACTGAGTGTCACCTGGCGCTAATTCTGCAATTTCAGAGTTCAAACCTTGAGCAGAAAGAGCTTGCTCCATCACCGCTCTATCTTCACCAAATACGGCTTCCATAATGCGATTTTCAACATAGCTAGTAAAACCTTCATTTAACCAAAGGTCACGCCAGCTTTCGTTAGTCACTAAATTACCAGACCATGAATGAGCAAGTTCATGAGCGATTAAATTAACTAAACTTTTATCACCTGCAATAACGGTCGGTGTAATAAATGATAAACGTGGGTTTTCCATGCCGCCAAAAGGAAAGCTTGGTGGTAGTATCAATAAATCGTAACGTCCCCAACGATATTTTCCATACATTTCTTCTGCTTTATCAATCATCGCTTGGGTATCATCAAATTCAGCAACCGCTGCATCTAAAATATTGCTTTCCGCGTAAATTCCTGTTTGATGACTCATACCCTTAAAGTGTAAATCACCCACACCAATAGCAATTAAGTAAGCAGGAATAGCTTGTGGCATAGAGAAAAAATAATCACCATCGCGCATCGTATCTGGTTCGTTATTAGCACTCATTACGGCTAATAAATCTTTATCTGTCGTAATACGGGCGGTATAAGTAACACGAACACTAGGCGTGTCTTGAATTGGGATCCAAGAACGTGCGTGAATGGCTTGGTTTTGACTAAACAAGAAAGGTTTTTCTTTACCTGCAGTTTGCTCTGGCGACAACCATTGTAAACCTGACGCCTTTGCTGTTGAATGATAATAAACACGCAATCTCTTAACTTGTTTTTTTGTATTAATTGTTAATTTAGAGCCTAATACGTGATCTCGTTTAGCAAGTGAAAAATTGACCTTTTGCCATGCACCTTGGCTATTTTGTGCTAAAACACGATGAATAACTAAATCTCGAGTATCTAAAATGATCTTGTTAGCATTTTCATTTAGCCATGTTAAGGATAACTCAGCAAAGCCTGATAATGACTTTTGTTCAAAATCAACATTTAAATCTAAGTAAAGGTGTGTTGCTACAACTTCATCATAATTAGCATAGGTGTATGCATCATTTAATATCGGTGACTTTGCCGATGCCGATAAAGATAATTGTGATATTGATAAAACAGCTAAGCATAATAGCCGAGTAAAATATTTCATTTAAGCTTTCCGTAAGTATAAAAAAGAACAGGTGCGTAGATTACTGTGAATCGATAGGCCTGTTCAACAATTTATCAATTTGTATTGAATAAAAAGTGGAACATACCCGTTCCACTTGAATAACGACTCTCCCGTTTTACCACTATCAAAGGTAGTGCCATTAGAATCAATATGCCGTTTTAACAAAATAATCACGTATTGTTAATGCTCGGCACTCCGATAACTTCAAATTAATCCAACCACCATCACTATCTTAGTATGCATCAACAAGTACGAATTAAAGGTTCAGGGCTAAACTTAAATACTCACGAATCATATTAATAGGCCTTTGCGAGACTTTAGTTAATTCACCGCTATTTGATTGATAATTTAAAACCGTATAGGAGATATCATCCTCGTCTTTATTCTTTTTTTCTGAGATAATCAGTTCAAATTTTTAGCCACATCAACTATCTAAAATAGCATGCCAAAAAGTGAAGAAAAAACAGACCCTAATGAACAAAAAAAGCCTCTTTTAGCACAACGCTTTAGAGGCTATTTCCCTGTAGTTATTGACGTTGAAACTGCGGGTTTTAATGCTCAGACAGATGCATTATTAGAGATTGCAGCGTCAGTATTATCTTTAGATGAGGTAACCGGTAAACTTTCTATAGATGAAACAATACAATTTAATGTGCACCCTTTTGAGGGAGCCAACTTAGAGCCTAAAGCGTTAGAATTTACCGGCATAGATCCAACCAACCCCTTACGTGGCGCGGTTGATGAAGATTTTGCCCTAAAAACACTATTTAAATTAGTCAGAAAAAAAATGAAATTAGCGGGTTGCCAACGTGCTATTATTGTAGCTCATAATGCCGCATTTGATTTGGGATTTTTAAACGCAGCAACGAGTCGATGCAACATAAAACGTAGCCCGTTTCATTCCTTTGTTAGTTTTGATACCACCACGCTAGCAGGGCTAGCATTAGGTCAAACTGTACTAGCAAAAGCGTGTATCGCGGCAGAAATTGATTTTAATAATAGTGAAGCCCACTCAGCTTTATATGATACGGAAAAAACAGCAGAGCTTTTTTGCCATATTATTAATAAATGGCATGATCTAGGTGGCTGGCCCCTAGCTGCTCCTGTAGCGATTAGCGATTAGCGATTAGCGATTAGCGATTAGCGATTAGCGATTTTATAAAAAACCAAAAGAAAAGGCTAGAGTATTTAAAACTCTAGCCTTTTTTATATTAATTTTCAGCGTAAACTAAGAACCCTTCGTGATAAATAACACGAGACGCTATTATTATAGTTTATCGGCATTATCCGTAAGGTAAGCAGCAACACCATCTGGAGAAGCAGTCATCCCTTTATCGCCTTTATTCCAACCAGCAGGACAAACTTCACCGTGGTCTTCGTGGAATTGTAATGCATCAACCATACGTAACATTTCATCGACATCACGGCCTAATGGTAAATCATTCACTACTTGATGACGAACATTGCCTTCTCCATCAATTAAGAATGAACCACGAAACGCAACGCCAGCTTCAGGATGTTCAACATCATATGCTTTACAAATTTCATGTTTAACATCAGCAACTAAAGTGTATTGTACTGGGCCAATACCACCATCATTAATTGCTGTGTTACGCCATGCATTATGAGAAAATTGTGAATCAATAGAAACACCAATAACTTCAACGCCACGGCTTTTAAATTCATCCATACGGTGATCAAAAGCTAATAACTCAGACGGACATACAAAAGTAAAATCTAATGGGTAGAAAAAAACAACGGCTTTTTTACCTTTAATAGCTTCGCTTAACGTGAAACTATCAACAATCTCGCCACTACCTAGTACTGCTGCTGCAGTGAAGTCTGGTGCTGCACGACCAACTAATACACTCATCTTATACTCCGTTTTATATTAAAAAATTACTTTCCACAGTGTAATACTGTGCTTGTTTTAAAAATCTCAAAGCTTATTCAGCGTTGGTGTCTTCTGTACTGTTTTTAGCAACTGCTTCTGTAATTAACGTTTGCAGTTCACCTTGTTGAAACATTTCGATAATAATGTCACAACCACCTACTAATTCGCCATCAACCCAAAGTTGTGGAAAAGTTGGCCATTCAGCATATTTTGGTAATTCAGATCTAATGTCCGGATTTTGCAAAATATCTACATAAGCAAATTGTTCATTACAATTGATTAATGCTTGTGAAGCTTGTGAAGAAAAACCACAATTTGGTAACTTTGGTGAGCCTTTCATATACAGTAATACTGTATTTTCACTAATTTGTTCTTTAATACGTTCAATAGTATCCATAATAACCTCTAAAAAATAATATTCATTATATTAAATTGAATTCTCTCGAATACAATTTATGGAGTCAAAAACTCACTTTTCAATTCAATATAATAAATACTTCACATTAATTACTATTTTTAAGTAAAGTACTTGAAAAATAGGACAAGAAAACTTATAAAGTGGTAGTCTATACAGTATCAACCTAATACTTGAGTATTTTACTCAAGTTTTCAGAAAAACACACTCTTTATTCGTTAAAACACATAAATAAAGAAAATTGGAGAGCACCATGGCTATTGAATTACCTGCGTTACCTTATGAACAAAACGCGTTAGAACCACATATTTCTGCAGAAACATTATCATTTCATTATGGCAAACATCACAATACTTACGTGGTAAAGCTTAATGGTTTGATTGAAGGAACTGAATTTGCAGATAAATCATTAGAAGAGATTGTGAAATCTTCTTCTGCTGGCATTTTTAATAATGCTGCACAAGTTTGGAATCATACCTTTTACTGGAACAGCTTAAGCCCAAATGGCGGTAATGAACCTACTGGTGCATTAGCTGATGCTATTAATGCAACGTTTGGTTCATTTGCAGAGTTTCAAGCAAAGTTTACTGACAGCGCCATTAATAACTTTGGTTCAAGTTGGACTTGGTTAGTTAAAAATGCCGATGGTAGTTTAGCAATAGTTAATACCTCTAATGCGGCAACGCCTATTACTGAAGACGGTGTAACACCATTAATCACGGTTGATCTATGGGAACATGCTTACTATATTGATTACCGTAATTTACGCCCTAAATATATGGAAGGATTTTGGGCATTAGCTAATTGGGATTTTGCCCAAGCTAACTTTAGCTAATCCTAATACCTTGCACATAAAAAAGGCGACTAACAGTCGCCTTTTTTATTTAAGTTACGCGTTGAAATAAACTAATCTACAGTAAGCTCTTTTAACACATCATCTTTCAAGTCAGCCCAAAGTTTACCTGATTCAACACCATATTTTCTGACTGCAAATATAGCATCATCACAACGATTTTCTTTAGCCAAATCAATCAACTTTTGGTAATAAGTTCTAGAAATTTCACGACCCATCGGGTGAGCAAAATACAAACGACCAATACGTGAATATAAACCTCTAAAGCCATTTAAAATTAATAAGTAAATTGAATTACCAGAGGCAGTCACTAGCGCTTTATTTAATTTATAATCAAACTCGGCAAAAGCCTCGCCAGTATCTTCAACATCGACATAAGCGCTTAATAATTCGATTGTTTTTTCTGGGTTATTTTTTATCGCACCACGAACATAAATAGCGCTAACATTAGTACGAGCCGACAATAGGTTATCGACTAAATCAGGAATACCCTCTTGATCTAAATGAGCTAACGTTTCTAAAATATTTAAACTGGAAGTTTCCCAAAAATTATTAACTTTCGTTGGCTTACCATGTTTTATTGTTAACCAACCATCTCTAGCTAGACGCTGAAGAACTTCTCTAAGCGTTGTTCGAGTGACACCAATCAGCTCAGATAATTCACGCTCCGCAGGTAAAATTGATCCTGGAGGGAATCCTCCATTCCAAATAGATTCGACAATATATTGCTCAGCGAATCCCGCAGGGCTTGTAGCTTTTATAACCATGTTGGCTTAATTACCTATAAAAAAAAGTATAACTGATTCTACCAGAAGATTTTTTTGGTACAAGCGTAATCAAAACTGAAATATGTATCTATAGTCACTTAAGTTGAGAATATTCAATAAAACCCTAGTAGTATAAACGTTAGAAGTGATTATCTAGCCATAAAAAGGCCAAATATGATCATGAGTAAAGATATTCTTAGCCAAATTATTTAAACAAGGATGATTACTTTTATTATTAGTTCAAAAAAGCATCGGGATATGTGTTTTTTGACTGGATGCTAAGGCATAAAAAAACCATGTTAATAAAACATAATCACAGTATACAAGAGTATTAGCGTCAGTATTAATTACAGATAATTGTTAAATAAAGACTTAAGTGGATAGTGAATTAAATTCAAGTAGATGGAATCAATTGAGATGTTAATGATTAAAACTAACCAAAAAAATTCAGTAATGTACTTTATAAAATATGGTACCCGGAGCCGGACTTGAACCGGCACGCTTTTCGGCGAGGGATTTTAAATCCCTTGTGTCTACCAATTCCACCACCCGGGCAAAATGGAGGCGGATACCAGAATCGAACTGGTGTACACGGATTTGCAATCCGCTGCATAACCACTCTGCCAACCCGCCATTTTGCCAACCCGTCATTTTATCAACACGAGTTGAGTGATTTCATTTATGGTATTAATCTTACCACTGGAAAATCTTTTGTACTAACTACTAACTATATTGGAGCGGCTAACGAGACTCGAACTCGTGACATTCACGTTGGCAACGTGATGCTCTACCAGCTGAGCTACAGCCGCTTCATACATATTGTAGTTTTGAAACATCCAGTTAGATTACTCTTCCCAGTTGCTTCATTCGCTGACTCCCTGTCAACGAAAACGCATTCTACATCGTATTGCGTTACAGTCAACTATTAAATCCTTTTTTTGTTTTGACTGCTCAAAAAGCAGCTTATTTGGTGCTTTTTTTTACTTTACGTCGTCATTGTTAGCACTTTTAAGTAAAGTTGATGCGTGCAATGAAAGTCTATTGGTTTTTTCTGGCTAACTTTACTGGCTATGTATTAGCTTTTAGTTCTGGCCATGCCGCTTTAAAATAATCAATTAACGTTGAAAGTGTCAACACGGTCGCAATAAAATAAAACCCATAGGATAGATAATTTAAAATTACATGTGGGAAATAAAAGAAAATTAGCGGAATATCGTAATCAGGTCGCCATATTAATCCCATAATCCCTAACATTTGCGCGGCAGTTTTATACTTACCCATATTAGAAACCGCAATAACATCGCGTTTACCACGAGAGGACATAAATTCTCTTAAGGCGCTAATGAATACTTCACGAGCAATCATAATAATAGCAGGAATAGCCACCCACCAGGTTTGATAATCTTGCACTATCATGACTAGCGCAGCAACAACCATCAGTTTGTCTGCTACAGGGTCAATAAATGCACCAAACGCAGAAGATTGATTTAATTTTCTCGCTAGGTAACCATCTAAGGCATCACTAACAGCCGCCAACCAAAACACAGCAAACGCGCCAAAGTGACTCCATGATAACGGTAAATAGAAAATAATCAGAAAAATGGGGATCAATATGATCCGAAATAAGGTTATTTGATTAGGTAATGTCCACATAGTCTCTTACTTTTACAACAAGCTTGATATTAAGCATTTGAATTTTATCTTAAGCATTTGAATTTTATTCTACACAGGTTAAGTCACTAGATATAGCTACTTATCATGTAAAACATCATAAAGTTTTTTTGCTAGCACTTTACTAATACCAGGAACTTTTTCTAACTCAGTAATATCAGCATTTTTCACTTCTTGCATACCCCCTAAAAAAGTTAATAAGGCTTGACGCTTTTTAGCACCTATACCTTCGATATTTTCAAGTACTGATTTTTTACTGACTTTTTGTCTTTTAGCTCTATGGCCGGCTATAGCAAAACGGTGTGATTCATCACGAACATGTTGCACTAAATGTAGCGCAGGTGATGTCGCTGGTAGTGATATCAATTGGTGTGAGCCTCCTAAAATAAGTGTTTCCAACCCCGGTTTACGTGACTCCCCTTTAGCAACACCAACAAGTAAAGGGATCCTATCTAAATTTTGCTTAGCGGTTAACTCAGCAAAAAAATCTTCTGCTTTAGCTAATTGCCCTTTACCTCCATCAATAAACACAATGTCAGGTAGTTTTTTTAACGACTCCGTATCTTCTGCTTTAAGCTTGCCATAACGTTTATTTAAGGCAAAAGCCATTGCCGCATAATCATCGCCCGGTGTTATACCATGAACATTATAACGACGATAATCCGACTTTACTGGTCCTTCTTGATTAAAAACCACGTTAGAAGCAATTGTTTGCTGCCCCATTGTGTGGCTAATATCGAAACACTCTATGCGATTAATGCCATTAGATAGCTCAAACACGTCATTTAAGGCAACAAAACGTGCTTGCATTGACTCTTTATGACTATTTCGAGTGACTAATGCTGTTTGCGCATTGGTTGTAGCAAGCTTTACATACTGTCTACGCTCTAAACGACTTTTAGTTGAAATTTTCACACTATGTTCAGCTTGCTTTGAAAGCAGCAAAGCCAGTTCCTTTATTTGCTCAAAATTATACTCTGTCACAATTTCCTTAGGGATATTGCCTTCGCTTATCCCTTCACCTAATGAACTTCCTAGATAATGTTGACCAATAAAAGCTTGAATAATTTCTTTATCACTTGTTTCACTTGGCACCACAGGAAAGTAACTTTTACTGCCTAATATTTTATGATCACGAATCATCAATAAATGAACACAGGCTTGAGCGTTAATTCGATATAAGCCAATAACATCCATTTCAGCCGCAATACCACTCACATATTGTTGCTGTTGAACTTTACGCAACGTGGTGATTTGGTCACGACATTTAGCCGCAAACTCAAAATCTAATTGATCACTAGCCAGCGCCATGCGCGTCACTAATTGCTCAATAACCATTGAGCTTTTACCTTTTAAAAATAATTTAGCTAAAGACACTTGCTGCGCGTAGTCTTTTATTGACACTTCATCTACACAAGGGGCTAAACAACGTCCTAATTGGTGTTGCAAGCAAGGACGTGACCTTGCCCTATAATAACTGTCTTCACATTGACGTATAGGGAAAATTTTTTGCAGTAAACGTAAACTTTCCCACACCGCGCCTACGCTAGGATATGGACCAAAATAATCGCCTTTAATGCGTTTTCCGCCCCGGTGCAACCCTAGTTTAGGGTGTTTATGATCAGTAATTAATAAGTAAGGGTAGGATTTATCATCACGCAATAAAATATTGTATTTGGGCTGATATTTTTTAATGTAATTATTTTCAAGAATCAACGCCTCCCCTTCTGTATGGGTAACCGTTACATCAATAGCGCAAATTTGTTTAACCAGTGCTTGGGTTTTAACAGAGCCAACATCTTCGCGAAAATAACTGGCAAGGCGCTTTTTAAGTTGCTTTGCTTTACCCACATAAATAACCGTTTGTTCATGGTTATACATGCGATATACGCCCGATTGTTCAGTAACCGCATTTAAAAAGGCTTCATGATCAAAGTGTAAGGGTTGCTCTGTTGCATTCGTACTAGACAACATTATAACTTTTCTGTTTTTATCATACCGTGGCGAATAGCCAAATGAGTTAACTCAACATCATTACTAACGACTAGCTTTTCAAACATACGATAACGATAACTATTAATCGTTTTAGTGCTTAGATGCAAATTCACTGATATATCAGGTACCTTTTCACCACGCGTGATCATTAACATGATTTGAAGTTCACGATCCGACAAGCTAGTAAAAGGGTTTTCTTCGACTGATTTAAACTGACTTAGTGCCATTTGTTGGGCTATGTCCGCAGGCAAATAACGCTGACCACTATTAACCGCCCTTATCGCATTCACCATTTCATTTGGCGCTGTCCCCTTTGTTAAATAACCCGCAGCCCCTATTTGCATCACTTTGGTTGGGAATGGCTCTTCTGTATACACGGTAAGTACAATAATTTTTGCATCGGGGGTAAAACGTAATATCTTTTTAGTGGCTTCTAACCCCCCCATACCAGGCATGTCCATATCCATTAAAATAATATCGGGTTCAGTGTGGCGACAAAACTTTATCGCTTCTTCGCCAGTTTCACATTCGTGAATAACGTTAAAGCCCTTTACTTCAGTCAATATTTTACTAATACCCGTTCGTACTAATACATGATCATCAACTAATAATATATTTATCAATCTAATTTACCTTAAATTTTCACATGGCGCTTACACAAACCAAAATCCATAAAGATATGTATTTTCAATGAGTTAAGTTATATAAAAACGCTACCCTTGTCCACTACCTTTACCTAGAGCAACGCTAGTACTTATAATTTATTATTTTTTAACCAGCTATTTAATAGCCCTATTTGACCATTTTTATACGCCGCATATGTTAAACGCACCGCATTACTTAAAATGATACTGTCAGACCAATTTGTTTGTTCTGAAATTAATTGATAGCATACTTTAGCCTCTGGGGATAAATAACCACGCATTTCTTGTTTACCGCGCTCTTTTTGACGTTCACGATATTTTTTCTGCTTTTCGGCATTGGTCATTGCCTTTTTTTTATTCTTTACCTGTTCATCCATCTTATTCTCAATGCATCTAGTCTAGTGCCAACTTGCTATTAAAGGCTATGTTACTCTGCCCGTTTAATTTTGCAATACGCTATTTAGCGATACTTACAAAAGAAAAGTTGGTTTTTATCATTAAAATGACCATTTTTTTACTGTTCGGAGTTGTTTAGTGTACAACTGTTCGCTAAAGTAGCGCGGTAGATATTTATCAGATGATTTTTATTAGCTCACTATTTATAGGTGATTTTTTAATAAAAAGTTTTATCCGCTTACTTTTTAATAGGCAATACAGTTATGGCAATGGCACAACAGAATTCATATAGTAAAGAAGATTTAATCAAAGCAGGTACTGGCGAAATGTTTGGAGAAGGAAACTCTCAGCTTCCTTCAGACAATATGTTAATGATGGATCGTATACTAACGATAACCGAAGAAGGCGGCGAAAATGGTAAAGGTTGCATTATTGCTGAGTTAGATATAAATCCAGATTTATGGTTCTTTGATTGTCACTTTAAAGGTGACCCAGTCATGCCAGGTTGTTTAGGGCTAGATGCGATGTGGCAGTTAGTTGGCTTTTTCTTAGCATGGACAGGTGGTCCAGGTCGAGGCCGCGCGCTAGGTGTGGGTGAAGTTAAATTTACCGGACAAATTTTACCTACCGCCAAAAAGGTTACTTTTAAGATAGACTTTAAACGCGTTATTAAGCGCAAACTATACATGGGCCTAGCCGATGGTAGCGTAAGTGTTGATGGTCGTGAAATATACACCGCAAAAGATTTAAAAGTAGGTTTATTTACTGACACGTCAAAGTTCTAGTTAACCCTTCCTTCGACAGGCTCAGGATGAACGGAAGGGAGCTTCCCCGTTTACCCTGAGCTTGTCGAAAGGAGCTTCCCCGTTTACCCTGAGCTTGTCGAAAGGAGCTTCCCTGTTTGCCCTGAGTCGCTTGCCCTGAGTCGCTTGCCCTGAGTCGCTTGCCCTGAGTCGCTTGCCCTGAGCCGCTTGCCCTGAGCCGCTTGCCCTGAGCTTGTCGAAGGGTCGAGGCTTATATCTCCTATGGTTTCACGTCAACCACTTAACCACTTAACCACTTAACCATTGGATCAAAGACACGTAAAAACTAAAAAAGCACCTTGAATAGCTCAAAGGTGCTTTTTTAATAATGAGACACTCAAGAAAAAGTTTACTTCATCAATTTTCGGCGTAAACCAAATAATGAGAGTAGAGCAAACAATGAGCCAAAACCAAAACCGGCTCCTTGACGTATAAGTTTACCGGCTTCTTCCGCTGTACATACTTCACCATCTTCAGGCATAAGTTCAAGGCTAATAGCACGAACCACATCTTCTGTTAAAGGGTTACCGCTATTATCTAACATTAGCGCACCTTTGGCATCACGACGATCAACTTTTACAATCGCGGTGGCCGAAATCATACCCGCATCATTAATACCGCGCGCTTCAAGAATATCGTAGGTTAAGCGATCTGAACAGGGAATAAGGTCATTCAAACTACTAAAAATCTCACTATTCATATCATAAACAAAAGCAGCCGTTCTACGTGGGTTTTGCGTACTTTCATTATGCGCTTCAATTTCCCCCTCACCCACCATCAAACCAGCATTATTTATCGAACGAACCGTACTGTCTGAGCCAGAAAAGAAATCATCAGGGTATACCAGTGCTATGTCTTCTGTAGGTACCGTAGTATCCACATGAAAGAACTTCTGCACAATTTTACCCTCAATCACGGTAGTAATATGCCCAACCGCAATACCGGCATCATTAATATCGTAAGCACGAGAGCCACCTTTATCAGCGTGATCACCCGTTAGGTCAATCACTTCGCCGTTTTTATAAACAACCGCATACTCATAGTTACCAGCTTGAGTTACCGTTGGGCTCGTCACAGATTCATCATACCAACCACTAGCATAACCCACCACAACACCATTAGCATTAACGGCTAATGCATAACTTGAATGTGAACGTTCATCATCTACGTGAGGCTCAACTAACAACCCTAATGGCTCAACAACAGATTCACCATTTGGATCTAATACTGCTTTGAACGCCATGGTATGATAAACCGCAACGGAAGAGCTTAATCGGGCTTGAGCGACACAAGCATCAAAAGGTAAGTTTATTAATGTGTCAGGGTCTGCACAACCCCCTGTTTCATTTTCAATTAACTCTTTGTAACCTTGCGTTAATTTATAACTGCTAAAACCAACCGCTACTCCCGCTTCATTAACATCTAAAACGGCAGAGGTACCGCCACCATACTCTGTTTCAATAGGGGTAATTTGATATACTTGTGTACCTTGGTCATAAGAGTAAAAACCTCTATTACCATATTCTCTCAACCAAAAAACATGCTCTACCTCATCTGAGCCGGTGAAAACATCTCCGGGTAAATAGGGTCCTGTCGCGGTTCCGTATGAAATCCCGCCATCAGTAATACCACTAATAATATCAACGGTTGAACGAGTTAGGTCAGTATTAATACCATTTTCATCCTTAAAATAGGTATCCCACAAATTATAATCATCGGTAACACCTCCCACATTAGTCATGGCAATAGTATCACCAACCTTTTGATATTCTATATCGCTCCCTTTAGTATTTTGTAACCAACGAACGGCCCAAGCCAAATCATTTGCCGTAGGGTTTCCTGCTTTTAACGCATCAACATCTTCAATATCATTTAATGCATGCACACTTTGAAAGTTAGCCAAGGCATAAATTCGTATTTCATCAAAATCAGCATCACTTAAATAATCAAATTGAACAGGAAAGTTATAAACGCTAGTACCTGATATTGCCATATCACCAGAAGTATTTTGCTGCTGAGCATAAGTGTACTTTGCATTACTCACTGCACCGGGATCAATTATTTGGTAAGTAGCAGCATTTACATTCTGAATAAAACTTATGATTAGTGCACTACTAGCACTTAAAGCTATTATATTTTTTACGATTTTTCTCATGTTACTACTTAACTCTTTTTATTTATTATCGGATAAAATTATTGTCGGATAAAATTCCAACTCACATTTATTAAAGCTCATCGAGCTCTTGCCATCTTGTGTATACAAGGTCGAGTTTTGACTCGTTTTCGCCTAGCTCGTTCAATATATTTTTAGTATATTGTTCATCTTTGCTAAAAAAATCATGTTGATTCACTTTTTCTTGTAACTCAGCAATGTTATTTTCTAGCGTATCTATTATTCCCGGTAGGTCAGCGAGTTCTTTAGTCTCTTTAAAAGAAAGCTTTTTTGCGGCAACCTTCACGACTTCTTTTTTCACCGACTCAGGTTTACTCTGCTGCGTTACTTTTTTATGTTCTGCAGACACTTGTTGCTGGCGCTGTTCTTCTTTTAACGCTAAATAGCTATCAACATCGTCATAACCACCCACTATCTGATTAATACGCCCCGTACCATCAAAATAAAGACAGGTATTGACACAGTTATTAACAAAATCTCGATCATGGCTGACTAAAATAACCGTTCCTGAGTAATTTGCAACTACTTCTTCAAGTAGCTCTAACGTTTCTATGTCTAAATCATTCGTTGGCTCATCGAGGATCAGTAAATTACTTGGGCGTAAAAATAATCGTGCTAATAACAAACGATTTTTTTCACCTCCGGATAAGGCTTTTACCGGTGTACGAGCGCGTTTAGGACTAAACAAAAAATCTTGTAAATAGCCTAACACATGACGTGACCTACCATTTACCATCACTTCTTGTTTGCCTTCGCCCACAATTTCTTGCACGGTTAGGTTTAAATCTAAGGCTTCACGATGTTGATCAAAGTAAGCCACCTCTAAATTAACCCCTGAACGCATTTCACCGCTAGTTTGCTTAAGCTTCTCCATAATAAGCTTAATCAAGGTTGATTTACCGGTACCGTTAGCGCCAATAAAGGCCAAGCGATCATTACGCGTAATCAGTAAATTAAGTTTATCAATGATCACTTTATCATCAAATGCCACGGTAACATCATGTGCTTCAAATACTAATTTACCTGAACGATCACCCTGAGTAATATTCATGGTACTTTGATTACGCACTTCACGGCGAGCAGTTCGCTCTAAGCGTAACTTTTCTAACGATCTTACCCTACCTTCATTACGGGTACGACGCGCTTTTACGCCTTGGCGTATCCATACTTCTTCTTCAGCAAGACGTTTATCAAATAAAGAATTTTGTTGCTCTTCAACTTGTAAGTCATGCTGTTTTTGTTCGATATACAAATCATAATCACCGGGGTAACTTTTCAGTTGACCACGGTCAAGATCTAAAATCCGCGTTGATAATCCGCGAATAAACGCCCTATCATGACTGATAAAAATAATGGTCCCAGCAAAATCTTTTAGAAATTTTTCTAACCATAAAACACTGGCAATATCTAAATGGTTAGTAGGCTCATCTAATAATAAAATATCAGGATTAGTCACCAACGACTTGGCCAATGCCACTTTACGTAACCAACCACCAGATAAATCTGAAATTTTAGCGTCACCATCAAGCGACAAGGTACTCATCACTTGTTCAATGCGCTGCTCGTCTTGCCACGCATTGGCTTGTTCTAATTCATCTTGCACATTGGCTAATTTGTTAAGGTTCCGCTCACTAGGATCTTCACCAATGATGTGAATTAAACTGTGATAACGGCTAATAAGATCCGCATTTTCTTTTACCCCTTGAGCAACATAATCAAATACATTCACATCGGACGACTCAGGAGGATCTTGCTCTAGCATCGCCATTAACATAGTGCTAGATTTTAAAATTTGACCATCATCGAGGTTTTGAAAGCCCATCAACACTTTCATCAAAGTCGACTTGCCCGCACCATTACGGCCCACTAAACAAATACGTTCACCTGTTTGAATACTTAAATCGGCTTTGTCTAAAATCTTGTCTGTTCCAAAGGCTAACTCGCCATTGGCTATACGTAATAATTCCATCGGTTATTTAAACTCGCTTTTATTGATTCTGGTTAACTGGACAACTTGCTCTGCTATAAAAGGCCAAAATAGCTTTTTGTTTTCACCAGGCATATTACCTAGTTTTTCTAATACGGGAATGTGCACACCATAGAGCTCAACTAAGCTTCTAGTCTCATGGGCAACACTTGTCTGATCAACTATATCTATTTCAGTTAACTGTTCAGGTGTTAATACGGTTAAACAAATCGCTAATGCTTGCTCACACAAGTGACAACCGTCACTGCCGTATAAAATATATTCTGTTGTTATCATACTACTTGTTACCCTGCTAAAGATTCACTGTACTTTAATAACTGTACTTTAAGAGCTTTGCTTTGATAAATCTGCTTATTTTCTCGAAATAGACCAGCTATTATGAATATGTTTGTTACGAGAAAAATCTTTATCTCGTGTCACATCTGACATCGCTTGTGCTTGTAAGCCAAGTACTTCCATGGCATCAAAGTCCATTTTGAAATTACGCTTGTTATTAGTGAAAAATATTTCACCGCCTTCGGCTAATGATGTCAAGGCATCTGTAATTAACGCCACGTGATCACGTTCTACATCAAAACTGTCTTCCATACGTTTAGAATTAGAAAAGGTGGGTGGATCAATAAACACAATATCAAAGGTGGTCGTATTCTTTTTCAGCCAATCTAAACAGTCCGCTTGAATAAATTGATATTTATGACCATTAAGTTTATTTAACGCAAAGTTGTCTTGTGCCCAATTAAGGTAAGTATTAGACATATCAACAGTCGTTATTGCGCTTGCGCCATGTAACGCTGCTTGCACTGATACCGAGCCGGTATAAGCGAATAAGTTTAATAAACTTTTATTTTTGGACTTTTTAGCAACGATTTGTCTCGTTTTACGGTGATCTAAGAATAAACCCGTATCAAGGTAGTCCCATAAGTTAATTTTAAACAACGCACCATGTTCATTAACTGTGATCGATTGTTTAGATTTATCAACACGTTGGTATTGATTTTTACCCGTTTGCTTAGCTCGCGTTTTTAATATGACTTTGTCTGTTGGTACGTGTAGCACTTTTGGCGCCCAATAAAGTACTTCTTGCAGACGTTTTTTCGCTTTTTGTTCATCAATCGTTTTTGGTGCGGCATATTCTTGAATAACCAAATAGTCACCATAAATATCAATCGCAACATTATATTCAGGAATATCAGCATCGTATAAACGATAACAATCGATTTGATTCGATTTAAGCCAGCCTTTTAATGTTTTAGTGTTTTTCTTTAAGCGATTTGCAAAGTCGCTATCTTCCTCAGAAAATGAGGATTGTGGGTTAACCGCATCTTTGGCTAACTGTTTTTGATCAACATTATATAGCGCAAATTGACAATCTAGCGGACCATTTTTAAATTTATAACGCTTAAAACTTGATAATTTAAGCATGGCAAGCAGTTCAACATTAGAGGTTAATATAGCCACGCGCCAATCGATAAATTGACTTTTAAGTTTTTGACCAAATAACACAAAATTTTCAACCAGCTCTGGCAACTCACCTATACGTTCTCCATAAGGCGGGTTAAACAGAATAGTCCCTGAATGCCCGTAAGCATTTTTCATGTCATTGGTATTTTGACATTTAAACTCAATAAAGCGTTGTACGTTCGCATTTCGAGTATTTTGCTGTGCCGTATTAATCACACGAGGATCTATATCAACACCAAAAACCTTCAAACTACTGTGTTGAGCATTATCTAACGCACTGGCTGAATCGTCTTTCGCTTTGTTTAATTGACCTTGCCATAAATCTTCATCGTGCTTTAACCACGATTCAAAGCCCCATGACGCGCGATAAATACTGGGCGCTTGCTTAGTCGCCATCGCAACCGCTTCAATTAAAATAGTACCTGAGCCACACATAGGATCAACTAAGGGCTTACTGGTATCGGCTAACCAGCCTGAACGTATAATCAAGGCAGCAGCCAAATTTTCTTTCAATGGCGCCGCACCACTATGCTCACGATAGCCCCGTTGAAATAATCCTCGACCTGAAAAATCTAAATAAATAAAGACCTGATCCCTGAGTAAACGCGCTTGAAAACTTATTTGTGGTGACTTTTTATCAACATTAGGACGTTCATGGCCTTGATCTCTAAATTGATCAACAATGGCATCTTTAATGGTTAAGCCACCAAATTGGCTGTTGCGAATTTCTTCACTGTAGCCAACAAAGTCAATAGCAAACGTGGTTTCACTAGTAAAGTGCTCAAGCCAATTGATACTACTCGCGGCTTTAAATAGCTGTTCTTTATTTAGTGCTTCGCCTTCACCAAGTTTTAACATCACTCGTGTTGCTAGACGTGTCCATAAACTAATTTTATAACCCAACTCGATTGACCCACTAAAATAAACCCCTTCTGGTTTTTGTACTACCTGTTCGCCGCCAAGGTTTTTTATTTCATCTGCGAGTAAAACCTCAATACCTGGAGAGGTCAAGGCCAAAAAAGATTGCATGTGTTCTTGCATTTCTTGCATCGTTTAATCCTAAAAGTTGTTCCTAAGGAACAGATGTCGGCAATTATAACCAAACTATAGCCACACATAAACAAAAGTTAAGCATTGTTGAAAGAACAGTCATTAAACCGCCTGTAATTTGGGCATAACGAATGACATTTAGGCGAACAACTATATAATTAAAAAAAGCGCTTGCTTTATCTCGGTGCTATCCTTACTATACGCCTCGATTTCAAGGAGACACTCTTTGGTATTATTCTTACAATCAGAATTAAAACAATTGTGACTAACCTGTTTAATTAGGTTATTCGGACGCGGGATGGAGCAGTCTGGTAGCTCGTCGGGCTCATAACCCGAAGGTCGTAGGTTCAAATCCTGCTCCCGCAACCAATTCTTTTAGAATATACCTCAAAATGTTAAAAAACGTACTCTACACCCTCAGTAGCCTACTCGCCTAACTCCACCCTAACTAACTCATCTGTTTTATCACTATTAACTCAATAAATCATCCGTATTGTATTCAATATTAACTATTAACCAAAAAATAGAATTCTTATTAATTGTATTTCCGTTATCTATCAAGTAACTTACATTAACAGTGTATTCAAGTACGACTAAATCAGCACTATAGTGCTACCTAAATACTAGGGTTTTATATCATTTAGTTACTTATTTAGAGTACTTATTTAGAATACTTATTTAGAATATTATAAGTATTCTAATATTCTTTAGTGACGCTAACAATGTAGAATATCCTTATATTAAAAGGTCTTGCGAGAAAAAGTACACACTAATAACATAGTAAGGTAACAAGGACAGTAATTAGCGCAGCGTATCCAATACTCCCGTTAATAAAAGAGTAAACCTCTTGATATCAAGGATGATTATCTAGTTCTAGTAAATCGTTGTATCACCATTGGTAATCATAAGGGGAATATATGATGAATAAAACCAATCAAGTAGTCGAACCGTGTAACGATTATTGCAGTAGATGTACAAAACGAGAGTCATTGTATTTTCATAAAAATTTATCACTGTCGTACAGTGATCAAACAATTGAGATTAATAAACAAACAATAAAGTTAACCAACAGAGCCTTTAGAGTGCTTTGCGCATTACTACAGCACAAAAACAATCCTGTTAGTTTTACCTTTTTACAAGATTATGGCTGGCCCGATAATAAAGTCGTTAGGAATAATCTCACCGTCATCATCTCAGAAATAAGAACCACCGTTAGAATGACCGACATAGACATAAAGAGTGTGAGAGGATTTGGATATATACTGAACATGCCAATAGATGAAGCTACCGTGTACAAAAACGAAAACGTTGAGCTAACTCAGCACGCCTAATCAACTTGTTAGCTGTAATTTTTCTGCCGACGTTTGGCTTCGATGAAGAGCGCTATTTTTTTTGTGCCATTGACAGCACAAAGTTTTCAAATTCAATGCCTGAGTAAGTCGTGTGATCACGGTCTATGATGTCTTTTACGTAGGTATAATTCCCTATTTCAGTTGCACTGCGATTCTTATAGATAAATCGAAACCAGAACCGAAGAAATTGATAGGCAATTTCATAACGAATAGTTTTGGAATTGACGCTTGCGCCCATCCAGTTGATTACGTTGATAATTTAAAAACTATCCGTGGGCTAAGCAAGAGGCATTTACAAAACTTAATGCCAGCGTATCATTGCTCAGCACTGAGGGTTCTTGGTAAGTAGCCTTGTTAGCAAAAAATATTACTGATGAAATAACACTTGTTCAAGTGGTGGATATGCCTTAAATGAGTTGGTTATAAAAACCCTTAGCCTGTGACGCGATAAGGGTAAACAAGCGATAACAGGAGATAGGGGTTATTTCAACGACTCAATTGCGGTTAATGCTTGGGTGAAATCAGCCAGTTCCATTTCCACGTATTCATCATTACCTTGCCAATTTACTCCCACAATAACACCGTCTTCGTTTAAGTCTTCAAGCCAAAACTCAAACCAGTCTGCTAATGAGATTTCACAAGGAATATAATTAGCCCATTCTTCGATGCAATGTTGTTGCGCTAATTCAGCACTTGACCACAGTGGCATCACGTCGGTGTTTTCGTAGGCAATAGAATCAAGCACTACCCAATCTTCACTGTCTTTGTCTTGTAATGCCCATAACTTTTGGGTTGGTTTAACCTCAACCAAAAACGTGTTAAGTGTGCTGTTATTATCGTTCATAATTTACTTTTCTTAGAATAATTGAATACAGGGATTATACCTTTGTTTACAAACAAAACACGACTGTAATTTTTTTCATTGTAATCTGTTACCATTTGGCCTATAGTTATATTAGTGTATTCTAATATAGATAGTAGTTGATTCGTTATTTTAAGGAACATTATGCAAAAATATACCCCTGCGACGCCACTCAATTCAATAATACTATTATTATTTACTTTTTTTTTACATGGCTGTGGCGGTTCATCTGATAGTAAAGAGGAAGTCGTTGTTACGCCTCCAGTGATTACGCCGCCAGTAATTACACCCCCAGAAACGCCCCCATTTGATGTATCTGATTTTGCACAAAATGCCTATAATGATAATTTTACCAGTGCACATTTCTCAGGTTCAAATAACTGTGCTACTTGCCATGATGGCATCCGTGATAGTGCAGGTAATGATTTATCACTTGTGAAAGATTGGTCAGCTTCAATGATGGCTAATGCAGCAAAAGATCCCTTATGGAAAGCAAAAGTTAACAGTGAAATAAATAGAAACCCGCAACTAAGTGATGTAATTGCAGATAAATGTACGCGTTGCCATATGCCAATGGCGAATATTGAATCGCATTATGACGGTAAAACAGTGAAACTTTTTGATGATGGATTTTTAGATCCCACCCATGAACGCCATGATGAAGCAATGGATGGTGTAAGCTGTGCGCTTTGTCATCAAATAGCAGATAACGATACTTTTGGAACTGAAGAAGGAATGTCGGGTCATTTTGTGGTTGAAGAACAACGCTATATTTATGGTCAATACAGTGATGTGTTAACTAGACCCATGCAAAATAATGTTAATTATACGCCAACCTACAGTAAGCATGTATCAAGCGCTAAGTTGTGTGCGAGTTGTCATGACTTAAAAACCCCTTTTGTTGATGAAAGCGGCACCTTAGTCGCAGATAAAACCTTTCCGGAGCAAATGCCTTATAGTGAATGGCAAGCCAGTGATTTTGCTGATGAAGGGGCAACACCTTCTACGTGTCAACAATGTCATATGCCGCAGGTTAATAATGCCGGTGTCAGTATATCAACAGTGCCAAATAATTTAAGACAAAGAGATCAGTTTTCACAACATTTATTTTTAGGTGCTAATACCTATATGTTAAGTATATTGAAAAATAATGCCGCTGAGCTAAATACTGAACAGGTCAGTTTTGACAATTTAATTAACCGCAATCGAGAATTTTTAAAAACCGCAGGTAGTGTTGATGTGATTCATTCAAGCCTAGTGAATGATGAATTGATTTTTGATCTTCAAGTCAATAATGCTATTGGTCATAAGTTACCTACGTCTTATCCCTCGCGTCGCGTTTATTTACATGTGGTGATTAAAAATGATGCCGGAGACATTGTGTTTGAGTCAGGTAAAACACAACATGATGGTTCAATTGACGGAAATGATGCGGATATTGATAATACGAAATTTGAACCACATTACCAAGTAATCACGTCAGCAGATCAAGTTCAACTTTATGAAACTGTGATGGGTGATGTTGCAGATAACGTAACTTACACCTTATTAGAAGCGGGTCAATATTTAAAAGATAATCGTATTCTTCCTAAAGGATTTAACAAAGAAACAGCCCCTGAGGATATTGCGGTGTATGGTTTAGCCAATACCGATGATACGTTTATACAAGGTAAAGATTTATTACGTTACCAAGTGGATGTCAGCCAATTTAGTGGTAACTACTTTTGGGTAGAAATAGCACTAAACTATCAACCTGTCGCTTATTCTTTCTTACAAGATTTATTTGAGGATGACTCAATAGCAGTTGAACGATTTAAAAAATATAATGAACGTGCTGTGGTGAAGTTTGAAACAATTGCTGAGCAGCGCATACAGATAACACGCTAATATATAATAGGTTATCGTGGTTATGATAAACCTAATAGTGGCCCTAATGACAACTTTTATTGAATCATATGAGTAGAGTGCGTTTTTGTAATATTCACTAAAATAATGTTCACTAAGGCTTGAGCTGTGGTGGATAATGGAATTCGCCTCTTTTTGACAATGCCAACCCGGCGGCTAACCAATGGCGATTTGAGTGGTCGACACAGGACTCCTTGTGATTGTAATTGGGGCTTACATAACGATGGCATAATACTAATGCCAAGCTGCTCAGAAATCATTTTTCCGATTGTCGCTAATTGATGCGCTTCAAACGCGATA
Organism: uncultured Colwellia sp.; assembly: GCA_913058145.1. Taxonomy (GTDB): domain Bacteria; phylum Pseudomonadota; class Gammaproteobacteria; order Enterobacterales; family Alteromonadaceae; genus Colwellia. The sequence continues at coordinate 22,886 of CAJXQM010000010.1, forward strand.
GTTAACTGTATATTGTTCGCTATGATGGTTTTGTCAATGAGCTCCCGAATACTCGAGGGTTTTTGTAAAGCGATAAAGGGATATTGAGCAATAGCCTGCCAAGAAATATTTTTACAGCTTAATAAGGGATGATGTTCAGGAAGTGCGACGATAAATTTATCGCTAAATAAAGGATAAAAAGTGAGATCATCACACTCACCAGGATCAAACGTTACCGCCAGTTCAACTCGTCCAGCCCTAACCATCGCAATGGTATCTTCGGCGATAACATCATGCACTTTGATATTAATGTTGGGGTGTTTGTCGCGAAAAAGGCGGATATAGCTTGGGAGTAAACTACTGCCAAATGACGGCATCGCGGCAACTTCTAATTTACCTCGTTTTAACGAAAATAAATCATTTAAGTCATTAAAGGCATTATCCCAATCATTTAGTAATAGTTTTGCTGTAGGGTAAAACTCTTTTCCTTCAGGGGTTAATACTGATGTTTTAGTTGAGCGAATCAATAACTTACCACCAATACCTTGTTCTAGGTTTTTGATCGCAATACTTAAAGCGGGCTGTGATAGGTGCAATAACACGCACGCTTCTGCAAAGTTACCTGAATCGACAACCGTAACAAAGGCTCGCAATTGTTTTATTGTGGCATTATTCATATTTATTTCATCTTAAATATTTAAATTATTTATTAATGGTTCAAAAAAATTAACTTGATAAATATTTCATCATAATTGATTATTACAGTCAATATTTTTACAGAATAAACCTCACAAGGATTAAAACATGTCTGGATTTGATAAAGTGGTGACAAGCTATGAAGAAGCAATGGCGGGTCTTGAAGATAACATGACGGTTATTGCTGGTGGCTTTGGCTTATGTGGTATTCCTGAAGGGTTAATCGCCCAAATAGAAAAAATGGGGACCAAAGGGCTTACCGTTGCGTCGAATAACTGTGGTGTTGATAATTTTGGCTTAGGTTTATTATTACCAAAGCGTCAAATAAAAAAGATTATTGCGTCATACGTGGGTGAAAATGCTGAATTTGAACGTCAAATGATGTCGGGTGAATTAGAAGTCCAATTGACCCCACAAGGTACGTTAGCAGAACAGATGCGTGCTGGAGGTGCGGGTATTCCTGCCTTTTTCACAGCAACTGGTGTGGGTACTCCGGTAGCAGAAGGGAAAGAAGAGCGTAATATCAATGGCAGAGATTATATTTTGGAAGAAGCTATTACCGGTGATTTTGCTATCGTGAAAGCATGGAAAGCAGATCGTTATGGTAATTTAGTGTTTCGCCATACGGCGCGTAACTTCAACCCTATGGCGGCAACTGCCGGTAAAATCACGGTAGTAGAAGTGGAAGAAATTGTTGAACCTGGTGAGTTAGATCCTAATGAAATTCATACCCCCGGTATTTATGTTAACCGTTTAATCAAAGGCAACTTTGAAAAACGCATAGAACAACGCACTGTGCGTTCAGTTTAAGGAGAATAATATGGCATTAACTCGAGAACAATTGGCTCAAAGAGTCGCACAAGAATTACAAGATGGCTATTATGTTAACCTAGGCATTGGTATTCCTACCTTGGTCGCAAACTATGTGCCAGAAGGCATGGAAGTCATGCTTCAATCTGAAAACGGTCTTTTAGGGATGGGGCAATTTCCCACCGAAGACGAGATAGATGCAGATTTGATCAATGCAGGTAAACAAACGGTCACCATGGCTACTGGGGCATCGTTATTTGATAGTGCCACTTCTTTTGCAATGATACGTGGTGGGCATGTAGATTTAACGGTACTGGGTGCCTTTGAAGTGGATGTTAATGGGAATATTGCTTCTTATATGATCCCAGGGAAGTTGATTAAAGGAATGGGCGGCGCGATGGATTTAGTTGCCGGTGCTGATAATATTATCGTCACGATGACGCACGCTTCTAAACATGGTGTATCAAAATTATTAAGTAACTGCACTTTGCCATTAACGGGTAAAGGATGTATCAAAAAAGTCATCACTGATCTTGCCTACATAGAAATTAAAGAGGGTAAGTTTCACTTAATTGAAAGAGCACCTGGCGTCTCTATTGAAGAAATTATAGCGTTGACCGCTGGAGAACTTGTTATCCCTGACAACGTGCCTGAAATGAATGTTTAGTAAGGTCAATAACATGAGTTATTAATGTTCCTTTAATCGTGTAAGCTGCTTTGAAATGGAGAAATAATATGGCTAGAAGAGAAGTAATATGTTTAGGTATGTTTGTAGTGCTATTGCTGATTTTAGTCGTTATTTAACAAGGTTTTATTATACTGGTGATTTTTACTAGTGACTTTGTACTAGTAATTTTGTGTTGGGAATAAAGTGACATCACGATGATAAAATTAGGTTTAAGCCTTTGTAAGGTGTATTTATAGAATACCTTTATATTATACCTGACTAACAATGATTCTATGTAGAAGCAAATTTGAAGTTTTTAAATAAAAGTAGTTTACTGTTTGATCTTGATGGTACGTTAGTTGACAGTGCGCCTGACTTAGCTTTTGCGGTAAATCAGGCGTTAGTTGAACTAGGGTTAGCGCCTTTTAGTGAATCAGTGATTCGTGGCTGGGTTGGTAACGGAGCCAATATATTAATACAACGCGCTTTATCTGGTCATGCTGAAATTTCAACCGATTTAGATAAAACACTGATAGCTCGTGCATTACAACTATTTTATCGGGCGTATAAAGCCCATAATTGTATTGATACTCGACTCTACCCTGAGGTTCTAAACACATTAAAAACGCTCAAAAATAAGGGTTATCGCTTAGCGCTTATCACTAATAAACCCGAACAATTTATTACACCAATCATTAATGGCTTAGCGTTAAATGGCCTATTTGAATTACTGATTGGTGGTGATACGCTGAAAAAGCGTAAACCCGATCCCTTACCTTTACATTATGCCTGTCAGCAATTATCTGTGAATACTAAAGAGTGTGTGATGATAGGTGATTCTAAAAATGACATTCTGGCGGCAAAAGCCATAAAAATGCACAGTATTGCACTGACCTATGGCTATAACTATGGTGAAGATATCGCCCATTATCAGCCAGAATTAATAATAGACAATTTTGCTGATTTACTTGATGCTCTAGTATTCTAACGTGCTTGGCTGCTAACATACTTAGCTGCATTGGATGTAAAAGGAATCCCCCGCCTAGAATTTTTCTGCTTCGACCTCATTTTTCCTGCTTAGGTCTACACGGGTGAGTTTTCAGTAGACCCCAATTAATTCCTATTCACTCAATGATTGGTATCTAACAAAAGTCATTAACAAATTGACTATTTACCCAACGACTTATTTAATATCATAATTATCTAGCAAGATGTAGTATACTCACCGAAATATTACTTTTATAAAAGATTTATGTGATTAAAATAGCATCAACCTTTTACATCGATAGGAATATGCTCAGCAATGCGTAAATTTGACGATTCTCTCCCATTAAAACTATTAAAAGCACGTGAAGCTGCCCTAAATCATTTCCGCCCTCTTTTAAAAGAAATATCATTAACAGAGCAACAATGGCGAATTATCCGTGCCTTAAATGAATATGGCGCTTTAGAATCAAAACAATTAGCTGAATGTTGTTGTATTCTAAGCCCTAGCTTAACGGGTATTATTAAACGCTTAGAGCAGAAGAATTTTATTCAACGTCAGAAATCTAGTGAAGACCAACGTCGTGTTTTACTAAGTTTAACTGATCATGCACAAAAAGTTTTCGATGATGTAAGCCCTCGTTTCGAAGAACGCTACGCTACAATAACAGAAAAATTTGGCGAAAACAAAATGCATGAATTCAAGGAGTTACTTGATTTTATGGCTGAAATATAACGTTATATGATAACGACTCACGATTAACTATTTTCTATTCACTACTTTCTATTCACTGCACAATCCATTGTTTTTTCACTGAAAATACAGAGATTGACCATTATCCCTTGACAGTACTTAATATATTAAGTAAATTCATAAGGAATTTATTTATTTTCAATTGCCAAGCCTCAATTACACAGATAAATATACTTAACAAACGTATCACGGTAATCCTGTATTCGGTGATGCCATGGTGGAAAAAGCAACTCAAAAATTAACTGTTGTGTTTCCAGTTGACTGAGTCAACGCTAACTTACTGACGTCACTCTATGACCATTCATACCCACAATAAGAAACCTTCATTAATGTTGCTTATTGTTATTGCCATGACGAGCCCTTTAGCACTAAATTTATTCATTCCTGCAATGCCCTCTGCAGTAATTGCCTTACATACTGACATTGCAACAATGCAATTAACGTATAGTTGTTTTTTGTTAATGTTAGCTTTTGGTCAATTAATATCTGGCCCTTTAGCTGATTATTTTGGTCGTTATCCTGTTTTAGTGACGGGCTTAATTATTCATTTTTTTGGGTGTGTTTTTGCGGCCTTAGCAGATGATATTAATTTATTAATCGCAGCCCGAGTATTACAAGCATTAGGTGGTAGTGCATGCATGTCAATGGCACGAACGATGACTTTAGACCTCTATGGTCGTGAGAAATCAGCCAGTAAAATGAGTTATTTAGTGATGGCGATAGCGCTGTCTCAAACCCTTGCACCCACATTAGGCGGCTATGTTAATCTATATTTCAACTGGCAGGCTATTTTTATCATTTCGTCATCCATCGCTTTTGGCATTTGCTTGTTAGCCATGAAAAATTTAACAGAAACCTGCCCTCAAAAGACCACGAGTTTAAGCGTAACCCGAATTTTACATCAATATTCACAGGTATTAACATCAAATCAATATATCGGTTATGCCTTATCAAGTACCTTTATTGCTTGTGCTTTCTATCTTTTTATTGGCAGTGCTCCCTATATCGTTGTTGATCATTTAGGGGGGAATTCCGCTGATTTTGGAAATTGGTTTTTACTCGTTGCCTTGGCCTTTATGCTAGGTAGCCTTTGTTCTGGTACCTTAACAAAACGTATTTCCATCAACACCATGATCTCGGTAGGCCACGTGATATCCTTGTTAGGTGCCACTTTTTTATTATTACTTAACGCTGTTGAGCAATTAAATTATTTCAGCGTGTTCATCCCAATGGCACTCCTCACTTTTGGCCGCGGCCTAAGTCAACCAAGCGCTCAATCAGCTGCCATTGCTTGTGCTTTATCTCGCGCAGGAACTGCCTCTGGTTTGTTAGGATTTATACAGCTAATTATTGGTGCTTCTATTGCTCAATTAGTCCCTTTATTGATGGATTACAGCATAAATACTTTATTTTTTATTATTTTTTTAGCCCCTGCTTTTGCTTTAACAAGCCATTATTTTACCGTCAAAACTAAGTATAAAAAATGATACAGCGCGTTTTAGCGACGGTAAAATAGCGTTAGTCTCGACTCGTTATTGTTCAACTACTTTCGATAAAATCCCGTGGTCTTTAGTTGCGAGCTAACTCACCTTGTAGGAGTCACTTGTTACCCCTAGCGAGAAACTAAAGCCGCCTTTCTACCTTATTTATCATATTAAGTAGTTGACAAGCAGCAATGCAAAATGCGACATTAGTTAATATATTAACTAATGTCGCATAATTATAAACCATCAGGCCAATTGAACGACAAATTATGATGAGTGTGCATTAGATATTGCACTATGACGAACTTTCCCAGACTTTGGGTGTTTTCTCTCTCATTGGTGCACTTGTACTACTCATTTTGTAGCAAGTACTAATAAAGTATCAATTTAAGAACCTATGAGTACTAGTACTAAAGTTGGTACCCTGTTCTCAAAACAACACTGGTAAAAGGTTACGGGTTATATCAAAGTAGGCATTACATCAGATGAAGTATTGTTAATACCCTTTGAAATAACAAAATTAGTGCTCGTAAAATGAGAGTTCATACTTAGATTTAATACAAACAATTAACACCTATTATTTACTTAATCAACTGGAGGAAAAACTAGAATAACGATACAAGAAACACTAAACATCAAATTATTACTATATAAAACAAACTATAAAAATATAAAACAATAAGTTCAGGAGAGAACACTATGAATAAAACATCATTAATGAAAGTCACTGCCGCATTAGGTTTATGTGTAGTACTGTCGGCATCAGCTGTAGCAGAAACGGTATTACGTGTTGCTACTTGGTTACCACCTGCACATATCATGAATGCAAAAGTTTGGCCTACATGGGGAAAATGGGTAGAAGAAGCGACAGAAGGCAGAGTAAAAATAAAATTAGAATACGGCATGGGTCATCCTAAAAGCTTATTTGATCTAGTTGAAGATGGTGTTGTAGATGCCAGTTGGAGCTACCACGGTTATGTTCCAGGTCGTTTTAAATTACCTCAGATTGTTGAGCAACCAGGATTAGCTGTAAATGCTGAAGCCGCTTCTGTTGCACTTTGGCGAGTACAGGACAAATATTTCAAAAAAGCTGGCGAATTTGAGGGTTTAACATTAGCGGGAATGTTTACACATGGTCCTGGTTATGTACATAGCATTAAGCCTATGAATAGCTTAGCTGAATTAAAAGGTAAAAAAATCCGTATTGGTGGTGGCATTCAAAGTGAAATAGGTAAGCGCTTAGAGATTACTCCTATTGCTGCTCCGGGTTCAAAAGTATATGAAATGTTACAACAAGGTGTGATTGATGGCGTATTTATGCCAATGGACTCTTTAAAGTCATTACGCCTTTATGAAGTTGCTCCTAATGTATTAGCTGTTCCAGGTGGTATGTACTTAGGTAGTTTCTCAATGTTTATCAATCCAGAGTTTTTAGCTGGGTTAAGTAAGAAAGACAGAGCAGCGATAATGAACGTTTCTGGCGAAAAACTTTCAGCAATGGCTGGTAGTGTTTGGGATGGCGGTGATGCTGTAGCGTTAGAATTTGCTAAAAGTAAAGGGATTAACATCGTTTCTAATGACAAATTAAGTCAAGAATTCAAAACATATACCAAAGGTATAGCTGAAGGCTGGGTTGATAGTGTTAAAGATCGTAATGTGAAGGCAGATGCCGCATTAAAAGAGTTACGAGAAATTGCTCAGAACTATGGTAAGTAGAGGGTTGTTTTATGAGCTTTAGTGCTTGGTTATCAACGCACTACGAAGAGAAAGGGCTAGTCAAATGGCTAGCCTTTTTTTTAGAAGTTATTGCGGCACTAACCTTATTAATATTAATGTTACTCACGTGTACAGATGTGTTGGGAAGATATCTTTTTGATAACTCTCTTGATGCAGCTTCAGAGCTAACAGAAATCTGTATTGCTATTATTGTTTTTGCTGAAATGCCAATTATTACTTGGCGAAGCGGCCATGTGGTTGTTGATATTTTGGATCGCTTCATGGGCAAAAAGATTATAAAAGTATTATCTTTGTTATCAATTTTTATCATGGCTAGTTCATTGTACTATGTTGCTCATCGTATATTTTTTATGGGGGCTCGTTCACTGCGACGCGGTGAAGAAAGCGAATATCTTGCTATCCCCATGGGTCATGTCGTGCAATATATCGCGATTATGAGTTGGGTTACGGCTGGCGCTGTTATCACTTACGGTATTTACATTTTACTGTTCCCGAACAAACCAGAACAATATTCAGAGCCATCTGAATCTTTATCAAGCTCAAAGGAGGCGAAATAATATGACCGTTGCACTTATTGGTTTTGCTATCTTATTAGTACTTATTATTATCGTACGTATTCCTATTGCTTTTTCTATGGGTATTGTTGGCTTTGGTGGTTTTGCTGTATTGCAAGGACTCACACTAGACAATATCGTCGATTTTCGTTGGACAGCAAGCCTGTCTATGGCATCAAAACGTATTATTGATACCGCACAAGAATATAGTTTATCTGTTATTCCATTATTTATTTTAATGGGTAATTTAGTCACAAAGTCAGGTTTATCACAAGAGCTTTATCGCGCTTCTTACGCATTTTTAGGCCATAAAAAAGGCGGTTTATCAATGGCGACCGTTGTTGCCTGTGGTGGGTTTTCTGCCATTTGTGGCTCAAGTTTAGCCACGTCGGCTACTATGGCTAAAGTGGCCATGCCGCCTATGCGTAAATATGGTTATGCCGATTCTTTAGCTACCGCGTCTATTGCTGCCGGTGGTACCCTAGGTATTTTGATCCCACCCAGTGTTATTTTAGTGCTATATGGATTAATGACGGAAACCAGTATTCGCGAATTATTTGCTGCCGGTTTTATTCCCGGTTTTATTGGTATTTTAATGTATCTTGGCGCCGTGAAATATACGGTATGGCGTGACCCTTCAAAAGGACCTTGTGGCGATAAAATGTCATGGCCTGAACGAATAGATGCCTTGAAAGGGGTTTGGGGTGTACTCACGTTATTTACGGTGGTGATGGGTGGTATTTATTTAGGCGTATTTACGCCAACAGAAGCCGCAGGCGTTGGCGCAGGTGGTGCCTTTATTATTGCACTCGCTAGAAAGTCACTTACCATTAGAACACTTTTTGAAACACTTGCAGATACCGCTAGAACAACCACTATGTTGTTTACTGTACTGATTGGTGCGTTGATTTTTTCTGATTTCATTAACCGTGCGGGTTTACCAAGCGATTTATTCGCCTTAGTGAGTGGGCTAGATGTCTCTCCTATGTTAGTAATATTTGCTATTTTGGCAATATATATCGTACTGGGTATGGTGTTTGAAAGTTTATCTATGATGTTACTGACCGTTCCTATTTTCTACCCGCTTGTTCAAAGTATGGGCTTTGATTTGGTGTGGTTTGGTATTGTGGTTGTGGTGGTGACAGAGATTAGTTTAATCACGCCGCCCGTTGGGATGAATGTATTTGTCTTAAGTGCCGTGCTAAAAGATGTTAAAGCCAGCACTATATTTAAAGGTGTTACACCCTTTTGGTGTGCCGATATATTACGTTTATTATTAATCACTGTAGTGGCTCCTATCTCACTAGCCTTACCTATTTGGCTCTATCGATAATAAAAAACCGACAGTAACGTTAATTAACATTGTTACTGTCGATTTTTAGCCCTTTGTATTGGATACGATTTATTTGAAAGGAATATTATGACAACTAACGCTAACACCACAGCTAAAAGCAAAATTAATAAAATTCTTTATGCCTCTGATATAGAAAAAGGATCAAGACCCGCTTTTCGTGCAGCAATGAGCTTATGTGGCAAGTATGAATCTGAAATCACTTACTTACATATATTAGAGCCGTTATCTAGTTCGGCACAAAACCTTATTAAAAGCCTCGTTGATACTAAAGATGTTGAAGGCATCTATCAACAAAGTTTGGTTAATTTAAAAGCTAAAATTGAAGAGCGCATTGGTCATTTTTTTGAACAAGAAATTGAATTTCATAACAGCCTTGATATCAGTAAAATAAAGTCGCGTATTGAAGAAGGTGTTGCCTGGGAAACTATCATTAAAGTAGCGAATGAAATCGACGCTGATGTGATTGTGATGGGTACACGTACTCACTCAGCTGTAGGACAGTTTTTCTCTGGCTCAACCGCTAACAAAGTCATGTTAAATACCAAAATACCACTGTTAATTATTCCATTAGGCAAGTAGATAGTATTTATATCCACCTGCCTACACTCCATATAATTATTTGCTAGCTGCTTGCTGACTATAATACTCAGCAACGGCTTCTATCTGCTTATCTGTTAACTCTTGTGCAATAACCTGCATTATTGGCGATTTCCTTTCACCACTTTTAAAGGTATGTAATTGTTTTTGTAAATACATTGCCTGCTGTCCTGCTAAATTAGGCCATAACTCAGTCACAGTAATCCCTGTCATACCATGGCAAGAAATACAACGAGCCCGCACATTTTCTCCTTTTTTATTATATGTTTTACTCGCTTTAGTACCATTTTTCTGCTGTGAAAAATAATGAGCTAATACGGTAATATCATCATCACTGAGCGTTTTAACATAAGGTGTCATTTGTGGATTATCACGTTTACCCTCACGAAAAGCGGTAATTTCTTTATTAAGATAGCCTTGCTTTTGTCCTGCTAGATTAGGGTAATTTGTGTTGGTAGAAATACCCTTTTGACCATGACATGTTGTACACGATTTGACTAAATTATTAACATTACCTTGCTCGTTGGCAATGGCTGGTTGATTCATAAAAAAACAGCTCAAAAAAGCAATCGGTGCTATTTTATTAAATTTATTTTTGGTCACTAGTTTCATCGATTGTCCTATTGATTAAGGTAAACTGATTAAGGTAAATTAAACTGAAAGCTATTTAACTGATAATTGCTTTATTAACATCTTTCTATATTCAACTACTTCAAATAATGGCTGCTGTCGCAACGTAGCCACTTCATTAGTAGTAAAATATTGCATATTTTTTGGCACACTCTCACCGCCAAATTCAATAATCATCCAGTTAAGCACTTCGGCCAACTGTGCATCATTTAACGACGAGTTAGCCGATCCCGGCACTTTAACTAAATACTCCCTAGCTATTTCTTTTTGTAGAAAATAACCTATAAAGTCTTTAATTTTAGGTACTGATTTACCACCCGTACCGTCAGGCGTATGACAACCTTGACAAAGCATTTGATAATTAAACTTAGCTCTGTCGGGATTAATTTTCAGCAGGTTATCAGCAGCAATCGTTTGAAAACTACCTAAAATAAATAGTCCCCAAACAATGCATTTTGTGAACCGACTTAACGTAATCACTTACTACTACTTTCATCAAAAGCAATACCCACAACAATTGCAGTAGAACAATGATAAACAGAGCTAGTTGCGCCTAAACACCAATTAACATCGTTAGATTTATCTGAGCGATATAAAGGCCTATCACCCTCATCTCGTTGACATAAACAGGTGCCACATTGCGTTTTACCACAACAGTCATTATATGAAATAACATAATTACGACCGTCAATGGGGTTACGACATGTGCCTATCCACGTGATGGGTGACATTTCAGTCCCTGGGGGGCAAGTATTGTAACTACCACCACAACAATCACATAAAAAACCATCAATGGCGCAATAACGCCAATAATCACAACTGGATGGATCGCCTGCTTCTTGTGGAAGTACAGGCGCATCAGCTGCTCTTGCAACCGGTAATAAAGGAATAGTAGAGGCACCCACTAAACTTGCAGCAATCCCTTTAATGAAACCTCTGCGATTGCTCAGTTGGGCAACATTACGTGCTTTTTTTTCAAAAAATTTATCAATAAAATTCATCTGTAAATTTCCATTATTTAGCGGGGTAGGCTTGTTTAGACATAAACTCTTGTATAGAAGCGACGTTATGCTCTTTTGCTTCAAATAGACTATCTATATGCTCTCTTGAGTTAATAATGCCCATTGAGGCAATAACACCGTGTTGATTAATCAATACAGCATAAGGCAGTTTGGCAATGCCAAAACTTTTACCCAGTACTTCTGAAACAATATAAGGAAAGTTTGCTAAGCCCTGCTTGTCAATCAAGCCTTGGTGATCATCATTTTTTCCATCACTAGCAAACACCACATCGACCCAATCAGCTTCAGCTTTAGCAGCAGATTTTATTGCGGGTAATAATGTTTTACACACTGGGCAAGTGGGCGAAATAAAAAACAACAGTTGTGAGTGACTATTCTCACGCTTACCACCCACATTAACTAGCGTTGAGCCCATTGTTTGTAAGGTTAGCTCGGGCGCTACTTGACCGGCTTCAAGCTTTTGGTTAATCGCTAGCGCGCCAGCAGGGGCAACTCGCTCATAAAGTACGCCTATTTGACGAGTTAGCGCATAAATAATTACGGCAAAAGCTACCACTATGATCCAAAGAACTATGTTTGATATAACTAATAAATCCATCTTTACATCCTCAATTTTTAGTGGCTAAGCACTTTTAGGCGTTGAGCATTAACAATAAGCTGCTCAAACGTTAAATTTAATAAGATCATCACCAAAGAGATAATTATCGTCATCACCATTGCACTGGTAAAAAAGCTGTTTCCGGGTGTTAAACACAAGCAAGCAAAAACAGTAAAAATAGCATTACGTAATAATAAACTGCCACTAATATTTGTCTGCCCTGCTGGCCCCATGCAACCACAATCTAAATTTTTCTTACCCTGAACTATTTGAAACAACATCAGTAACAGATAAAACATTAATAGTACGATGGCTAACACTGCTGCAACAGCTCTACTATTGGGAATAACAAGGGCTAAAGCGACTGTTACCTCGATTATGCCAATACCTTTAGCAAGTATTTTAAGCTGTGATTTAGCTTGAATATTATGATCTGTATACGCCTCTAAATTTAAATATTGTGCGATCAAATTCGCATAATATAAACCGTTAGCCGACTTCACCTTATGCAAGCCTGCCTGCGCAAACACCCACATTAAAAACAACGCACTAGCATCAGAAAACACATAACTCATCATTAATACGCCTTATGGACAAGTAGTGGTGTATGGTTACCAAAATCACTGATCGTTTGTATCAATTTTCCTGTTCTCGGATTATAGACATCAAGCTGTAGCTCACCATTAGTAATAACCATCAACGGTTTTTCACCTCTTGTTACACCGATAGAAACTGCCCAACTAGGGATATCAATTACTTTAAGACGTTGCTTAGTTTGCATATCAAAAAGCCAAACTTGGCTGCCACCATGCGTTTGTGAACCGTCATAGCCATCGGGATGCATAATTTGGTACATAATCCCTTGTTCGTCAGTGTCATTTAGCACTAAACCACCTGGTCGCCAGTTTTTCTTCTTTTCATCTTCGCTAACTAAGCTCCAATGTTCAAGATACTTAGCGACCTCACCTGAAAAATCAAATACATGCACTTCGCCAGTAAAGCTTGGAAAATAGGCAATCTCATTAATGATTACAGGCCGTTCAAAAATAGGTGTTTTATCGGTATCAAAAAAGGCTTTGATTCTATGTTGAGATTTAAGCTTACCCGACTCATTTAATACGGTCGTTAACATACCGCCATTACTGCACAATGAAGAAACGCTTCGATTACCGGTAGCAAAGGTTAAGACACAACCGGGAGTCCCTATGGTTGCGGTAATTTCTTTGGTATCTAAATCAACCACGGTAATTGAGGCTGCAGGGCTAAAGTTTGCAACAAATAAAAACTTTTCATCCGGAGTCAATGCCATTGCATGACGCCTAGGTAAAGACTGTAAACGCGTGTCTGGCCAAATAATTTCTTTAGACGTCGCCATAGTCGTTTTGTTATAAATAGTTAGCACATCTGTTTTAGGCCCTCTTGCTCCCCTAGAATGAAACGACTCCATAATATAAAATTCAGGCCTGATTTTCGCCTGAATAAAATTACCGAGCAAGTTTTTATCTGCTGTGCCTTTTATCCGATCAGCATGTTTACTTTCAGCCACATCAAGTAAAATCATTTTGCCGCCAAACATACTCATAAAGCTTGATTCATCGACAAACATCCACGTTTCTGGAAATTCACTCGGCAAAACGCTTACGTTACCTGTTTTTTCAATGGGTAATGGTGGCAAATCCGTCCTTGGTGCCACATCATCAACCGTTTTTTGGTTTGCCTGTGCAGCCATAAAAACGGTCATTGAAAAAAAGAGGCAACACACTAAAAATATTTTCTTAAAGTGTGTATAAACTTTCATATTGTTTTCCTTGAATTAAGGGTTTAGTAGCTATTTAGGAATTAATTAAGTAACTACTTAGGAATTCTCAATGTCTGTATTGAAGTATATTCTTCTAAACCATAAAGACCAAATTCTACCCCAAAGCCTGACTGCTTAATGCCACCAAAAGGAGCATTAGGCTGAATAGCACCATGGGTATTGATCCACACAGAACCACATTCCATTCGCTTAGCTAATTCGGTTGCTTTAACTACATCGGCTGACCATATTGAGCCCCCTAAGCCGGCATCATTTTCATTCGCTTTTGCAATAACAGCATCCACATCAGAAAATTTAATAATAGGCACAATAGGACCAAAAGGTTCTTCATCAACCAAACGACAACCATCGGTTAAATCGGCAACAATAGTCGGTTCAAAAAAATAACCTTCACCGGCAATTTTATTACCACCCGCTAAGAAACGGCCACCACAAGCTTTGGCATCTGCAGCCAAATCAACTACAATTTGTAATTGCTTCGCATTTTGAATAGGCCCTAATTCAACGCCTTCGTCTAAGCCATTACCCACACTAACTTGCTTAGCCAATTGAGCCATTTCTTGACAAACTTCTTCATAAATAGACGCGTGAACATAAAGCCTTTTTAGTGCAGCACAGGTTTGGCCATTATTATGAAAACACGCAGCAAATAACTGTTTAGCTGTTGCTTTAACGTCTACGTCGGGCAGTACAATACCGGCATCATTTCCGCCTAACTCTAACGTTAGTCGCTTAAGGTTACAGGATGATGCACTCATGATATTTTTACCGGTTTGCGTTGAACCAGTAAAAATAATCTTGCTCACATCTTTATGAGTTGTTAATGCATGGCCAACATCGCCCTCACCTGTTACAACATTTAATACACCTGCGGGTAAAATTTCATTCGCTAGTTCAACAAATCGTAAGGTGGATAATGGCGTTAGCTCTGACGGTTTTATTACCACCGTATTACCTGTTCTTAACGCGGGAATAATATGCCATATGGCGATCATTAATGGCCAATTCCACGGTGTTATCGAACCCACCACACCTAACGGTTTACGATGCACCTCAATACGTGCATCTTTATTGTCTTGCACAACATCTACCGCTAATTCCAGTTCAGCGGTCATTTGTGTCCAAGCAATTGAGCCACCCACTTCCATGCCTGAACCAACATTATTCAGGCCGCCCATCGGCTTCCCTGTTTCTTGGGTAACTAAGGCCATCAATTCAGGCATATTCGCTTCTAATGCAGCCGCCAGTGCTAACATTTTCGCTTTTCTTTCTGCAGAGCTAGTTTGACTCCACGCGTTAAAAGCACTTTTTGCTGACGCGACTGCTTGATTTAAATCATCAACATTTCCCTGCTGACATTGTGCAAAAGCTTGCCCTGTTGCTGGATTAATAACATCAACATACTGCGTAGATTGGCTTTGCTGACCATTTATGGTCATTGTAAACTTGTTCATAACACACCTATTAAATTTTAATATTTACCAAAATGTTGTTCTTACCTACCTAAACTACTTGAACATCTATCATTCAGGCAATTTAGGTATAAACCCGTTCCACTTGAAGAGTAACATCACTATTCGAATGTATAATTTACGGTTACGCCTATCCAACGGGGTGCAGCATAAAAGTTTTGGTTGTAACCAGCAGCACCAGTAAAGTCAAAGCTGTATACGCGATATTCTTCATTTGTTAGATTTTTAACAAACGCTGAAACAGATAAGTTCTCATTGATGTCATAACCAATTCGGGCATTAAAAATGGTATAAGCACTCTCGTTTGATACTTCACTGTTGGTAATATCAAAGAACTGTTCGTCTTGGTGATTAAAATCAACCTGTACTGATAACTCTTCTGTTGCTTGATAACGCACTAAACCATTAAGGCTATAGCGTGGTGCTAACACCATTTCATTATTATTAAATTTCTCTCCAAGTACAGTAATTTCTTTTACGTCTGAATTAATAATACTGGCGCCTAAATTGATGTCCCAATTTTCTCCCGGTAACCAAATAAGCTCTAAATCAGCGCCATTAATTGTCGCGTCAGAATTATCAATAAACTGACTTAAACCAGAAAACGTTAGTGCTTGATAGTTTTTATAATCATAATAAAAAGCCGTCGCATTAAAACGAACATCACCATCTGCTAGGGTTGATTTAAAACCAATTTCATAACTGAGTAATTCTTCCGGTTTAAATGGCACATCTTCAACGGTTACACCGTCAGTAAAATCTAAAAAGCCGCCATTAAAACCGCCACTTTTAAAACCTGTTGCAACATTAGCGAACACTAACAAGTCTGCAGTTGGCGTGTAATCTAGGCTAATACGACCAGAGATATTATCATCATCAATTTTACCTAAGCTACCAAGTTCTGAGTTACTACTCGTAAAATTAAGGTAGTTATCTGTACCTGGAAAGTCTGACCCAAAACCAAAGTCACAAACATCTCCTTCAGGAATTATACAAGAATTAACAACGGCGTCTGGATTGCCCGTTGCTTTGTTTTGATAAACCATGGTCCGTTCTTCTGTCGTATATCTAAGCCCAACAGTTAAGTTAAATTGTTCATTTAGTGGAATTTCAACTTGACCAAAAATTGCTGACGATTCACTTTCTTGAATATAATCTACGTCATAGTCAACAAAGTTCACCATGTCTGGTCCAAAAGATCCTTCTGGTGCGCCAGTAATAGCATCAACTAAAGGGCCAGGAAAATTCAGTGCTAAGTCTAATGCGCCAGTCACTTCGTTTTCAAAATAATACGCACCAAACATCCAATCCATTTTACCAGTAGAGAAAGCAACTCTAAACTCTTGGCTGAACTGTTTATTCTCTGAAGCAAACTGTGGAGTAATACCATCAAAAGGCCCAACATCAGTATCTTCTTGATGAATTTTTTCAACCTCTTCAACTGCTGTTATTGATGTTAAGGTGTAATCGCCGCCATCATAATCAAGGTGAATAGATGCCCCTTTTGAATCAATTTTTAATAATCCTTCACGGTCATATTCACCTGCCCAGACATCGCCGTCAGTGTCTTTATAACCATAAAAATCACTTACGCCAGCCGTACCTGAGCCATCATCTGTTGCTTGATGTTGATATTGTGGCGCAATCGTATCTGATTTAGCGCCATGAACATTAACCAACGCGGTAACGTTATCCGCTAAATCAACATTAACTTGCAAACGATAAGCTTGATTATCCGCTTCATTGGCATCTTTACCCATGCGGTTAGTGACGTAACCATCATGATTATTTGTCGCTAATGATAAGCGAGCCTGAATAGCGTCAGTTAAACCACCCGAAATTGCCGCTTCTGTTTTAATCTGGTTATATTCAGCAAAAGTAACACTAGCAAAACCTTCAAGTTCATCTGTTGGTTTTTTAGAAATAAAATGTACTAAGCCACCCGTTGCATTTCGGCCATAAAGGGTACCTTGTGGCCCTCTAAGTACTTCAACACGCTCTAAATCAAATAATTGAAACGTTAAACCAGGCATGGCTGATTGATACACTTCATCACGATAAACCGCAATTGGCCCTTCGTTATTGTCATTAAAATCATTAAGACCAACACCACGTAAACTAATTGAAGGGTTATTCCCTTCACCAACAGGTGTACCAATATTCAAACCGGGTGTTTGACTGGCAATATCAGTACTGTCGGTTAAATTTAGCTCACGTAACATATCACCAGAAAAGGCCGTTACCGCAACATTACTAGTTTGTATAGATTGTTGCTTTTTTGACGCAGTTATCATTATTTTTTCTATAACATTTTCGGCTTGCACTGCAGCAGAACCACAAATTGTTAATGCTGCACTGATAGCCATGGCTAATTTAGCTTTATTCATTCTCATTTCATTCCCCGTATATTCAAGTGATATATTAGTTATTAGTTATTAGTTATTAGTTATTAGTTATTTTTATCTCTAACTTTTTACTTAACATATTAACGAGCTATTTACTAAAAATGATAAAAACAGCTTTGATTTATCATTAAGATATAATACTGTTAACGTGTTAACAATATTATTAAAACAAACTGACTACTTAATATCTTGGTCTAAAGAGAACAATAATATTGACTGTAAGTGCAACGAATAAAAATAAAAGTACGATTGAGACTTGTTTACAAAACCATAACAACCTGTTTTATAAGTAAATACATTAAGGATTTGATAAATGGCAACATTAATTACTAGTTTAGATTCATTCAACCATGAAATATCAAATAGTTTCTGTCCTATGAGTTGCAGTTCGTTATCGCCACTGAAAACAAACAAATTTAATGCCTTAATAAGCAGCAAGCGGTTAAATAATTTTAGCCTTGCCCAAGTATCAAGTAACCCTATTATTGCGCAAAGATCAAAGCTTGATATTGCTAAGGTTACGAATGCCTATTACTTAATTAAATTTCAATTAACAGGAAACTGCAGTACCAAACACTACGGTAGAGAAGCAAGATTATCACCTGGTGATTTTGTAATTTGCAGCTCCTGTGAACCCTATCAACTAGAATTTAAAACAAATTATCAACAAGCCGTCTTTGCAATGCCACAATTAGCTTTACAAGAAATGTTTCAAACACCCGATGACTATTTAGGCTTAAGAATGGGTAATGAAGAACCAACCAACGGCATGTTGGCGCAATTTGTTTATTCGTTGTCGCAACGTATGAATCAACTTAATCCAGAGGCATTACAAAGTATGGAAGCGAATCTGCTTGATCTACTTATAACGTCACTTAAAAATCAAAAAAACAATCATAAAAAAATTATAGAAAGCTCACCTGAACAACATTTACAAAGAATTAAACGTATGATCAATATGCATATTAAAGACTTTAGACTTGGTGTAGATTTTATCGCTCAAACTGAAAGCATTAGTAAGCGCTACTTGCATATGCTATTTAAGACCCAAAATATTTCTGTTTCTAAGTATATTCAACAATTACGATTGGACGGGTGCTACAAAGATTTAACTAATAGTGAATTTAATAATATCTCTATCAGTAATATAGCTTTAGCGTGGGGGTTTGGCGATCTGTCACATTTTAACCGTTGCTTTAAAGCGCAATATTCACATACCCCTAGACAAATTCGTCTACGGGGTGTGTGAATATCATTCTTTAATCGATTTTAGAGTATCGATTATTTACGATTGTCGATAACTCGCTGGGCTTTACCTTCTGAACGAGGTAATTCATGAGGCTGTTTCAATTCAATAGCGCATGATATACCAATGAACGTTTTAATTTTATGATTCAGTTTTCTAACCAGATCATCATAGTCTTCATTCAAAGCTTCAGGTGCAAGTTCAACTTGCACTTTAATGGTGTCCATATTACCTTTTTTACCTACTTCAATTTGATAATGAGGCGTTAATCCTTGAATCGCACAGATTTGTGTTTCAATTTGCGTTGGAAAAACATTCACACCGCGAATAATTAACATGTCATCACTACGACCCGTTATTTTATCCATACGACGCATCGTTCTCGCAGAGCCTGGTAATAAACGTGTTAAATCACGAGTACGATAACGAATCATTGGCATTGCTTCTTTGGTTAAACTAGTGAACACTAACTCACCTTCTTCGCCATCAGCGACAACCTCACCGGTTTCAGGATTAATTATTTCAGGATAAAAATGATCTTCCCAAATTGTTGGTCCGTCCATAGTATCAACACATTCTTGTGCAACACCAGGGCCCATCATTTCAGATAAGCCATAGATGTCGACAGCATTCATTGACATGCGTGATTGTAAATCTTGACGTAAACCATCAGTCCATGGCTCTGCACCAAAAATACCTGTACGTAGCGCCATTTTTTCAGGATCAATGCCTTGACGAATAATTTCATCGGCAATATTGAGCATATAAGAAGGCGTAACCATGATGATATCGGGATCAAAATCTTGTAGTAGCTGTACTTGCTTTTCAGTTTGACCACCGCCCATAGGTATAACCGTACAACCTAAACGTTCAGCACCATAATGGGCACCAAAACCACCCGTAAATAAACCATAGCCATAAGCAACGTGTACTTTATCTTTGGGTCTACCACCTGCAGCATAAATAGAACGAGCAACAACGTTAGCCCATGTATCAATATCATTTTGACTATAACCCACTACCGTTGGCTTACCTGTTGTACCACTTGACGCATGTACACGAACGATTTTTTCCATAGGTAAAGCAAACATACCAAAAGGATAGTTATCACGCATATCTGCCTTAGTAGTAAAAGGAAATTTACTTAAATCTTCAAGACAAGTTAAGTCATCAGGATGAACACCATGATCGTCAAATTTCTTTGTATATACCGGTGAATTATTGTACGCATTTATCAGTGTCTTTTTGAGACGACTAAACTGTAAACCCCGTAATTCATCCACACTTGCTGTTTCGATTGCTTCATAACCAAGCTGTTTCGATGACATTTTATTCTCCTAAAAAAATACTTTCGATATTAAGTAATTGCTGATAATATAAAACACTTCTTTGATATAAATCAATATAAATGTATCACTTTTTAAATTTAGCTTTAATGATTTTTTAATAAAAAGCAGCTAAACAAACAAAAACCAACAAACGGTTAACGAGGATTAGTCAATGATATCAAAAAGTTATTGTTATGGGGCTTGGTTTGAAGGCCAAGGGCCAGGGGTTAAGGTTTACGACGCACTTAATGCCAGTGAAGTCTGTGAAGTTAGTAGTAATGGTGTAGATTTTAATCGAATGCTAGAGCATGGCCGTAACGTTGGTGGTAAAGCACTACGCGAAATGACTATTCACGACCGCGCTAATGCCATTAAAAATGTTGCTAAGCATTTAATGTCAAAGAAAGAGCAATTGTATGCTGTATCAGCTAGAACTGGTGCCACTAAAGTGGATAGCTGGGTTGATATTGAAGGTGGTTTAGCCACAATGTTTAGCTACTCAGGGATCGCACGTAGAGAATTTGCTAATGAAAAATTTATTGTTGAAGGTGCACCAGAAGTTCTTTCCGCAAAAGGCACCTTTGTCGCTCGTCATATTTTAACATCAAAGCCCGGTGTTGCCGTACATATAAATGCCTTTAACTTTCCCTGTTGGGGAATGCTAGAAAAAATAGCCCCTAGTTTGATTGCTGGTATGCCCGTTATTGTTAAACCAGGCACGGCTTCCGCTTATTTAACCCAATCCATGGTAGAAGAAATTATTGCTTGTGGCCTCTTGCCAGAAGGGTCTATCCAATTAATTTGTGGTGGTGTTGGTGATTTACTTGCCCGATTAAATGAGCAAGATGTTGTTACTTTTACTGGCTCTGCAAGTACAGGTCAAAAATTACGTTGCCACGAAAACATCGTTGCCAATAGCATTCCCTTTACCATGGAAGCTGATTCATTAAACAGCTGTATTTTAGGTGAAAGCGTTGAAGTAGAAGATGAAGAGTTTACATTATTCATCAAAGAAGTCACCAATGAAATGACCGTGAAAGCAGGACAAAAATGTACTGCTATTCGCCGTATTATTGTGCCACAAAGTAAAGTGTCAGCAGTACAAGAAGCCTTAATTGCTCGTTTGAGCAAAGTGACCTTAGGTGACCCAAGTATTAAAGGTGTTCGCATGGGACCTTTAGTGGGTAAAAGCCAACGGTTGGATGTTGAAAATAAAGTGGCGCAACTTAGTGAGTTTTGCGACGTAGTTTACGGTGGTGATTTAAGCAAACTTGAACTCACTGGCGATAATCTTAAGACTGATGCGTTTTATCCACCAACATTACTCTATTGTGCCAAGCCACTAGAAACTGACGCGCCTCATAGCATAGAAGCGTTTGGTCCAGTCAGTACGCTTATGCCTTATAACTCTATCGATGAAGCCATTGAAATTGCACGTTTAGGCAGAGGTAGCTTAGTTGCTTCACTAGTCACTTATGATAATGAAGAAGCCGCTAAAATAGTACTTTCTGCTGCTGCTTATCATGGCCGTATGTTAGTACTAAACAGAGATTGTGCTAAAGAATCAACAGGTCATGGTTCGCCATTACCAACACTTGTTCACGGTGGACCTGGTCGTGCGGGTGGCGGCGAAGAACTAGGTGGCTCACGCGCAGTTAAACATTACATGCAACGTACTGCCATTCAAGGCTCACCAACCACGTTAATGGCGATCACTAAAGAATATATAGCGGGTGCTGCTACGACGGGTAATGATAAACATCCGTTTAGAAAATATTTTGAAGAATTACAAGTCGGTGAAAGCTTAACAACGCACAGACGTACCGTGACTGAAGCAGACATTGTTAACTTTGGCGCCGTATCTGGTGATCATTTTTATGCTCACTTTGACGACATAGCGGCTAAAGATTCTATGTTCGGCCAGCGTGTTGCACACGGATATTTTGTTATTTCTGCCGCCGCCGGTATGTTCGTTGATCCTGCTCCTGGGCCGGTATTAGCAAACTACGGTTTAGAAAATTTACGTTTTGTTGAACCCGTTCCTATTGGCGATACCATTCAAGTAAAAATAACCGTTAAAAAGAAAATCAAAAAAGACAAGCGTCCTGAAGAAGAAAGAGCTACAGGTGTTGTGGTATGGGATGTTCAAGTGACTAATCAAGATCAAGTGATTGTCGCTTTATACGACATTATGACGTTAGTAGAAAGACATGAACCTTAAATTAGCTACAGGTTAGTAATAGATTAGCTATGGATAACATCCTCATTTACTGAGGATGTTTATTTTATTGATTTATTAGCCTTCGTGTTTTGGTTTATAGACACTGTCGGTAAAGCGTGGTCGATTACTTTGAACTTCAGTTAACGGTTCAACTTGATGCAAACTTTTTAGACAACGCTCAGTTAAGTCGTGATATTGCTTGGTACCACCGGTTTTCCAAGCAACTTCTTTATCACTCAACGAGCGTTTAATTGTTGCAGGGCTGCCCGCTAGTAAACTTCTTGGTGGGCATTCAAAAGCAGATTTAACAAAAGCTGTTGCCGCAACTAACGATTCAGCACCGATAACAGCATCGTCCATAATTACTGCGTTCATGCCGACTAGAGCATTTTCGCCAATGTGACAACCATGAAGAATTGCACCATGACCTATATGGCCATTTTCTTCAATTATACAGTCTTTCCCAGGAAAGCTATGAATAACGCAAGTGTCTTGTACGTTTGCGCCTTGTTTAACGATAATACGGCCAAAATCGCCACGTAGTACTGCGTTAGGGCCAATATAACAATGTTTATCAATAATAACGTCACCAATTAATACGGCCGTTGGATGAACATAAGCAAGTGGATTAACAACTGGCACAAGGTTTTCAATAGCATAACTTGGCATAAAAGGTTCCTTAAAGAATTACGGAATAAAAAGATACTTAATAGATTAAGTAGTGTTACTGATCTATAACACAGTGTCTACTGAAATAAGGCTAAGCAGCCACAAAATAATATCTATATAAAAGAACAACTACATAAAATAACAACGACATAAAAAGCGGAGAGTAAAATGAGTTTTTCTACCATCACATATCAACTAGATCAAGGTGTAGCTGTTTTAATCTTGAACCGCCCGGCTTCACTCAATAGTTTTAATAGCCTCATGCATGACGAAGTACGCGAAGCAATGAAAGATGCTCGCGACAACAGTAATGTTCGTTGCTTAGTTATCACTGGCACAGGCCGTGGTTTTTGTGCGGGACAAGATCTAAGCGACCGCTCAGTAAAAGTTTCCGATGAAGCGCCTGATTTAGGTGAGTCGGTTGAAAAAAATTACAATCCACTTATTCGTAATATTATGACCATGGAAAAACCCGTGTTATGTGCAGTTAATGGTGTTGCCGCTGGTGCAGGTGCTAGTATTGCATTAGCTTGTGATATTGTTTTAGCCGCTAAAAGTGCTAAATTCATTCAAGCGTTTTGTAAAATAGGTTTAGTACCTGATTCAGGTGGAACGTTTAATTTAGTACGTGCATTAGGCTTACCAAGAGCCAAAGCGTTAGCATTATTAGGCGATAAACTCTCTGCTGAACAAGCACAGAATTGGGGCATGATCTGGCAATGTGTTGACGATGAGAATTTAATGGATGAGACCATGACATTAGCGCTTCATTTAGCAACACAGCCAACTAAAGGCTTAGCGAAGATAAAGGAACTCATGAACAATTCTTTTTCTACTCCTATGCACCAACAATTAGAATTAGAAAAGTATGCAATGCGTGAGCTAGGTCGCACAAGTGATTACCGTGAAGGCGTTAGTGCATTCATGGAAAAACGTCAACCAACGTTCACCGGAGAATAACTGTGACAGATAGTAGCCTAAACATCAGTGAAGCCGATCAACTAGCTCAAGAATGTGCAAAACACATGTATGAAAATGATGCTGCCGCTCAGGCGCTAGGTATTAAGTTAGTACAAGTACTCTGTGGCAGTTCAATTCTTGTCATGACTGTAAAGGGCTTCATGCTTAATGGCCATAAAACATGTCATGGAGGGAAAATTTTTAGCTTGGCTGATACTGCTTTTGCTTATGCCTGTAATTCCCAGAATCAAGCAGCAGTAGCCTTAAGCTGCACCATTGATTTTGTCAACCCAGCTTTTGAGGGCGATACACTTACTGCAACCGCTGAAGAATTACATCAAGGTGGGCGTAGTGGTGTTTATCAAATAAAAGTCACTAATCAGAAGCAACAACTTATTGCCATTTTTAAAGGTAATTCTGCGCGTATAAAACGCAGTGTATTACCTGAAGAAAATGTGTTAATTAAAGAAAAGTAGCCAAGGAAATCATTATGAACAATACATACATCTGCGATGCAATCAGAACGCCATTTGGCCGCTACGGTGGCGCACTATCTTCGGTAAGAGCCGATGATTTAGGTGCTATTCCGATTAGAGAATTAATCAAACGTAATCCACAAGTCGACTGGGCTAGTGTTGATGATGTTTTCTACGGTTGTGCTAACCAAGCCGGTGAAGATAACCGTAATGTTGCTCGCATGAGTGGCTTACTGGCCGGCCTACCTATTGATGTACCTGGCGTAACGCTAAATCGTTTATGTGGCTCAGGTATTGACGCAATAGGTACTGGCTCACGCGCTATTGCCAGTGGTGAAACTGATTTAATTATTGCGGGTGGCGTTGAATCTATGTCAAGAGCCCCTTTTGTTATGCCTAAAGCCACCAGTGCTTTTAGCCGTCAAGCTGAAGTTTTTGATACCACGATAGGCTGGCGTTTTGTTAACAAATTAATGGCAAAAGAATACGGTGTAGATTCTATGCCTGAAACGGCAGAAAATGTTGCAGAGCAATTTAACATCAGTCGTGAAGATCAAGATATTTTTGCATTTAATAGCCAAACAAAAGCATTAGCTGCACAAAAAGCGGGTCTTTTTAGCCATGAAATTGTGCCTGTTCATATTAAACAACGTAAAGGTGACGATATTGTTGTCGCTGATGACGAACATTTACGTCTAAGCCCTATGGCAACGCTAGCCAAATTAGCCACGCCTTTTAAAGAGAATGGCTCAGTTACCGCCGGTAATGCTTCTGGCGTGAATGACGGCGCTTGTGCTCTATTACTTGCCTCAGAAGAAGCAATTAAAGCCAATGGTTTAACACCAAGAGCACGCATAGTTGCAATGGCAACGGCTGGTTTAGCACCCCGCATAATGGGTTATGGACCGCTTGCTGCGACTAATAAAGTATTAGTTAAAGCGGGTTTAACCTTAGATCAAATGGACGTAATAGAATTAAACGAAGCCTTTGCCGCACAGGGGTTAGCTGTACTACGTGGATTAGGCTTACCTGATGATGCTGCACACGTAAATCCAAATGGTGGTGCTATTGCTTTAGGCCATCCTTTAGGGGCCAGTGGCGCGAGATTAGTTATTACTGCCATGCATCAACTTGAGCGCACACAAGGTCGTTATGCGTTATGTACTATGTGTATTGGCGTTGGTCAAGGCATTGCTATCATCATTGAAAGGGTTTAATCACCACGTAACCAACTGAAATTTTTGGTGATTTAAAATAATACAATTAAATACGATACATAGTGTTGACATACTCGTTAATAATCGTATCATTAAAGTAGTTAATATATTAACGACAGGAGAAGATATGACTAAATATAATAAAAGCGAAGCAGAGCTAGAAGCGAGTTTCCAACAAAGAGTAGATAGCGAGCAAAAAATCGAACCAAAAGATTGGATGCCAGAAGCTTATCGTAAAAATTTAATCCGTCAAATGTCACAACATGCCCATTCAGAAATAATAGGCATGCAACCAGAAGGCAATTGGATAACCCGTGCACCTTCTTTACGCCGTAAAACAGTATTATTGTCTAAAGTTCAGGATGAAGCTGGCCACGGTTTATATTTATATAGTGCAACTGAAACGTTAGGCATTGAGCGCAGTGAATTAATTGCCGCCTTACAAAGTGGCAAAGCAAAATATGCTTCTATTTTCAATTACCCTGCACAAACATGGGGTGATATGGGTGCTATTGGTTGGTTAGTTGATGGCGCTGCTATCGTCAATCAGGTATCACTACAACGTACCTCGTATGGTCCTTATGCACGTGGCATGATCCGCATTTGTAAGGAAGAAAGTTTTCATCAACGTCAAGGTTACGTGATCATGATGGAACTTGCTAAAGGCACACCAGCACAAAAACAAATGGCGCAAGATTCGCTAAATCGTTTTTACTGGCCTTCATTAATGATGTTTGGACCACATGATTCTGAATCAGCGCATAGCGCTAAGTCAATGAAGTGGAAAATAAAACGCGAAACTAATGATGATTTACGTCAAAAGTTCATCGATCAAACAGTACCTCAAATAGCTTATTTAGGTTTAGAACACCCTGATAAAGACTTAGTTTGGAATGAAGAAAAAGGTCAACATGACAGCGGTGAAATCGATTGGGACGAATTCTACGCGGTAATTAATGGCAACGGCCATAGTAACCGTCAACGAATTCAGCATCATGTTAAAGCCCATGAAGAAGGTGCTTGGGTTCGTGATGCAATGTCAGCATACCAACAGAAAAAAACACAACGAAAAGTTAACGCTGAAACAGCCGCCTAACAACTAACATTGTACAGTTAACACTTTACAGCTTGTTATTAAAAACAAGTATTGAGGAGAAAGAAGATGAGCTTAGAAAAATTAGAATTATTTGAAGTATTCCTTCGTTCAAAACGCGGATTAGATCATAGACATGCCGGCAGCTTACATGCTGAAGATAAAGAACAAGCCTTAGAATATGCGCGCGATGTTTATACTCGCCGTAGTGAAGGCGTTAGTATTTGGGTTGTAAAATCAAATGACATTTGTGCATCTCAAGAAGATGATAGTGAAAGCTTTTTTGATCCATCTGATGATAAACCTTATCGTCATGCAACTTACTATGATATCCCCAAAGAAGTTGGCGCAATGTAATCAGGAGTAAAAAATGACTAGTTCTACAGAAACAGTGAACAAACAAGATATTATTGATTACGCTGCGCGTTTGGGTGACGATGCGATTGTTATCGGTCACCGACTTTCAGAATGGGTATCAAGAGCTCCTTTTGTTGAAGAAGATGTTGCTTTAGGTAATGTTGCACTCGACTTCCTTGGTCATGCACGCATGTATTACACCCATGCTGCAGAGCTTAGTAATGAACAAAATGGCACGACTGATATAACAGAAGATAACTTTGCTTATTTGCGCGATGAAAGACAGTTTCAAAACCATTTATTACATGAGTTACACAAAGGTGATTTTGCTTATACAACAGCACGCCAATTATTAATTGATGTTTTTAACAAGCACTTTCTTGAGCAATTGAAAAAATCGAACGATAAAACACTTGCCGCTATTGCTGTAAAAGCAGCAAAAGAGGCAAAGTATCATTGTCGACGTTCACAAGACTGGACCTTACGTTTAGGCGATGGTACCAGCGAAAGCCACGAAAGAATGCAACTTGCCTTAAATGATATATGGGGTTATAGCCATGAATTATTTGAAGTTGATGCGTTAGAACAACGTCTTGTTGATGCGGGAATTGCTGTTGATTGTACCCTGTTAAAAGCTGATTGGCTAAAAGAAGTCACGGCTATTATTGAAGAAGCAACATTAATGGTACCCGATCAAGATTGGGCTGTTAGCGGTGGTCGACAAGGTTATCACACAGAACACTTAGGGCATTTATTAACTGAAATGCAATTTGTTCACCGGTCATTTCCTGGCGCCAAATGGTAGTTTTATGGAGACTATGATGCAAGTTATCCCGACCAAATCCCCAATACAATTTGAACGCGAACAATTTCGTCGTAACTCAGCGTTTCCTGAGTTATGGCAATGTTTAGATCAGGTTAAAGATCCAGAAATCCCTGCGTTATCTTTGTGGGATATCGGTATTTTAAAAGATATCAAACGTCAGGGTAATCAGGCATCAGTAACCATTACTCCTACTTACTCAGGCTGTCCTGCTATGGACGCTATTGCTGAAGATATAGCAATAGCGTTTAAAGAACATGGCATTGAGAAAACGGTGATAATCAAAGAATTATCACCTGCTTGGACAACTGACTGGATGACAGACAAAGGTCGAAATCAGTTAAGAGACTATGGTATTGCTCCGCCTAATGATGTGATAGGTGGTCATGAACAACCCCTTAATAGTGACAGCCAAGTACTTTGCCCACAATGTGGAAGTGGTGACACTAAGTTACTCAGCGAATATGGTTCAACTGCATGTAAAGCCTTGTTTCAATGCAATAGCTGCCATGAACCATTCGATCTTTTTAAACATATTTAATCGCAATAATACCAAGAAGGTGCGACATGACAAAATTTTATTCTCTTACTATCGCTAATATTAGACCAGAAACCGACTCGGCAATTTGCTTGAGTTTAAACATTCCAGACGAGTTAAAGCAAAAGTTCACCTTTACTCCTGGACAATTTTTAACATTACAAGCGTCTATTGACGGAGAAGTCATTCGTCGTTGTTACTCTATTTGTTCAGGTGTTGATGAAGCACAATTATCAATCGCGATAAAACGCGTTGATAAAGGTGTATTCTCTAACTTCGCTAATGATAATTTCAACGTAGGCGATAGTATTGAAGTCATGCCACCTCAAGGTGATTTTACGTTAAATTTAAATGATGATGCCTCAAGTAAACAGCTTGGTAAAAACTACATGTTACTAGCTGCCGGTAGTGGTATCACCCCGATTTTATCGTTAATAAAATCAATTTTTAGCCGTGAGCTAAATTCAAAAATCACCTTAGTTTATGGTAACCAAAAAACCCATACTATGATGTTCAAAGAAGAACTGAGCTTTATTAAAAATCGTTATTTAACGCGTTTTAATTGGGTCAACATCATGAGTCAAGAAGACCAAGGCGCTGATTTACTTAATGGTAGAATTGATAACAAAAAAGGTTATCAACTACAAAAACAAAAACTTATCGATATAAATACTACTGATGAAGCGTTCATTTGTGGACCCGAATCAATGATTTCTGAAGTGTCTCGTGGTTTTAGAATTGAGGGGTTAACTGAAGATCAAATTCATTATGAATTATTTGCTAGCTCGTCTGAAGATGCACAACTCGTGTTAGACAAAGCTAAAAGTCGTGTTAATGAATATGGCGAAAACCGTACTAGTAAAGTAACCGTCGTTGCCGATGGTCGCAGTCATAATTTTGACCTAGCGACAGTAGGCGCCAATATTTTAGATGCGGGTATGGCTAATGGTGTAGAACTACCTTACTCTTGTAAAGCCGGAGTATGCTCAACTTGTAAAGCTAAGTTGATCAAAGGGAAAGTTGACATGGATATTAATCATGGCCTTGAGCAACACGAAATTGATGCCGGTTACATTCTTACTTGTCAATCTCACCCTATTACAGACGAAGTTGTTGTCAGCTTTGATGATAGATAAGTCTTTGTTATAACATTGCCTTATTAGGCCGCTGCCTTGCTAATTTTTTTGTTTTAGTGTTATTTCTTACTTGCGAGACGCTTAGTGAATTGACTACAATTTACTAAGCGTAAATACTAATAAAAATAGGAAAAAGTATGACGAATACCAGTAAACTTAGTCTTACTGTTAAGCAGCATATAAAACAAAATCGTATTAGCTGTACCTCAATGGTAGTCACTATTTTTGGTGATATAGTTTCTCAACATGGTAGTTGGCTTTGGCTTTCAAGTTTAATAAAAACACTTGAGCCTTTCGGTTTTAATGATCGTCAAGTACGAACGTCAGTCTATCGTTTAGTACAAAGTAACTGGTTACAAGGCAATAAAGTTGGGCGGTGTAGCTATTACTGCTTTACTGATTTTGCCATGGCGCATTACGAAAAAGCCGCAAGAAGAATTTATGCCTCCGACCAAGCTGACGGGAATAAAAATTGGATTTTAGTATTACCAATATCCGTGCCAGACGATAAAAAAGAAGAGTTTAGAAAAAGTTTACTTTGGCAAGGATTTAATACCTTAGTATCAGGACTTTATGCACACCCTTCTTGTGATACCTCTTCATTGGATGAAGCTATTCACGAACTAGGCTTAGCAGGCAATGTTATTATACTCAACGGTAGTGTTGCTGATTTAAATTCACAGAGCGTTATAAAAACACTGATCAAAGATCGTTGGCAATTATCAGAGTTAGAAACAAGTTATCGTGATTTTCTTAATTTTTATCGACCTCTTTGCCAACAAATTTTAAACAAACATGATAAGTCTGAACAACTCAGTACGACGGAGTGTTTTTTACTTAGGGCCATATTAATTCACGATTATCGCCGCATTTTATTACGTGACCCAGACTTCCCCCAAGCTATGTTATCACTGGGCTGGGTAGGATATGAGGCACATGATTTAGTAAAGAAAATGTATAAAGTGCTCGGTGAACCTTCCACTACTTATATAGAAGAAAATATGAATAATGCTCAGGGAAAATTACCTGAAGCAAGTAATAAATTTCACCAGCGATTTGTGTCTTAAACTTAGCTAAGATACTGTTTTATTAATAATAAAGATGCTTCACCTTATTCACAGAAGTGAGTCATTGTGTCAATTTCATATACACGGTTTTGATATCAACCCTAATATTCTCACTGTAGATACCATGAGGATGCAATTAGGTAAATACATACAATAAAATTAGGAAATAAACCATATGACAGCCCCTGTCTTACTTATACCAACAGCGCCACATGCTGATAACATTGCTATCATCAATATTGATAATCCACCCGTGAATGCACTATCACATGCAGTTCGCCAAGGAGTAGTCGAAGCTATTACTGAAGCAGAACAGAATAAAAATATCGAGGCGATTGTAATATATTGCCAAGGTAAAACTTTTATTGCCGGGGCTGATATTAAAGAATTTGGTAAAACGCCAAAAGAGCCTCATTTACCTGATGTTTTACAACGTATCAACCAATGTAATAAACCTATTATTGCCGCACTGTTTGGTTCAGTGCTAGGTGGTGGTTTTGAATTAGCACTTGCCTGTCATTATCGTGTTGCCGTTCGAGGCACAAAACTTGGCTTGCCAGAAGTAACTTTAGGGTTAATACCTGGTGCTGGCGGCACACAACTATTACCAAGAATTGCCGGCGTTAAATTGGCATTAACGATGATCACATCAGGAAAGCCTCAAAAAGTTGAGCAACTAGAGGACTATGGCATTATTGATTTTCTCATTAGTGCTAATAATAGTAACAAAGATCATTTACTGACTGAAACCATTTTATTTACCAAACAACTGCTTGAAAAAAATCAAACAAGTAAAATAATATCTCAACAACCAATGGCTCTTAATGATGAAAAAAAGCAAGCTGCACAAGTATTATGTCAGCAGTTTAGAGATAAATCAGCCAAAAAATCACGCGGTCAACAAGCACCACAAAGCGCAATAAACTCAATAGAAAATTCATTTACTTTACCTTTAAATGAAGCGATGGAAAAAGAACGCGAATACTTTGTAGCCTGTAGAGGTTCAGCTCAATCTCGCGCTATGCGCCACGCATTTTTTGCTGAAAAAACGGCTGCTAAATTAATTCATTCTGGCGAGATAAAGTCTACGCCAACAGAAATTGAATCAGTTGCTGTTATTGGTGCTGGCACTATGGGAGGCGGTATTGCCATGTGTTTTGCTAATGCAGGCATTAATGTCACACTGTTAGAAATGAGTCAAAACAACTTAACCAAAGGCATTAATGCCATTGCCAAACGTTATCAGCAAGCAGAAAAACGTGGCATTATCAACAATCAGCAAGTTAATCAATGTATGGCGTTGATTACCGGCACTTGTGATTATCAAGATTTAGATCAAGTTGATCTAGTCGTGGAAGCTGCCTTTGAAACCATGGCTGTTAAACAACAAATATTTTCTCAACTCGATAAAATGTGTAAACCTGAAGCAATTTTAGCGAGTAATACCTCTTACTTAGATATTGATGAAATAGCCAAAGCAACCAGACGACCAGAAAAAATCGTCGGCATGCACTTTTTTAGTCCTGCTAATATCATGAAATTATTGGAAGTAGTCGCCACTAAATATACAGATACCCAGACACTTACTACGGCTATGACCTTAGGTAAAAAGATGGGTAAAATAAGTGTAGCAGTAAAAGTTTGCTATGGTTTTGTCGGCAATCGCATGTATGCTTGTTATGGTCGAGAAGCCAATATGTTATTATTAGAAGGTGCAACGCCACAGCAAATAGACAACGCCATGGTGCAATGGGGGATGGCCATGGGGCCATTGGCGGTTAATGATATGTCCGGCATAGACATAGGTTATCAAGCACGAAAAGAAAACACCGCACGACCAGACGACCCTTGCTACTTCGCTGCCGCTGATATACTAGTAGAGCATGGCCGATTAGGACAAAAAACTAATGTTGGTTTTTATCAATATGATGAACAAACCAACAAACGTAGTCCAGACGATGCGGCCATTAAGCTAATTAGAACCCATGCGGCTAAATTAGAGATTAAACAACGTAGTGATATCAGTGATGAAGAAATTCAACAACGACTGATTTTTGCGTTGATCAATGAAGGGGCGTATATACTTGAGGAAAACATTGCTAGCCGCGCTAGTGATATTGATGCAATTTGGCTTAACGGTTATGGATTTCCACGCTATTTAGGTGGACCTATGTGTTATGCAGATGAAATTGGTTTGGAGAAGGTAGTTGCTACGATTAAAAAGTTTCAACGCCAAGCGGGAAATACTTATTGGCAAGTAGCGCCATTATTAGAAAAGTTACTAGCACAAGACAAAAAATTAACCCAATAACCTACCTCTGTTTACATTAAATCAAAAAGCGACTTTGTTTAACAATGTCGCTTTTTTTAATACTACTGTAAAGCAAGGTGGTTAAGTACAGTGCCATAATTGGGGCGAGATTCATGGCAATGACTCTCGCTATCGTATCGTGTACCAGAATACCATTTTAATAACCGCGATATTGCTGTAACCATTCGAGCTTATTTTTGCCAAAATCTTCTATTTACTCCCAACCTTCTGCACCCGCTATGACTGCAGC
The DNA here is from genome assembly GCA_913058145.1 of uncultured Colwellia sp. GTDB lineage: Bacteria > Pseudomonadota > Gammaproteobacteria > Enterobacterales > Alteromonadaceae > Colwellia. Next base: position 56,140 of record CAJXQM010000010.1, read on the forward strand.
GACACAAAGAAAAAGGATATCAGCTAAACTGTGTTCAACTTTCCATGCTTGTCTTCGATCTTTAATTATTGAAAGATGGTCAAACAATGTAAATTCATTTTATACTTATCTTAGACGTAAAGATAAGTATAAAATCACATCTAAATACGATCTTCAAATCGATCTGTTTTTATTTTAAAATTAGATTGAATTTCATATTATAAATTCCTTTGAGGGTCTATTAAGTAAGGCTACTTCATTATCTTTCCATGGGGGAGGAATGATTTCATCGCTAGCAGGCTGACTGCTAGATATAGCGTAAATTAGCTTAATATAAGCCATAAAAAAGTGCAGCCCTAAGAGCTGCACTTTATAACTAGCTTATGTGCATCCTGCACTTTTATTTAGTGTTCTCATTTCGTCCATGAATACTTTCCTTAGTATATCCTTTAAATAATATTTACTTATTCTCCTTTAGCATTACCTTGCATTGCCTTTTTCTTACTCTCATCCCTAAAAATCCTTTATATAAATTCCTTTTACAACACAAGCTGTCTCCTAGACATTGTCTTCCTGACGTCAAAATCCCTATTGACCCACATCCCTGTTCATTTCATCCTTTAGCAATATCCTAATTACTCGACTTAATCCTTAAGCCTCCTTCAAATACCTTAGTATTCCATACTCTAGTATATTAAAGAGCTTCCTGCTCTGTGTCTTCCTGACATTGTTAATATTACACTTAAAACTAAAATTTCAAATGATGCAAATCAAATATTTTATTTATAAATAATACTTAACGAAACGAATTTTATTAATTTAAATATAATACAAGTACTTAAAAACAAAAATACAAAATCAGCTATCATTAAACGCAACATATCTCACACTTATGTAAGACATGTCTTACAAAAATAAAGGCACATGGCTACCTATTTGATTTACAAGGATGAGGGGTTATCTTTATTCCTGTCATTTTAATGCGCTTCTGGCATAGATAAGCAATTTAATCTTAATAAATAATGACTTGAAAGACCAGGAAACTATTTCCGTTCCACTTGAAGAGGCCTGATTCAGTTGGAATTAGAAACGCCTTTAGGTAAGACATTTATTGATGTGAATGGATATTTGTATAATCAACAGAGTAACGAGGGTATGGGAAATATAAAAAGACTTTTAATCGTATAAAGTTTATAAAAAACGTTAAGTGAACTACTCGGCAATAAAGTACCGAGATTGCGACAAATATTGTTCAATCGTGTTTTTAAGATACCACAGGTGTGTCAATGATGATTTACGTCTTAAACCGTAAAGTATTTCATATGTTATTTGTTACGATAATGTACCATCAAGGCACCTGATACCTTACCAACACTTACATCTTGAATAAACTCATAGTTAGCATCTTCAAAGAAAGCTCTAAACTTTCCTGAGGTAGCATAAACAGCAACACCTTCACTATCACCATGTTCTTTTAATACTGTATCAACAGCAGCCATTAAGTAATGACCTAAACCATGGTGTTGATGTAAAGGGTGTATAGCAATAAAAGACAGCATATGGAATTTCTTTAAGGGTACAGCCGCCATCACTTTTTGCTCTTTTTCTATCATCTGCTTAGTGCTAAAATATCCAGCGGTAAGTAACATTTTAAGACGCCAGTGCCAAAACCTCTCACTACCAACACTATCATCGGGGCTATTTAAACACGCAACTCCGACTAAAGTGTCAGCAAGAAATACTCCAACCATTGGTTGTTTAGCTTGCCAAAAAGCACTTAACTCTTCTCTAATAGAGGCTCTTATCCTTTGCTCGTAACCTTCTTTTTCACTATTAAAAATATCTAAAAAAACAGGATCATCATGATAAGACTGAAATAGTAAAGAGGCCGCAAGTTTTACTTCTTCAGCACTCAAATATGTGGCCCTAATATCAAGGTTACTCTCTACGGATACAGCATCTGTCATAGTTATTCTCCCAAAATTTTTACTTTTTAGACTAGTACTACATTGATTAATTAGCTGGACTAATTTTTTCCTGGCTAGCTAATTAATCAACTTAATATAAGGGAATACCATAACAGCTTTTTTTTGAAAAAGGTTAAATAGATCTAGTCGTAAATAAAAACTAACCTAGTTCAGTGTGAATTACTGAACTAGGTTAGTTAGGGCATGCTATTACATCTTTATTAGCAACGTTCATCCTATTGAATACCTAGGATTAATACGCTCATAGCGCAGGATGAATAATTGCAATATTACTCTGTTTTATCGATGGTTTTTTTAGTAGTCGATTTCTTTTTAGCCACTTTTTTCTTAGGTTTAGGAATATCCTCGACCCAGTTATTATCAATATATTTTGCTGTCCAGCCAGTTGCTTTACCTTCAACCTCAGTCATCACATATTGTTCTTTAGTCTTTCTACTATAACGAATAACGGCTGAATTTCCCTTGTTATCTTGCTCTGGCGCATCAGCTAAATAATAAAACTTAGAGGAAATCCTGTCTCTAAAGCGTTTGAGTTCAGCAACTTTTGGCGCTCTAGTTTCACGTGAACGTGGAAAGGTGTTAGCCGCTAAAAATATACCTGCGGCGCCATCACGTAATACAAAGTGTGCATCTGACTTTTCACATTCTAATTCAGGTAATTGCACCGGATCTTCTTTTGGTGGCGCAGCTTCTCCGCTAGCAAGTAGCTTACGGGTATTTTTACATTCACTGTTAGTGCAATCAAAATACTTACCAAAACGACCTGACTTTAACTCCATATCAGCTTCACAGCGGTCACATTCTAAAACAGGGCCATCATAGCCTTTAATTTTAAACGTGCCCTCTTCTACTTCAATACCATCACACACAGGATTGTTACCACAAACATGCAATTTGCGGCTTTCGTCAATCAAATAGCTGTCCATCGCAGTATTACATTTTTTACAACGGTGCATCGCACGTAAAGCTTCAGTTTCTTGATCTTCAGCTAAAACACTTACGGCTTCTTCTCCCGCGGTTAAATTCATTGTAGTAGTACAACGCTCTTTTGGCGGTAATGCATATCCTGAACAACCTAAAAACACGCCAGTTGAGGCAGTTCTAATGCCCATTTTTCTACCACACGTTGGGCAATCAATATCAGTTAATACCGGTGCATTGTTTCGCATACCACCATCATCAACGTCTTTATTAGCGAGTGCTAGCTTTTTACTGAAATTTTTGTAGAAATCATCTAATACCGCTTTCCAATCTAAGCTGCCGCCTGCAATCGCATCAAGCTCTTGCTCCATATTAGCGGTAAAGTCATAACTCATCAGTTTATCAAAACTCATTGATAAGCTGTCTGTGACTATTTCGCCCATTTTCTCAGCATAAAAACGCTTTTTATCTAAACGTGCATAGCCTCTATCTTGGATAGTAGAAATAATTGATGCATAAGTTGATGGACGGCCAATAGTACGTTTCTCTAATTCTTTCACTAAAGACGCTTCACCAAAACGTGCTGGCGGTTTAGTAAAGTGTTGACTTGCATCGACACTATCTAAAGCTAACATTTCACCAACCGCTAAATCAGGTAAATGTTTATCATCACCTTTTGATAATTGCGGATGCACTTTAGTCCAACCATCAAATTGCAAAACGCGGCCTTTCGCTTTTAAATCAAACTCAGCTGCGCTAATCGTTAAAGTGCTTACTGTGTAGCGAGCAGCCGTCATTTGACAAGCAACAAATTGACGCCAAATTAAATCATAAAGTTTTTTAGCATCCGCATCGATACCTTCCATAAAGGCAGATTCAACTTTTACATTTGATGGACGAATCGCTTCATGCGCCTCTTGAGCACCTGCTTTTGAGCCGTAAACTTTTGGATTTTCAGGCAAATAGTTTTCACCAAAATTATCGCTAATATATTTACGACACATTTCAACCGCATCTTTACTTAAATTAGTTGAGTCAGTACGCATATAAGTAATGTGCCCCGCTTCATATAAACGTTGAGCTAAACCCATAGTGCGTTTAACGCCATAGCCTAATTTAGTACTTGCTGCTTGTTGTAATGTAGAGGTAATAAAAGGTGCTGACGCTGTACTTTTCGACGGCCTATCTTCACGTTTGCTTACTGCATAATCTGCTGAGTTCAATACTGCTAAGGCTTGATCAGCATCGGTTTTATTCGTCGGTTTAAACGCTTTACCATTTTGGTGAGTCACATCAAGTGCTAACGCGGCTCCTTTACTTTCAGGAGACGTTGCATGTGTGTCAGCGCTTATTTCCCAAAACTCTTTTGGATCAAACGCTTTTATTTCACGTTCTTTTTCAACGACTAACTTAACCGCAACGGACTGTACGCGTCCTGCGGACAAACCACGAGCTACTTTCTTCCACAATAGTGGGCTAACCATAAAGCCAACCACTCTATCGAGAAAACGTCGGGCTTGTTGGGCATTAACGCCCGGCATACTTAATTCACCTGGTGTAGCAAAAGCCTGTTGAATTGAACTTTCAGTTATTTCATTAAAAACGACGCGGCGAAATTTATCATCATCGCCACCAATAAGTTCTTTTAAATGCCAAGCAATCGCTTCTCCCTCGCGATCCAAATCGGTTGCGAGATAGATAATATCAGCTTTCTCTGCAAGCTTTTGAAGTTCAGTAACAACTTTCTCTTTTCCCGGAAGTATTTGATAATTAGCCGCCCAGTTTTTATCTGGATCTATTCCCATACGATTAACAAGTGTTTGCTTATCGCGCTTCGCTTTATATTTAGCCTTTGCTTCAGGTGCCATTTTTCGCACTTCAGCGGGTGATTTAGTTGGTACTTTTTTACCTGTACTGCTATGAGGTAAATCGCGAACATGACCAACGCTAGACTTTACAATGAAGTCTTTACCTAAATATTTGTTAATGGTTTTCGCTTTGGCTGGCGACTCGACAATAACTAGTGATTTTGCCATAAAAATTTATAATCCTGATAATTCGACAATCAATCTATACGAAAAGATAAATTTATTTTTTGTCTTTTTATTCATTCAATATTTGCGAGAAAAAGTGCAAATATGCTCTTTAATCTCACTCAAATAACGTTAAAAACTGTTTTACTTAAAAAATGCAATTGCATACCTATTTATAGATATATCTATAAATATGCAAATTGACAAGCATTAATTTTTTCAATCAATTTGAGATATATAACTACTTAATGCTTTTGGCTATAATACTTAGCTATAGTGATGACTTAAAAAAAAACACTCATTTCTGCGCAATCATAATCGACTTTGTCAGAAAAAATAAGAGCTAAACCCTAAAAAAATTAAAATTGATGTTAGCGCTTACCATTATTAAAACTGTTTATAGAGATCAAAAATGCCAAAATTAACAGCACAATTAAAAGAAAAGTTAACACAATGCTTATGCCCGCCCGGCAATGGTGTTTTTACCGTTAATACCGCCAAAGAGCGTAAAGAGCAGTTACATCAAACAATTTTTGGTCAGACTACCGATATTGATTATTTATGGAAAAACTCTCTAGATAGGCTACCAGAGGCCTCTCGTGCTGTTATTTTAGGTGTGGCATCAGATTGTGGCGGCGGAATTTTACGTGGCGCTAATTGGGGGCCATTATTTATTCGCACAACATTGCTAGAGCAACACCCAAAATTGAATGTATTTGACTTAGGTGATATTCGGGTAATCCCTCATTTACTTTCAGATAAATATTTGAATGAAGCAACGTTGGCAAATTGTCGAAAAGCACTTTATCAAGATGAGCAAAGTAACTATTGCGTTAGCCCATTAAGTATTACTGAAGATGTTTTACATGATTTTTATGCGCAATTTCCTGATAAAGGTATTTTTGGCTTAGGTGGCGATCATAGTGTTAGTTACCCACTCACTAAAGCTTATTTACAAGCGAAAAAGAAACAAGGAAAGCGTACCACTATTATTCATTTTGATGCGCATACCGATTTGCTTGTCGAACGATTAGGTATCGATTTATGTTTTGGATCTTGGTGTACACATATTTTAGATGATTTACCTGCACCCGATCACTTAATTCAAATAGGTATTCGTTCAACAGGAAGACCTAAGCAACATTGGGAAAATACCTTTGGAGTAAGACAACACTGGGCTAAAGAAATTAAAGAATTAGGCATCGAAAAGGTGATCGAAAATATCTTAGCGCAATTAGCAAGCCAGAACATTGATGAGCTATACGTCAGCTTTGATATTGATGCTATTGATGACAGCCATGCCAGTTCAACAGGTACGCCTGAACCCGATGGGTTAATGCCGGAAGAGGCGATGCAAATATTACAGGCGATTGCCGCTGAATATCCTATTACCGGCGGTGATATGATGGAAATAGCGCCATTTACTGATAGTTCAGGGCTTGGCCTTGAAAGTAGAGAAAAAACATTAAAGGTTGCGGGTGATATTTCTGCTTTTTTGATTGGTGAAATGAGTAAATAAATAATATCATCAGGTAAATCTGATGATATGCCACAACTTTTTACAAGTCTGGGGAATTTCTATTTAAAATAATGATTAAGGTATAATAAAAACGTTCATAAATGTAATAGATTCTTTAGTACCATCAGGAAGCTCAACAATTACAGATAATGTTCCTGAATCTGTTTCTTCGCCTGCTTTAATAATAGCCGAAAAAATTCCCCCCCCATTGTGATTAGTTCCCCAATCAGTAGGGTCTGAAGTAATAGTACCTACTGACGATTTAAAACTTACTATTGAACCTGAGGGCATTGGTTGATTGTGAAGATCTGACATAATAATAGCAACAGTAGTAGAAGATTTATAATTCAAAATTAATTTATCATCATAATCAGGATTTTGCCTATCTACATTGCCATCACCATTATGATCAAAGGGCATATTTTCACAAAAAGCACGAATAGGAGCTGTACTCAAGTTTGTAAAATATTTATCCTTAACTGTCGATGTACCTTCAGCAGGGATATCCGCAGAATCAAATGCTTGATTTATACAGATATAAGGCGTATCCCCAGACATTACAATGGTAATATCGCCTCTTATATCAATTGATTTTTGAGATGAACAACCATCATGTTCCGGAATTGCACACAAAAAGCCATTGTATTTTCCATCTCTCCCGTCATATAGACCATTCTTATTAAAATCAACAGGCTCCTCTCTTTCTCCACCATACTCTTCTACTAACGGAAGTGTCGCTTCATAACTGGGGTTAAAATGTCCATCTTCGTTATGATCAACAAATGCTTCTGGCTGGTCATAAGGTCGACCACTCGTATCATTTCCTGAATAAACAATATCTTCACCATCCTGATTAAAACTACCATCAGCATTACAAGGTTTACCTACTCCACCAAGAAATGCAGACACTTCACAGACATCAAAGCGGCCATTGTTATTTAAGTCAGGGAAAGACTCTTCCCCTGTCGATGTTGCAAGAATAGTAACTCTTCCTCCGTAATTTTGTCCCATGGTATTAATTAATTCAGGTACATGAGTTACATTATTTACATCACCTAGTTCATTGCCCTCTGGACGTGGAAATTGACTTCGCCAAGTTACAGTACAAGAACCATCATCTCCTGTAATACAGCTAGCTTCAAGATTTTCTATAGATCCCCCTTCTGTTGTAAAATAGACGGCTGTTGGTGGTGGCGGATTATTAGAAGCATCACCTAATCGAGCAGTAAGCTGAACTTCAACGCCATCATGATTCCACGCTTGTGGGGCTAAATTACTTGTCGCAATACTCATGCTGTCTTGATCTGCTAACCCAGTAGATATTTTAAGTTGTTTAGATAGTGTTTGAATAACTGAATTACCAACATCAATACTTGCAATAACATTAACAACTCTTGGGACTGTACCTGAGTTCACAACTGTTTGTACTAAACCTTCACTATCTGTTGTAGCCTCTAAGGGACTTAAGCTAACCTCCCCTGAATCACTCAATAACGAGAATGTGACATCTATATTGTCGACTGGGTTACTGTTTCTATCAAGGACTTTAAAAATAACAATAGCACTTTCAGGCCGAACAGCACTACCCGCACCACGTATAGCAATATGTTCTATACTTACTGACTCAAAAACAATACTACCTATTTCAGCTTGTTGTACATTTATCGTAGCAGTAGCAGATAAGTTGATACTCGCAACGGTAGCATTTACTTGAATTGCATCATTGCCAACACACCCCTTTGCAAGGTATGTGCTTGTAGCTAAACCATTCGATGTTGTCACAATGGGACTTAAGGTTGCAGTACCATCTTCAGTACAGCGAGAGGAAAAGTTTACCTCTACGGTTTCTGAATAAAGTTCGCCTTGTTCATCGATTAAACTCACCGATACAACAGTCGTTCCACCAGCAGAAATTTGGTCGAGTGAAAGGTTAGCTACACTTTCAGTAAAATCATCACCGGTACCATTCCCCATACGTAATACAATAGAGGAAGAAACGGCTTCTGTTGTAAAACCTATAGCACCTTCCTCTCCTGTAGATAACGTTGCAATCACAATTCCGGCGCCACTTACCACGCCAGAATTGAGTACTAAACTTGCCACACCATTACTATTTGTTAGTGCTGTACCCGCCTCTGGGGTGAAATTACCAAGGGTAGTACTGAAAGTAACAACAGTACCTTCTTTAGGTATACTACCTTCCATAACAGTTGCTGCTATAGTTACCGGGGATTGCTCTGTAACATTTACATTTGATATGGCTAAAGTGACTGTTCTTGAATCTTCAATAACTACATCGCCACCTGTTAGATCCCCCTCTCCACCACCACAAGCCACCAATGTCATTAATGACATAAGTAACAGAATCAAACTAAAGCGTTGAAGTAACTTCATAAAAATATCCCTATTCTCTTCTGATTACCTTTTATATGCTTAATTATTTATATTAATTGATAAATAGCAAAAAAGTATTCCTTAATTCCTTAATTCCTTAATTCCTTAATTCAAAAAAAGCTTAGTCATCAAGGAAGTTAATTAAAACGTCTTAAATATAGCGTAAAATTAGTAAAACTGTTTTTTATCGCTCAGTTTATTGTTAGTCTTACAATTATCTTTATATTAATAACATCCCTTCTATATATATGACATCAACAGAAAGTACTGTAACACCCAAAAAAAGTAGTTTAACCACCAGAATTATTATCGGCATGATTTCAGGAATTGCCCTTGGTAGTTTTTTACAATGGCTTATGCCTAATGGTCGTGATTTACTCATTAATCTATTTTTATTTGAATTATCACTGCAAAACTTTGTAGTTGATGGTGTACTTGAAATTATTGGCCAAATATTTATGGCCAGTTTACGAATGCTTGTTGTACCTTTAGTCTTTGTTTCACTTGTTTGTGGTGTTTGCTCATTGCAAGACACAACTAAATTAGGGCGTATTGGCGGTAAAGCAATAGGCTTATATTTAGTAACGACGGCAATAGCAATTAGTTGTGCAATAGCTATTGCAATCATTGTTGGCCCCGGTGAGGGCGTAGGTATGACGGCTAGCAGTAGTTTTACTTCCAGAGAAGCACCATCTTTTGCGCAAGTTATTATTCAAATGTTCCCTACCAATCCTTTTAAAGCCTTTACACAAGGCAACATGCTTCAAATCATTGTTTTTGCTTTACTCTTTGGTATTGCTATCGCGTTATCTGGGAAAGCAGGTGAACGTGTAGCAAGATTTTTTGAAGACTTAAGTGAAGTGATCATGCGTTTAGTGGCTATTTTAATGAATGTAGCCCCATATGGCGTATTTGCTTTACTCGCCACTTTATTCACCACTGTATCACTTGAAACCTTCGGTAATTTAATTGTTTATTTTTTAGTGGTACTTGCCGTTTTATTTCTGCACGCCTTAGTAACTTATCCGCTAATGTTAAAATTATTTACGGGCTTAAGTCCTGCTATTTTTTTGAAGAAAATGCGTGATGCCGCCATTTTTGCATTTTCAACCGCTAGCTCAAATGCAACTATTCCGGTTACGTTAGAAACAGCAACAAAAAAAATGGGCGTTGACAATTCAATCGCATCATTTACGGTGCCATTAGGGGCCACCATTAATATGGATGGCACGGCAATTATGCAAGGGGTCGCTACCGTATTTATCGCTCAAGTTTTCAGTCAAGATTTAACCTTAGCTGATTATGTAACCGTTGTACTCACTGCCACTCTTGCCTCTATTGGTACTGCTGGGGTTCCTGGCGTTGGATTAATTATGCTAGCAATGGTGTTAGATCAAGTTGGCCTGCCTGTTGAAGGTATTGCCTTAATTATTGGTGTTGATCGATTGCTTGATATGACTCGCACAGCGGTGAATGTTACAGGAGATAGCATGGTAAGTATTATTGTTGCTAAGTCTGAACAGCAATTTGATAATGACATATTTTTAGATGAAAAGGCTGGTAGTAAAATTGAAGAGATAGATTTTCATCATTTAAGATGATTAACAAATCAGAAACCTCTTTAGCATAATTTCAGTGCCTTTTAGGCTAAACATTATTTGCACTAATTTTTATGTCGAAAGAATGATACAATCCAGTACCTAATTTAACATAGATGGCGAAAACATTAATGCGGATCAAATTAACCCAAGACTTAGTATGTGGTACTGACACTTTTTTAACTGGTGAAGAGTTCGAGGCTGTATTGATATTACCTCGTTCACAAACGGTAGAGTTTGTTGCAGATTCAGGTAAAAAAATCAGAGTGTTTAATTATGAATACATGAAAGTGGCCTCTGCAACAGAAATCTAACTAAATTAGTCTTGTTATGATAATTAATCAAAAATTCTATACAAGACCATTGCTATCCCAAAATAGAATATAAACGCTTTTTCATAATATTATTTAGGTAGTTCAAATAAGTGACAAGCTACCCAGTGTGGCTCATCTTTACTACCAACTTCGACTTGTACAGGCGCTTTTACTGCACAAATATCCATGGCTTCAGGACAACGTGTTCTAAAAGTACAACCCGATGGTGGATTTAGCGGTGAAGGAACATCACCTTTTAAAATTTGTCGTTGATTTTTGATCGTTGGATCGGGTGTCGGTATTGCTGATAATAATGCTTTTGTATAAGGATGTCTTGGCTCTGTATAAAGACTCGTCGCGGTTGCTTTTTCAACTAAGCGACCAAGATACATTACACCAACATCATCGCTGATATGCTGAACTACTGCTAGATCATGCGAGATAAATAGAAACGATATTCCTAACGTTTTTTGTAGGTTTGAAATCAGATTTAATACCTGTGACTGCACTGATACATCTAAAGCAGAAACTGCTTCATCAGCAACAATAAATTTAGGTTCAAGTGTCAGCGCTCTAGCAATACCTATGCGTTGACGTTGACCACCTGAGAACTCATGAGGATAACGATGCAATACATGTTTTCTTAAGCCGACAATATCAAGTAGCTCTTCAATTTTTTGTTGGCGAGATTCAGCGGTTCCAATTTTATGGGTTTCCAGTGGCTCAAGCAACGTTTGTTGTATCGTTCTTCGTGGACTGAGCGATGCGTAAGGATCTTGAAAGATAATTTGCATATCTCTGCGAGCATCTACCAGCGCTTTTGGTTCAAGTTTGGTAATATCAGTGCCATCAAGTATAACCGTTCCATCAGTAGGTTCATGTAAACGCAGCACAGCACGTCCCAATGTAGACTTTCCGCAGCCAGACTCGCCTACGAGTCCCATCGTTTTACCTTTTTCAAGTACAAAACTAACATCGTCAACCGCTTTTAATTGACTGACCACTCGATTAAATAATCCACCATGAATAGGGAAATGTTTTTTTAAGTTTTTAATCTCTAATAACACACTCATGATACTTCTCCACAAGGATGAAAACAGGCGACTTCACGATTGTCTTTAATGTGGTTATTCGGTTGTTCTTGATGGCAACGATCATCAGAATATTGGCAACGATCAGCAAAACGACAGCCATCCGGCAAATGTAATAAATCAGGCACTGTGCCTGGAATGGTGGGTAATTCTGCTATTTTATCTGCACGAATACGCGGAATTGAAGCCATTAATCCGGCTGAATAAGGGTGTTGCGGATTTTTAAACAGCGGGATAATAGGCGATTGTTCGACAATACGCCCCGCATACATTACGACCGCTCGTTGACAAGATTCTGCCACAACACCTAAATCATGTGTTACTAGCACAACTGCTGTGCCTAATTCATGCTGCAATTTTACAATTTGTTCCATTACCTGCGCTTGTATCGTTACATCCAATGCGGTGGTTGGCTCATCGGCTAATAACAACTTTGGATTACAAGAGAGTGCCATTGCTATCATCACACGTTGTCGCATTCCGCCTGACAATTGGTGAGGATATTCATTAATACGCTTATCAGGTGACGGGATACCTACCAATTCTAGCATTTCAATGGCACGATTTTTAGCTTGTTTACCACGAATTTTTTGATGCCGTGACAGTACATCTGTCATCTGATTTGCAATGGTAAAGACCGGATTTAATGCGGTCATCGGCTCTTGAAATATCATTGATATTTCGCTTCCACGTATTTTTCGATACTCAGACTCTCGCAAGCCAACCAGTTCACGACCATTGAGTTGAATACTACCCGCAGTTATCTTACCCGGAGGCGATGGGATCAAGCCTAAAATAGATAACGCCGTTACTGATTTACCACAGCCAGATTCACCTACAAGACCCATTGTTTCACCATGCATCACATCAAAACTGATACCATCAATAGCGCGAACTAGACCGCGTTCAGTATTAAATTCAACAACCAAATCACGTACACTTAACAATGGCTTTTTAATGCTCATGCGCTTACCTTCTTGGGATCTAATGCATCTTGTAAGGCATCTGAAAACATATTAAATGCCATAACGAGTATAAAGAGTAAAGCTGAGGCGGCATAAAAGTTAGCAAATTCTCCCGCTTGTACTTCCAGTGTTGACTCAGCGATCATCAACCCCCATGAAACGCCGTCTTTCACACCCAAGCCTAAGAAACTTAAAATCACTTCAGATTTTATAGCACCGACAAACACGATCGTAGATTGCACTAACAATATGTGAAATGTATTGGGTAAAATATGCCTAAAGATTATAGTGTGCTGAGGAACACCCACGGCACGAGCCGCCTCAACAAATTCGAAGTTTTTCAATTTAATGACCTCACCCCTGACAAGGCGTGAGGTGCCCGTCCAGAATGTAGCAATCATTGCCACGTGCATTGAATAAGCAAATCCACTTAACGCAAATGCTATTGCCGCCACAAATAAATAAAAGGGAATAGAGTCGAGTACACCCATTACCCACAGAATAATTTCATCAATCCATGTGTTACTAAAAAAACCTGATAATGCGCCCAAAATCGCACCAATTAAGGTTGAGATCATTGCTACTACCAAGCCAACTTCAAAAGCTGTTTTAGTAGAAAAAACTGCTCGCTCAAAAATATCTTGACCAAGGATATTGGTACCAAACCAATATTGAAAGGATATGCCTTCCCATTTTTGACCATTATTATCAGACCATTCAGTCCCCCATAGTCCAAATGCTACACCGAGAGCTACTAGCATATAGAGAACAACGACATAAAGTCCCATCATTCCAGTACGGTCTCGACGGAACTTATAAGCAGCCTTTGACCACATGGATTCACCCACATTCTCTTCTCGGGCCTGAGCAGTAGACCTTTTTTTCACTAGATTCATTTTAAAGAAATCCTCGGGTCGACAACTTTGTATAAAATATCATTGATAATTAAGGTGAATACAAACATGATTGCGGTTAATCCAACCACTGCCTTAAGGATAGGTTGATCGCCACTGATGATGGCATCATAAGTGACTTTACCGACACCTGGTATGCCAAAATAACTTTCTAATAGTAAACTCCCAGAAATGACAACCAATGGAATAGAAAACATGATCCGAGTAATGATAGGAATCAAACTGTTTTTCAAAACGCTCTTAAACAATAACTCAATTGGATGGGCTCCAAACGCTTTGGCTGTGCGTACATGATCCCTACCCATTTCTTCAACAATTACAGCCCGGTAAAATCGAGTGTTGTAACCCAAAGAGACAAAAATGGATGCCAAGGTAGGTACCGTTACATAGTGAATATAGTCGGTAAATGAATAAACATCCCAACCTCTAACGGGGAATAGATCAAGTCCTTTTGATGATGAAAATATAACTTGGAAGGCAATAATCACGATAAGGAAACTAACACTCATACCCATGACAGAAACGCCCATGATTACTTTGTCTATCCAGTATCCTCGATGATAAGCCGAAATCAACGCTAAAATAATGCCGAGAAGGTTGCCTAAAACAAAGCCCGGAAGAATTAAGGCTAAAGAAACAGGCATTGTCCGTATCAAAATGCTTGATACTTTTTCACCCGATGAATCAGAATAACCGAAGTTCATTGTCGCTAATTCTTGCAAATATTGTGTATAACGTACAACAAAGGTTTGGTCGTAACCTAGTTGATGACGAACTTCAGTTATCTGCTCTTGCGTTGGATTTTTGCCCAGTAGATCATACGTTTTATCTGGGCCATAATGCACCATCAGTGTAAAACTAATTAGCGTAACCCCAAATATCAAAGGGATTCCAGTGACAAGTTTTCTCAAGGTATATTGTAATATTTCCATTATTTACCCTCCTCATCTAACATATCAACAAACTTTAGATGGAAGCCTCCCACGATGCCACTATCGGGATAAGAAATAACACTTTTGTGCCATAAAAAAATATTATCACGAGACAGTCCGGTAATACTGACACAATCATCAATAACTATATTATTCATTTTTCGATACAGCTGTGTTCGTTCTTTTGATGGTAGCATGGTCGAAGTTTGTTCATACAATCGATTATATTCAGGGTTATTATAATTAGAATTATTGGAACCTGGTGAACCATAGGGACCATAGAATAGCTGTAAGGTATTTTGGGCATCAGGATAATCAAGTATCCATCCTGAGCCAATGATCATAATTTTTGCTTCCTTCATCGCCTTATTGAAATCACCAAAACTAGCATAAGAATCAAACACAACTTTTTCCTCGGGAAAACCTATATCTTTCATCCATCCTCTAAATTGTTCATATATTTGCCTTGTGCTAACCGATGCTGCACCACCATAAACTAACGTAGGTACATTATCTTTTGTCCAATCCCCTTCTAACATCATACGTTTTGCTTCATCTACATTGCGCAATGTGGAAATATTTGAAAGGTGTGGATCGAATTCTGGAACAACGGGCGGAATAATGCCTGGATATTCGACAGCTATACCAGAATAAAAGACATCATTTCTTTCTTTCCAATCAAATGCTGAACGTATAGCACACCGAAGCTTTTTATTTCGTTTGTCTCTAATAGGATCATCGTTATATCCAATTAAAGGATCGCGCATATTAAAATCTGTATGGACAAAACCAGCTTCAATGGTATGAAACATGTGATATTTTTCACTCATTTCTGGTGTTAATATCAGCGTAGGTTTTTTCTGAGTAAGGATTTGATCCACTTGCTCTACCGGCACCCCCGAAAAATTTATTTCATTGCCTTTGGTAAATGATGCCCATTTAGAAGCACTTTCTTTGATAAAATCTATTTTGAGTGCGTCAACTAAGGGCGGCGATTTTCCCGCAATTTTATCAATACCATATTGTTTGTGTAGTTTTGGATCATAACCTTCAAATGATAAATCGATCGGCTCTTGTCTATATTTAATGTTTCGAATCATCAACGCATAGTTTGATGATTCATAGCGAAGCATTTTAAAAGGGCCAGAGCCAACAGGATGCACAGAAAATTCACGACCATAATAGTCAACCGCTTCATGTGGTACTAAGGCTGAAAATCCCATTGCAAAAGTATGTGTTAGCTGCGGATATGGTTTAAATAAAGTAATTTGAATGGTGTGTGAGTCTACTGCTTTTAGACCCTGTATAGTCTGATTATAATTCGAACCAGCATCTTTCCATTCGTTGAGTCCTACAATTTTACCGTCCCAAAGCCAAGATCCTTGAGATCTATTAGAAACATCAAAGTGTCGTTTAATGGAATAAATAAGATCTTCTGCGATAACTTCTCGCCCTTTTCCATTTAAAAAAGCGGGGTCGTCAGCATAAAACACCTCCTTTTTAATTTTAATGGTATAGATCAGACCATCGTCAGAAACTTCTGGCATGTCAACCGCAAGATTGGGTACTATTTCATAAGGACGAGCAAGATATTTATATCGATACAAGGTGTCATAAATATTAACAATAATAAAATTTGAATAAACTGTTGCAGCATTGACAGGGTCTAAACTACTTGGAGCACCTCTGAGTGAGTGACGGTATATCTTTGCTGGACCTTTTAAGTGCCCTTCTAGCGCTTTATCAATATCTACTGCAGCATTACAGCCTGCTAAAGACATAGCAACCATAAATAGTAATAAACCATTCAACCATTTAAAATTTTGAAGCAAAATATTCACCATAATTTATTTTTATTTAATTTTTATTCTTAGCAATCGACGAAATAATTAACGTATTTAGGTTATATATATTACTTTTTATTGGTGAAAGGTATCTACAAATGAAAGTAATGACTTTCTTTTGTATACTTGTAGCATGAGCCTGCTTTATACACCATGTTTAATTTGCATGAAAGTAAAACTCAAATCAACCCAACTGGATGTGTCGTTGAATTTTTCTTTATACTAGGAAATAATAGCAATCATATTAAACTGCTAATCTAATGAGTTTTTAACCTCTAATCACCTTAGAAGTTTGGAGTTTCGACATGACTTAAAATAGTGACTAGCTTTATTGTAGTCAGATGCTTTGGAGTTTCAAATAGAGTAACAACAAAAAACCCGCACTCTTTATTAGAAAGTGCGGGTTTTATTAGATAAAACAGTGTGCAATCAAAAGCTGATTACCAACCTGTTTTCTCTTTAAGTGCAGAGCCAATTTCAGCTAAAGAACGAACAGTTTTAACACCGGCCGCTTCTAGTGCTGCAAATTTTTCATCAGCTGTACCTTTACCACCGGCGATAATCGCGCCAGCGTGACCCATACGCTTACCTTCTGGTGCAGTAACACCAGCAATGTAAGATACTACAGGTTTAGTAACATTCGCTTTGATATATTCCGCCGCTTCTTCTTCAGCAGTTCCACCAATTTCACCAATCATTACGATTGCTTCAGTTTGAGGATCGTTTTGGAACATTTCCAAGACGTCGATGAAGTTAGTACCAGGAATAGGGTCGCCACCAATACCTACACAAGTAGATTGGCCAAAACCAGCATCAGTTGTTTGTTTAACGGCTTCGTACGTAAGCGTACCAGAACGTGAAACAATACCAACTTTACCTGGTAAATGGATGTGACCAGGCATGATACCGATCTTAGTTTCGCCAGGAGTAATAACACCTGGGCAGTTAGGACCAATCATACGAACGCCAGATTGAGTAAGCTTAGCTTTAACGTCAACCATATCTAAAGTTGGAATACCTTCAGTAATCGTTACGATAAGCTCGATGCCTGCATCAATAGCTTCTAAAATAGCATCTTTACAGAACGGTGCTGGAACATAGATAACTGTTGCTGTTGCGCCAGTTGCTTCTACTGCATCACGTACTGTGTTGAATACTGGTAAACCAAGGTGCGTTTGACCGCCTTTACCTGGGCTTACGCCACCAACCATTTGTGTACCGTATTCAAGAGCTTGCTCTGAGTGGAAAGTACCTTGACCACCAGTAAAACCTTGACAGATAACTTTAGTATCTTTATTAATTAAGACAGACATTATTTGCCCTCCGCAGCTGCTACAACTTTTGTTGCTGCATCAGTTAATGACTCAGCAGCAATGATGTCTAAGCCAGAGTTTTTAAGAACTTCACGACCTAAATCAGCATTAGTACCTTCTAAACGTACAACAACTGGTACTTTAACGCCTACTTCTT
>CAJXQM010000011.1 GCA_913058145.1 uncultured Colwellia sp.
CCTAAAGCGGCAGTGAAAGCAGCTCCTAAAGCGGCAGTGAAAGCAGCTCCTAAAGCGGCAGTGAAAGCAGCTCCTAAAGCGGCAGTGAAAGCAGCTCCTAAAGTGGCAGTGAAAGCAGCTCCTAAAGCGGCAGTGCAAGCAGCTCCTAAAGCGGCAGTGCAAGCAGCCCCCAAAGCGGCAGTGCAAGCAGCCCCTAAAAAGTAACTGATATTTTTTATTGATTATTTATTTTTATCAAATACTTAAGTTATAATTTTGGTTAATTGATGCGGTGCAGCAAAAAAACTATTGACGACCATCTTTTGACAGATTATACTAGCTTCAAATCAACTTGCTGCAACGCAGCATCACAAAAGGAAATTTTATTATGTTTACACAATTAACTGAGCAATTTAATACTGCAATGAAATCATTCAACAATGTAGATCAGTTTTCTTCAGCGATGAAGCCATTTAACAGTCTTGTAGAAATTAATACTAAAACGGTTGAGCAATTAATCAATCAACAAGCTGCATTAATTACCACAATCATGAACGACAGTGTTGCTCAAACTAAAGCATTATCAGCGCAAACAGATTTAGCAACAGCAATTGAATCACAAAAAGTGTTTACTGAAGCACTTCAAGCAAAAGTTTCTGCATCAGCTAAAGAAGCTTATGATGTTGTAACTAGAACTTCTGAAGAAGTAACTACGCTAGTTAAAGATTCTGTGACTGAAGCATCTACACTTGCTAAGTAATTGATGCAAAAAAAACAAGCCTACTTTGGGCTTGTTCTTTACAAAAGCCAGTATTGAAATACTGGCTTTTTTTATGGTTAAATATAATTAATAATGTGAACACCAAAAAATGGATTGGCTCCTAACCGAGTAATCAAATTTTGCTAGTAAATAGGGGTCACAATCTACTTATTAAACTTGTTAACCGCCGCTAGTAATTGCCGACAAGAAACCTGCCCGACCAACTTACCATTCTCAACGACAGGTCGACGACGTTGATTTTTGAGTAACATGTCTTGAGCAACATTTATAATACCGTCGCTGGGGTGAGCGACCACTAATTCTTTAGTCATGTATTCATTTACCAAACCAACACCAACACCATTGTAAGTGGCTTTGAGTATCGCGGCTAAGCAATCCATTTCTGAAAGTACACCCACTAGGGTATTATTATTATTCATCACACAAACCCCTGATACCTTATTGTCTATGATGATTTTCATCGTATCAAATAAACTGGCATCATCCTTCACCTGGATTGGGTTAGTAATCATATAATCACGCAAGTCAACTGAGTGAAGCATGGTAAAATTCCTTATAATTTAATAATATTCTACTTATGAAAAAACGGACCGTGTATTTTTCTGAGTCTGATCTGTGACCATCAAACTAAATAGAATATAAACACCATATCTAATGTAAGTCAAAGAATTCTATAAATATTATTACAATACATCGACGAGTAATGCAATATACCGTATAAGCGTTACTCGAATTAATATTATAGGTAACATATTACTTAGTTTTTATTATTAGTAACGGTTATGTTAGTTAAGTTCAATCTTCACGATAATCAGACCCCAAGTTTGTCGCAAAATTAGCGATGGCAATACAAATTATTTGTCCAAATATCACATAGTAAAGTTGGTGGCTTGGGTGTGTTATTCTATATTTATACCTTGGCGTTAGGTTAGTATCCTAGGTATCGGTTAAGATGCCTATTATAGAAAGTAAGGCAAAATATGGGTGATTTTAAAGGTTGTGAAGAGTTGAAAAATAAACAAGATAACTGGGCTACTTGTCAGGTATGTCAGGGGCGTGGCAAAAGAAACATGAGGCTCCGCAAGAAAGTCCGACTCCGCTACCAGAGAGAGTTGGACCAATTTGAAAAAACGACTAGTGAAGGAACCCCACCCGTTCGTCCTCAAGGTCACCTCTATGATTGCTTGAACTGTTGTGGTTCTGGCTTAATTCATTCTACTAGCCATCCTATCGCAGATACAGAAAACTACCCACATGTTGCCATTATTGGCGGTGGTATAGGTGGAGTAGCTCTGGCTATAGCGTGTATGCACCGTGGTATCCCTTTTACGCTTTATGAACGCGATAGCGACTTTGATGCAAGATCTCAAGGCTATGGACTCACTTTGCAACAAGCGAGTAAAGCGATCGAGGGGTTGGGCATTTTATCGTTAGAAGAAGGCGTGACGTCAACAAGACATGTTGTTCATACTACAGAAGGTAAAGTGATTGGTGAATGGGGGATCAGAAAGTGGTTACCCTCACATATAAAAGCGTCAGTGAAGCGAAGAAATGTACATATTTCACGGCAGTCTTTGCGCTTAGCTTTGCTTAAGCAACTTGGAGGGCATGATGTGGTGCAGTGGGGACATCAGTTAGTCAGTTTTAAAGAAAGTGCTAAGAAATGCGAAGATGAATGCGTTGAACTTAATTTTAAGGTTGAAGGTAAAGGGGAGATAAAGAGCGCTAGAGCGGATCTTGTGGTGGGCGCCGATGGTATTCGTAGTTCGGTGCGTCAATTGCTAATTGGTGAGGATATTACCCCTTTACGCTACCTAGATTGTATTGTGATCTTGGGTATTTGCCCTTTGGCAGCTCTTGGAGGGCTTGAGAGCTCTTTGCTGGATTCGGCCACAGTATTCCAAACTGCCAATGGCCATGATCGCATATATATGATGCCTTATGCGTTAGATTCAGTAATGTGGCAACTTAGTTTTCCAATGCCAGAAGAAGAGGCAAAGGCGTTGAGTACCTTAGGTCCTCATGCACTCAAGGAAGAAGCATGTCGACGATGTCAGTGGCACGATCCCATCCCGCAGATATTAACGGCAACTCTAGAAGCTAATATTTCTGGTTATCCCGTATATGACCGAGCACTACTCAAATCAGAATTATTAGAGAAAGGGACCCAGGTCACTCTGATTGGCGATGCGGCTCATCCTATGAGTCCATTCAAAGGCCAGGGCGCCAATCAAGCGCTATTAGATGCCTTGGCGCTGGCTCGTTTGATATCAAAAGGATGTAGACCCAGATCACAATGGCGGGAAACTGGCCTGAGAGAAAGTGTGTTAACTGAATTTGAATCAGAAATGTTAGCACGCAGTGCTTCAAAGGTGAAAGATTCAGCTGAAGCTGCAAAGTTTTTGCATTCCGAGACTGTGCTACATGAGGGTAATGAGCCTAGAGGACGATGCCTACAGAGAAAAGATGTTGACGTTATTTTATGATTTTTTGGCCATGTATTTTAAAGCTGGATGGTGATGACGAGCTTGTTTACTTAGGCTCTGAACGTGATTTTATTTCGGAGTGTCGAGAATTAATCCTTACAGTTGATGACCACGTCATAGACTCTACTGGTTTGAGCTATTTAATTGAATTAAAAGCAGAGAAACTAGCATTAGTCAAAACAGAACGGATATTAGTTGTGGATGAAGTAACGGATTTAATTCGCGCTAACGAGTTCAAAAAGGCTGAGTTATGCCTGACTAAAATTAACTTTTTAACGGTATCAGATGCCATTAACTCATTGCTTTATTGAACTAAACAAACATGGGATATAGGAGTTATTAAAAATAAAAAGTCTAATCGAATGCTAGTGTCAGTTCAGTATCCGTTAAAATATAACTCTAGTCTAAGCCTAGTACGTTGTGTGAAACTTTTATATACAAGGCTTATAAAGAGTTGCTATGGGTACACCAAAACCTTTTGGTTTTTAGGGATGTTTAGAGATTTATAATGCTTTTTATTCTGTGTGGGCTACTTTGATTAAATTTTTACACGGTGCGTTGTGCAGCAAAAATTGTATGGATATACTGTTAACGCCAGAAATGGTTCGTTATCATATACATTCAATAAGTTCGAGTTCTAGTATTCTGTTATTTTATTCAATATTTTTGGACACAACCCGTTCTTATAATATTTTAGCGATAGAGTTATATTCGTAAGGTAACGAATATAACTAATCTACACTACAACGATAATTAAGGGCAGGGCATAAACTTGACCATAAAATGGCACCAACTGATAGAAAAAGCATGGAATAATCGTAAAGTATTACATGAGTCTGACGAATTTGATAGTTGGCGTGTTTTTCATGGTTACACTGAAGGGGCAAAAGGCATTGTTATTGAGAAATTCGGTACAATGGCACTGGTTGAATATAAGGATGATATTCGTGATGATCTTGATGTGATAAAAGATGCGCTGTTACAGCGTTTTCCGTTCACGTTAATTTTGGCCAAAGGTGATCAATCGATCGGGTTACGATTAAAAGATAGAATTTTTGCGCTACATGGCGATTTTTCTGACGCCCCAGAATTTGCTAAAGAGTATGGGGTCCATTACAGTTTACGACCGGATGCTATGCATAATACTGGTTTGTATCTGGACGCGCGCCCAGTGCGCAAATGGTTAGCTAATAATAGCAAGGGGCGTCGTGTCCTTAACTTATTTTCATTCACTGGAAGTCTTGGTATCGCTGCTTTAAAAGGCGGCGCAAAAGCTGCGATCCATCTAGACAGATCGAAAGAATTGTTACCACGTATCCAGAAGAGCTATGAACAAAACGGCTTAGATCTTGGATCTCGCAGTTTTGTTCAAGGGGATATTTACAAGCATTTACCTAAAGCAATAAAGCATGGCCAGATGTTCGATGGCATTATTTTAGACCCTCCTCCAAAATTGCGTAAGTCACCTCATTCAAAGCAACAATCTCAGGGGCAAGATTTTTTGGGGTTGGCAAAACTTTGTTCAAAGCTGTTAAGTCCGGGAGGGTGGCTGATTTGCATGTTTCATCGCTTTGACGCAACGTGGGACGAGTCAGATAATGAAGTTATTGTTTCATCCTCGAGTACGTTGAAAATGATTCATCGGTTCACTAGTGAATGCGACTTTCCTGATGATAATATTGATCGAAAGTTAAGAGTGACTGTCTTCGAAAAGATTTAAAATATATAAAGCAACTAATATAGCCACCCACACAAAATTTAGAAAGATAATAATTAAACCAATCTTTGAACTGATTCGATGTTAGTCCCGAAGGAATTATTTTAAAGGTTTTTCGGATAAATTGTGCAGTACTTAGATTAATCGCTTCAGATCTGGATTTAGTACCGAGAGAAATGCGTACTGCGAACTGAAATCCTTTACTTCGAAGTGTTTTGGGGAGGACTACTCTAGTGTCGTAAGTATTATTTCTATTTTTTGAAAGATAGATATTGATTGTTGATCCACAAAACAAAAAAAAAGCGTTTGACTTTAAATTACTTTAAAATCAAACACTTATATTTGGTGGAGCGGGGGGGAATCGAACCCCCGTCCAAAAAGCCTACATCCTCGGTACTACATGCTTAGTCGCTTATTTATTTAACCAATTAGACGCCAAGCGACAGGCTTCGTCATGGTGAGCTTGATACTATTTCGCGGTTCAGCCTCAAGCATGCTTCCCTCGCTAACCTATTTGGGGTGACCATCAATCCTCTAACCAATAGGTGAGATTTCAAGGTGATGGCTAGCCTAAGCGGCTAGTGCGAACGTATCGTCGTTAGCAATTATAGTTTTTACGGCTTTTTACCAGGCAAACCGCCCCTGGGCATGC
This sequence comes from uncultured Colwellia sp., assembly GCA_913058145.1. Lineage (GTDB taxonomy): Bacteria > Pseudomonadota > Gammaproteobacteria > Enterobacterales > Alteromonadaceae > Colwellia. The sequence goes on from CAJXQM010000011.1 coordinate 5,616, forward strand.
ACCTTGGGTTTCATGAATCTTGTCGAATCCTAGATCCGCCCCAAAGTCTTACTTTACTATTTACTATTTACTATTTACTATTATAGGACTATTAATCCCATAAAACTAATTATACAACGCTTAACCTAAATAGACAACTCGTGGTAATATTTAACCAGCTAACGATCCAAGTTTTTATTCTTCATTAATCGTCCTTTATCAACAGCCCATTCTCTGTCTTTTATGTCAGAACGTTTGTCATGATCTTTCTTACCTTTACCCAAATAAAATTCGAGTTTTACCCAACAGGCTTTCCAGTACATAGCAGTTGCAATCAAAGAATAACCGTCACGTTCAACAGCAGCAGTGATTTTTTCTAGCTCTCTACGGTTAAGTAGTAATTTTCTATCACGATTCGGATCACATACAACATGACTTGAGGCAGCATTAAGTGGTGATATTTCAGCACCCAATAAATACGCTTCTCCGTCTTTAATATGCACGTAACAGTCAGAAATATTTACTTTGCCACTTCTAATACTCTTAATTTCCCAACCTTGTAAGCTCATTCCGCCTTCAAATTTGTCTGTTAAGCTATAGTTGTGCCTCGCTTTTTTATTTAAAGCGATAGTATTACTGTTGGAACTTTTTGATTTTTTCTTAGCCATTATTTTCCACGTGTCTCTATAAATAAGTGGTGTTGGTCTTTCTTTGTCATTTTTTATTGTGAAAATTACACAGTAAAGTGCAGTTATTATACGTAGAATACTCCGCTTTTATATGAGAATTTTACTATTAGTAGAAAAATGTCTAGATTAATGCGCTTGGTGGCATGTTTTGGTATGATATTGTCAATTTATTATTGAGGTAAACAGTAGAATGCCATCCATAAGTCGTAGTGCACTGGTTATGTACAGTGTTGAACAAATGTATCAATTAATTAATGATGTTCTTGCTTATCCTCAATTTTTACCTGATTGCAGTAATAGTAAAATAATTTCTCAAGATGAAAGCTCTGTAACTGCATCATTATTAGTATCTAAAGCAGGTATTAAAAAATGGTTCACAACTAAGAATACCTTAGTTTCTAATCAAAAAATCACACTAGAGCTAGTTGATGGACCCTTTAATAAACTTCAAGGACATTGGTTGTTAACGCCTTTATCAGATGAAGCTTGTAAAGTCAGTTTAGAACTTGAATATGAATTTTCTAATAGAATGTTTGATCTCGCATTCGGTCGTGTCTTTACTCATATGACGAATAATATGGTTCAGGCATTTACTCAACGTGCGAAGCAAGTATATGGAGTTAATAACTAAAATGGATACCACATTAACAAACAAGGCTACTATTCAGGTTGAGGTTGTTTATGGCTTGCCTCATAAACAAAAATTACTATCTTTGCCCGTTAATATAGGAGCAACGGTTGAACAAGTTATTATTGAATCAGGAATATTAACCTTTTTTTCGGAGATAGATTTAACAGAAAATAAAGTAGGTATTTGGAATAAAGTGGTAAAATTATCACAGCTTGTAGAAGATTTAGATAGAATTGAAATTTATCGTCCCTTAATTGCTGATCCCAAAGAAGTAAGAAAACGCAGGGCTGAAAAGGCTAAACTTGAAGGTAGAGCTGATAAAACTACAGGGGGTAGAGTAAACCCTTTAGCTAAAAAAAATTAATTGTTTATATATGATATTTTGTAATGTTGATAGAGTAGGTTAATCAATAAAAAACAGTATTATTGCCGTTTTTTATTGATAGATAATTTTAATGTTGCAATTATTTAGTACTGGTTTCTATGGGTAGACTCGTATCTCTGTCTTCAGAGACAGGGGCATTAAATGGTGTGTTAAAGTTTTCTGAGAGTTTAAAGTCACCGTTAGCCGAAATCAATTTATCATCTGAGAATTTTATAGTAAAACTTTTTTGTGTATCTAATTTTTTGCTACGACCTGATTTAAAACGATAAACGTAATTCCAAGTATTATTATTAAAAGTATCAACTACAACAGGGCTACCTAGAATAAATCTTACTTGTTCTTTAGTCATACCTATTTGTATTTTATCTATACTCTTTTGCTCAAGATAATTTCCTTGTGGGATATCAATACGGTAAACCCAGCTTGAACAGGCAGAAAGTGATAGAGCGATGGTAATAATAGCGGTACGGAGCAACATGAAATTTTACTTTCCTTTAATACAAGTTAAAATTAACATTTTAAGCAATAGCACTTAAAGTGTGAGCAGGGATAATAACTAAGCAAGGCTATAGATACAAAACTATTTTTCATAATTTTGATATTACTTGTTAACTGGCTAATAATTCTTGGGCATTAGCTAAGCTATGTTCTGATATTTTATCACCTGCGAGTAAACGTGCTATTTCTTGGATGCGATTTTGTTCACTTAGTTCCGTTACTTTTGTTTCAGTGTGCTCACCATCGGTTAACTTACTAACAAATAGCTGTTGATGGCCTTTACAAGCAACTTGAGGAAGATGGGTAACACAAATTACTTGAGTATTTTTAGCTAATTGTTGTAATTTCTTGCCTACCATCGCAGCTGTTGGACCACTTATACCCACATCAACTTCATCAAAGATGAGGGTAGGGGTAACAATCTTGTCAGCTAAAATAACTTGCATGGCTAAGCTTATTCGAGACAACTCACCACCAGAAGCAACTTTATTCATTGCTTCTAACGCTTGCCCTGGGTTTATACTCACTTGAAAATCAATTTTATCAAAACCGTTTGCTGAAATATTCATTAATGCATTTTCAGGTTTGTCATCAACATTATTATTTTTTTGTTCTATGACAATGTTAAATTTCCCATGGGGCATATTGAGTTCTTGCATATTTAGCGTAATTAATTCACTCAAAGAACTTGCTGCTTGGGATCTTGATGATGATAATATTATTGCTGCATCGTGGTAGTACTGCTGAGTTTTTGAAATTTCTTCTATTATTGAATTTATTCTAGAATCATCACCTGATATGGCGGTTAATTCTTGTTTTAGCTCCTGATGAAAAGAGACGAGATTTTCAGGAGATAAACTGTGTTTTTTGGCAAGTTGCAATGCAGTAGAGTAGCGCTCTTCAATCAGCGTATATGCTTGGGGATCTAGCTCAAGCTCTTGATAATAATGTGTAAGATCGGTACTGGCTTCTTCAAGTTGAATATGAGAATCATTAAGAATATTGGCTACGTTTTTAAGCCGATTATCAAGTTTGGCTAACGCGTTGATATTTTCACTACATTGCCTAAGGGAATCAAGTACATTAAATTGCTCATTTTCAGCCAATGTTTGCAGTGATTGTAGTGTTGTATCAAGTAAATCCTGAGCATTAGCGTGGCGTTTATAATCACTTTCAAGTAGTTGGAATTCACTTTCTTGTAACGAAAATTCATCTAGTTCACTTACTTGGTATTGGAGGAGCTGTCGTTGAGCTTCTCGCTGCTGCTTATTTTGCTGTAACAAATTTAGTTCTTTGTTCAGTTTATGCCATTGTTGATAATAATGTTTTACTTCATCAATAAGGGGTTTGTGGTCGGCGTATTCATCAACAAGCTTACATTGCTGGCTTGATTTTACGATAAGTTGATGATCGTGCTGCCCATGAATATTGATGAGCAATTGGCCAATTTCTTTAAGTTGGACTAAAGGAACCTGACTACCATTGATAAAAGCTTTAGAGCGTCCTTCAGCAGAAATGACTCGTCGTAAAATACATTCATTACTCGATTCTAGTAATAAATCATGTTGTGATAACCATTGTTGGGCACAGATGTTTTTATTTATTTCAAAGGTTGCTGCTAACTCGGCTTTTTTACTGTTAGGGCGAACTACATTAGTTGTTGCGCGTTGACCTAAACATAGACCTAACCCATCTATTGCGATTGATTTACCCGCACCTGTTTCACCAGTAATAGTGGTCATGCCTGATTGCCAATCAATATCTAGTGAACGCACAATGGCAAAGTTTTGAATGTTTAGTTGTAAAAGCATAATAAATCACCAACCTACTGTATAAATAACTACCTGTAAATCTATACAGTAATATGGGTTTTTGCAAGGGGTTTATAAAAATAGTATAGATTTTTTAGGTTTTAGAACCATTGAAATTATTTCCATAAGCCTGAAACGCTATAGTACATATATCGTAAGCCGAGCTTATCGTGATCACACAGAGTGTAATGGTTAAATATTTATCATTTAATTTGCAAAAATATGAAAGACGATATTTTCCTGATATTTGTCAATGAGTTTTTCTGTTACAACACTAAACTATTTATTATATCGCATCGTGTAACGATATTGCATGCGGGTCAATGCTTGGAAGTCAAAATGGACTTTCTCTTTTAACTAATAAATAGGAATTTATTATGAAATTTTCAAAACCAATTTGCTTATTAGCCATAACCTTATTAAGTTCAGCCTCATATAACGGGTTTGCACAGGATAAAGATAAAAACAGAGCTGCGCAAGTTGAACGGGAGCACCGCGTTAGTCAAGACATGGATAGGAAAATGGACAGGGAAATGGACAGGGAAATGGACAGAGACATGGACGACTCAGAGTTTATGACAACTCAAGAGCAAGAACGCTATAAAGAAAGGCTTCAAGCCGAAAATTCAGAACAAGAGCGCAGTAAAATACGCGAGCAATACCAAAAAGAAATGAAATCACGCGATCACAATAGGGAACAATACGAAGACGGTATGGGCGAAATCATATATGGCGGCTGGACAATGACAGAGCAAGAGCGCAATAGTTATCGCGAGCAACTAGAAGCAGCAACATCAGTTGAGCAACGTAATGAAATTAGAATGAAGCATCAAGAACAAATTCATTTGCGTGAACAAGCGAATTAAAATTAAAAACCGCTAGGAATAGGATATGAAAAATAATGACGCTATTGACTAAATCTAAATACATTATTTGTATGTTTCTAATAAGCACATGCGGAGCCGCTTTAGGTGATGATTCTTATTTTAATGTAACGCTCGGAGCAGAGTATGCTAGCGGTAGCTATTATAGCAATGACGATGTAGAGGAGATATATGTGCCATTCACTCTTAGCTATGGCTCAGGCTCCGTGGGGTACAGAATAACAGTTCCATATTTATCTGTCAGGGCTCCCGTTGGCACCATTATTACTAATTCGCAAGGTCAAGCGGTAGTTGGTGAAGGACCAATCACGACAGAGAACGGCTTGGGAGATATTGTAGCAGGGATTATATTTTATGACCTTTATGTAAATAAGTCGCTTGATGTGGTTGTGGACGCCACTGCAAAGGTTAAGGTCGGTACTGCGGACGAAATTAAAGGTTTAGGTACTGGAGAAAATGATTATTCATTGCAAACTAATTTATACAAGTTTTTTGATAGTTATTATCTGAATGCTTCTGTTGGTTATAAATTCAGAGGTGATCCCAGTGGGTTAAATTTAAATGATGTATGGTTCGGCTCCTTAGGTGCTAGCTATCGCTTTAGCCCATCAACAAGAGCTGGCATTGCCTATGACTACCGAGAGTCATCCTTCGAAGCGGGTGATGCTGTTCAGGAAGTTAGTGCTTTTGTTTCGCATAAACTAGATAGTTCCTGGGGTATTCAGTTTTATACCTTCACTGGTTTTAATGAGAGTAGTCCAGACTGGGGGCTTGGAACGCTAGTAAAATATTCTCTATAATCATTTTTTTATGACTCTTTTGACTCAAAAGAGTCATAATCCTAAAGAGCTAATTAATAAAGCAATGTACTGTTGGCTCCATCATTTGAACTCAGTAGCGATTAATAAAGTTCGTTACCCCAGCTAAGTTTGTTACGTAATACCGTAAAATAGTTATAATCAAGCGGGTGTACCAAGCGAATGGTGGACTTGCTTTTTCTTATAATGACTTCATCTCCTGGCATAACCGCTAAAATTACATGGCCATCACAACTTACTTGTAAGCTTTCTTGATTTTCATTGGCTAGTATTAGTTTAATTTCACTATCACCATCAACAACAATTGGGCGGCTAGTTAACGTATGTGGAAACATGGGTACTAAAGATAATGCATTTAAATTTGGAGTTAAAATAGGACCGCCAGCCGACATTGAGTAAGCTGTTGAACCCGTGGGAGTTGAAATAATTAAACCATCTGAACGCTGACTAAACATAAAGCAGTCATCAATATACACCTCAAACTCTATCATACTAGCCACTTTACCAGCATGTAACACGGCTTCATTAACAGCACTGTTAGCGCTTTTTAGTTTACCGTGTCGGTAAACTTCAGCTTCTATAATAAACCGTTGTTCCGAACGTGATTTCCCGGATAAAATTTGTGCTAAAGGCTCAATGATATCGTTAGGTGAGAGATCAGTTAAAAAGCCTAGATTGCCACGGTTTACACCAATAACGCCTATCTCAAAACAAGCTAAAACTCTAGCGGCACCTAACATATATCCATCGCCACCCACCACAATAGCTAAGTCTGCTTGTTCACCAATGTCTGTTAATGAACAAATGGTCATATTTTTAATTGCAATTGAGCTAGCGACTGACTTTTCGACTAATACCTGATATTTATTTTCAATTAAGTACTGATGTAAAGTGGTGATTGTAGCGTTAGCGCCTTGATGATCGGGCTTACCGATAAGTCCGATTGTTTTAAAGTGTTGAGCCATAACAAATATTTCGTAGTTTTAATCTCTATAAGGCAAGTTTCCCCTTATTTGCATGGCTTGTAAAGTTCACTTTTGATAAAATGTTTTTAATTTAGTTTTAAATTAGTTTTAAGTTCAGCTTGAATCAAACAAGCTAGACCCCATAATTAGCAACAATGTTAAAGTTTACCTAGATTTAATCGGAGTTTCTCATGACAACAGAGTCAAACAACAAACCAGAGCAAGATATCACACCGGAACAATTAGCGGATGAGATAGTACAACAAGCTGAAGAGCAAGTAGAAAAACAACAAGAGCATGCAAAGGAAGTTATTAGTCTAGAGCAAGAGCTAATTAATGAATTAAAGTTAGCTGTTGCCACTGCACAATCTACTGTTAGCGACCAAAAAGACTCAGTAATTCGTGCTAAAGCTGAAGTCGACAATATTCGTCGCCGTGCTGCACTAGATGTAGAAAAAGCGCGTAAATTTGCGTTAGAAAAATTTGCGGGTGAAATGTTAACGACAGTTGATAACCTAGAACGTGCTTTGCAAAGTATTGATAAGGAAGATGAAAGCAAAAAAGGTGTTATCGAGGGTATTGAATTAACGCTACAAGGTTTAACTGCTTCATTAGAGAAATTTGGTGTTAAAGCTGTCGATCCACAAGATCAACCGTTTAACCCAGAATTGCATCAAGCAATGTCAATGCAAGAAGTCCCTGGCGTAGCACCAAACACTGTTATAGCCGTGATGCAAAAAGGTTATGAATTAAATGGCCGATTGATTCGTCCAGCGATGGTAATGGTTTCTAAAGCTGCTCCTGTGGTTGATACAACGGCATAAAATTTTTTAAGGTATTTATTCAGCTGCAGTTATTATTATGCTTTAATTGGATATTTCTGGGCTGATGTATGAAATTTTGTATTAAGTAATTTACCCCGTAAGTAACCTTTTTTAGTAAAGTAAATGCAATGACGACGCATTCAGCATATTGAAGAATAGTGTAAATTATTCAAAAATAAAATCCGCTAATAAAATTAGTGGGTTTTTTTTTGCTTTTAATACTTTGAATTTAGAATAAAAAAAACTTTTATTTACATTTTTCTATTGAAAAGTAATTTGCTGACCCCACTTACTATTTCAACAACAAATTTGATTTAACTTTTTACTTAAGCCGGATAATCGGCGTAGTAATCAAACAATGAATAGGAGCTCCCACCATGGGCAAAATAATCGGTATTGACCTAGGAACAACTAACTCATGTGTAGCTGTTTTAGACGGCGGCAAAGCACGTGTAATAGAAAATGCTGAAGGTGATCGTACAACGCCTTCAATTATTGCTTACACTGCTGAAGGTGAAACGTTAGTTGGACAACCAGCTAAACGTCAATCTGTAACAAACCCTACAAATACATTATACGCAATTAAGCGTTTAATTGGTCGTCGTTTTGAAGACGAAGAAGTACAACGTGATATTAAAATAATGCCATTTGGTATTGTTAAAGCGGATAACGGTGATGCTTGGGTTACAGCGCGTGATAAAAACGTTGCTCCACCACAAGTTTCTGCTGAAGTTCTAACTAAAATGAAAAAAACAGCAGAAGATTATTTAGGTGAAACAGTAACGGAAGCGGTAATTACGGTTCCTGCCTATTTTAATGATTCACAACGTCAAGCAACTAAAGATGCAGGTCGTATTGCGGGTCTTGAAGTTAAACGTATTATCAATGAACCAACGGCTGCTGCACTTGCTTACGGCATGGACAAGCAAGAAGGCGACAAAGTTGTTGCTGTATATGACTTGGGTGGTGGTACTTTCGATATTTCAATTATTGAAATTGATGAAGTTGAAGGCGAGCACACGTTTGAAGTATTAGCGACTAACGGTGATACACATTTAGGTGGTGAGGATTTCGATAACCGTTTAATTAACTATCTTGTTGCTGAATTCAAAAAAGATCAAGGTATGGATTTAACTTCTGATCCGCTTGCTATGCAACGTTTGAAAGAAGCTGCAGAAAAAGCTAAATGTGAGCTTTCTTCAGCACAACAAACAGATGTTAACTTACCTTACATCACGGCAGATGCTTCAGGTCCTAAGCACATGAACATTAAAGTGACACGTGCTAAGTTAGAATCATTAGTTGAAGACATGGTTAAAGCTACTTTAGTACCGCTTAAGCAAGCACTTAAAGATGCAGATTTATCAGTAAGTGATATCAATGATGTTATCTTAGTTGGTGGTCAATCGCGTATGCCTATGGTGCAAGCGGCTGTTACTAAATTTTTCGGCAAAGAGCCACGTAAAGATGTAAATCCTGACGAAGCGGTTGCTGCCGGTGCTGCGATTCAAGCGGGTGTTCTTTCTGGTGATGTAACGGATGTTCTTCTTTTAGATGTAACACCATTATCATTAGGTATTGAGACGATGGGCGGCGTGATGACGAAAGTTATCGACAAAAACACTACTATCCCTACTAAGCAATCTCAAACATTCTCAACGGCTGACGATAACCAAGCTGCGGTAACGGTTCATGTTTGTCAAGGTGAGCGTAAGCAAGCTTCAGCGAACAAATCTTTAGGTCAATTTAACCTTGAAGGTATTGATGCAGCACCACGTGGAACGCCACAAATCGAAGTTACTTTCGATATTGATGCGGATGGTATCTTGCATGTAACAGCGAAAGATAAAAACACAGGTAAAGAACAAAAAATAACCATTAAAGCCTCTTCAGGTTTATCTGATGAAGAAGTAGAGCAAATGGTTAATGACGCAGAAGCTAATGCTGAAGAAGATGCGAAATTTGAAGAGTTAGTTACTGCACGTAACCAAGCTGATGGCATGATTCACTCTACTCGCAAGCAAGTAGAAGAAGCTGGCGATGATTTACCAAGTGACGATAAAGAAAAAATTGAAGTTGCATTAACTGAACTTGAAGCAGCCATTAAAGGTGATGATAAAGAAGCGATTGATGCAAAAACTCAAGCGTTAATGGAAGCATCAGCTAAATTAATGGAAATTGCTCAAGCGAAGCAACAAGCAGAAAGCGCGCCAGAAGGTGCAGCTCCTGAAGCTGATGGCGGAGCCGATGATGTTGTTGATGCTGAGTTTGAAGAAGTTAAAGATGATAAATAGTCTTTAGACTAATTTGAATTAAAGAAAAACTAAAGCGCTGGCCTTATCCCCAGCGCTTCTTACGTTATAGCTTTCGTTAAGTGAAGTGGTCAAATAAAAGAAGTCATTTATGTCAAAACGTGATTATTATGAAACGCTTGGTATTTCAAAAAGCGCCGAAGAAAAAGAAATAAAAAAAGCCTATAAAAAGTTAGCGATGAAGTTTCATCCCGATCGTACTCAAGGTGATAAAGAAAAAGAAGAAACCTTTAAAGAAATTAAAGAAGCATATGAAATATTAAAAGATGATCAAAAACGCGCTGCTTATGATCAATACGGTCATGCTGCTTTTGAACAAGGTGGTCACGGCGGTGGCGGTGGTGGTTTTGGCCAAGACTTCGGCGATATTTTCGGTGATATTTTTGGTGGTGGCGGTGGTCGAGGACGTCAGCGTCAGCAACGAGGTTCAGATTTACGCTATAACGTAGAGTTAAACCTTGAAGATGCTGTTAAAGGTAAGAGCCTAGAAATCAAAGTGCCTACTTTTGTTAGTTGTGAACCGTGTGACGGCTCAGGTGCTAAAAAAGGTACAAGCGCTAAAACATGCAGTACTTGTCATGGCCATGGCCAAGTACAAATGCGTCAAGGCTTATTCGCTGTTCAGCAAACTTGTCCTACCTGTAGTGGTAAAGGTAAAGTCATTGCTAGCCCTTGTCCTTCATGTCGTGGTCAAGGTCGTGTTGAAAAAACTAAAACCTTATCTGTTAAGATTCCACCAGGCGTGGATACAGGTGATAGAATTCGTTTATCTGGTGAAGGTGAAGCGGGTGAGCATGGTGCTCTAGCGGGTGATTTGTATGTACAAGTTAATGTACGCGACCACGAAATTTTTGTTCGTGATGAAAACCACTTGTATTGTGAAGTACCCATTAGTTTTGTTACTGCAGCGTTGGGTGGTGAAATTGAAGTGCCGACATTAGGCGGTAAAGTTAAACTTAAAGTACCAAAAGAAACGCAAACGGGCAAAATGTTCCGTTTACGTGGTAAAGGTGTTAAGTCAGTGCGTAGTTCTACTACGGGTGATTTAATGTGTAAAGTGGTACTTGAAACGCCTGTTAATTTATCTGGCGATCAGTCTGATTTATTACGTCAATTAGAAGAGAAAATGGGGAAGAGCAGTAAAAAGCATAGCCCGAAAGAAACCGGTTTTTTTGATGGTGTAAAAAAGTTTTTTGATGATCTAAAAAGTTAGAGGTTATAATTGATTTTTAGTCAATAACTCTAAACAATAACCGCTAAAAAGCCACAAGAAGATAATGCTTCTTGTGGCTTTTTTACAAGATGAATCACGGTTGTTAGTGAGCATTCAACGTTTAAGGAATAAGGCTAAGCTACCGGGTAGCCTAAATCGAATGAGAGACAATAAATAACGTGGGATTAATCTTGTTGAAAATTAGGCAATACACCACTACGACTATGTTCAAAAACTAATGAGGTTTCTACAGTAGTCACTTCATCTCGTGAAGTGATTCTTTTAAAAACAAACTGACGTAAATGTTCGCTGTCTTGTACTGACATGTGAATATAATAATCGTAACTGCCGCCCATATGATAAAGGTTTAATATCTCAGGATACTTTAACAAGTCATCTCGAAATTCATTCACAATCTCTTCAGAATAGGGCTGTAAACGAATGGCCGCAATAGCTTCAATATTACCGCCGATGGTCTTTAGGTTAACATCAATAAAAGCGCCTTTAATGACCCCGTTTTGTTTAAGGCGTTTAACACGCTCTAAACAGGTTGAAGGTGCAATGCCTATTTGGGCTGCGAGTTCTTTATTGGTAATATCTGCGTCATCATATAAGATAGTTAATATTTGTAAATCGATGCCATCTAGCTTCTTCATTAGTCACCTGTAAATTAATTACCGCTTAATTAAGGTAAATACTACACTTAATACAGGTAGTTAAACTAGTTAAATATACGTACTAGGAGAATTTTTGACGTTAATAGTTTAATTGTCCGAATTTTTTAGGTTTTGGTTTATATTGATGTTGTTTTTCGTGATAAAGTCGTTACAAATTTACATTAATATTATTTGCCAGTGTTATGTAAGATGACATATTATGGCAATCTCTTTGGATATCTTACTTCTCGTTATAAAAATAAAAAAAGGTTTACTCTATGACTTTGCTTTGGATACCCTTGCTATCCTTACTTGGCAGTATTATTTCTTCAATGACGGGTAAATTAACACGTAACCAATCGACTGGGTTGACTTTGTTGACGCCAGTTATCGCATTATTAATTACAATTAGCTTAGCACCAGCCGTTTTTTCAGGTGAAGTTATTCGCGAAACAATTTCGTGGATCCCTTTATTGGGTATAGATATCGCTTTTCGTTTAGATGGCTTAGCGCTGTTGTTTGTTTTTATGATATTAGGGATTGGTATATTAGTTATCTTTTATGCCCGTTATTACCTAAGTAGTAATGACTCTATGCCTAAGCTTTATGCTTATTTGATGTTATTTATGACCGCAATGCTGGGTATTGTTATGTCAAATAATGTCATTCAGCTCTGGTTTTTTTGGGAACTTACTAGTATAAGCTCATTTTTGTTAATTAGTTATTGGTGGTATAAAGCGGAAGCACGAAACGGTGCAATAATGGCGTTAACCATAACCGGTGGTGGTGGTTTGGCATTACTCGCTGGCTTGCTTCTATTGGGCAATATCGTTGGTAGTTATAGTTTAGATGTTATTTTAGCTAGCAGAGAAATTATTCAAGCACATGATTGGTATGAAGTAACATTAATTTTAATATTACTTGGCGCGTTCACGAAGTCAGCACAATTTCCTTTTCATTTTTGGTTACCGCATGCGATGGCAGCGCCAACGCCAGTAAGTGCTTATCTGCATTCGGCGACAATGGTAAAGGCCGGTATTTTCTTATTAGCGCGTTTTTATCCTGCTCTAGCGGGTACTGAGATATGGTTTATTCTTGTTAGTTTAACCGGACTAGTCACCTTATTATTTGGCGCTTATGTCGCGTTATTTAAACATGATTTAAAAGGTTTATTAGCTTATTCAACCATAAGTCATTTAGGTTTGATCACCTTGTTATTCGGTTTGGATACTCAGCTTGCAGCAGTAGCTGCTATTTTCCATATAATTAATCATGCCACATTTAAAGCCTCATTATTTATGGCAACCGGTATTATTGACCATGAAACCGGTACGCGTGATATGCGAAAACTAAACGGTATGTGGCGATTTATGCCTTATACCGCAACATTGGCAATGGTTGCGGCTGCGGCGATGGCGGGTGTGCCACTATTAAACGGTTTTTTGTCTAAAGAAATGTTTTTTGCTGAAACACTTCATCAACAAATACTCGGATCTATGTCTTGGCTTATTCCAGTATTAGCCACTGTTGCAGGCGCTTTTGCGGTGGCTTATTCAGCTCGTTTTATTCATGATGTTTTCTTTAATGGCGATCCCATTGATTTACCAAAACAACCCAAGGAGCCGCCTCGTTACATGCGAGTGCCCATTGAAATACTTGTTGCTTTATGTTTAATGGTGGGCATATTTCCAAACATTATTGTTAACGATATTTTAACCGCAGCGTCCTTTGCTGTACTGGGTGAATATGCACCAAAGTTTAAAGTTGCTCTATGGCACGGTTTTAATCTACCACTATTGATGAGCGCCATAGCGGTAAGTGGTGGTTTATTGATGTATACACAGCGCCGTTATCTGTTTAAATTTCAAGCTTCATTACCGTCTTTGAGCGCTAAAAAAGGCTTCGATGACACTGTTTATGCCATGGTGAAGTGGTGTCAGCGTAAGGTAAAAATCATAGAAAACGGTTCTTTACAACGCTATTTAATGTTGATGTTTGCGGTTGTGTTACTTGCTGCGGGGTGGCCACTATTTGAAATGAGCGAGTTAGGCGGGCAAAAACAGCTAACCCCAATTGATGTTCATAATGCTATAGGTGCTGCGTTATTGATGATTGGTGCAATTAGTACGGTGATTTGGTGTCGAAAACGAGTGATATCATTGCTGATGCTTTCGGTCGTCGGTTTAATGGTATCTGTCGCGTTTACTCGATTCTCAGCACCCGATTTAGCCTTGACTCAATTAACGGTTGAAGTAGTCACCATCATTTTATTGATGTTAGCATTGTTTTTCTTACCACAGGACTCGCCGAAAGAGTCTAGCTCCATGCGTGTGTTGCGTGATGTTGGAATTTCAGCCGCGTTGGGTATTATTGTTGCTAGTATTTGTTATGCATTAATTACCCGTCCACTTGAATCTATCTCAGATTTTTTCTTAGAAAATGCTAAAACAGGTGGAGGTGGTACTAACGTTGTTAATGTTATTTTAGTGGATTTTCGTGGCTTTGATACGTTAGGTGAAATCTGTGTATTGGGTATTGCCGCGTTAGGTATTTACAAGCTGTTAGTCAACTTACCACTATATATGCCGGTGAGCGATAGCGAAGGGCGACCTTGGGCGAAAGAGCGCTACCCTATTTTATTAGCCAGTATTTCTCAGTCATTACTGCCTTTGGCATTACTTGTATCGTTTTATATTTTCTTACGGGGACATAATCTTCCCGGCGGCGGATTTATCGCAGGCTTAGTGACCGCGGTCGCCTTTATTTTGCAGTATATAGCCCATGGTTCACATTGGATTGCTGAGCGGTTAACCATAAATTACCGCAAAATCATTGCCTCAGGGATTGCCATTGCGTTATTTACTGGAGTGGGTAGTTGGTTCTTTGACAGACCTTTCATGACAACCTGGTTTGATTATTTCGATATTCCTTTTATTGGTAAAATTGAACTGGCCAGTGCCTTGGTCTTTGATTTAGGTGTTTATATTACGGTAGTGGGTGCAACATTAATGATTTTAGCAAGTCTCGGTCAATTAACGACTAATGCGCCTAAAGAAGAGGTGACTGTTTAATGGAATTACTTTACGCATCCTGCGTTGGGCTTTTAGTGTCTTGTGGCGTATTTTTAATATTACGTTCTAGAACGTTCACCGTTGTATTGGGGCTAACGATGATTTCTTACGCGGTTAATTTATTCTTGTTCTCTTCTGGGCGACTTAGCCTTAATCAGGCAGCAGTACTTGGAACCAGTACAGAATATGCTGATCCACTACCGCAAGCTTTTGTGTTAACTGCGATTGTTATCGGGTTTGCAATGACGGCCTTTGTGGTTATTTTAGCAATTAGAGGGCGTGCAGATTTGGGAAATGATCATGTAGATGGCCAGGCTCCAAACAGAAACAAAAATAAAAATAAAAATAAAAATAAAAACAAAAACAAAAAGGTTAAAGCATGATCCAGAATTTGACTTTTTTACCTGTTTTATTACCAATGTTGGCGGGTGTTATTTTATTGATGCCGCCTTGTGGTAAAAATAAAACCTACAGAAGAATTACTTCTGTCGTCTTAAGTGCAGTCACATTTTTAGTTTCATTGGCTTTATTATTGAAAGTTCAAGCCGACGGTATTCAAGTCTATGCCATTGGTGATTGGAACGCGCCTTTTGGTATTGTTTTAGTCGCCGATCCGTTATCTACCTTGTTAGTTTGTTTAACCACACTGCTTGGTGTTGTATGTACTTTATATGCAAGTGCAGGAGATGATGCAAAAGGTAGCTTCTTTCATCCGCTAGTACACTTTTTGGTTTTAGGGGTAAACGGCGCATTTTTAACGGGTGATGCTTTTAATTTATTTGTATTTTTCGAAGTGTTACTTATTGCCTCATATTCGTTATTAATGCACGGTGGAAATAAACAAAATACGCGCGCAGCTTTACAATATGTGATTATGAACCTTGTGGGGTCGGCTGTATTCTTGATTGCTTTGGGTGTTTTATATGGTGTGCTAGGTACGCTGAACATGGCTGATATGGCTCAGAAAGTAGCTCATTTACAAGGTGATGATGTTTACCTAGCTAAAATAGGTGGGCTGTTGTTGCTTGTGGTGTTTGCTTTAAAAGGCGCCTTGTTACCGCTATATTTATGGTTACCTAATACTTATGCTACGGCGATGCCTGTTGTGGCTGCATTATTTGCGATTATGACAAAAGTCGGTGTTTACTCAATGATGCGCGTTTATACGCTGATTTTTGGCGATGAAGCGGGTGAATTGAGTCATATGGCGCAAAATTGGTTGTGGTGGTTAGCACTTGCCACTATCGTTATGGGCGCAATTGGTGTTTTAGCCAGTCAAGATTTAAGAAAGTTAACAGCAAATTTGGTGATTGTATCTGTGGGTACTTTAGTTGCGTTAGTTGCCGTACAGACCATTGAGGCTAGCTCTGCGGCTATTTATTACTTGGTTCATTCAACATTGGTTACTGCTGCACTATTTATATTAGCTGATTTAATTGGTCGCCAACGTGGTAAAATTTCAGACCGTATTACTGCAGGTCCTCCAGTTTCTCAGCCTAGGTTGCTTGGTGTTTGCTTTTTGATTGCAGCTGTTGCTGTGATGGGTATGCCACCCTTATCTGGGTTCATTGGTAAAGTTTGGCTGCTTAGAGCGACATTAAATGCTGAGTATACCGTTGTTTTCTGGCCGCTCTATTTACTCGCAAGTCTAGCGATTTTACTTGCTGTGTCTAAAGCGGGTAGTACTATATTTTGGCATCATCAAGATAATGCTAAGGTAACAGAAAGTGCAGTAAAAGAACGGGTTCATCCTGCGCAGCTAGTGGCATTGATTATTCTCATTTCTGGTGCGCCATTGATGAGTATTTTTGCTGGACCATTAAGTGAGTATGCCATTGGGGCTGCTACACAGTTACATGATTTTAATAACAATATTAACCTTATCCTTTCAGGAGGGCAGTAATGCGGTTAGAAGCACGATTTAAATGGCTACCCAGTCCTATATTGAGTCTTTTATTATTCCTTGCATGGCTATTATTAAATAATAGTGTATCAGCGGGGCATATTGTATTGGCCATTATTTTAGCCATCGTTATTCCATTGGTCACTAGCCCATTTAGGACTAAGCAGCCATTAATTATAAAGCCTGGTTTGGCGTTTCGTCATTTAATGCTGGTTTTATATGACATAATTACAGCGAATTTTCAGGTGGCTATGTTGATATTAGGCCCTACTAAAAATTTAACCCCTGGGTTCGTTAAGGTTCCGCTAGACTTAACACACAGTATGCCAATTACTATTTTGGCCAGTACGGTGTCATTAACACCGGGAACAGTGAGTGCTGAAGTGTACCCTTGGGAAGAAAATATTACCGAAAATAAAGGTTCTAAGCAAAAATTTTTATTAATACACGTTTTAAACCTTAAAGATGAACAGGCCTTAATAAATACAATTAAGCAACGTTATGAAGCGCCTCTTAAGGAGATATTTCAATGCTAGAAACTGTGATTTTAATTGTGTTTGCTATGATAGGTTTGTCGCTATTATTGAATGTATGGCGCTTATTAATAGGCCCTTCTGTACCCGATAGGATACTTGCGCTCGATACGATGTATATCAATAGCATTGCATTGATTATTTTGTACGGTATGAGTATGGGAACTGCATTATATTTTGAAGCGGCGCTGTTAATCGCTATGTTAGGCTTTGTAAGTACCGTTGCAGTATGTAAATACTTGCTACGCGGCGATATTATCGAATAAGAAAGTAGAATAAGGGTTATGTCATGACTGAATGGATTATTTCAATATTATTATTAATTGGCGGTTCTTTTGTACTCGTTGGCTCTATTGGTTTAGTGAAAATGCCTGATTTTTTTATGCGGCTTCATGGTCCAACTAAAGCGACAACACTGGGAATGGCATCGTTGTTAACTGCTGCAATGGTCTTTTTTAGCACCACACAAGCAGGATTAAGTGTTAAAGAAATACTTATCTCACTATTTTTAGTACTAACGGCACCGATCAGTGGTTATATGATGATTAAATCAGCCATTCATCATAAGCTAGAAAGTATAGATCGTACTAAAGGCAAAGATAACCTCGAAGAGTAAGTTTAATCCTTTTATATCGACTTGAATATAAGAGCATCTTCAAATGGAATGATATACAGGTGTAATGGTCTTATTTTCTGGCGATAGCTAGGTGAAATAGGCGCTATTTTTCGTTACAATGTCGAAAACTTTTTTAGCGATTCTTTAGTAAATATGCACTATAAGTATCAAGATCTTATTCAACTGTTTAATGACACTTTTTTTGAAGCGTTTAACACTCGTTTGATTAAAGGGGGTGATGAGCCGCTTTACTTACCGGCAAATAGCTTACCGGCGCAGAATTTACTGACCAACAGTTTACCGACAAGCAATTTACTTGAAATTTCGTCTTCAGTGGATGAACCTCGTACATACCATCAAATAATATTTGCCCGAGGTTATTATGCTAGCGCTTTTCATGAGATATCTCATTGGTGTCAAGCGGGTGAAGCAAGACGATTATTAGAAGATTTTGGCTATTGGTATAATCCTGATGGCAGAGATGAACAGCAACAGAATAAATTTGAACAAGTTGAAGTGATTCCACAAGCAATAGAGTGGGCGTTTAATGTGGCTGCACAAAGAAAATTTCATGTGTCTTCTGATAATTTAAGTGGCTTTCAAGCGGATACTAACCGTTTTCAAAAAAGAGTATTTCAACAAGTACAAGTATTTTTAACCAGTGGCTTTCCCGTCAGAGCTAATCAGTTTATTGCAGTATTAGCTGAGTTTTATAATACGCCATTGCCATTAACCATTGAAAATTTCTCTAAAATTAAAAAAGATAACGTATGTTTAAGTTAGGTTTAATTATTAACCCAGTTGCTGGCGTTGGTGGCAGCGTTGCTTTAAAAGGCAGTGATGGTATGGCTATACATGCTCTAGCCCTAGGTGCAGAGCCAAAAGCTAATGTCCGAGCACAAACCGCCTTAAAAGTGTTACAACCTTATCAAGATGAAATCACGGTTTATACGGTGAATAATTTAATGGGTGAACAAGCGGCCAAAGTGTTAGGTTTTGACGTTAATTTGATTTATAAAACCAAGAATGAACACACACAAGCAGAAGATACTGAGCAAGCAGTTGCGGCCTTACTTGCTGAACAGGTTGATATTATTCTTTTTGCTGGTGGTGACGGTACAGCCCGTAATATTGCCAAGGTAGTTACAGAACATGCTAACCAAAGAAAACAAGCGCAAATTCCTGTTTTAGGTATCCCTGCGGGGTGTAAAATTCACTCTGGCGTTTATGCTATTACGCCAATAGCGGCAGGACGTGTGGTTGAGTTAATGATTACTAAACAGCTAGTCACGTTAACGACAGGTGATATTATGGATATTGATGAATCCTTATTTCGCCAAGGTGTGGTCAAAGCAAAGCGGTTTGGCGAAGTACAAATTCCTAGTGAGTTGCGATACGTACAAGCGGTAAAATCAGGAGGTAAAGAGTCTGATGAACTGGTATTACACGATATTAGTGAAGATGTTATTGATAAAATGAATGAGGCCGATGATAGCTTATTTATTATTGGCTCAGGCTCAACAACCGCTTTTTTAATGACAGAGCTTAATCTAGAAAACACCTTACTCGGTGTCGATTTGGTACAACATAATACGTTGATCGCCAGTGATGTTACCGAAGAACAGTTGTGGGAACAGGTGATGCGAGCTCAACAAAATCAGCAAAGTGTGCATTTGATCATCACCTTAATTGGCGGCCAAGGCCATCTGTTTGGACGGGGTAATCAACAATTAAGCCCGCGTATTATTCGCACTATTATTGAGCAAATAGGGGGTAAAGAAAATATTACTATTATCGCCACTAAAGCTAAATTAACTGCACTTGAAAATAGGGCATTAGTCAGTGATACCGGTGATGCTACGTTAGATCAAAACTTGTCTGGTTTTATGCCTGTTACCACAGGTTATAGAGATCAGGTATTATATCCGGTTGCTAGTCCTATGTAGATTATTGGTATCATCACACCATTTATGCGTTAAATAATTACTTAATCAAATTAGATAAAACTTTAATAGTTAACAGAGAATTTCATGATAAAAAATTTACATACAATCGCTGATGTCTATCAGTATTTAGATGGTTTATTCGATCAAGAACTTGATAGTGATACCTTATTTGCTAGTAGTTATTTACGTGGTTTGTTTTCGTCAGCAGTTTCACATTTTTCGGATGAAAAACAAGAGGTATCGACCGAAATAATTCAAGGGGTAAACGATAAATTAGCTCAAGCGAAAACTGAGCTTAGCCCGCAAGATAATGCCATAGTGCAAAATTTTTGGCTGGCTTTACAACAAGCGATGTTAAATAAAAAAAAAGCTAAATAGTGGAATGTTTTCTCAAGTCATACGGTCTTTGTTTATACAAAAAATAATATAGCAATGATAACTCAAAATGCAAAGAATCAATACAAGGATTAATGCATGCTAACAAGCCAGTTAGAAATAATTGAACAGGGGCAATATTATCTTAATACCCTAATAAATAAAAACAATAATGAGGACTACTGTAAAGTTTTGTCACCATTATTTATCAGCTCTGCTGGGGCACATATGCGCCACATTATTGATCATTATTTAGCACTTATTACTGGTTTTCAATCAGGTAAGGTTGATTATGATGTTAGACACCGTAATGCTAAAGTAGAGCAAGAACCACAGTTAGCACTGGAAAAATTAGCACAAATTTCATATTGGTTAAAATCTTTAGCAGGTACTGATTTAACACGAATGTTAACCCTATCCACAGAAGTATCAGTGCACGCACAAAAAGTGCAATCAGTTCCTACCTCGTTAGCACGTGAGCTAGTTTTTACGGGTAGTCATGCGGTACATCATTATGCAATGATTGCACAAATTGCTCAGCAACAAAAAATGGCATTGCCGAGTAGTTTTGGTATTGCACCTGCTACGGCAACTCACCTTAGAACAACACAAAAATTAACCTAGAAAGTTCAATTTACTTTGAGTGAAGGTTAAGCGTTATTCTTTGTATGCTAAATATTCCGCCTTGTTATCACCTAAATATAATTTTAATAATTTTTCTGGGGCACTAGGTAAGTGAACACTTAACAGTAAACCGGGGGTTTGATTAAAATTAGTATCGATAGCCATACAATGAAAATTTGCACCCAGTTTATGATACTGCTTTAGCAATACGGGTATATCTTTACCGTCTTCCTCTATCGCGCTAATGATTGTTGATAGGCCTTCTAACTCAATAGTATTTTGCGCTATAAACTGAGTCACTTCAGGATGTAGCTGACCAATGAAGGCTATTTTTGCTGTGACACCTGCTGATGCCTTCACCATGGTTTTTTCCATAATGGCGACTGAGCGAGGATCATATTGTTTACTTAAGGATACTGTCCCGTAAAAAGTTCGATACCTTGGGTTTTGACAAACATACGCGCCGATACCTTTCCAAAGTAATAATAGGCTGTGATAGCTTTTTTGCTCGCTGGCAATGATAAATGAGCGACCCATTTCCAAACAAGGTTGTTGCTGGTTAATAAACTCGTCGTTAAAATTAAACATTTGTGACAGATACAATTGCTCTAAACCGCCTTGCTTTTGTAGTATATCTGTTTGGCCAATACGATAAGCCCCCGTGATTTGGTTATTCTTTTGATCATAGATAAACAGATGCATGTAAGTGGCATCAAACTTATCGGTGTCGTATGGTTCGCCACTGCCTTCATCTAGATCACGGAAAGTTAACTCACGTAAACGTGCAATTTCTTTAACACAGTTTGGTATTTGTGCTTGATAGCCGTAGTAAACACCATAATGTTTAAAGGTTAACAAATGTTGTTTTTCGGGTAACCTTTCTAGTTCATACTTTATTAAGGCACTATCGGTTTTCTCTGCGACAGGACTCATCGCTGCTTTAGCATCGTCTTGTGGCCAAGGTTTTAAATACTGTTGATCGTTTAAGTAACACTGTATCCGTAATAGGTTATTTTTCATTTCACTGTTGCTAAATGGGGTTAATTGCTTTGGTGTAATAATATTGTTGGCACTAAGCGTGATTTGATGGTTTTGTAATTTAAATATTTTCCGCGCTAGCATCAATAAACGAAATCGATAATAAATACGTCCCAAACGATGGAATAGTGTTGAATTGGTACCAGAAATAAAAATAGGTAAAATAGGCGTCTGTGTTTTATCCGCTATATTTACGGCTAAGCGATTCCAATGACCATCGGTAATTATTTTTTGTTCACTTTGATAAAAAGATACACGGCCTGCTGGAAAAATCACTAATAATCCATCGTCTTCAACGTGCCGATAACACTGCTTTATGGCAGTACTATTAATCGCTGTTTGAGGTTTTAATGGGTTGGCAAAGATAAAATAATCGTTTATTTCTTTAAATACTTTAAGCGCAATGTTTGCCATCACTTTGGTGTCATTTCGGTAATTCGTCAACAAGTTGGCAATAATGACGCCTTCGACCATGCCATAAGGGTGATTACAAACAACAATGCACTTGCCTGTTTTGGGAATTTTCTTAAGTACGTTATCCGCAGATAAAATACTAACGCCTAATGCATCTAATAATTTTTCTGAAAACTCTTGTTTGTCTAAGCCTGAAAAGTTTTGTTCGACATAAAGGTTGTTTAGCTTTTTTATGCCAAGTAACCTATCGAGCATAGGCGCGAAAAAATTTAATATTTTACCTGAAGTGGTTTTAGATGAAAACGCAGCAAGGCTAATATGTGATAAAGGTTTAGCATTGGTATTTGAATCTATTGAATTTAGTGTACTTTCAACTTGGCTACTACTCATGTTATCTTCCTGATCAAATCAAGTTAGTATTGCTGTTTTATGCAATATATAACACTTGGATGATACAAAGTAAGTAAAGGTTACAATTTTACTTTAGATAAAGTTACTGTAAGTGCCAGGGTCGTGGTCTGTTAATAGTTGCGTTAAGTTTTTATTGGACAGTTTTTTCGTCATCGTTTTTTGACATGATATATGGACCATCGTTAGCTACAAAATTTTTACCTTTATTATTCATTAGTTTTTTAATACTCGCCTGTACTAAGTTGTGACCAGCGACATAGCAATTAAGACCAATGGTACAAATAACGCAGGGTAGTAATTTGTGTTCGAGCTTTTTCATTGGATACTCTTTTTATGACAATTCGTATTGTATTAGACCGTAATTTATCTTTTATATTTCATCCCGTTTAATTGTTATACTTTTCGTCTAATGATATCGCGAATAACAAAACGATTTGGGCTTAAGTTAAATAACATTTCGTTACTTACAGGGTAGGGTGTGCCGCATAAATCAGCCGTTAAAATATCGGCAGCGAGCGGTGCGGAACATAAACCACGCGCACCAAAGCCCATCATGACATAAAGGTTCTTAACCGCTGGCGCCGCTTGATTGTATTTCCAATTTTTATCTTTCGCCAAATGAGGGTAGGTCTCTATATGTTTTTGAACATCAGGCATCGCACCAACCATAGGTATATGATCTGGGGTCATGCAGCGTAGCCTTGCTTTACTGGCTGATATATCTTGCTCAGTCCAATTGATGTCCTTAGCTAAATCAGGTAAGCAACTAGAGAGCATTTTTAAATTATACTCATCATCCTCTTTTGTCGCGATAGTACTGGTATTGTTTTTCTTAAACGTTGCCCCTATACAATGAATGCCTGGGTGTTGAGCAGTGCTACTGCTAGGGGTTAAATAACCTTTATGGCAAATAACCGTAGATAATGGGTTGATTACACTGTTAGTTTTCATTGAGGTTATTTGCCCTTGTACTGAAGTAAAGGGCAGTTGCTTGATAAAGTCGAGGTCAATAACTTCTGCACCACCACATACCACCAAAACACTGGCATCAAAATTACCGTTGTTAGTAATTAATCGCCAGTGCGTTGGCTCTTTTTCAGCTTTATCTTTTTGTGTTTGATTATCAATGGGTTGTAATTGTTCTATTTTATTGACTAAGATATTGGTATTTACGGTTAACTTCCCCGTGGTTTTAGCAGCACTAACCATTTGCTTAACAAGTTCTTGAGGGGCTATCCAACCGGCATTTGGCATAAAAAGACCGCCATTACGTAATGTGACATTAGCAATCTGACTCGCTTGTTCAGCGCCAACTTTATGAATAAGCTCGGTGGGCCAAGTGGCAAGTTCGTTAAATGTTTTTTGGCGTTTTACTAATGATTCGTTATAGGCTACTTCTATTAAGCCACACCAACTATGAGGAAAATCGAATCCTTGTTGAGAAATTTCAGTATAAAGTGCTTTAGCTCGCCAAAAAGCCTGTTGGTAAAATAAACTAATGTCATCCGCTCGCTGGTGTAATAACGGATATAATGCACCGATAGCATTGCTTGATGCTCCTTGTGCTAGTGCATTGTCTTTGCAGTATAACGTAACTTTTATACCTTGCTTAGTTAACGCATAAGCCGCACAAGCAGAAGCGATACCACCACCGATAATACTGACATGTTGTGGTTTTATTATCTTTGGTCTTAATTTATAGCCAGATTTACACTCAACATTAATATCATTAAATTGTTCTGAACAGGTCATACCATCAGGTTTAAAACTTAATTTTTGTTTTTTATTCATAGAGTTAGTTAGTATTGCTTAGCTTTCATCGTGATATTTTAATATAATTATTGATTGAGGTCAGTGATATTTACTGCTTTTTTAGTTAAAGTGCGTAGATATATTTTTATTAAAAATATATTATAGCGTACATGTGTACGCTGATTTGCTAGGTTAGCTAACTAGTAATACCGGTATGGGGACAAAGTTAAGTATAATAATATGCCCGACTTTTGAAATTTTCTTATTATAATAATGGTTATTTAAATGAAACGTGTAGTGATCACCGGTCTCGGTATAGTCTCAAGCATTGGTAATAATGCAGAAGAAGTTTTAGCTTCATTAAAATCAGGTAAATCAGGTATAACTCACTCGGATAGTTTTGCAGAGCAAGGCTTGAAAAGTAATGTGTGGGGCAAACCGGATATTGATATTAAAGATCACATTGATCGCAAAGCATTACGCTTTATGGGCGATGCAGCGGGTTATGCTTATATTGCTATGGAACAAGCTATTAGTGACGCAAAATTAACAGATGAACAAGTATCTGATTTTCGTACAGGTATTGTTGCTGGCTCTGGTGGCGCATCTTCAGCGAATATTGTATCGTCAACTGATACGCTTCGTAGCCGTGGCATTCGTCGTGTAGGTCCCTATGCGGTTCCTAAAACGATGAGTAGCACAGTATCGGCTTGTTTAGCGACACCTTTTAAAATTAAAGGGGTTAACTACTCTATCAGTTCAGCATGTGCTACTAGTGCGCATTGTATTGGTAATGCCATGGAACTTATTCAACTAGGCAAACAAGATATTGTTTTTGCTGGTGGTGGTGAAGAAGTTGATTGGTCATTAGCGATGATGTTTGATGGTATGGGCGCCTTATCTGCGGGTCGTAATGATACCCCAGAGTTAGCTTCACGTACTTATGATGCTGACAGAGATGGTTTTGTTATTTCTGGTGGTGGCGGTATGGTTGTCGTGGAAGAGCTAGAACACGCACTTGCGCGTGGCGCGCATATCTATGCTGAAATTGTTGGTTATGGCGCTACGTCTGATGGTTACGACATGGTGGCACCAAGTGGTGAAGGCGCAGTACGTTGTATGCAACAAGCGATGCAAGGTGTGACTGGCGAAGTAGATTATTTAAATACTCACGGCACTTCTACTCCAGTAGGTGATGTTAAAGAACTTGGCGCAATTCAAGAATTATTTGGTGAAAAATCACCGGCTATTAGCGCAACTAAAGCAATGACAGGTCATGCATTAGGTGCCGCAGGTGTTCATGAAGCTATTTACTCTATTTTAATGATGGAAAACAACTTTGTTGCCCCATCAATTAATATTGAAAACTTAGATGAACAAGCTAAAGGTTTAGATATTGTTACTGAAAAACGTGATGTTGAGCTTAATTTAGTTATGTCTAACAGTTTTGGTTTTGGTGGCACTAACGCGACGTTAGTGATGCAGAAATATAAAGCTTAGTGATAGATTGATAGCGTTGAGTTTCAAACGTTAGACTTCGCGCATTAAATTTCAAATTAAGCCATGTAGGGTAAATTGACTTACATGGCTTTTTTATAACGGTAAACTGAGTATAATGCACTAAATGTTCAATGCATCTAATAGCTTAAAGCATCTATGAAAATACTTTTTGATGAAAACATGCCTTACGCTAAAGAGTTTTTTAGTGATTTTGCGAGTAGTGATACTCAGTTAATACCTTTTGCAGGTCGAGATTTATCACCTGAGCAAGTACGTGATGCTGATGTGCTATTGGTGCGCTCAATTACTCAGGTTAATGAAACGCTGTTAAATGAAAACCAAAAGCTTAGTTTTGTTGGTACCGCTACGATAGGTACGGATCACATCGATCAAACTTATCTTACTAAACGTGATGTCGCCTTTCATTCAGCCCCCGGTTGTAATGCAGTGTCGGTTGCTGAATATGTTCTTAGTGCGTTAGTTATTTTAGCTGAACGGTATTTGTTTGATTTAACTCAACTTAGCGTGGGAATTGTGGGTGGCGGTAACACGGGCACCCGTTTAAGTGAAAAGTTATCAGCGTTAGGTATTCAGTACAAAATTTGTGATCCTCTACTTGCAGCTAACATGGATGACACCAGAGATTTTGTGTCATTAGAAGAAGTGCTTGAATGTGATGTTATTTCATTGCATGTACCTAAAGTTATTGATGGTGAATATCCCACTTATCATTTACTTGATGAGACTCGGTTAAACAATTTAAAAGATGAACAAATATTGATCAGTACTTGTCGCGGCGAGGTAATAGATAACCACGCTTTACTTGCGCTAAAAAAATCGGGTCATGGATTGAAGTTAGTATTAGATGTATGGGAAGGTGAGCCAGATGTGTTAACACCATTGATTGACTATACCGAAATAGCTACCGCTCATATAGCTGGTTATAGCTTAGAAGGAAAAGCGCGTGGTACAGAAATGCTATATCAGGCATTATGCCAACATATTAATGTTGAGCCTGTATGTCAGTTAAAAATACTTTTACCTAAAGCTAGCATTTCATGTGTAGAATTAAATCAAGAATTTAATGAAATAGTACTAAACCAGTTAGTTAAAATGGTTTACGATGTTAGGCGTGACGATGCTATTTTTCGTCAGCAATTATCAAGTCAAGGTTTCGATGCCCTTAGAAAAAACTACCCAACTCGCAGGGAGTTTTCAGCGGTGCAAGTAATTTTGTCATATAACACCTATAGCAGTGTGCCCCACCGCTTAGGTTTCAGTAGAGCTTAGATATTAATAAAGAACTACTTAATTAAAACAAAAGTAAAGAGAGAGGATCATGGCACAAAAATTTGATGTATGCATACTTGGCGCAACAGGCTTAGTTGGCAAAACCATTATGGAAATTTTAGAAGAAAGAGATTTCCCAATTAATAAACTATATCCATTAGCAAGTGCTCGCTCTGCTGGTGAATTTATTGAATTTAATGGCGAAAGCATTGAAGTGCTTGATGCAGATAATTTTGATTGGAGCCAAGCGCAAATTGGTTTCTTTTCTGCTGGTGGCGCTACCTCAGCAAAATATGCACCTATTGCAGGGGAGGCTGGCTGTATTGTTATTGATAATACCTCTGAGTTTCGTTATGACGACGACATTCCATTAGTGATACCCGAAGTAAATCCACAAGCATTAGGTGAATACCGTAACCGTAATATTATTGCGAACCCTAATTGTTCTACCATTCAAATGCTGGTGGCATTAAAACCTATTTATGACGCGGTAGGAATTAACCGTGTTAACGTGTGTACTTATCAGTCAGTTTCTGGCGGTGGTAAAGCAGCTATGGATGAGTTAGCTAAGCAAACTGCAGATTTATTGAGCGGTAAGCCAGTTGAAACAAAAAACTTTTCTCGTCAAATAGCGTTTAATGTTATTCCACAAATAGATGTGTTCCTTGAGAACGGTTACACCAAAGAAGAAATGAAAATGGTATGGGAAACGAAGAAAATATTATGTGATGATAATGTTTTAGTTAACCCTACTGCTGTTCGTGTGCCTGTGTTTTTTGGTCACGGCGAATCTTTACATATTGAAACTAATTCACCCATTTCGGCAGAAGAAGTTAAAGAATTATTAGCACAATCTCCGGGCTTAGTAGTTTGCCCTAAAGACGAAGATTTCCCTACACAAATTACTGACGCAAGTGGTAAAGATGATACGTTCGTTGGTCGTATACGTGAAGATATTAGTCATAATTGTGGTATAAATATGTGGATAGTTGCAGATAACGTACGTAAAGGTGCGGCAACAAATAGTGTTCAAATAGCTGAATTATTAATTAAAGATCATCTAAGCTAGTTAGCTAAAGATAACTCCGAAAATTTTAAAACTCGTCGTCAACATTAATAATTATGTTAACGGCGAGTTTTTTTGGTTTTATTTCTCAAAATATTGAGTAATCTCTTTTTAATTTGGTATTATTATTTATTCGCTAATTTCATATTCATATAAGATGGAATAAATTTTGCTTCGATGTGATAAGTTATCGATCGCCTTACTTTGTCAAATAACTGACGAATAGCTAATTTTGTGAAAATAATAATGACTGGGAAAACTTCAATGCAAAAATCATTTCGCCTGTGCCTATGGCAAGTTGTTCTTGGTATATTCACTGTTAGTGTATTTTCTATTAGTATGCTCTACACAAGTAGTACGGCTTTTTCACAAGAAGTACAGACCCCAGAACGCAGCATTCATATGCGCATTCCTAACAGTACCGATGTTTTTCCTTTTGATAGGTATGGGCCTCTTACTCAAAGAGATACGCTATGGAACATAGCATTGACGGTCCGCCCTGATAATCGTTTAAGTGTTTATCAAGTCATGGAAGCCTTGCATCAAGCGAACCCCCAATCCTTTGTTAATGGTAATTTTAACCATCTGGTTGAAGGACAATACTTAAAAGTTCCATCACTTGATCGCATGATGTCTGTGAATAAGGCTGTGGCAAAACAAAAGTCTACTCAAGATGATATAGATTGGCACAAAAAACAAGGTAAAAAGGTAGCTAAAAAATCAGGAATACAAGAGTATTCTAATGTTAATAAAAAACACTTAGATACGGTAAAAATCGAAATAAATGATCAACTAAAAGAGATAGATCATAAACAACAGAAGCGTTTAACAAATATTCAACATGATGTTTTAAAGTCTATTGATGGTTTACAAGCTATTTTAAAAGAAAATGAAGAACTACGTCAAAGGCTAACGTCATTTAATAACCAGTTAATTAGTATGAAAACGGAGGTTGCTGAAGGGAAAGAAATCAAGTTGAAAGTGGATGATTTGATCAGGTTGCAACAAATACTATTAGATAAATATCAAGTGAAAGAACAAGAGTTATTGTTAGAACGAGAACAAGCAGTATTAGAAAAAGATAATGTTTTTTCAAATGTAGGATTGATTTTTTTAATAGCAACGTTACCCGCGGTGTTAATTTTGTTAGTTGTTGCGCTAATTTTTAAACAGCGTAATAAATATACAATCACACCTGTAAATAAGCCTAAGAAAATATCTAAGATTAAACCTGAAAACATATCAAAAGAGCCAAAAGCGAATATAGACGAAATGGGTGAACTTTCTCTTGATGATGGCATTGAAGAGGCAAAGCTAGAACAAGATGAACTTGATTCTTTGCTAATGGCAGATGATGCTATCAAAAAGCAAGAAGCTCAAGGAAATGAAGTACTAGTCGATGATCAAAGTGATTTTTGTGACGATAATGCTAAAGCAGTAATGATTAATCCTGATGATTTTGATTCGCTTATTGCTGATGCGTTTGATGAAGACTCAGTTGCTGAGTTATTAAGCGATCAAGCGACAGATCATTCTATTGAATTAACGCCTGACGTTTCTGAACAGAATGTTCTTACAGGTTTATTTAATAAAAATAACGATAAGAGCCAAGTATCGGAAGCAATTGAAATAAATGATATTCAAGAATTAGACAGTTTGGATTTTGATGAACTATTAGCAAATATTGAAGAAGAATCCAGTGCTGCTAGTACGTCAGTTGATTTCAATAAAAGCTTAGAGGTTGACGATGATGTTTCTCTTGCAGACTTTGATAATATTACCTCAAATATTCCTTTGAATGACAACATAAAAGCCACTAAAAATGAGCAAAGCTTTGTGTCTGTGGATTCTTTACTATCAGAAACTCAATATGAAGCAAGCGATAATGAACCTTATGATAAAACTAATATTGATGTTGGTTTAAATGAATTTCCAGAATTTACTGATGGCGTTAATAAGATTGATGTAGATGTAGATGAAAATGGTATGGCTGCAAAGCTGGATTTAGCGAAAATTTATATTGAAATTGATGATTTTGACAATGCCCAGGTGATTCTACAAGAGGTGGTTAAGCTAGGTGACACTCAACAACAAATAGCGGCGAAAAAATTGCTAGATAATTTATAGTTACCAGTCAAATATTCTTAATACATGAGTTTTAGGACATTAGCTCGAACTAGGCTTAATACTGATGTTTTTATTATAAATTCCTTTTAAATATAGATCTAATTCAATTAGTATAAGCTTAACAAGCATTGGCATAGCACAGCAAAATAATAGATAATGCGCGACTATATAGATTGGATGAAAGTCAATCAGAGCCGTGTTTGAAGAGGTTTACATGCGTTATGCGTTAGGTGTTGAATACGATGGAAGAAATTACTGTGGCTGGCAGAAACAAAAGAATGTTATTGGTGTTCAGCACAAGGTTGAACAAGCGCTCTCAAAAATTGCAGCTGAACCTATCGAAGTTATATGTGCTGGTCGTACTGACACGGGCGTAAATGCTACCAATCAAGTAGTTCACTTTGATACTAGGAAAATGCGTAAAGATACCGCATGGACGCTAGGTGTAAATACTCATCTACCTAGCGATATTGCAATTACTTGGGTTAAAGCTGTTAGTGAAGAGTTTCATGCTCGTTTTAGCGCTACAGCTAGGCGCTATCGTTATATTATTAATAATAAGAGATTGCGTTCCGCTATTTTAAGTTATGGTATTAGCCACCATCATTTCCCTCTTGATGAAAAATTAATGTATCAAGGGGCGCAATATCTTATTGGAAAACATGACTTTACTTCATTTCGTACGGTTCATTGTCAATCTCATTCACCAATACGCACTATTATTCATTGTGAGATAACTCGTCAAGGCGATTATATTATTGTTGATATTAAGGCGAATGCTTTTTTACACCATATGGTACGAAATATTGTTGGAAGTTTAATGAGAGTAGGGCAAGCGCAAGAAAAACCTATTTGGATGAAAGATGTACTTGAGCTTAAAAATCGTTGCTTAGCCGGTGTGACAGCACCTCCTGAGGGCTTATATTTTATTGAAGTTGATTATCCGCAGGAATTTAACATCCCTAAAGGACCTTTTGGACCACTATTTTTAAGCTAATTTAAATTTTCAGGTATATAAATAACAAGCCCGACCAGTTTTTTATATAAAACATAGGCTAAAGTGTGTTCTAATTAAGTGTTAAATTAGCATTCTTTTTAAGATTGACTATTGGTGTGATTATTTTCACTCAAAAGTTAATTTATATTCGTTGCAATAGGCAAAAATAAAATTATGAGCTGGATAGAAAAAATTCTCCCAAAAGCAAAATCTACTCAAAAACGCAATATTCCTGAAGGCGTTTGGAGTAAATGCTCTGCATGTAATGCAGTATTATATAAAGTTGAACTAGAGCGCCAAATCTCCGTTTGTCCAAAATGTGATCACCATATGCGTATTAGTGCTCGTAAGCGCATTGATAGCTTCCTTGATCAAGACAACAGACAAGAACTTGGTGAAGAATTCGAAGCACAAGATATTTTAAAATTTAAAGATTCAAAACGTTATAAAGATAGATTAAGTGCTGCGCGTAAAAGTACGGGTGAAAAAGATGCATTAGTGGTAATGAAAGGTGAACTTCATGGCATGCCAGTAGTTGTTGCCGCTTTTGAGTTTGCATTTTTAGGTGGCTCAATGGCTTCTGTTGTTGGTGCCCGTTTTGTCAAAGGTGTTGAATACTGCTTAGAGCATAACATACCTTTTATTTGCTTCTCTGCTAGCGGTGGAGCGCGTATGCAAGAAGCGCTATTTTCGTTAATGCAAATGGCTAAAACCAGCGCAGCATTAGCTAAAATGAGTGAAAAAGGTTTACCTTATGTTTCTGTGTTGACAGATCCTACTATGGGTGGTGTGTCGGCAAGTTTAGCTATGTTAGGCGATATTAACGTTGCTGAGCCTAAAGCGCTAATTGGTTTTGCTGGTCCTCGTGTAATAGAGCAAACAGTACGTGAAAAATTACCTGAAGGATTTCAGCGTAGTGAATTTTTACTAGAGAAAGGTGCTATTGATATGATTGTTGATCGCCGTAATATGCGTGCAACGTTAGCGCGCATGTTAGGAAAATTTATGGGACAAACTAGCCCACTTCTAGAAAGTTAAGTGTATAACATAGCAATGTTAACTACATTGCTATGTTAAATAAAATATAAAAAATAGAGCCGTAAATGCCACAAAAAAATTCAAGCCACTCTAAAGGTTGTAAAGATCTTAACGAGTGGCTTTATTATTTAGAAACACTACATAATATCGAAATTGACCTCGGTTTAGCTCGCATTGGTCAAGTTGCCAAACGGTTAAATATTGATTTTAGTTTTGCTCGTGTTATTACTGTTGCAGGTACTAATGGCAAAGGCACTACTTGTGCTTTTGTGGAAAACGCATTACTTGAAGAAAGCATTAAAGAACAAAAATTGACGGTTGCGGTGTATTCTTCACCTCATATTGAACGTTTCAATGAAAGACTACGAATAAATAAAATCGATGTCGATGATCACTCTTTTATTTGTGCTTTTGAGCAAATAGACCTAGCAAGGGCTAATATATCGCTAAGCTACTATGAATTTACTACATTAGCTGCTTTTCTTATATTGATGGAGGTTAAGCCAAATATCATTATCCTCGAAGTAGGGCTTGGCGGACGCCTTGACGCAACCAATATTATTGATGCTGATGTAGCGGTGGTTACAACGATTGATCTTGATCATCAAGCCTTTTTAGGAAATGACAGAGAAACTATCGGTTTTGAAAAAGCAGGTATTTTCCGTGCTAATCAGCATATTATTATCGGTGATAGTGATGCGCCAAACTCTGTCATTGAATACGCTAAAGAAGTGAATTATTTTGATGCTAAAGTACTTTCTAAACAAGTCAGAAACAACATAAAAGTTCGCGAACAAGACTTTACACTGATTGAAGAAAGCATCGGTAAAAATCAAAATTTATGGCAATGGCAGTATACAAAATTTGATAGCGCTGATGTTAATAGTACAGAGGTTACTGATGAAACCATTTGTTTGAAAAATTTGGTTAATACTCATATTCCTAGGGATAATATTGCCACAGCACTGATGGTGTTAGCACAACTTGGTGTTACGTTAACAACAGATAAAGTTAATGCATTAATAGCAAAAACTAAAGTTGCCGGTAGAACTGAATTGTTTATTAATAATGCAGTCGCTGGTTGTGATGTTATGCTTGATGTTGGCCATAATCCTCATGCAGGGCGATATTTGGTAAAAAAATTAGCTGAGCTAAAGCAGCAGAATAAATATCAGCGCATAATTGCTGTCGTTGCTATGTTAGCAGATAAAGATATCAAAAATACGTTACAGCCTTTTCATGAGGTGATTGATGATTGGTATATTGCGCCTTTAATTTTACCAAGAGCTGCATCAGTTGAGA
Organism: uncultured Colwellia sp.; assembly: GCA_913058145.1. Lineage (GTDB taxonomy): Bacteria > Pseudomonadota > Gammaproteobacteria > Enterobacterales > Alteromonadaceae > Colwellia. The sequence continues at coordinate 39,284 of CAJXQM010000011.1, forward strand.
TCATGGCTATAGAGTTAGATAACTTTACTAAATCAGTCAATTGCTTTGACAATATCACGCAAGCATTTAAAATAGCGAATAAAAAAGCACAATCAACCGATTTGATTCTTGTTTTTGGTTCTTTTTATACAGTTGCTGAAATTAGGCGATTATTGGTTTAAGTTGGTTTATGTTAAATTTAACAAACACCTGATTTCATGGGAGAATCACTTGTCTACACCGTTTCAAAATCGCCTTGTTGGTACCGTTATAGTAGCTGCTGTCATCATCATCTTTTTGCCTGATTTACTTGACGGTACAAAAAATTCACATCAAACAGACTTTGAGCAAATACCTCAAACACCTATTTTCACTGGAAAAATAAATAAAAAACCTTTTCCAGAACACAAGCTAGTAATAAAAGACAAAGCAATCGTTTTTAATGAAGAAGCGCAAGATGACCTGTTGATAATAGATAATACCGCGCAGACCCGTAAACAAGTTAGCAGTATAGCCAATATTGAACCGGGAGAAAATCAAGCGACAAAAATGAATGTTAAATCAATAAAAGTAACTCAGGCGAGGAAGGTTGAAGAAATTGTTGCCAATACATATTTAAAAGCGACGACTCAATCGGCAATCACTAAACCAGTGTTAGGCCAACAGCCACCGAAATCAGTTAATAAAGAAGCGTGGGTAATTCAGCTAGGTAGTTTTAAACACAAAAGTAATGTTGCTGAACTAGTAAATAAACTAAAGCGTAATGGTTATACTGTTTTTACCAAGCCAATTAAAACAAAAAAAGGTACGTTGACTAAAGTCTTTGTTGGACCTGAATTAATAAAAGTGACATTGATGAAGAAAATACCCGCATTGAAAAAATTGACTAATGTGCAGGGTAAAGTAGCGCATTTTTATCCAACAAAATAATTCCTGTTTGTGAAAAAAAACTTAAGTATTTTTATTGGTATTCTGATAGAATGCGCGGCTCTAATCAATGAGAAAATCAAAATATGGTTTGGGTAGATTACGCCATTTTGGCAGTTATAGGTATATCAACGCTAATTAGTTTGGTACGCGGTTTTGTTAAAGAAGCTGTCTCACTAGTTATCTGGATCAGCGCCTTTTTTATTGCCAGTACTTTTTATGCCAATCTAGCCAATCTTCTTACTAATATTTCCGATCAATTATTACGAAATTCTGCTTCAATAGCGATCTTATTTATTACTACCTTAATACTGGGCGCACTTGTTAATTACCTTATAGGTCAATTAGTAAGTAAAACTGGTTTGTCAGGTACAGATCGTGTGTTGGGCCTAGTCTTTGGAGCTTTACGTGGCGTGTTAATTATCAGCGCGGTGTTATTCTTTATGGATGCTTTTACGGGAGCAGCAACAAGTGATTGGTGGAAAAGTTCACAACTAGTACCTGAATTTAGGTTAGTTGTTGAGTGGTTTTTTGAGTATCTTAAGCAATCATCAAGTTTTCTAACTTAGTCTATTAATTTAATGAAAGTTAACTAAGTTTCAAGCGGAGAAAAATTCATGTGTGGTATTGTTGGTATTGTCGGTCAAACCCCGGTTAATCAGTATTTGTATGACGGATTAACAGTGTTACAGCATCGAGGACAAGATGCTGCCGGTATTGTAACTATTCATAACAATACATTTCGCCTTAGGAAAGGTAATGGTTTAGTTAAAGATGTCTTTCATACGCGCCATATGTTGCGTTTACAGGGCAATATTGGTATTGGTCATGTACGCTACCCAACAGCGGGTACGTCAAGTTCATCTGAGGCTCAGCCTTTTTATGCTAACTCACCTTACGGTATATCTTTAGCTCATAATGGCAACTTAACTAATGCAGAAGAATTAAAAGTTTGGTTGAATACAGAAGCGCGTCGTCATGTAAATACAACGTCTGATTCTGAGCTATTACTAAATATTTTTGGACATGAGTTACAACAAAGCGTTCAAGTAGTCTTAGCACCAGATGATGTTTTTACTGCTGTTGCCAATGTACATAAACGTGTGCGGGGTGCTTACGCCACAGTAGCGCTAATTATTGGCTATGGTATGGTCGCTTTTCGTGACCCAAATGGTATTCGCCCATTAGTCTTTGGTAAACGTGAAACTGAAAGCGGTACTGAATACATGGTTGCTTCTGAATCAGTAGCACTTAATGCTTGTTCATTTGAGTTTGTGCGTGATGTAGCTCCTGGCGAAGCGATATTCTTCACTGAAGATGGCCAGATTTATAGTCAGCAATGTGTAGAAGATCCTGTCTATAGCCCTTGTATTTTTGAATTCGTATATTTTGCACGTCCAGACTCAACGATTGATAAAATGTCTGTTTATGCATCTCGTGTTGAAATGGGTACTAAGCTAGGTCAAAAAATATCTCAAGAATGGAGTGATGTGGATATTGATGTCGTTATTCCTATTCCTGAAACATCATGTGATATTGCTTTGCAAATAGCCCAGGAATTAGCCTTACCTTATAGGCAAGGTTTTGTGAAAAATCGTTATATTGGCCGAACTTTTATTATGCCAGGCCAAGAGCAACGTAAAAAATCTGTAAGACAAAAACTTAATGCTATTGAAACCGAATTCAAAGGTAAGAATGTTCTACTTGTTGATGACTCTATAGTACGCGGAACAACGTCAGAGCAGATAATTGAAATGGCACGTTCTGCGGGAGCTAAAAAAGTTTATTTTGCTTCTGCAGCCCCTGAAGTACGCTTTCCTAATGTTTATGGTATAGATATGCCAAGTGCTAATGAATTAATTGCGCATGGACGTGATGTTGATGATATATGTAGTTTAATTGGTGCGGATAAACTTATTTTTCAATCGATTGAAGATTTAGTTCTTGCTGTTGGTTTAGGCAATCCCGATATCAAACGTTTTGATACCTCTGTATTTAATGGTCATTATATCACTAATGATATTGATAATGCCTATTTAGAAAAACTAGATGCTATGCGAAATAATAGTACTAAAGATGAATCAGATAAAAATGCTGATTCTATAATCGATATGCATAACGAAGGAGCAGAGTAACTAAATATAGCTCTGACAACTTTAGATAAAAAAGTAGCGAGTTATTACCTAACTCGCTACTTATGAAGAACAGTTAAGACACGTATTCTGGTATAAAACCCGTGGTCCAGAACATTGCACTCAATGCCATAATAGCTACCAGTAGTACTAAACCACAAGTTACCACTGAGCTTGAATAAATAAAACCTTTATCTTCTGGAATATTCATCATAATAGGTACACCAGAATATAATAGATATACTGAATAACTAACCGCTGCTATCCCTGCTAGAGCAACAAACCAAAGCACAGGAAATAGTGTTGTGATACCAACCATTAACATAGGGGTTGCGGTATAAGCAGCTAATTCGAGTGATTGAACAAAAGTTGGATTAGAATCAAACGTTTTTGCCATCCATTGAATTAAATAAGCCAATAAAAATACGCCTAAGACTAAGGCTATATACATAGAAATAGCCATTATTTGTGCGCTAGAGGGACTTATTTTTATGGGTTCGCCCACGCCGATAGTCCAACCTATATGTGCAGCTGCATAATAACCACATATTGCGGGAATAAGGGCTACCACTAAAATATGCATAAGACTGTACATTAAGCTTTCATGACGCTTTTCAATTGTCTGCCATTCGTCTTTTGGATGGGCGTATAATCCCCAAATATGGTTTAATATCATAATGATTTTCCTCTTGCAGTCCCCAATAAATTATTTAGCTTTATTATTCTTGTTCGCTAAATAAACGCCCGGTAGTAATTATTATGTTATACCGATACCCTATTTATGGAAGATGGCTGAGCATTCGTCAAGACTTGTTTGATAAACAAGGGTGAAAACATGAAAATAAATTATTTTTATATTCAAAATAGAAAAATAAATTTTTTTTTATAATTAATTAGTATATTAATCATCAAAAAAATTCCGTATTGATACTCTATATCAGAGTTAAGTCAGTTTTATTCTCACTATTTTCATTATTTCAATATCAAAACCGGCAACCTTTTCATTATCTGGATAATAAGTGATATTAACCCTAGACCCTTTAAGGTTTTTGTAGCGTTTTTTTCGTTTATATTTAAAGGCAACATTAACGCCGTCAAGCATCAGTGTATTAAGTTGCCAATCATCAGTTTCGCGCTGTACATGAGAAATCACCTTAATGTTTTCCGTATGAATCAACGTTGGATGTTGTTGGGTAAGTTTAGTTGCTATAGTGTTTTTTGTAGATATTGTCATATTTCGATCTATACCAATAAAGGTTAACAGAGTAATACACACTATAATAACTAGATGAACGCAAATAAGATAGAATAGCAGGCTTACGAAAATTTCACGCGTTTTAGCTAGGTTCATTTCATGCTGTATCGGGCAAATACTTAGATGAGTTTGCTTAGTGGGCAATTATCTATCTATCAACCTGTGCTCGATTACCAAATTAAAATATAAGTCCTTCCCTTGTTACTAAATTTTTATTTATCCGTGACGGAGTCATACTGCCGTCGACCAAAGGCTGAGTTGCCATGGCAAGCATTTCAATGTTCTGATGAAGAGACGTTAAATTTAATGATGATAGATTGTCGCTAGCTTGGTGATAGTGCTGATCTTTGTCAAGTTGTGCGCTGCTAAAGCTATGAGCGGGTACACCTAACCTTGCTAAAGTTGCATTGTCAGAGCGGTAAAATAAATGTTGATCGGGGTAAGGGTCGTCGTATATTTTTTTAGCAGACTTAGCTAGCGCTATATTTAATTTTTCACCAAGATTAGAGCGATCCATACCTGTCATCCACATAGTACCAGCACCAAATTTTGATGGTTTACCAATCATTTCAATATTGATCATAGCGATGATTTTTTGTGGCTCAAGTTGTTTTGAAAAATAACGAGAGCCAAAACCCCCTATTTCTTCTGCACTAAAAGCCGCGAACATTAGCGTACGTGCATTACCTCCGTGCTTGGCATAGTGTTGTGCCAAGTTGATAATGGCGGTTGTCCCTGAAGCATCATCATCAGCACCATTATAAATAACATCACCTTCGCCAGTTTTTACGCCCAAATGATCATAATGAGCAGAATAGAGCACAATCTCCTCTGGTTTAGTTTGCCCAGGTAATATAGCCACTACGTTATATAGATCGTCTTTATTTATCGTGCTAACACCTGACACTTTCAAGTTATTAATTTTTTCAGCAGTTATTGTTGATAATGCTATAACGATAATCCCACCTGAAATTTTATGGCTATTTGCTTGATGTAGTTTTGTTGACCCTTGTTGTAAATAGTGTTGATAACGCTCAAATAGTGCCTTATGAGCAGGGTTTAACAAAACTAGGTGCTTTCCCCCTTGTCTATTTAATGTGTCAACGATGGCTTTCATATCATCGTTTTTGCCAATGTTGTGTATCGTAAATTCTGTGTTGTTAGTACGGTTGTTCATTGCCCATGAAAAATTAGTGACTGTGCTAGCCATTATTAAATTTTTAGAAGTAATATTTTCTCCATTTATCGTTAAGTGGATTTTTTTTGGGGTAATTTTAGTTACTTCATATTTTTGTAAAAAATCAGTCCCTGATAGACCTTCTGTAGCGAGTAAGCCACTTTGTTGAAAACGTTTAGCAATATATTCAGCAGCTAAGTGTATTTCTGGTGAATAGTTACTTCGACCTCTTAATTCATCACTCGCTAGATAAGTAATATCTTTAGTGACTTGTGCTAAAGATATCTTATTTGTTACTGCGCAAGTGAAGCTTACTGTAGCTAAGCTTATTATCAACACACTGACTTTTATAAAAAAACCAGCAATATTTTTAGTCATGCTTTTCTCTTTTTACACTGTGAATTTTTTGATGATGGGGCTATTTTTTATGACTTTAAAGTGGTTGTTTCTATCAATAATGTTTCATCACCACAGGTTAACCAGAGTTGATCGTCTTGGATGCTACATTGAAATTCCATGTTTCTACTCAGTAATTTCACTAACGCATTGGTTGTAGTCATATCAAACTGTTCAATGCTCAGTTTAGGAAAATTCTGTAAAGCGTTTTGTGTTTGTGACCACCAAGTATTCACGCTTGATCCGTAACAATATAGCTTAACTTTTGCCGATTTATTACACGCTTTTTTGATGCGTTTTTCGTCTAATTGTCCTAACTCAATCCAGAGAGCTATTTCACCACTATAATTTATTTGCCAAATCGCAGCTTCATCTTCATCACTAACCCCTTTACCAAACTGTAAATCTGGGTGAGCATTTAAAATATAACAGATCAAACGTACCATAAGCCGTTGCTCTGTTTCTGAAGGGTGTTGCGCTAGCGTAAGTTGTAATGAATCGTAATAATTCAGATCCATATTTGCTAGCTCAATATTTACTTTATAAATTGTTGCCTTTAGTGCCATAAGAAATGTGCCATAAGAAGTGTGCCCTAAGTAGCTATTTGCCATCAGTAAATTCAATGAAAAGAATAATAACAATAAGTGGCGTACTTGCCACTACATTTATGAAATCAATAACTAGGATAACAACTATTAATTAAGTAAATAGTTCAATTAATGCTATGGTGGCGGCATCTATAGCAAAATTACCTCAAGATGTGAGCTCATTATGTCAATTCAATCATTTATACCACCACAACGTACATTAATGGGCCCAGGTCCTTCTGATGTTAGCCCTCGTGTATTGTCAGCTTTAGCAAGACCAACAGTAGGGCATTTAGATCCTACTTTTATTGGTATGATGGATGAAGTTAAGACATTAATACAATATGCATTTCAAACTAAAAATACTTATACCATGGCTATTTCTGCTCCTGGTTCAGCGGGTATGGAAGCATGTTTTGTTAATTTAATTACAGCTGATGATACTGTAGTTGTGTGCCGTAATGGTGTTTTTGGCGCGCGTATGATTGAAAACGTACAGCGTATAGGTGCTAAATTAGTGGTTGTAGATGGTACGTGGGGCAGAGCGGTTGACCCACACGCATTAGAAGATACTTTACAACAGACCCCAGAAGCCACTTTTGTTGCGTTTGTTCATGCTGAAACCTCAACAGGGGCGTTGTCCGATGCAAAAACACTTTGTGAAATAGCGCGTAAGTATAATTGTCTAACGATAGTTGATGCGGTAACTTCACTAGGTGGTGTTGAATTAAGAGTTGATGAATGGGGCATTGATGCAGTGTATTCTGGCAGTCAAAAATGTTTATCTTGTGTGCCTGGACTTTCACCAGTGAGCTTTAGCGATAAAGCTGCTGAAATTATCAAAAATAGAAAAATCCCAGTTCAAAGTTGGTTCTTAGATCAATCACTTGTAATGGGATACTGGTCAGGTGAAGGTAAACGTAGTTATCACCATACCGCACCCGTAAATTCGTTATATGCGCTACATGAATCATTATTAATATTACAGAACGAAGGTTTAGAAAATAGCTGGGCACGCCATAAAGCACAGCATGAAAAATTAGCGTCTGGTCTAGAGGCCTTAGGAATAAGTTTTGTTGTGCCTAAAAGCGAAAGGTTGCCACAGTTAAATACAGTTCATATACCTGCAGGGGTTGATGATACTAAAGTACGTCAGTTTTTATTAAATGAATACAATTTAGAAATTGGCGCTGGCCTTGGGCAGTTTGCTGGCAATGCTTGGCGTATTGGTTTAATGGGTCATACTGCACGTAACGAAAATGTTCTTTTATTTTTGGCTGCGCTTAAAGAAGCGTTGGCTCAATAAGCGTTTTTAACCGTATACAATAACTTATACCCAATTCACTTCGAGATGCTGAAAATTGCGTTTTGAAGTGGTTTGGGTATATCTCTACTAAAGTACTACCAAGAGCCAATATTTTCCATACTTGACCACGGCTCTTGAGGTGCTAATGCAGTGCCTTTTTGTAATAATTCAATGGAAACATTGTCAGGTGACTTAACAAACGCCATTTTTCCACAACGTGGTGGTCGGTTAATAATCACACCACCTGCTTGAAGTTGTTGGCACGTTTGGTAAATATCTTCAACTTCGAAGGCTAGATGACCAAAGTTACGTCCAATGGTATATTCCTCCTGCGAGCCCCAGTTATAGGTTAACTCAACTTCAGCTTTCCCTTTAGCTGCCGCTAAAAAGATCAAAGTAAATTTTCCTTCTGGTACGTCATGGCGTCTGATTTCAACTAAGCCGAGTTTATTGATGTAAAAATCGAGCGATTGGTCAAGATCATGAATACGAACCATGGTATGTAAAAATTTCATTTTTATTCCTTAACTTGACGCCGAGTTACTTAGCTTTCTGTTTAGTTTTCTACTTTATCTTTAAAGTCACATAAGTCTTCAATAATACAGGAGCCACACTTTGGTTTTCTCGCTACACAAGTATAGCGGCCATGCAAAATGAACCAATGGTGCAAGTTGAACATGAATTCTGTTTTTTTCGGCGTATTCTTTATGATTGCCTGTTCTGTTTGTTCTACCGTTTTACCTTTGGCATAACCAGTACGGTTTGCAAGCCTTTGAATATGAGTGTCTACGGCTAAAAAATAGTTATCTTCATTATCCTTCAGCCAACCAAATGCTGTATTTAACACAACATTAGCGGTTTTTCTGCCAACACCTGGCAAGGCCTCTAACGCTGCTCTGTTTTCAGGTACTTCACCGCAATGCAAATCAACCAGCATCTGACATGTTTTTATCGTGTTTTTTGCTTTGGTGTTAAATAGACCAATGGTTTTTACATAGGAGATTAACCCTTCAAGACCTAAATCTAATATCGCTTGTGGTGTATTGGCTACAGGGTAGAGCTTAGCGGTTGCTTTATTAACACCAATATCGGTTGATTGAGCTGAAAGTAAGACGGCGATAAGTAATTCAAATGGTGAACTGAAGTTTAACTCTGTGGTGGGCTCAGGGTTATTGTCACGAAGTCGGGTTAATATTTCTAAACGTTTTTCTTTGTTCATCTTTTATTTTCACCATTTTTATTCGTGAGTTGCTCTTCGTTATGTCGTACGAGTTTCTTAGACTTAAATCTTCGCAGCGAATTATGGTTCACTCGCTGCTGAACTCCTAAGATTCAAAGTTAACTCTAACGCGTTCGATAGCTTTGTCTGCTTCTTTCGGCTGACGCTGTTTAATATTGGCATCAATCGCATTTTTAAGTGCAATGATGAAGCCCATCGCAATAAATGCACCGGGGGGCAAAATGGCCAGTAAAAATTGACTGTCTAAGTGAATCACTTCAATGCGTAAAACGCTTGCCCAATCACCTAGTAATAAATGTGCGCCATCAAAGAGTGTTCCTTGCCCTAAAATTTCGCGTATAGCACCGAGTACAAAAAGTACTAAAGCAAATCCTAACCCCATCATTAAGCCATCAAAACTGGCTTGTTTAATTGGGTTCTTAGAAGCATAGGCTTCAGCACGACCGATAATGGCGCAGTTGGTAACAATTAAGGGTAAAAATATACCGAGTGACTGGTAGATGCCATAAGTATAAGCGTTCATTAATAATTGTACGCAGGTAACGAATGCTGCGATGATCAACACAAAAATAGGGATACGAATTTCTTTAGGAACCCAATGACGAATAGCTGATACCGTGGTATTTGAACACACAAGTACCAATAAGGTGGCAAGCCCCAAGCCCAAAGCATTAGTTACCGTAGCGGTTACTGCTAATAACGGGCAAAGTCCTAATAATTGTACTAATCCAGGATTGTTTTTCCATAACCCTTGTTTTGCTAATTCTCTATACTCTTCTCTGTGGGCTTTTTTAGCTAAGGCAGTATTATCTATTGATGATAATGTTGGCTCTGTTTTAGTGCTCATTTTTTGCCTCACTTGTCGTTTCAGTGTTTTCATTTTCTTGGAGACAAATATTAGGACGCGTTAACAGAGAACCTTTGTTGTCTTTAAAATAAAGGAGTGTCTTTTTCACAGCTTTAACAACGGCACGTGGCGTAATAGTAGCCCCCGTAAATTGATCAAAAATACCATTGTCTTTAGTGACAGCCCAGCGGTTATCTTTTTCAGAGAATAGTTTCTTACCAGTAAAGGTAGTTATCCAATTACTTTTTCTTAATTCAACTTCATCACCCAAACCTGGCGTTTCTTGATGTTTTAATACGCGAACACCACTGACACTACCATCCATATTTATGGCAATAATTAGTTCTATATTACCGTTATAACCATCAGGTGCAGTGCTTGTCATCGCAATAGCGATTGCTTGGTTATCTTGTCGAGCAATATAAGCTGTTTGCATTTTCTTATCATTTGTTGAGTTGCCAATTAGCGGAGAACTCAGATTGACACAATCTTGAGTAATATCATTGTTATAACGACTTGGGTCAATAATACTATGTAAAGTATTTAATAGTTGTAATTGTTCCTGTGCTTTGATTTCATCTTTCGTCAGTTCATTAACTAAGCCAACAATAGCGGTACAAATGATGGCAAATATAGCAAGTATTTGACTATTTTTTTGCATGGGTAAGCGAAAGCTAGCGTTAGAGTTTTTTTGGGGGATAGTCATTATTTAGCCTTCCCTTGTATTTTCTTTGATTGATGACCATAAGTGCGGGGTCGAGTGTATTGGTCAATTAAAGGTGCTGCCATATTGCATAATAAAACCGCAAAAGCGATACCATCAGGGTAGCCACCAAAGGTTCTGATCAAATAAACTAACAATCCAGCTAAAGCTCCGACGAGCAATCTACCTTTAGTACTGGTAGCACCCGATACCGGATCGGTCAAAATAAAGAAAGCCCCTAGCATGCAACCACCTGTCAGCCAATGAAACATAGTAGATGCGCTACTGTCAGGGCTGATGCTATAAGCGATAAATGAGCAAATAAATAGGCTTAATAAAAAGCTTAAAGGTGTTTGCCATGCAATAGCTTTTTTGGCAATCAATACTACACCACCAATAAGAAAAGCGAAATTTACCCATTCCCAACCTAAGGCGAAATTTTCTCCGAAAATACTCTTTTCCATGCTTTCAAATACGGTAAGTCCTAAGCCAATATCCGTTTTTAAAGTATCTAATGGTGTTGCCATAGTAAAACCGTCAACACTGGTTCTTAGTTGCTCTACTGAATAACCTTCTTTAGTAAAGTCAGTAAAAATAACACTTAAGGTATTAGCCAAGTCTAAGTCGATAGTCATTAACGCTAACGGTGGTTGCCATGAAGTCATTTGTAAAGGAAATGAGATCAAAAGCATTACATAGGCAGCCATGGCTGGATTGAATGGATTATTCCCTAAGCCACCATAAAGTTGTTTAACGATTACTATAGCAAATATAGCGCCAATGATGGATATCCACCATGGAGCGATGGCAGGTAAACAAATGCCTAGTAATATTGCGGTTAATATGGCACTTCCATCAAAAAGTTGTTTGCGTATATTCTTTTTATTTCGTAATGATAATACAATAAATTCACAAAATAGTGCGGTGGTAATCGCTAGAAAAATATGGATAATATTTCCCCAGCCAAAGAAATACCACTGAGCACAAATGCCGGGTATAACCGCATAAATAACTAAACGCATCAAAGCCGATGTTTCTGCTTGGTTGTGATTATGAGGTGAACTTGCTATCCAAAATGCCATAATTATGTCGATTCTTCATTATTGGTGGTAGATGCTTGTTGAGCTTTATCCATTCTTTTAAGTTTAGCTTTTGCTTTAGCCTTTGCAACGGCTAAAACAATCCGAGCCTTTTTTTCTTCGGCTTCAGTTGTTGTGTTTTGTACGCTTTCGTTCATGTTTTCTTGTTTTGTTGCTGTTGAAAGTTCAGTTTGTTCTATAGATGACTTATTTACTTGGGCCTTTTTCGCCTTTGCCTTGGCTACGGCTGCTGCAATTCTAGCTTTTGTATCATCAACAACGTTCTTTTGATTTTCGTTACTTGCTACAGGTGCCTCAGCACTTTTTTCTTGAGCAAGTCGCTTAGCTTTCGCTCTTGCAATAGCTGCCTTTACGGGTGATGTTTCAGTCTGATCATTGTCACTTTGTCCTTCACCGCTGGCCACGGGCAACTCCGTATTTTTACTTTTAGCCGCTTTTTTAGCTTTTACTCGGGCAAGGGCTGCTGCGACAGCGGAGCTTGCTGTACCACCATCAGCCGATTTTTTATTCATTACGGCTTTACGTGCTGCAGCGGCTTTATCATGCTTTTCTTTTCGTGCAGTTTTTTCTTGTTCTAAGCGAAGTTTTCTTGCTTCAAAACGTGCTTTTGCTTTCTCTGCTTTGATATCTAGTTGTTGTTGTTGGCGTATTTCAGCTTTAGCAACGCGATAATATTGCACTAAAGGGATTTGACTAGGGCAGACATAGGCACAAGCACCACAGTCAATACAATCAAATAAATTAAGTTCAATTAACTGTTGATGATCTTTTGCTTTCGCGCTCCACTGCAATTCTTGAGGTAACAATTGACTTGGACAAACATCAGCACATTGACCACAGCGAATACATTCAACTTCATTAGAATAATTATCAAAAGCGCTAGGCATCTCAATTTTACTTGGTGCTAAAATACAGTTACTTGTTTTAACAATAGGCACTTGCTCATTTAAAATACTAAAACCCATTAATGGTCCACCCATAATCACGGGAGGGTTTGGCGGTGGTGAGTTAGGGGTTGATTTCGTTTCGCTAACTTCACGGAAAAAACCGGTTTGATTAAGTAAATAACTAACTTGTGTACCTAATAAAACCCACAAATTTTGAGGTTTCGATAAAGCGCGCCCCGTTAAGGTTACTACACGTCGAATAAGCGGAATATCATTGATAACGGCATCACTAATGGCAAAACAGGTTGCAATATTTTGTACCACAATACCCAAATCAATAGGTAAAGTGCCGCTGTTAACTTCTTTGCCTGTTAAAATTTTGATTAACTGTTTTTCACCACCGGAGGGGTATTTGGTGGGTAGTACACAGACTTTGATTTTGTCATTGTGTTGAGTTGCTTGTTGTAATGCTTTTATTGCTCGTGGCTTATTACCTTCAATACCGATTAAAATAAAAGCAGGGTTGAGTAATTGATCAAGTATTTTGATGCCATCAACAATAGCTTCACTCTGTTCACCTATTAATAAATCATCTGCAGTAATGTAAGGTTCACATTCAGCAGCATTGATTATTAGAAAGTTGATGTCTGGCTTCGTATTAACTTTAATATGAGTAGGAAAACCAGCACCGCCCATCCCTGCAATACCGGCATCAGCTATTTTTTTAATAATATCTTGATGGCTTAATTTGGAGAAATCTTGACAAATCTCTCGTTTTTTCCACGTATCTTCACCATCTACATCAATGAATAAACATAGTTCACTTAAGCCTGAAGGGTGAGCTATCACGGATTTTTTAATAGCAGTAATCGTTCCACTTGTTGGCGCATGTACAGGTACAGCCATTGGATTAGAGCTTTGAGTGAGTGCTTGGCCTTTGAGTACTTTGTCACCAACCTCAACAAGTAAATCACCTTGACGCCCTATATGTTGTTGTAAGGGTAAAATTAGCTGTTTAGGTAATGGAAGATGTTTAATGGGTTTACCTGAGGTTATTGCCTTTTGTTCAGGTGGGTGAATACCGCCATGAAAATGCCAGAATTTACCTTGGTTGATACGCTCTATAATAGATTCCATAGGGTCATATTTTCCTAATCTACTTGCTTCACAGCAATTTTATTTAAATCCCATTGCCAATTCTGAATGGTTTCAGCGGTTGGGCGCATTTCAATACAATCTACAGGACAAGGAGCCACACATAAATCACAGCCAGTACATTCATCAATCAATATTGTGTGCATTTGCTTCGCTGCCCCTAAAATTGCATCAACAGGGCAAGCTTGGATGCATTTAGTACAGCCAATACAATCTTCTTCAATGATGAACGCTACTTTGGGTCTATTACTTTGTGATGAATCGTCTTGTTCATGATTTTCATCTATAGGCTGAACATCAACACCAAGCAAGTCAGCAATTTTTTTAATAGTGTCTTCCCCACCGGGTGCACATTTATTAATGGCTTCACCATTGGCAACCGCTTCAGCATAAGGTTTACATCCAGGGTAGCCACATTGACCACATTGTGTTTGTGGAAGTAACGCATCAAGCTGCTCAACAATAGGATCACCTTCAACATGGAAACGTATTGACGCGTAACCAAGCAAAGCACCAAATAAGGCAGAAATAGCGCCTAGAACGAGTATGGCAATTAAAATATTCATGATTATACTCATCTGTCTTAAATTTTAACCAAGCCGGCAAAGCCCATAAAGGCTAAAGACATTAATCCAGCAGTGATCATTGCAATAGCCGCTCCTTTAAAAGGGGTTGGTACATCGGCATTAGCTAATTTTTCTCTCATGGCTGAAAACATAATGAGCACCAAAGAAAAGCCAACCGCAGCACCAAATCCATAAATAATTGATTCAAAGAAATTATGCTGTAATCTAAGATTTAATAAAGCAACACCAAGTACGGCACAATTGGTAGTGATCAAGGGGAGAAAAATACCTAATAATCGATAAAGACTACTACTCGTTTTATGAACAACCATTTCGGTAAATTGCACCACGACAGCGATAACTAAAATAAAACTCATCGTGGTTAAGTATTCAAGGTCCAAAGGAACTAAAATATAGGTGGTGACTAGATAACTCAGCAAAGAGGCTAAGGTCATTACAAAGGTCGTTGCAAATGACATACCTATGGCTGTTTCTGTACGTGAAGATACCCCCATAAAAGGGCATAAACCAAGAAATTGCACCAGTACAAAGTTGTTTACCAGTACCGTGCCAATAAGCAGTAGAGCGTAATCAGTCATTTGCGTTATATGTCAAGATGTTAATTATTAAAGACTGCCAGTATTATCCTTTTTTTTCTTACATATAACAACACTAGTCTGAGTAGGGATATTATTTTATGTTTTTTACTTTGTTGATAAACGTATTGCGGGGTTGTATTGGGCAGCTTTATCTTCAAGTAATGAATAAAAACATACAAATAAACAGCACTGAGATAGATATAATAAAAGTCAGTGAACATATTGTATTTCTTAATCATAATTGTGGACGTATTTACATATCTAGTTAAATTACGCCGCAAAAAATAGCCACGCTTATTAAACTAATGCCAGCAAGGATGAAATTTTATATAGTCTATGTATAGCCTATATTAGTTAGGCTGTACTATTTGATTTTAAAGCAGAAGTTAATTTCTGACATTAATTCGAGTATTTCAAACTACAACATTTATTGATTTTTCACTATATTGCCTATTCAAGCTTGCGCTTATGCCTTTGTCGCTATATAATTCGTGGTGCTCAATTGATGCCTGTAGCCAACCTGTAGGCAAATTAAGCATGTAATTAAGATGTCACTGAGGATTTTCCTGTTTAAACAGGTATTTCTATTCTTATTACAAATACTGATAGTAAACCTAATAGGGTGCTACTACTAGTATGGGGTCAGTGAGTTAGGCCCCGGTTATGGGGCTTTTTTGTTTATGGTGTTCGATTAAAAATCATTATAAGCAAAATATACAGCAAAAAAATGCTGGGCTATAAGCCCTTTTTTTGTACCTAAAATTTTATTTTAAAAGAAATAGTTAACTAATTTTTAGCTCTTTCTTTATCCTAACAGGAGAAAACGATTGGCTAAATTTGAACAAAAATTAACTGACATGCTTCGCCCCGCTGTGACCGAAACAGGTAAAGAATTACTCGGTGTAGAGTATATTAGTGCGGGTAATAATTCAGTTTTACGTTTGTTTATTGACCATGAAAATGGCATTAATGTTGATGATTGCGCAGAAGTAAGTCGTCAAGTTGGGGCTATTTTAGATGTAGAAGATCCAATAAGTAGTGAATATAGTTTAGAAGTTTCATCCCCAGGCGTAGATAAACCATTATTTGAATTAGCGCATTTTCAAACTGTGGTGGGTGAAACAGTCAATGTTAAATTATCGATGCCATTAAATGGTCGTCGAAAATTTAAAGGCACTTTAGTTGCCATAGAAAATGACACATTAATAGTAACTGTAGATGGTATAGATTACGAACTTGTTATCAATAATGTAGACAAAGCAAACCTTGTCGCGAAACTTTAAAAAAAGAATTAAATAAAAAACACATATTTAAGTTTAATAGCAGTAGCTGTTTAGCTTCTAGCGGTATCATTCAATTTACAGAACAAACGCAGACTTGACTTACAGCCAACCTGTTACTGTGACGAATAAATCGGTTTATACGGCAACAAGATAAATAGTTACCTAAAAATTAAGGCTAAAGAAACATGAGTAAAGAGATATTACTGGTTGTTGATGCTGTATCAAATGAAAAGGCATTACCACGTGAAAGTATTTTTGAAGCAATGGAAACTGCTTTAGAGACAGCGACCAAGAAAAAATATGATGGCGATATAATAGTTCGTGTTTGTATTGACCGCATTACCGGTGAATTTGAAACGTTTCGTCGTTGGTTAATCGTTGCAGAGAGCGATGAGCCTATGGAAAATCCTTACGCTGAAATTAGTTTAGCGGCGGCTCAATATGAGAACCCTGAACTAAATGTAGGTGATTATTCTGAAGATCAAATTGAATCAGTTACCTTTGATCGCGTAACAACGCAAACAGCTAAACAAGTCATTGTACAGAAGATTCGTGAAGCTGAACGTGCTTTAGTTGTTGATGCATACCAAGACCAAATCGGTGAATTAGTTACTGGTGTAGTAAAAAAATCTAGTCGTGAAAGTATTATTCTAGATTTAGGTAATAATGCAGAAGCGATTATTTATCGTGACGACATGCTACCACGCGAAACATTTCGTCCTGGTGATAGAGTACGTGGTTTATTATATGATATTAAACCTGAAGCCCGTGGCGCACAATTATTGGTAAGCCGTACCAAACCTGAAATGTTGATTGAACTATTTCGTGTTGAAGTGCCAGAAATTGGCGAAGAAATGCTAGAAATTAAGGGCGCAGCACGCGATCCGGGTTCACGCGCTAAAATTGCGGTTAAAAGTAATGATAAACGTATTGATCCTGTTGGTGCTTGTGTTGGTATGCGTGGTTCACGTGTTCAAGCCGTTTCGGGTGAATTAGGCGGTGAACGTGTTGATATTGTGTTGTATGACGATAACGTAGCTCAATATGTAATTAATGCGATGTCCCCTGCAGAAGTTGCTTCAATTATTGTTGATGAAGACAAAGGCACGATGGATATTGCGGTTGAAGAAGGTAACTTAGCCATGGCGATTGGTCGTAGTGGTCAAAATATTCGTTTAGCAAGTCAGTTAACTGGCTGGGAACTAAACGTAATGACTGTTGCTGACATGAAAGAAAAGCATCAAGCAGAGAATGATAAAGTATTAAACTTATTTATCGAAAAGCTAGATCTTGATGAAGACTTCGCCACATTACTATCTGATGAAGGTTTTACTTCATTAGAAGAAATAGCTTATGTACCAGCAGAAGAAATGCTGAAAATTGATGGCTTGACTGAAGAAATTGTGGAAGAGCTAAGAGAACGAGCTAAAGAAGCACTAACAACACAAGCACTTGCTAGTGAAGAAACGCTTGAGGGCGCAGAGCCCGCTGCAGATTTATTAGCGCTTGACGGTTTAGAGCGTCATTTAGCATTCGTTTTAGCAAGTCGTGGTGTGAAAACACTAGAAGATTTAGCTGAACAAGGCATTGATGAAATAAGTGATATTGAAGACTTAACTGAAACCAAAGCGGGCGAGCTAATTATGGCTGCACGTAATATTTGTTGGTTTAACGAAGAATAATTAACACCGGGAGAATAGTGTAAATGGCAGATATAACTGTAGCAGAGCTTGCCAACGAAATTGGTACACCGGTGGAGCGTTTAGTGAGCCAATTGGCTGACTCAGGCGTGAATAAATCGGCAACCGATGCTATTTCGCAAGACGAAAAAGAAGCGTTGTTAGGACATTTAAAGAAACAACATGGCGATAACTCAGCCGCAAAACCGAGTAAATTAACGCTAAATCGTAAAACCAAGTCAACATTGACTATGGGACACGGTAGTAAAAGTAAATCGGTTAATGTTGAAGTACGTAAAAAACGAACTTACGTAAAGCGTAGCGAGCTAGAAGAACAACAAATCGCTGAAGAAGCAGAGAAAGCTGAAGCTGAAGCGACAGAAAAAGCAGATGCGTTAGCATTAGTGAAAGCAGAAGCTGCAACGAAAGAAGCTGAAAATGCTAAAGCAGTAGCGGCAGTAAAAGCGGAAGTTGCAGCTGAACGTAAAGCAGCAGCTAAAATAGAAGCAGCAGAAAAAGCCAAGCAAGTAGCTGCTAATAAAACACCTGTTGTTAAAGTTGAAGAAACTGCAGAAGCTAAACGACTTCGCTTAGCTCAAGAAGAAGAAGTAGCGGCGAAAATTGAAGCTGAAGCTAAAGAAGCGGCAGAAGCGGCTAGAAAATTAGCTGAAGAAAATGAATCGCGCTGGAAAGAACAAGAAGAAGAGCGTAAAGCGAAAGAAAAAGAAGTTGTTCATGTTACCTCTTCTAAGTATGCGCAAGAAGCTGAAGATAAAGTTGATGCGGCTGACGAAGGCGCTGGCCGTCGTCGTAAGAAGAAAAAAGCGGCTGCAGATAAAAATGCCCGTGGCGGACGTAATGCCCGTGGCGGACGTAAGCAAACATTATCTGCACCACAAAGTTTAAAACATGGGTTTACTAAACCAGTTGAAACTAAAGTTAACGATATTCGCATCGGCGAAACGATTTCGGTTGCTGAATTAGCGAATAAAATGGCTAAGAAAGGCGCTGAAGTTGTTAAAGCTATGTTTAAATTGGGTGCAATGGCAACCATTAACCAAGTAATTGACCAAGAAACTGCAGCACTTGTTGCTGAAGATATGGGCTTTGAAGTCGTACTTGTTAAAGAAAATGCGTTAGAAGAAGCAGTACTTGCTGATCGTAGCCATACGGGTGAAGCGATAACGCGTGCACCTGTTGTTACTATCATGGGTCACGTTGATCATGGTAAAACATCACTACTTGATTATATTCGTGAAGCGAAAGTAGCTGACGGTGAAGCCGGTGGTATTACTCAGCATATTGGTGCTTATCATGTAGAAACGGGTCATGGTATGATCACATTCTTAGATACTCCAGGTCATGCGGCGTTTACTTCTATGCGTTCTCGTGGTGCTAAAGCAACTGATATTGTAATTATTGTTGTTGCTGCTGATGATGGTGTTATGCCACAGACGATTGAAGCGATTCAACATGCTCAAGCTTCTGATGCACCGATTATCATTGCCGTGAACAAAATGGATAAAGAATCTGCTGATCCTGATCGTGTTAAAAGTGAATTATCACAGCACGGCGTACTTTCAGAAGAGTGGGGCGGTGAAGTTCAATTCTGTCATGTATCGGCTAAAACTGGCTTAGGTATTGAAGAACTACTTGACTCTATATTGTTACAATCTGAAGTATTAGAGTTAACAGCTGTTGTCGATAAAATGGCAAGTGGTGTTGTTGTTGAGTCTAAATTAGATAAAGGCCGTGGTCCAGTCGCTACCGTACTAGTACAAGAAGGTACTTTAAAGCAAGGTGATATTGTACTTTGTGGTTTAGAGTATGGCCGTGTACGTGCCATGCGCGATGAAAATGGCAAAACTATTCAATCAGCAGGTCCATCTATCCCTGTTGAAATTATCGGATTAAGTGGAGTTCCACAAGCCGGTGATGAAGCGACTGTGGTTAAAGATGAGAAGAAAGCACGTGAAGTTGCTTTATATCGTCAAGGTAAGTTCCGCGATGTGAAACTTGCTCGTCAACAAAAAGCTAAACTTGAAAATATGTTTGCTAGTATGGCCGAAGGTGATATTTCAGAAGTAAATGTTGTTATTAAGTCAGATGTTCAAGGTTCACTTGAAGCAATCAGTGATTCACTACTTAAATTATCAACGGATGAAGTTAAAGTAAAAATCATTGGTTCAGGTGTGGGTGCAATCACTGAAACGGATGCGACCTTAGCTGCGGCTTCTAATGCCATCGTTGTCGGTTTTAATGTTCGTGCAGATGCTTCTGCTCGTAAAGTGATAGAGTCAGAAAACATCGACTTACGTTACTACAGTGTTATTTACGCGTTAATCGATGAAGTTAGACAAGCAATGAGCGGTATGTTGGCGCCAGAGTTCAAGCAAGAAATTATTGGTCTTGCTCAGGTTCGCGATGTATTCAAATCACCTAAAATTGGCGCAATTGCTGGTTGTATGGTTACTGAAGGTATTATCAAGCGTTCAGCACCAATTCGTGTATTACGTGAAAACGTCGTTATTTACGAAGGTGAACTTGAATCATTACGTCGCTTTAAAGATGATGTACAAGAAGTTCGTAACGGTATTGAATGTGGTATTGGTGTTAAGAACTACAATGATGTACGTGTAGGCGATCAGATCGAAGTTTTCGAAACGGTAGAAATTAAACGAACATTATAATTATTATTTCATTGCTAGTAGGATCAACTACTAGCTTTGAACTAACAGTTAAATGCTTTTCTACAATAATATAAAAGGGACTAATGTCCCTTTTTTGTTAATAGATAATAAGTAACAAGAGAATAATTATGGCTAGAGAATATGCCCGTACTGATCGTGTAGGTCAGCAAATCCAAAAAGAAATCGCGATTATTTTAATGCGCGAAATTAAAGATCCTCGTTTGAGTATGACAACAGTATCTGCTGTGGAAGTGACTCGCGATTTAGCATATGCAAAAGTATTTGTTACTTTTTTTAATGATAACCCTGAAGAAATCAAAGCGTCGCTTGAAGTATTAACTGATGCGGAAGGTTATATTCGCTCATTATTAGGGAAACGTTTACGTGCGCGTATTATGCCACATTTACGCTTTGTTTATGATAGTTCAATGAGCGAAGGGGTACGTATGAGTGCCTTAGTTGACCAAGCTGTTGCCAGTGATAAAAGTGCTGAGACACAAGTAGACGATGAAACAAATGTTGATAGTGAGCAGGGTGAGTCATAAATGGCTAAACGTAGAAAAGGTCGGCAGATCAATGGTGTTCTGTTACTAGATAAGCCTCATGGATTGTCATCCAATCATGCCCTACAAACAGTAAAACGTATTTATTTTGCTCAAAAAGCAGGTCATACAGGTGCATTAGACCCTTTGGCAACAGGTATGTTACCCATTTGTTTGGGTGAAGGAACTAAATTCTCGCAGTACTTACTTGATACAGATAAAACCTATCAAGTGACGGCTAAGCTAGGCATTCGTACGACGACAAGTGATGCCGGTGGTGAAGTGGTAAGTGAGAAAGAAGTTAATGTGTCAGATGAACAGTTGGCTGACGCATTAGATACCTTTCGTGGAACAACCAAGCAAATTCCGTCTATGTACTCGGCACTTAAACATCAAGGTCAGCCTCTGTATAAATATGCAAGAGAAGGGATTGAAGTTCCGCGAGAAGCGCGTGATATTACTGTTTTTTCTTTAGAGTTATTACGTTTTGAGCATGATGAAGTTGAGCTACACATTCATGTCTCTAAGGGTACTTATATTCGTACTATCGTGGATGACTTAGGTGAACTATTAGGTTGCGGTGCACACGTCGCTGATTTGAGACGCTTAGCGGTCGGTAGTTATCCTATTGATAAAATGGTGACTTTACCTCACTTAGAATCGCTATTAGAGCAAGCGAATGAAGAAGGAATTACACCATCAGAATTACTTGACCCTTTGCTACTCCCAATGCAAAGTGCCGTGAAAGGTATGCCAGTAGTTTATGTGGATGATATTTCGGCTGATTTCTTACGTCATGGTAATCCAGTACGAGCCTATAAAGCGCCAGCGGAAGGTAGTATTCAAGTTTATATTGGTGAAGATGAACATGATGAAAACGCTGAATTTATTGGTGTTGGCTTTATTAATGATGATGGTCAATTAGCACCAAAGCGTATTGTAGTTGCATAGAGTTTAATTTATTGCGTAGACATCAGGTTTACTTGAGCTTTATCATCCATTAATGATTTATAATAAGTGTACAGGTTTTTAGTTGCATTTTAGCTGCGCCCTGATAGAATACGCGCACATTCGTTACCTCAGCTGAATTAGTGTTTGGCACAGGTAGGATTTTAATAACTCAAACTAATGTTAAAACAACTAGTTGAGTTCACACACTAAGGATTTATTATGTCTTTAAATGCTACAGAAAAAGCAGCAATCGTTGCAGAATATGCTCAAAAAGAAGGTGATACTGGCTCACCAGAAGTACAAGTTGCTTTGTTAACTGTACAAATCAACCATTTACAAGGTCACTTCAAAGAGCACATCCATGATCATCATTCACGTCGTGGTTTATTACGCATGGTTGCACAACGTCGTAAATTACTTGATTACTTAAACGGTAAAAACGTTGAGCGTTATACTGCGCTAATTGGTAAATTAGGTCTACGTCGTTAATCATTTGTTCACTCAAATGATATAAAAAAGGAGCCGCTGGCTCCTTTTTGCTTTTATACCGTTTGATTTTTGAAAGTTAACTCCATTTGTATTCATTAAGTTTATAAAGCTAACGTTTTTTTACGACAATAAATTGGTTTTTTTGTACTAATACCATAGTAACTCCTCATTCTAACTAGCAAATAGTGCTCAGGGTAGTATAATGTGCCTGCTTAATAAGATCGTCATATAATATTCGATACTATTTAGCCCATAAATAATCAATCAAACTGTATAATTTTTTGTTCCGCTTAACGATGAATAAATATTGTTTGAGTGAATAAATAATTGTACAGATTGATTAATATAATTAAGTAAAATATTAAGGAAACATAGTAAATGTTTAATCCAGTAACTAAGAAATTTCAATTCGGTAAACATACCGTAACACTCGAAACAGGTAATATTGCTCGTCAAGCAACGGCTGCTGTTATGGCTAGCATGGACGATACCTGTGTACTTGTCTCTGTTGTTGCAAAAAAAGAAGCTAAACCAGGCCAAGACTTTTTCCCGTTAACAATAAACTACCAAGAGCGTACATACGCAGCCGGTAAAATACCGGGCAGTTTCTTTAAACGTGAAGGTCGTCCTTCAGAAGAAGAAACACTTATTGCGCGTTTAATTGACCGTCCACTTCGTCCATTATTCCCTGAAGGTTTCACTAACGAAGTTCAAGTAATTATTACGGTTGTTTCAGTTAATCCAGAAATTGCCCCTGATATTATTTCATTAATTGGTGCTTCTGCAGCACTGGCTATTGCAGGAGTTCCCTTTAGTGGTCCTGTTGGCGCTGCACGTGTTGGTTATACTGATGGTCAATATATCCTTAACCCGCTTCAATCTGAATTACCAGCAAGTCAATTAGACTTAGTTGTTTCAGGTACAGATTCTGCAGTATTAATGGTTGAATCAGAAGCTGATGTATTATCTGAAGAAGTCATGCTTGGCGCCGTAGTTTATGGCCATGAGCAGATGCAAGTAGCTGTTTCAGCAATTAAAGAATTCAAAGCAGAAGTGAATACGCCTTCATGGAATTGGGCTGCTCCAGCTAAAAACTCTGAACTGCTTGCTAAAATTGCTGAGCTTTCTGAAAGCCAAGTGAATGAAGCCTACCAAATTACAGAAAAAGCCGTTCGTTATGAAAAAATTAGAGAGATTCGTAACGTAGTAATTGAAACGTTATTAGCTGAAGATGCTGAACTTGACGTTCAAGATGCTAAAGATTTGTTCCATGATTTAGAGAAAACAGTCGTACGTGGTCGTATTACTGATGGCAACCCTCGTATTGATGGTCGCGATCCTGAGTCAATTCGAGCTTTAGACGTAATGACCGGTGTATTACCAAGAACTCATGGTTCTGCTGTATTTACACGTGGTGAGACTCAAGCATTAGTGACTGCTACACTTGGTACTCAACGTGATGCACAACGTATTGATAGTATTTTAGGTGAGAAAACTGATGCATTTATGCTTCATTACAACTTCCCTCCATACTGTGTTGGTGAAACTGGTTTTGTTGGTTCACCCAAACGTCGTGAAATTGGTCATGGTCGTTTAGCAAAACGTGGTATGTTAGCCGTAATGCCTACAATTGAAGAATTCCCGTACGCTGTACGTGTTGTTTCTGAAATTACTGAATCAAACGGTTCATCTTCAATGGCTTCTGTTTGTGGTACTTCACTTGCACTTATGGATGCTGGTGTACCAATTAAAGCTTCTGTTGCTGGTATTGCAATGGGTCTTGTTAAAGAAGGCGAAAAATTCGTTGTTCTTTCTGATATTTTAGGTGATGAAGATCACTTAGGTGATATGGACTTTAAAGTAGCAGGTACTACCGGCGGTATTACTGCATTGCAAATGGATATCAAAATTGAAGGTATCACACAAGAAATCATGCAAATTGCTTTAAACCAAGCAAAAGCTGCTCGTACGCATATTTTATCTGTAATGGATGAAGCTATTGCAGGTCACAGAGAAGAAATCTCTGAATTTGCTCCACGCATTCATACGCTAAAAGTTAGCCAAGATAAAATTCGTGACATTATTGGTAAAGGTGGCGCAACTATTCGTCAACTTACAGAAGAAACAGGTACTACGATTGAAATCGCGGACGATGGCACAGTTAAAATTGCTGCAACATCTAGCGAGCAAGCAGAAGATGCTATTAATCGTATTAAAGCATTAACAGCTGAAATTGAAGTAGGTACGCTTTACACGGGTACAGTTGTTCGTATCGTTGATTTCGGTGCATTTGTTAATGTATTACCAGGTAAAGATGGTTTAGTACATATTTCACAAATATCTGATGAGCGTGTTGAGAACGTAAGTGATGTGCTTAAAGAAGGTCAAGAAGTAAAAGTTAAAGTACTAGAAGTTGACCGTCAAGGCCGTGTACGTTTGAGTATTAAAGAAGCACTTGAAAAGCCAGCGGTAGCAACTCCAGCAGCTGAGTTATAGTCTTTATACTAGTGACTAAATAGGTTACAATTTAGTCTAATAAAAAAGGAGCCTCACGGCTCCTTTTTTGCTGTAAATCAAGTACAATTAAAAATACGAAAATTGTAAATGAATATTTTTTAAGGCGTTTTAGTGAAATTACTTTATAAACCATTAATACTGGCTATTCTCTTTAGTATTACTATACTTACACAGGGTTGTGTATCGCTGAATAAGTCCTCTTCTAGCGATAGAACGGTGGCATTAAGTCAATTAATTATTGCCGAGCCTTTAGCGATAAATTTTAAAAGCGAAATGGCTATAGCACGCCTATCTGATGTTATTAACCGTGTAAAAATTACCGATGAGCAAAAAGCACAACTTTATTATGATCGCGGTGTATTATATGACAGTGTTGGTTTACGCTCGTTGGCACGTCTTGATTTTTCTCATGCCTTACAACTGAAACCAACATTAACTGATGCCTATAACTTTTTAGGTATACACTTAACGCAATTAAAAGAATTCTCCCAAGCCTATGAGAAATTTGATGCTGTTTTAGAGTTGTCGCCTGAGCATGAGTATGCCAAATTAAATCGAGGTATTGCACTTTATTACGGTGATCGACCTGAATTAGCCGCGCAAGATTTTACAAATTTTCATAATAAACAAGCCGATGACCCTTATCGTCTCCTATGGCTTTATTTAGCCGAGTACAATATTTCCCCTTTGCTAGCTAAGCAAAACCTAACGAAAAAAGCGGAATATGTTGATGATAGCATTTGGGCTAAACAGATTATTTACTTATTTTTAGGTGATATTACCCAAAAAGAATTTGTAAGTGAATTAACAGTGGATATTACCTCTAATAAAGCGTTAACAGATAGGTTATGTGAAGCTTATTTTTATTTAGGTAAATATAATCAAAATCAGAAAAATTTTGGCATTGCGGTAAATTTCTTTAAACTATCATTAAGTACCAATGTGTATGAATTTGTCGAACATAGATACGCGAAATTAGAGTTAGATTTAATGCGAACTAAAAAAGCGAATAGTATTAAACCACAAGATCCGTTATAGCTTATTTATATGATTCAAAAATTGCTAGTCACGATGAGTTTGTCGATTTTTCTGTTAACAGGGTTATCAACAAGCTCATTTTTTTTATCTGACCTTTTAACGCGAGTTATCGAAGAAGGTGAACACAATACGAGGCAGTTCAATTTCGCACTAGCACAAGGAAATGAAGCTGCTTTATTTTATGCGTTACAACAATCAAAAAAAGGCAGTCAAAATTGGCAAGAATTAGCCAAAAAATTAGCCAGACATAATGGTAACGTTGCTTATTTATTGGCTGAGTTTTATTTAAATAATGACTATTTAGATGAAAGGTTTATTTCTCAATCAGAGCAAGCTATATTTTGGTATCAGCAAGCAATCAGACTTAATTACCCTAAAGCATCAATCGCTCTAGCAGACTTGTATTTTCACCAAGGTAATATACTTGCGGCACAAAACCTGCTTGCTAAATCCCCAGTGATGGAATTGCTTCCACATCAACGTGATGGCGTTGCTGTGGACGCAGTTATATTAAGGATAAAAATAGCTATTAGCATCGGAGATATTGAATTAGCTAACTCATTGTTGATTAAATTTTCATCGTTTATAAAAACTAATGAAACGGGCTATTTATTACTTAATGCTATTAAAAAATATCAAGTATTGTCCTTAGCAGATTATGAAAATATTAATAGTGATAATAACGCAGTAACTTGTCCTAACAGTATACAGTTTTTCGCTACTAATTTACGGCAATTAGCCCACGTTGAACGAGTAGTTAAGCACTTTAGAAATAAGCCATTGAATGATTTAGTGTGTTTTTCACCTGTACGCTATTTACCTTTTTCTACCTTATCTTGTTCATCAGAACTAGAAAAACCAATCATTTGCGATGAAACTAAACTCCATAAAGTGGCTGATTCAGTATCTACTCGTTACATTGCTATTATGCTACCTGAAGGCGGAGCCAATGTTCATTTTGGAATACTGTATTTTGATGCACAAGACAGTATTGATGTTGTGGCGCATGAGATAAGCCATTTATTAGGATTTGTTGATGAATACCCTTTAGTGAAAGGGCATGTTAAATGTCGATCTAGTCAACAGCAGGTTTCAGCACAAAACATTGCTGTATTGCAAAATAGTTATCAGGGTGAACAAAATGTTATTAGAGAAAAGATATTAAGGCAGCTAGCATGGTCAGAACAAATTAAAAAGAGTACCCCCATTTTACAGCTAAAAAATGAATACTGGCAATTAGGGACACCTGAGCAATTTGAGCAGGAAGTTGGTTTATTTAGATCAGAAACTTGTGATAATAATTCTGCTGAACAACAGCGCATCTTCAATGCTTTTAAGCCAATATCGGCTCGAACTAAATTGCAATATGAGGAACTCAATTTCCCTCAGCAATACATTGCATTATTACATGAGAATTCTGAGCAGTTCTTAATGCCTAGTTTCCATTACAATATTGCTTTGGCTTATTATCAAATAAATAATATAGAGCAGGCAAGTCACTGGCTAGAAAAAGCGGTTGGTTGGGAGAATAATAGTAGAAGGCAGAAAAAAATACGGCAAGGTGATTTTTAATGACGCCATTCATCAGTTGCCACCCTCTTGGTGTTTTACTGATATGAATGAAATAGCGATTATTTATTAACGATTAGTGCTACTTCTAGTAATATAGACTGATCTTCTAATGTCGGCTGTGATTGGTTGAAGTCTTTAGTTAACTTATCTTCTATACCATCGTATATGGGTAATGTAACTTCTATACCTTGCTTTATTTTAGCCGTTGGCCACATGGTGTGGTTTGTTATATATTTAGCGGATTCAGACGATTTTAATAAGTAATTATTATCCATCACATTTTTTTTATTAGGTTTATTATTTTTACTAAACCATGAATATAATGCCATAATACATCCTAAATAATCCCTTATATGTCTTAACTATAGAGCATGATCGAGTAATAACCTATGAATAACTTAGATAGAATAGGGTATAATTATGATCAAATTATTATGCCTTTGTTTTTATAATATAAATTCCCAAATGAAAAGTTTTAAACCTGAAATATTTCGTCAACAGTTTCCTTTAGTTGTTAACAATGATGGGACTACTTTGCCTGTTAATGGCATATCCCAAATTGGATCTTCTCCACTATTAGTTTATTTTGATAATGGTGCGACGACACAAAAACCACATTGCGTTATTGATAGTTACCACACTTTTTATCAAGCGGATAATGCCAACGTGCATCGCGCATCTCATGCGTTAAGCGCAAGAGCGACAACGGCTTTTGAGCATGCTAGAAATACCGTTAAAACTTTTATTAATGCTAAAAGTAATAAAGAAATAATATGGACTAAAGGAACAACCGAAGGTATTAATTTAATTGCGATGAGCCTTGGCAGGAAAAT
This sequence comes from uncultured Colwellia sp., assembly GCA_913058145.1. GTDB lineage: Bacteria > Pseudomonadota > Gammaproteobacteria > Enterobacterales > Alteromonadaceae > Colwellia. The sequence continues at coordinate 67,734 of CAJXQM010000011.1, forward strand.
ATTAAAGTCAGGTGATGAAATCATTTTAGCGCTAAGTGAACATCACGCTAATATTGTGCCTTGGCAATTAATAGCAGAGCAAACAGGGGCAGTAATAAAGACTGTAACACTGGACGCCATGGGGCGTGTTGATATGCTGGTGTTTCAACAACTGCTAAATTGTAAAACTAAAGTGATTTGTTGCGCTCATCTTTCTAATGTTATTGGAAAAATAAACCCTATTAATGAGCTGATTAAAAAAGCAAAGTCAGTGGGTGCTATTACGGTTATTGATGGTGCGCAAGCGGTTGCACATTTTCCAATTGATGTACAATCACTTGATTGTGACTTTTATGCCTTCTCAGCGCATAAAATGTATGGTCCCACTGGACTAGGGGTACTCTATGGTAAACAATCACTCCTAGACAATATGCCCCCCTATCAAGGTGGGGGCGAGATGATTAAACAGGTTAGCTTTAATACGCCTACGACGTTTAATTCTTTACCCTTTAAGTTTGAAGCGGGTACACCTAACATTGCGGGTGTGATTGCTTTTAATAAAGCGATTGAATTTATCAGTGCGTATGACGCAAAACAAATACACGGTTATGAGAAGCAATTAACGATTTATTGTTATCAAGCATTACAAAACCTAAAAGTGTCTTCAAAAAAGGTTGTTGAATTTATTGTGCCAGGACTGCCTGATATTCCCGTTATTTGTTTTACCTTAAATGACCATCATAATCACGATATTGCTACAGCACTTGATAGCTACGGTATTGCCATTCGAAGTGGTCATCATTGTGCAATGCCATTAATGGAGTATTTGAATATATCAGGCTGCTTAAGAATCTCATTAGCAGCTTACAATACGTTTGAAGAAATTGATTATTTTATAGCGTGTTTAACAAAGATATTATGGCAAGAAAACGAAATCTCATTGGCGTGTACTAACAAGAATGAAAACATTGACCAGAACGTAAAAAATGTCCAAGCGACCACTATTATTATGACTCAGTTTGCTGCAATCAAGGGCTGGGATTCTCGTCATCGTCAAATAATGCTGTTAGGAAAGCAATTGAACCGTTTAGATAAAAATTATCGTAATGCACAAACGTTGATCAGTGGTTGTGAAAGCTTAGCTTGGTTAATTGCACAAAAAAATAATCATAATGTTTTTCATTTTCAAGCGGATAGTGACGCCAAAATTATTCGAGGCTTATTGGTCATTGTACTTGCTGCCTTTAATGATAAGACGGCAGCACAAATTCAGGCTTTTGATATTGAAAACTACTTTAAATCCTTAGGGTTGATACAGCATTTAAGCCCTTCACGGGGAAGTGGTATTTTGGCTATTGTAGAAAAAATTACAGGAATAACACAAGAGTATTAAGCACTGAGCGTAAGTGATAAAAAGCATCAGCGTTGTTCTTAATTAGTTATTCGCTGCGTTTCAATAATTTATCAATCGCTCTACCGACAGCAAAAAAAGCAAAGGTGGCTGTTACATGCGTAGTTGCGCCAAAGCCACCACTACAATCCAAGCGCATGGCACTATTACTTGCATTACTGGTATCTGGTTTCGCTAAACAGACTTCGCCCAAATCATTTGGGTATCGTAATTGCTCTGTTGAAAATACGGCATCAATAGCAAATTTTCTTTTACTTGCTTTAGCAATATCGGCACGAGGGAAGTTGAATTCGCGTCTTAATTGATTTTTAACCTTTGCTAATAGTGGATCTTGATAGGTTTTACTTAAATCACTAATCGCTATTTTTGAAGGATCCACCTGGCCGCCTGCACCACCGATAGTAATGATGGGCATTTTTTTACGCTTACAATGAGCAATTAGCCGCGTTTTAATATCCACAGAGTCAATAGCATCAATTACATAATCATAATGCACCGCCATTATTTTATTTAGGTTTTCAGTGGTAACAAAGTCTTCTATCGTGTTAACTTGGCAATCAGGATTGATTTGCTTAATACGTACACTCATGATTTCTACTTTACTTTCACCTACAGTGTCGGTTAATGCATGAATTTGACGGTTAATGTTAGTAACACAAATATCATCTAGATCTATTAAAGTAATCTGTCCAACACCATTTCTAGCTAATGCTTCTGCAGCCCAGGAACCCACTCCACCAATACCAACAACACAAAAGTGAGCTTGTTGTAATATTGTTGCACCATGTCTGCCATACAGACGAGAAATACCGCCGAATCTTAAAAAATAATCTGTCATATTAATCATTGTTGAATAAAATCAGTATTATTATACCTAGTTCATCTAAGCCAATAAATACTCTTTTGTAGATAAAACGATTTTACATTAGCTGGAATGACATTGCCAAAATGAAATATAAAAGGATTTACTATTGTCATAGAGTTAGGGTAGAACAAATAAAAGATAAATAGGAACAGATAAATGGAAATATAAAAAGGGGAATAATGAGTACATTAATACATAATCAGATTGTTGGGATATATCGTCAGGAGTATTTTTAGGTAGATTTTTAAGTATTACTGGACTAATACCGAGAGATTATCGACAAAAATTGTCATAAAAAGGGGTTTTTTCATCTAAAAGCAATATAGTTGTATTTTTTTAATGAATAATAACTATTGGCATAATAAATAAAAATTATAGTGGTTTGTACGGGGTAAAATTAATTATTGTCTAATAAATAAACGATTTAGTTTGTTGTAAGAGATGTATATGGTATTTTTATCTGAATAAATAGAACAAAAAAGGTGGCAAGTGCCACCTTTTTTGTTCATTCGTTACTCAGAACAGGATTCTACTAGTAACGTTATTTTGTCTTTATCGTTCAGATAAAGGGACAAATTTACGGTTAATTTCGCCAGTATATTTTTGACGAGGACGACCAATTTTCTGTCCAGGTTCAGATACCATTTCATCCCAATGAGAAATCCAACCAACCGTTCTAGACATAGCAAAAATTACTGTGAACATGCTTGATGGAATACCAATAGCTTTTAAAATAATACCTGAGTAGAAATCTACATTTGGGTAAAGTTTTCTTTCTACAAAATAAGAGTCTTCTAAAGCAACTTTTTCTAATGCCATTGCAACGTCAAGCAGTGGATCTTGAATACCAAGCTCTTTAAGCACTTGATGACACGTTTCGCGCATTACCGTAGCACGTGGATCAAAGTTCTTATAAACACGATGTCCAAAGCCCATTAGACGGAATGAATCATCTTTGTCTTTAGCTTTGATTACAAATTCATCAACACGGTCTACAGTACCGATTTCTTCAAGCATTGTTAAACAAGCTTCATTGGCACCACCATGTGCAGGGCCCCATAAAGAAGCAATGCCTGCAGCAATACAGGCATAAGGGTTAGCACCAGAAGAACCAGCTAGACGTACCGTTGAAGTAGAAGCATTTTGCTCATGATCAGCATGCAGAGTGAATATTCTATCCATAGCACTAGCAACAGTCGGACTAACTTTATATTCTTCGGCAGGTACAGAAAACATCATATGTAGAAAATTTTCTGCATATGAAAGTTCATTACGAGGAAAAACAAAAGGTTGTCCTACGCTGTACTTATATGCCATCGCTGCGATAGTTGGCATTTTAGCAATTAAACGGTGAGCTGTACGTTTACGTTGCGCAGGATCATCGCAGTCTAAATCACTGTGATAGAACGAAGATAATGCGCCTGTAACACCACAAAGCATCGCCATTGGATGAGCATCAGGTAAGAACCCCTGAAAGAAATGAGCTAGCTTCTCATGAACCATAGTATGATTCGTAATAATGTTTTTAAATTCATCATACTGAGATTTTGATGGAGCATCGCCATTAAGTAAAATGTAGCAAACTTCTAAATAATCAGCATTTTTTGCCAAATCATCTATCGCATAACCACGGTGTTGTAATACCCCTTTACCACCATCTATAAAGGTGATTGCTGACTCACAAGACGCCGTAGCTAAATAGCCAGGGTCGTATGTGAAGTAGCCATGGCTACCTAAGGTTCTTATATCAATTACATCGGTACCCGCAGTACCTTTGAGAACAGGCAGTTCGGTAACTACTTTACCGTCAATGCTTAGAGAGGCTTTAGAATCAGCCATATGTTATATCCCCTATTAATTTTAATTTGCAATTATTTTTAGACAAACTGACAGACGTTAGTACTTCACTAATACATCAAGTGAGGCATACTAATTCAACGAATAATGAAAATAGGTCAGTTATCAAATGTCGCTTGGGTAAATCAAACTGCCGACAGTCTACCTTAATTGTTAAATAAAATGTAATAGGAGTTAGACTAAAGTTCGATGAAAATTGTTAAATTAACTAAAAACCCTACAAGTAGCTATTTATTTTAGAGGATGAAAATTGAATTCATTGACTATCAACTATATAATCTATCTGTTCTGTAATTGGTCTTCGTCTGGCAAAGTTGAAAGTCACTCTCTTGTACTAAAGTATTGGAAGTCTACTCTCTTATACCAAAGTCTTAATAAAATTACTTAGCTAACTTTAGCTAAATTCGGTATTATTATGCGACTTCGGTTAACTGAGAAATAGCTAAGGCGTTATTTTTTAATAAAAGGCAGTTATCGCACATTTCGGGAATTACTTATTTAGTAATCTCTTTAATATTTTTCTATTTTTTTTATGCGTAACCATAATTATAAACCTAGATAAGTATTAAATTCTAAAAAGTTAATTCATGAGTAACAAAGTTGAAAGCTTTCGAGCTATGTAGGCAACAATTGTGAAAAAAATACGTCCTGTAAACCTAGATTTATCTACAATTAAGATGCACCCGGCAGCTAATGCTTCGATTCTGCACCGTGTTTCTGGTGTGATGATGGTATTTGCTATCGGCATCTTATTATTGACCCTTTCTACCTCTCTTTCTTCTGCTGAGGGATTTGCCCAAATTCAAGGTTACCTTGATGGCTTTTTCTTTAAATTTATTATTTTTGGCTGTCTTTCTGCGCTGACTTATCATGTATTAGCGGGTGTTCGTCACTTGCTTATGGATTTAGGTCATTTTGAAGAGTTAGCTTCGGGTAATGCTAGTGCAAAAGCAATTATCGCTATTTGGTTAGCGCTATCTGCAGTAATAGGAGTTTGGTTATGGTAAGCGTCGTCGCATCAGTAGGCCGTAATGGCGTACATGATTTTATCCTTCTTAGGGCTAGTGCACTTATTCTTGTACTATATACTTTGATCCTCGCTGTTTTCTTCATTGTAACACCCACTGTTACTTATGACGTATGGCAAGGTTTCTTTGCTTGTATGAGCATCAAAGTTGCCACCATGTTAGCGCTACTTGCAGTACTTGTGCATGCTAAAATTGGTGTTTGGCAAGTATTGTCAGATTACATTAAACCAGCATTTTTACGCGGTTCATTGCAATTTGTCTTTTCAGTTCTGTTATTAGCTTACGTAGTATTTGGCTTTTCAATTGTGTGGGGTGTATAAGTGAGCGTTCCAATTCGTGAATTTGACGCCATAGTTATTGGCGCAGGCGGCGCAGGTATGCGCGCTGCATTAGCAATTACAGAGTCAGGCAAGTCTTGTGCTCTTATCTCAAAAGTTTTTCCAACTCGTTCTCATACAGTATCTGCCCAAGGCGGTATTACTGTAGCATTGGGTAATGCCCATGAAGATCATTGGGAACAGCACATGTACGATACGGTTAAAGGTTCTGATTATATCGGTGACCAAGACGCTATCGAATATATGTGTAAAACAGGTCCAGAATCCATTATCGAACTTGAGAAAATGGGTTTACCTTTTTCTCGTACGGAAGAAGGTAAAATTTACCAACGTC
>CAJXQM010000012.1 GCA_913058145.1 uncultured Colwellia sp.
TTTAAGCAATGGCTGATAATCAATATTACGGTACTGGTCGTCGCAAGAGCTCAACGGCTCGTGTGTTTATGAAAGCTGGTAACGGTGCAATCACAATTAACAAGCGTGACATTACTGAATACTTTGGCCGTGATACTGCTCGTATGGTTGTTCGTCAACCATTAGAGTTAGTTGAAATGGTTGAAAAGTTTGACTTCAACATCTCTGTAGTTGGCGGTGGTATTTCTGGTCAAGCTGGCGCAATTCGTCACGGTATTACTCGTGCATTAATGGAGTTTGATGAAACTTTACGTGGCGGTTTACGCGCGGCTGGTTTTGTTACTCGTGATGCTCGTAAAGTTGAACGTAAGAAAGTTGGTTTACATAAAGCACGTAAGAAACCTCAGTTTTCTAAACGTTAAAATCAATTCTTTCGTATTTTCTACGATTTTAAAAAACCGACTTTATGTCGGTTTTTTTATGTCTTTAATTTATAGTTAGTATTCGTTGATAATTTTTGTTTGCTACTATTTTGCGTTCATTAGTGTCAATTTTCATATTTTTCTGCTTTTACAGTGCTTAAGCCCCTTTTTATCTTGTAAAAAACCCGCTATTTCTTTATGATCGTAAAAATTTTTGTCGATATACCGTTTGGTATAAATCTGATCAAACAAAAACAGTAGCTACGCTAGTTTAGAAACGCTTTTTTGTACGTTTTGTTAGTCAGCATTGTAGTGAATAATAATTGTTTGGTAATCACTGTGAATTGGAGAGTGTGAATGAGCAATGTGCCTGTAAATAATGGCCGCCGTCGCTTCTTAACTGCGGCTACTGCCGTTGTTGGTGGTGTTGGTGTAGCTGGTGTTGCTGTGCCTTTCATTGGTTCCTGGAATCCTAGTGCTCGCGCGAAAGCAGCGGGTGCACCAGTTGAAGTCAATGTAAGTAAGATAGAGCAAGGACAATTAATCCGTGCTGAGTGGCGTGGCAAACCTGTTTATGTCGTTCGTCGAACGGAAAAATCTGTTAGCGATTTAGCTAAACATGACGATCAATTGCGTGATCCTAATTCAGAGAAAGCGCAACAACCAGCTTATGCAACGAATGCTTATCGCTCAATTAAACCTGAATTTTTAGTGGCTTTAGGTGTTTGTACACATTTAGGTTGTGCGCCTACTTATCATGGCGGTGATTTTAATCAATTCGTCGAAGGCGTAAGTGAAGGCTTCTTCTGTCCATGTCATGGTAGTAAATTTGATTTAGCTGGTCGTGTGTTTCAAGGTGTTCCAGCCCCATTAAATTTAGTAGTTCCTGAACATTCATTCACTAGTGATGAGACATTATTAATTGGTGTTGGCTCTGATGTCAGTAAGGGAGAAGCATAATGTTAGCTAATTTTATGGCTTGGATAGACAAGCGATTACCGGTTACAGATGCTTGGAATAAGCATTTGGCACAGTATCCTGCACCAAAAAACTTTAATTTTTGGTACTTCTTTGGTTCACTAGCCATGCTAGTACTTGTAAATCAAATTTTAACAGGCGTATGGCTAACCATGAACTATGAGCCATCAGGCGAGGGTGCATTTGCCTCTGTTGAATATATTATGCGTGATGTTGATTACGGTTGGTTGTTACGTTATATGCATTCCACAGGTGCTTCAGCATTCTTTATTGTGGTTTACTTACACATGATGCGTGGCCTTATGTATGGTTCATATCAAAAACCACGTGAACTATTATGGATCTTTGGTATGCTGATCTTCTTGGTATTAATGGCTGAAGCATTTATGGGCTATTTATTACCTTGGGGAAATATGTCGTACTGGGGTGCACAGGTAATTATCTCGCTCTTTGGGGCAATTCCAATTATTGGTGATGATTTAACGTTATGGATTCGTGGTGATTATGTTATTTCGGGCGCTACCTTAAATCGATTCTTTGCTTTGCATGTTATCGCACTGCCATTGGTTTTAGTTATTTTAGTATTCCTACATATTCTTGCTTTACATGAGGTTGGCTCTAACAACCCTGAAGGTATTGATATTAAAAAGCCTAAAGGCAGTATTAAACCTGAAGATCAAAGTAAGTTTAAGTTTCACAAACAATATACAGATAAATACGATATTGTTGATGCTATCCCGTTCCATCCTTACTATTCTGTAAAAGATATTATGGGTGTTGCTGGTTTCCTTATTTTATTCTGTTGGGTTATGTTCTTTGCACCAGAGGGCGGTGGCTACTTTATGGAAGCGCCAAACTTTGAACCAGCAAATGGTTTGAAAACACCTGAACATATTGCACCCGTTTGGTATTTTGGTCCTTTTTATACCATTTTACGTATTATTCCAGATAAGTTATTAGGTGCGGTTGGTATGTTCTCAGCGATAATTGTACTTTTCCTTCTACCATGGTTTGATCGTGGTGTGGTTAAGTCTATTAAATATCGTTCTAAATTGCATTTATGTAACTTAATTCAGTTTGCGATTAGCTTTATTGTGTTGGGTGTTTTAGGTACTTTACCGGCATCTCCAACGGCGAACTTAATTGGTACTATTGCTACGTTTGGTTATTTCGGATTCTTTGTTGCACTTTGGTTCTACTCTAAGAATGAAAAATGTAAACCAGTACCAGAGAGGGTTTCACACTAATGAAAAATTTAATTAAAGCGTTTGTTTTTGGTTTGGCTACTGTTGTCTCTATGTCTGCATTGGCTTCATCAGGAGGAGTTCACTTAGATCACGCTAATAATGATTTAACCGATAAAGAGTCGTTGAAAAAAGGTTTTCAAACCTACATCAACTATTGTTTAGGTTGTCACCAGTTACAATATCAACGTTATAACCGTACCTTTAAAGATTTAGGTATTGAAGAAGCGGATGGTGTTGAAAACTACATGTATACCGGTGACAAGCCAGGTGATCACATTACTAATACTATGTCGAAAAAAGAAGCGGCAAAATGGTTTGGTACTGCGCCACCAGATTTAACACTTGAAGCACGTTTACGTAGTCCTGATTGGATCTACACTTACTTACGTTCATTTTATATGGACAGTGAACGTCCGTTTGGTGTGAACAATAAAGTCTTTAAAGATGTTGGTATGCCACATGTATTGCAAGATTTGCAAGGTGTTAGCTCAATTGACGAACAGGGTAATGTATCACCAGCAATGGGCGGCAGTTTAACGACTGAAGAGTACGATGTTGTGGTACGTGATTTAACTAATTTCTTAGAGTATGTTGGTGAGCCAAGCAAACTTGAAAGAAAAAGTATGGGTGTTAATGTTTTAATATTTTTGTTTATTTTCTTTATTGTTGCTTACTTACTTAAGAAAGAATATTGGAAAGATATACACTAAAAAGTTACACGTTGTAGGTTGTACTTCGGTACGACAAGATAATTGATTGGGGGCTTTGTGCCCCCATTGTCCGTTTTATTGAGTAAGTAGTTTTAAAATTAGGAGGCCCTATGGCCGTAGCAGCAAATAAACGTTCAGTTATGACGTTATTCTCGCATGCTGATGATATGTATAGTCATCAAACACGTATAGTCTTAGCCGAAAAAGGCGTTGGTGTTGATATCAATTTTGTTGATTTAGCTCATTTGCCAGAAGATTTAATTAACTTCAATCCTTACGGGACAGTACCAACTTTAATCGATCGTGAATTAGCATTATATGAAGCTAAAATCATTATTGAATATTTAGATGAGCGCTTTCCTCACCCACCATTGATGCCAGTTTATCCTGTATCACGTGGTCGTAGCCGCTTAATGATGCATCGTGTTGAAAATGACTGGTATAGCCTTGCTAAAATCATACTCTCTGGCCCTGCTGATAAAGCACAAAAAGCGCGTGTAGAATTAAAAGAAAGCCTGTTAAGTATCGCGCCTATTTTAAATGAAGCACCTTACTTTATGAGTGAAGAATACAGCCTAGTTGATTGTTATATCGCTCCATTACTATGGCGTTTACCTGTTTTTGGTATTGAGCTTGATGGAGAAGGTTCAAAAGAACTTAAAACGTACATGCTACGTTTATTTGAACGTGAATCATTCCAAGCATCATTAACTGAAGAAGAGCGTGAATTACGCTTTGGTCACCCAGCTTAATGGTTGATTCTACTCCGGTACAAATGAGTTCTAATAAGCCCTATTTAGTTAGGGCCTTTTATGACTGGATTTCAGATAACGATTTAACACCTTATATTGTTGTTGATGCCAGTGTTCATGGTGTTTTAGTGCCAATGACATATGTAAATGATGGTCAAATAGTACTCAACGTCGCAGCATCAGCAGTGGGAACTCTTGCTTTAGGTGTTGAAACGATTGAGTTTAGCGCAAGATTTGGCGGTAAACTTGAGTCTATTTCCGTACCCTATGGTGCGATAGTAACCATCTATGCGAAAGAAAATGGTGCGGGCACTTCCCTACCGATAGAGCACCCGACGGAAGAGAGCATCAGTGTTAAAGATGATTCAGAGAGCAACGTTAAACCTAAAGTAAATTTGAGCAGTGTTTCATCGATAGCTAAAACGGATGAACTGAAAAAATCGACAAAAAGTAAAGCGAGTTTAAAGGTTATTAAATAATACTTCGACTACTCGTGCCTCGAGTTCAATACGGGCGGTCAATCACTTGTTCCTCCGTTTGTCCTGAGCTTGTCGAAGGAAGCTTGTCGTACTTCGTGCTCAGTATGAACGAGTGATTATTTTCCCTCGTACTTTGTCTACTCGTACTGAAAATCGTTACTTACAAATATTCGAACACCTGATAAACACGATTAACCCCACTAATATTACGCGTGATATTAATCGCAATATCAGCTTCTTTTTTCGTTACCAATCCCATTAGAAACACTTCAGCATTTTCAGTAATGACTTTAATCGTATTACCGTTTACCTGATCACTAGAAAACAGTGCGCTTTTAATTTTAGAGGTTAACCAAGCGTCATTTGTTTGTGTGGTAATTGAGGTAAGGTTACCAACACGAATTTGATTGTGAATACGTACGACACCATTGATACTGTTAATAATTTTTATTACTTGATCTCTAAGATAAGTATTAGGGGCCTGACCAATAATGAGTACCGAACCATTAACACTAATAATATGTAAATTAGTATTGTCGTTTAAGGATTTATTTTTGGTGATTTCATTATACGCTTCGATTTCGATACTTTGATCATCAATTTGATTACCAATACTACGTCTATCTGTTGCCATAGAAGCGCTAGTAGTGAGAGCAACTACCGCAACAGCAGCACAACCTTGCAATACAGAAAAAATGAATAATACAGCACATAGTTTAAGTGATTTATTTTTAATGGTGGTGGAAAAAGTAAGCATAAAAATTAAGACTCCGATTGAGGAAATAATGTTGTATCGATGATTTCGCATAAGCAATGTATCACAATTAAATGTACCTCATTAATACGAGCTGTGCGTGCTGAAGGAACTCTAATTTCAACATCGCTCTCGCCAAGCAACCCCGCAATGTCTCCCCCATCATGACCGGTTAACGCTATAATAGGTATATCACGAGACACAGCGCTTTCAACAGCTTTAATTACATTACCTGAATTACCACTAGCTGATATAGCTAATAAAATATCACCGCTATTACCTAAGGCACGTATTTGCTTTGAGAATATTTCCTCAAATTGTGAATCGTTGGCAATAGAAGACATTGTGGCACTACCTGCAACAAGGCTAATAGCAGGTAAGCTCGGGCGTTCTGTTTCAAAGCGATTGAGTAATTGGGAGCAAAAGTGCTGAGCATGCCCAGCAGAGCCACCGTTGCCACAAGCAAGCATTTTATTACCCGATAATAGACTTTGTACCATGATCATACCGGCTTGTTCTATAGCACTAGAAATAGCTTCAGTAGCGGCTATTTGTGTTTGAATACTTTCAGTGAAATTATTTTGGATCTGTTCTAGCATGGGTTAAAGCAACTCCGGTGTTGTACTGTTGGAACTCAAAAAGCATTTTTGAGCCAAGTTACCTGTGGTTGGTTAATATTACCTTCTAAGGCAATAACATCAAAACGGCAACGTGTATTATATTCATTTAAGTTGGCTTTATGGAAAAAAAATGCAACACAATGTCTAATTTTATTTTGCTTGGCTAGAGATACTGCCTCGATAGCACTGCCAAAGTGATTATTTTTGCGATATTTTACTTCAACAAAAACAAAAGTATCGTCATCACGCATAACAAGATCTATTTCACCTTGTCGGCAATGTACATTTCTATCTATGGCTACTAACCCATGCTCTATAAGATAGTTCTCAGCATACGCCTCTGTTATTTTCCCTCGTGCATGGCTTGTGTTTTTGCTAATCCAAGGCAATTTGTATCACCTTATTATCTTGGTAGCGTCCCCAAATTAGACTACGTGTTAATATATTATTGTTATTGAGCTTTAACACGCCCGTTTGCCCAAAATGTCGAATATATGGGGCCTGCTGCATTACAGCCACTTTATTAAGTAGGTTGTAGCTGTCATATCCCATGGCAAATATACGCGATAAACTATCGGTACGCTTAGGCCATAGCTTATGGCTTAACTTGGCTAAAATTTTATTTTGTTGCTTAGATGCTAGTAACCAAGGCATTTGAGTAAATGTTAACCCTTGCAGATCATTAGTATTACCATTGTAGTAATCAAAATCACTATGACTTCGGGAGGTTGCAAAAACAGGGATAATAGCTGCAAATGGACTTGTGTTAACATCAATATAAGGTTTACTTAATCTAGTTTGGGATGCCGAGCCGATAAGATAGATCATATCAATATCGCGACGATTTCTTGATTCAGATTTAAGATTATTTTTCAGCCGGCTTTGTAATTGTTTTATGCGCGTTTGACTTGTATTTACATCAAGTGCTTCTTTTAAACTTGCTTGCATTTGTTTGCCTTCACTAAAGTAAACAATATCAACCTCCATATTGGTTAACATTTTCCATTGTTGACTAAAGGCAATAGCTAAGCGTTTTGACACCTTATCTTGGTGGCTCAAAATGATCGGGTTGCGATAGTGTTGCTGGCTGAGCGTTGCTGCCGCTTGTATTGCTTCATCTTCAGGGCGCATAGATAAAGCTATTTGGTAGCTAGCGAGTTTTTTAGTGATAGGTAAATTGAGGAGCAGACTTGGAATTTGTAGTGCTATATGTTGCTCACTCAGCTTTAAATAGGTTTCTACGTTAGATTTCAATAACGGGCCAATAACGTGATCAATATTTAATTCAGTAAATTGAGTGGTAAGTGCCTTCCAATCTAATTTATTGGTGTCAATGAAATGAATTTTATTAGCAGTATCATTTTTATAAGCGGATAAAACACCTTGTTGTGCTGCTAAACCTGCACTTTGTTGATTGCCACTCAAAGGCAATAACACCGCAATATGTTCAATTTTATTCACCGATAGTGATGGCGTTTGTAACTGTTCAACAATAAGTGTGGCGGGGTGAGTCGGATAGCGCTGTACCCATAAATGTAAATAGCGATTAAATTGCTTTCTATTAGCGCCAAATCTGTGGCTATAGTTAAGTAACTGTTGCCACCCCTTAATCAACGGAGGATTATATTTAACTAATTGTGCTAATTGCCACTGATTTAATGATTCCAATTTGTGCCACAATGAAAAAACATCTTGTGTTGAATAATTATCATTGAGTGAAAAAGCTATCAATTCGGCGTCAAGTGCTTGTACTGGTCGCTGTTTTATTTCTAACGCCTTTTGCAAATAGAGATAATATTCGAACGACAGTTTAAGTGGTGTAGCAGGGTTGTTAGTATTGACATAAGTCACTAATTCACGGGTAAGTTGTAATTGGTTATAGGCTGATTGATGATAGTTCAGTGCATGTAAACTTTTTGTCTTAACCAGTAACAATCGATAAGTATAAGCGGGATTTTTTATCACTAAACTCGAGGTTATATTAGCTAACCAAAGGGCTTTTGAAAAATTTTGTTGTTGAAAAAACAACTCACTGGACTCAACTAATAGCGTATTGATTTGTGCTGTTAATAACGACGTGGGTGCTAAATTGTTAATAGTTTTAGCTAGTGCCAGTTTTTCTTCGGCTGTTTGGCCAGCGGTTACTTGATTGGCTTTATGAACAACCGTTATTTCTGGTCTGTTGTCCACAGAAGTTTGGGTACTACAACCGTTCAAGAAAAAGGTAATGAGTAATATTGTCCCAAATAAAATATTGGTATTTGTGTACTTAAGTGGCCTAGTCAAAGCAATTCCTTGTAAATAAACCGGCTGAAAAATTAGTTTTGCTCAAATTGGAAAATCCGTGCGTTTTTATTTCGCTGTGGGGTTATAATAAACGCCATTGCAGTGAGTCTCAACTAAATTAAAATGAGAGAAGTCAGTTTACATGAGCGAATTTAACATAAACCCCGGTACTTTATATATTGTTGCGACTCCTATTGGGAATTTAGGTGATATCAGCTCAAGAGCGTTAGCGGTATTAGAGCAGGTTGATATTATTGCTTGTGAAGATACGCGTCATACAAAAAGATTGTTGTCAGCTTCAGACATTAAAAATAAAACCTTGTCGCTGCACGACCATAATGAACGACAAAGACAAGATTATATTGCACAATTGTTACAAGAGGGTAAAAGTATTGCACTGGTTTCTGATGCAGGTACGCCGCTGATTAGCGATCCTGGTTTTCATTTGGTGAGACACTGTCGTAGTCTTAATTTACCAGTTTCTCCTATCCCAGGCGCATGTGCTGCTATTGCTGCGTTGAGTGTAGCAGGCTTACCTACAGATAGGTTCTCTTTTGAGGGATTTTTACCGTCAAAGTCAGGCGCTAGACAAAGTACATTACTAGCCTTAGTAAATGAGCCTAGAACCATGGTTTTTTATGATGCACCGAGGCGCGCAATTGACACGATAAAAGATGTAGTTAGCACGCTAGGTGGGGATCGTTATGTTGTTATTGCCCGCGAGTTGACTAAAACGTTTGAAACCATTCATTCAGATACCGCTGATAATTTACTGGCTTGGTTAGAGCAAGACCCCAACCAGCTTAAAGGTGAAATGGTGCTGATTATCGAAGGCTTTAAAATTGATGTGAATGCTATCTCTAACGAAGTGATCAAAACATTAAAATTGTTGTTAGGCGAAATGAAACCGAAAACAGCCTGTGCTATTACAGCAGAAATTCATGGTGTGAAAAAAAATGCATTATATGATATTGCGTTAAGTTTTAAAGCATAACGGTTCCTAACGTGAATAAGAAACGTGAAGTACATTCAAAACACGGAACCATCGGATTTTTGACGCTATTCTCACGGTAGTAGAATAACTTGCTCACTGTCTAGCTAACAGGTAGAATGCGCGTCGAGTTGACTAGACAATCGCTGCCTAATTTACGTAAGTATTTTTAGGGGGAGGAAAGTCCGGGCTCCAATGAACAGGGTGCCAGGTAACGCCTGGGCGGCGCAAGCCGACGACAAGTGCAGCAGAGAGAAGACCGCCGATGGTTGTTTCTTCGGAAATTTCACAGGTAAGGCTGAAAGGGTGCGGTAAGAGCGCACCGGATTGCTGGTAACAGTAATTGCAGGGTAAACTCCACCCGGAGCAAGACCAAATAGGGTTTCATGACTATGTAGGCGAAAGTTTAGATAGTATAAGCGTGGTTCGCGTGGAAACCGGGTAGGTTGCTTGAGCCTTAGAGCGATTTAAGGCCTAGACGAATGATTGTCACTTTTCTTCGGAAAAGATACAAAACCCGGCTTATGTGTCAACTCAACCATTCAAAGTAACCGCTTGTAAATCAAGCGGTTACTTGTCTTTTTGTTCTATAACAAAACAAAAAAAATCAACTCAATACTAATTTCAACCAGCATTAGTGCACAGTCTTGCCCGCTTTCAATCCAAAAAATCATACATTACCGCAGATATAAATGAATATTATTCGCAGGTTCGTGATAGATGTTAATAACCACCCTCATGCACTAAGACTACATGAGTGATCTGAATCAAGTCAGTGATAGAGTTTGTGGGTTGCCATAAAATACGATTGCCATCCGTGTTAAAGACACTTCACAAGTCTTGAATGGCATGAGTTAAACCGAATAGACTATCACCTAATATTACCATAGCCAGTGGATCTTTATTATTCAGGTTTCAGTTTGCTTTTTGAACTCTCTAATTCTTGTATTTGAATGGCTATCTTTTCAGCTTCAGCAGTAATCATTGAATAGGATTTAATATCTCCATTTCTTTGTGCATACATGGCTTCTTTTAGTTTGGCTTCATAGAGTGTATTTAATTTTTTTACTGGGTCTTTCTTAAAGAATGAAAACATTTTAATTACTATCCGGTTGGTTATTTATTTTTATACGTATATAAATGGATTTTAGTTCTTTACACTGTTAAATAACATAGAATAAAAAATAGTTGGCTAGGTTTTACTAAGCACGTTAAGCCAGTAATATTAGCCTGTTATTTTCGTATTAACTTTCGGAGAACTACCTTGATAACGACTATAACCGCTAAAGATAAAATAACTGAGTTCATGAAAAAAGACTTTCCTCAGGCTAAATGTACAATAGAAAGTATTGGAGAAAAATCAGCAGTAGTAAGACAAACCATTGGATTTGATGAATTAAGACCTGGTGGAACAGTCTCAGGACCTGTATTAATGACGGTGGCCGATTGTGCTTTATATGTCGCTATTCTAGGAAAAATTGGAATAATTCCCCTTGCGGTCACAACGAGTCTATCGATTAATTTTATGAGGAAGCCATCGTCAGATAAAGATATTATTGGTGAGTGTACTTTACTCAAAGTAGGAAAGTCGTTAATTGTTGGAGAGGTTTCTTTATTTTCTGAAGGTGATCCAAAAGCTGTTGCTCATGTGGTTGGAACGTATTCGATACCTCAAGCTAAATAAAGCGAACAAATAAGAACAACACAGTTGGCTTAGTTAGGGTAAAATACACCATTATTCTATTTGATAATGTGCATCGCTATTAATATTAAAAAGGTACCAGAAACGGAAATCACCTGTTCAAATTGTCAGGCCTGTTGTTGTCGTTTAGAGGTTCTACTTGTTACAGACACAGGTGTTCCCTACGAGCATATTGCTGTTGATGAATGGGGCGGTGAAACAATGTTACGTTTAGAAGATGGTTGGTGCTCAGCGTTAGATCGTGACACTTATATGTGTACTATTTATGAAAAGCGTCCTTGGAATTGTCGAGAATTTGAAATGGCTTCATATGAGTGCCAAACCGAAAGAGCTATAGAGGTTGTCTATATCTACTAATGATCAGGGCATAACGTGAGTGCGTTTTATTCATTACGGGTAGAAATATAATCAGAATATTAATACCCATTAATTGTTTGAACTACAGACTTACAGGCATGTTATCTATTAACCTAGCTTTACCTAGATAAGCAGCCGCTAGAATAACAATATCTTTGTCGTTTGGCGTTGCCGGTGCTAACGTTTTTGCATGACATAGATTAATATAATCAGTTTTCAAGCCCGCATTATCAATTTTTTCACTTGCTTGCATTATTAGTACAGCATGGTCTCTTGGTTGATGGCTTTTACGTAACTCAGTATTTAACCATTGTAAGGTCTGATAAAGCGCAGGTGCTATTGCGAGTTCTTCTGGTGTTAAGTAACCATTGCGTGAACTCATTGCTAAGCCTGACGTTTCACGAATGATTTCTACTGGAATAATTTCCACAGGCATGGATAAATCTTCAACCATGGTTTGAATGACTTGCAACTGTTGATAGTCTTTAGAGCCAAAACAAGCGCTGTCAGGCTGAACTAAATTAAATAACTTACACACTACCGTTGCGACACCGCGAAAATGTCCAGGTCGACTGGCACCACAATAAAGATCTGAAATATTGGGTACTTCAACATAGCTATTTTCACCAAAACCTTTTGGATAAATAATATCTGCGGTAGGGGTAAATAATAAGTCAGTATCTACCTCTATCAAGCTCGCTTTATCTTGGGCTAATGTTCTTGGATAATTATCAATGTCTTCACTTAAACCGAATTGCATTGGGTTCACGAAAATACTGGCTATTACTTTATCGGCGTGAAGATGAGCGGCTTTAACCAGCGCTAAATGCCCATCGTGTAAATTACCCATGGTCGGTACAAAAGCAATAGTTAGACCTTGCATGCGCCATGATTTAACTTGTGCACGTAACTCTTTTATACTTTCAACTGTTTTCATTTTTATCTCTTACTGAGCGGTTTTTATTTTTAGACTGTGCCCTAAGCTAGACACTATTTAAATATATGATCTTCGCCGGGGAAATTACCTTGGCTTACTTCACTGATATATAATTCAATAGATTTTTTAATATCACCCGTTTCTTGTAAGAAATTTCGAGAAAATTTAGGCATGTAACTACAAGAAATACCTAAAGCATCATGCATTACTAATATTTGCCCATTGGTATCTTTACCTGCGCCAATACCTATCGTTGGAATAGTAATTGCTTCTGATATAGCTTTACCTAATGGGGCTGGAATACACTCTAATACGAGTAATTGTGCACCTGCGGCTTCTAATGCTTGCGCATCTATAATCATTTGCTGCGCTTTTGCTTCTTCACGACCTTGTACTTTAAAACCGCCAAATACATTGACTGACTGAGGCGTTAACCCTAAGTGGGCGCAGACGGGAATACCTCGCTCAACCAAGGCTTTAATCGTGTCAACAAGCCAAGCCCCACCTTCCATTTTCACCATACTAGCGCCTGCTTGCATTAACTTGGCTGCATTGGTTAAGGCTTGCTCTAAATTAGCATAGCTCATAAAAGGCATGTCACCGATGATCAAGGTGTTTTCGACGCCACGTTTCACACATTGGGTGTGATAAACCATATGATCAATACTGACTGGCAATGTATCATCTTGGCCTTGTAATACCATACCGAGGGAATCACCAATTAAAATGGCGTGTATGCCGGCTTGATCGAATAGCTTAGCGAAGCTAGCATCATAAGCTGTAATGGTTGATATTTTTTCGCCTTGTTGTTTCATTTTTAACAAGGTGGATGTGGTTATTTTAGCCATAGTTGTTCCAGCGGTACCTATTTTAGGTGTGATTTTTAATATAACTTGTTGTTATCATTATTTTTGACAATTACTCAATTGGAGTACTTTGGCATAATTTTATTTTAACTGCAATATTCCTTCAGCTCAGCGTTAGCTTTACCATCGCGTTATTAGCAATGTTTTGACTCAAAAACTTTATACTTTGTCTATCTGCAGCGACTGAGGATGGCAGCATTAAGTCGGCAGCAATTTCGGCTAGAGGCAATAAAACAAACTCACGTGTTTTCATACCATAATGGGGTACAATAAGACGCTCAGTATTAATGATTTCGTTACCAAATAAAATAATATCAAGATCTAAAATACGTGCGCCCCAACGATTTTCTTTACGCACTCTGCCTGCTTTATTTTCAATGCTTTGTAAGGCATCAAGTAATTCAAGGGGAGCTAGCTTTGTTTCAAGCGCTAAAACTGCGTTAACATAATCGTCTTGATCCTGAGGGCCCATAGGCTTACTTAAGTACAATGACGACACGTTAATTATGTGACTGTGTGCTAATTTTTTAATTTCTTCAATAGCGTCTTGTACCTGTTTAATTGGCTCAACCAAATTACTACCTAAGCCAATATAGGCAATTGTTGTGAGGGGATGCATAATGCTTATTCAACGGTTGAACTATCAGCGCTTGAGTTATTGGTACTTTCGGTTGGTTTTTTACGCTTTTTTGGCGTGCGACGCTTGCTAACTGGTGAGCTTTTAATCCCTTTAATCATCTGCATACGGGCGTCATTTGATACCGTTTGAAAATCAGTCCACCATTTGGCTAGTTCAATTAACTCAGGCGTATTTTCAATTTCTGCTCGTAATAACAAGAAGTCATAACCGGCTCTAAACTTAGGATGTTCAAAGCTTTTAAAGGCGCGTTTTCCTTCACGGCGAGCGAGTTTATCTTGTAAAATCCAAATATCTTTCATTACCCCTTGAAAACGCTTAGGAATGGCAATACTACGTTGTTGCTCAGGCATTATTTCACTTAATGCCGCAAAAAAAGCATCCTGAGGAGCAAGTTGATTATTGGTATTAACTTGTTGAATATACTTCTGTAATGGGTACCAAAGCATCGCTGCGAATAAAAAGGCCGGTGTGACACGTTGTTCATTGTTCAAGCGTTTATCAGTATTTTCCATCGCAAGTAGAATAAAACGCTCAAGCAGTTTGTTATTTTTATTCAGTTCTTGGTCAACCGCAGGGAAGAAGTAAGTAAATAAATTATAGCTGCGAAGTTGTTCATAGTTAGCGACTGCTTTACCCGAAATAAACAGTTTCAGAAACTCTTCAAACATTCGCGCAGCAGGTATGTTAGCCATTAATGATGAAAGTTCTTTGATGGGGGAGCTAGTCTCGAGTGATATTTCCATATCAAGTTTGGTGGCAAAACGAATGGCACGCAACATACGCACAGGATCTTCACGGTAGCGTGTTTCGGGGTCGCCAATTAAGCGGATGACTTTGTCTTCAACGTCTTTAACGCCATTGGCAAAGTCATACACTTTAAAATCTTTACTCGAGTAATACAGCGCATTGATGGTGAAATCACGACGTTCGGCATCTTCGTCTATAGTGCCGTAAATATTGTCACGCAATAACATGCCATCTTCACTTTGTTTTGAGGTTTTAGTGCAATTCTTTTCTTGCTCTGAAGCATTATCGTGATGGCCACGAAAGGTTGCCACTTCAATTATTTCTCGGCCAAAAACAATATGCGCTAAACGAAAACGGCGACCAATCAAACGACAGTTCCGAAAGAGGGCTTTGATTTCGTCAGGTGTAGCATTAGTCGCAATATCAAAATCTTTTGGCTTCAAACCCAATAAAATATCGCGGACACCACCACCAACAAGATAGGCGTCATAGCCGCTTTTGTTTAAGCGATAGAGTACTTTTAAGGCACTTGGGCTAAGTAGTTTTCTAGAAACAGAATGTTGACTTCGAGATAATACTATTGGTTGCACTAGTGTCGATACTACTGTATTTGCTTGAGTTTTATTGCTGGTTTTTTTGCTAAAAACCTTTTTACATAAATTGATGACGCGTTTGATAATCGCTGGCCTTTTAGAAAATAGAAGTGGATGAAAAGTTATTTGTTTAATTAGGGGCAATGATATAACAATCAAGCAAAAAAGAGAATGAAAAAGCAGCGATTTTTAGTTGTCGCTGCATTGAAGAAGCTAAGTATTCACATATTACTTTCTACCAAGGTAATATTTCGCCATTAGAATGCTTAAATACGCCAGATTCAGCCATGGTCAATTCGGTTATTAATGCCAGTAAACGTTTGGCGGCTAAATCGCTGCTAATATCACCATTAGTGGTTTGACCTAACGTATTCACCATGTCAGTTTGCACATAACCGGGGTGATAAATACCCACAGCAATCGCTTGTGCTGATAAATCTTTAGCAAGCGAAACTGCGGCAATATTTAGCGCTGCTTTTGACATTCTATAGCCGTACCGACCACCGGAATCGTTATCTGTTATTGAACCCATTCTTGAGGTAATTAAAGCAACTTTACTGTTTTTAGATAAATTACTAAGCAATGCTTGTGTTAACGCGATTGGTGCTAAAGCATTGACATTAAATTGTTCAATAATTGACTCTTTATTAAAATGGATCAGGCTTTCATCGCGTAAGATTCCAGCATTATTAATGAGTAAATCGATAGCGACATCAGAAAGTGCAGATATAGCCAGTGCTATACCCGCATCAGTGGCTATATCAATACCTTCAATAACATTGACTTTTAGCCCATCGAGTTGCTGAGAACTTTGGCGACATAAAGCATAAATAGTGTCACCACGTTGCTGACAAATTTTCGCCATAGCGAGGCCTATGCCGCGATTTGCACCAGTTATTACAATAGTTTTAGACATGATGTTTCCTGATGTTGTTAATGAGTGTTATTTAGGTCTAGTAAGACTAAATGAGTTATTGATTGTGGCGTACTCGCCACCGCCTAACCGTGCTAAGGGTTTTATTTTATCGGCATGTACTGTTATTCTTTGTTTTGCGTCAAGTTCAATCGCGTTATCGTTAATATATAGTTGTTTAATTTCGACAAAAATTAAGCTTTGTGGTACATCACCAAGTTCTTTTATTTCATAAAGTTCACAGCCATACGCAATGTCACAATTGGCTAGTCTTGGTAGCGAGAAATTATCAAAAGCAACCGTTTTTAAGGCTGATTTAGTTAATTCTGATTCTCCATGGGGTAAGGTTTCTGCCGTTTGAGTGACTACCGCTGCATCTTGATCTGAGGCGATATGTATCACCATCTTTTTGGTGTTAACGACATTAACTAAGGTGTCTTTTTTATCTCCATTAGGTTTATTGCCAAGGGAAATCATCAAAATAGGTGGTGCGCTTGATACCGCAGTAAAATAAGAAAAAGGCGCTAAATTGAATTGACCATTACTTGAGTCGGTTAACGCCCAAGCAATAGGTCTTGGAATAATTGTTTGCGTCATTAAATGATAACGCTGATTCGGAGAAAATTCAGAAAAATTAAGATTCATATCATATACTCTTATGGTTAATAACCGTTCCAGCTGAATCATGCATCTTCGAGTGGATCGGGTATATATTCATTCGCTTCAGTTGCACTGAAATTACTTTTAAAAGTGAAGGTAAAAGGCGAATCGTTATTATCGCGTAAGTCAGTTTATTTGATACTTATTTCTTTAACCTTAGCTACTTTATCTCGTGACCAATTATTAATCGCCCAGTTGATAATATCATCAACTTTTTCATTGACTAGCTTTGGTTCAGGCGCTTGCCCTAAAAATTTTAACGCTGCGATTAATGCTGGTTGTGGGTTGTCGTTATTAATACCAGGGGCTTTATTTTGCTTACTTAGTTTATAGCCACTCGTTGTTACCGCTAATGGCACATGCCCATATTTTGGTGTTGAGCTATTTAATGTGGCGAATAATGTTAATTGTCTTGCGGTGGGTTCAAGTAAATCACAACCACGAATAACATGGTTAATATTTTGCTGAATATCGTCAACGACCACCGCAAGTTGATAAGCAAATAATCCATCTTTACGATGAATGATAAAATCTTCTTTGGCTAATGCTTGCTCACAAGCTACTTTACCTTGAAAAATATCATCAAATTGATAAAAACCATATTGATTGATTAAGCGAATAGCACTGTTGTTTTTAGCGTGGCGTAGCGTTTTGCAATGGCCTTGATAAATTCCGCCAAGCGTTTTAATTTCTGCCCGAGTGCATTGACAATAATAACTGAGATGATGCTGTTGCAAATCGCTCAAGGTGTCTTGATAAATTTCTGACTGTTGGCTTTGATAAAGTACAGACTCATCCCAATACAAGCCGAACGCTTCAAGGGTTGCTAAAATAGCAGAGCTTGCCCCAACTTGTTCGCGAGGAAGATCAATGTCTTCTATGCGTACTAGCCATGTGCCTGAATTACCGTGAGGAGTAACAGAAGATTTAGCATCTAAAAAACTAGCCAGAGCGGCGATTAAAGAACCAAAATGGAGTAATCCAGAAGGAGATGGAGCAAAACGACCACGGTAAGCGTTGCAGCTTAGTAACTGTGGTCGCTCATAGAGCAGAGTGTTATTTAATGAGGCTTTTTTAGTCAATGACTTAGCCAGCCATTTGGCGCTCTTTAATTTCTGCTAAGGTTTTACATTCAATACAAAGATCGGCAGTAGGTCTGGCTTCTAAACGTCGAATACCGATTTCGATACCACAAGACTTACAAAAGCCAAAATCGTCATTTTCAATTAATTGTAACGTTTTCTCAATTTTTTTGATAAGTTTACGTTCACGATCTCGAGTACGTAATTCAAGACTAAACTCTTCTTCTTGGGCTGCTCTATCAACCGGATCAGGAAAGTTGGCAGCTTCATCTTGCATATGAGTTACGGTGCGATCGACTTCTTCACGAAGTTGTAAACGCCATGCATCTAAGATCTTTTTAAAATGTTTTTGTTGGGGGGAACCCATATATTCTTCTTTAGCTTTTTCTTGATACGGCTCAACGCCAGCTAATGCTAATATACCTAATGTTTTACCTTTGCTTTTTGGCATGCTAAATCTCCTAATACTACAAGGACCAAGGTTGTTTGATGAAGACATCAGTTAACGGCTACCTTGGTTGTAATTGCCAATACTATTATATAATAGACCTAAAATATCAGAACTATATGGTGTCACTTATGATAAAAATCAATCCTTCGAGTTAATAAAGTCAAAATAAAAAACATTTACTTTTATATCAATGAGTTACTCAACTCGAAAACAATGGGCGCTCAGCCATCATCCGTGACTTTTTAAACGAGCAGGCTCTTTTAGCAATTTTCCCTAGGGTTAGTCAACCATTATCTCGTTTTTAGTGATAATTAATAATTATTTTATAGGCTATACACTGAAATTTTTATTTTAATCAATGGATAAAATTTAAAGATAGCACGGTTAGTCTATTTCCAAATAAAAAACACATTAATATTATATATCAACGGAAGATATTAACGGGAATTTTGGATGTTAATATCATTTCTGAAACAGATAGATGTGCTTTATAGGCAATTATCTCAACTCCCACTTTAGATGCTTCTAGTAGGAGTTCGCCATATTTAGAATCAATATGATTAGCTGGAGAGACACTCTTTATTCCACTGTGTAATACTGCGAAAAGTAAAATAGCTCTTTTGCCTTGCTCAACCATTTCAATCAGTTCACGAATATGCTTTTGACCTCTAACGGTAACGGCATCAGGAAAATAGCCTTGCTCATTTTCCAAAAAAGTACAGCTTTTTACTTCTAGATAGCAATCTATTTTGTTGGCATCGGTAAGCATAAAATCGACTTTACTATTTTCAGTGCCGTATTTAACTTCACGTTTAATCGTTTCATAAGCGTTTACTTCAGTAATAACGTAGTTACTAATTGCTTCTTCTACTAATCGGTTTGCAGCAATAGTATTAACGCAAATGATATGCCCTTGTTTAGTTTCTGTTAATTCCCAACTATAAGGATATTTTCTTTTAGGATTATCTGATGTTGAATACCAAACAGTGTCACCCTCGCAGCCACAATTTTTCATAGAGCCGGTGTTCGATACATGTATTGTTGTCGTGGTGCCGTCTTCAAGTATTACGTCAGCTAAGAACCTTTTATATCGCTTTATTAAGGTCGCTTTTTTTAAATTAGTTTTCATTAAATCGCATAACTCATCAGTTTTTTTAATTTTACGTTATGAAATATTGAATTGCCAATTTCTGTTGATGTCAATAATTTACTTTGGGAGGTTTACGATAAAACCATGTGATAACACAGGCGTTTACTGAATAAAACTATCTAACCAATCTTTGGCGTATTTAGTGTCGCTAAAAAAATTAAATTGAACAGAGCTACTTTGATAAATACGTTGTAGCTGCAGCTGCAAAATGTCGGCATAGGCACTGTCAAGGATAACGGAAGCAATGGCTACCATGCCATTTTCTACTCGGTAATGCGTTGTTTCAATTAAACTTTGTTCAGCGTCAGGGGAAAATACACCCATACCTTTAAATGTGATGAGTGATGCCCATGGACTATGACGCATTTTCTGTGTCATAGTTTTAATATCCTTATGGTATTGTGCGCTGACAACATCATCGAAAGAGCTTTGCTCGTCAATATCAATCAATAAAATATTGTTTTTTTGTTCAATACGGTAGCTTCCTTGTGTTGAATATTGCATGAGTGCTTTTCTTTTGGTTAAGTTTTATCTGACGTTATTGATAGCAATTTTTTAAGGGTTTGCCAAGGGCATACATTTTATTTCTACCGTTTATATTTACTTTAATATTTATATGCCGACCGCGAGTCGGTGGCTTCAAGTTATACATCCAGCAATTAAACGTCTATATTGACAGTACAAAAGTCGGGTTATTGCCATCGTCGTTTGTTAATTATCAACAATATTTACTCTGTTATGTTGTTATTATTGCAAATAATATCAGTAGCTTGGCTATTTTTTAATTTGATTGACTATTCAAGAATAAAAATTGTTATAATAACTACTATTGTTTTTTATTGTTCTTCTACTGTTTAGCTTACTATGTCAGCATCAACGCCTTTGCCTATTGAAGCAATTAAAACTCATTTTTGTCAATCACTGATAGAACACCCTACGGTGATTTTATCTGCGCCACCGGGGGCGGGAAAATCGACTTGCTTACCTTTGTGGTTACTTAACCTTGAAGTGCTAACAGATAAAAAAATATATTTATTACAGCCACGTCGCCTTGCCGTTAAAAATATTGCGACTTATCTCTCCAATCAATTAAATGAACCGGTAGGTCAAACTATTGGCTATCGTTTGCGTAATGAAACAAAAGTATCTAAAAATACTCGTTTAGAAGTTATTACTGAAGGTATTTTAACGCAAATCATTCAACACGATGCAGAGTTAGGTAACTGTTCTATAGTTGTGTTTGATGAATTTCATGAGCGCAGTTTACAAGGCGATTTAGCGTTTGCGTTAACACGTGATATTCAGCAAGGTTTACGTGATGATTTAAAAATACTATTGATGTCGGCCACCTTAGACACGGATTATTTAAGTAAAGCATTGCCAGAGGCGATTACGGTTGCTAGTGAAGGGCGAAGTTATCCTGTTGAGATCACTTATAATGCACCTGCTAATGTTCAACGTTGGCGGGTTCATGCGCTTAATGTTATTAAACAGCAAGCCTATGAACATCAAGGTTCTACGTTAGTTTTTCTCCCAGGTGTTGCCGATATTCGTTTTATTGCGCAAGCATTAAGTTCAGATATTATTGATGACTTATTGCTTTGTCCTTTATTTGGTGATTTAACGTTAAAGCAGCAACAGCAGGCGATTGAACCCTGTCAGTCGGGCAAGCGAAAATTAGTACTAGCCACTAATATTGCTGAAACATCACTGACCATTGAAGGCGTTAGTTTAGTGATTGATTGTGGCTTAGAAAAAGTCGCAAGTTATGACAGTGCTAGTTTGATGAATAAATTGGTGCAAAAGCGAATAGCCAAAGCGTCTGCGATACAAAGAGCAGGGCGAGCCGGTCGTTTAACGGCGGGACATTGCATTCGTTTATATGCAAAAGATGATTTTGAACGACGACCTGATCAAAGTGTGAATGACATTCAGCAAGCTGATTTACTACCTACGCTAATAGAAGTGGCACGATGGGGAGTGAATACGTTAGCTGACTTACCTGTATTAGAGCTGCCCACAACAGTTAAAGAGCAGCAAGCATGGCAAGAGTTGAAAAATTTAGCCATTATTGATCAGAATAACCGATTAACTAAGCATGGTGATCAAGTCGCACAATTACCTTGTCACCCTCGCTTTGCACACATGTTACTGTGTGCAAACACGGTAATAGCGAAAGAATTACCACAAGAAAATGTTAAACAGCTGACTTTTCTCGCGTGTATGATGACGGCATTGTTAGAAGAGCGAGACATTTTACCCAATGAACAGAGTCGATTTGATTGTAATCTCGAACACAGAATAACTCAGTTAATATCTCAATGGCATAAACCTTATGGTGTGCTCGCTAATATTATTAAACAAGTTAAAAATTTAGCACAAAAAATGAAATTAACAGGCCTTGATTCACTGGTTAAAATGAATATAGGCTTAGATAAAACCGGTTTATTACTTGCGTATGCTTACCCAGAACGGGTAGCTAAAGCACGTGGAGCACTAGGTGACTTTATTTGTGCTAATGGCAAAGGGGTCACTTTAAATGATCAAGATGTGTTAGCCGGAGAATACTTTTTGGTGATTGCTGATTTAATGCAATCCCAAGGAGTTTTACAAGTTCGTTTGGCTGCTACTATTGATTTATCCCAAATAGCACAAGTGTTCGCGGGTAAAATTATTGAGCAAGACATTGCCATTTTTGATCAGGCTAGCGGTAGAATAATGGCTCGTTCACAAACGAAATTAGCCGCACTGACTTTGCAAGAAAAAACAAGTCAAAATACGTTAACAAAAGCCAGTATCGCTAAAATGTGGTGTGACCTCGTTAAACAAAAAGGGTTAGGTTTTCTTAATTGGCAAGAGAAAGACTTAGCATTGAAAGCTAGATGGCAATGGTTGAATGATTATTTTTCAACTTACAACTTACCCGACATTAGCGAAAAAGCATTATTGGCGAGTTTATCTGATTGGTTTTCTCCTTTTGTTGGAGAAATAAAGTCGACGGCTAAGTTGGCTAAAGTAGATTTATCATCAATGTTATTATCGTTACTTGATTATCAACAACAGCAAGTTTTAAAAAAAGCCGCACCTAGTGTTTATATTGGCCCAACGGGTCGTCATTGCCCTATTCGTTATTCAAAAGAAAAATCGCCTAAGGTCTCATTACCCATGCAAGAACTGTATGGCTCAATACAAACGCCTACCATAGGAAATCTGAATAATAATCAAGGTATCCCATTATTATTAGAGTTATTATCGCCAGCACAACGTCCTATTCAAGTGACACAAGATTTAGCAAAATTTTGGGCGGGTAGTTATCAATCGGTGCAAAAGGATATGAAATCAAATTATCCAAGACACTTCTGGCCAGACGACCCTGTAAATGCTGAGCCCACCAATAAAATGAAGCGTCACTTAAAAAATCAAAACTAGGATTACGTTAATTTATGCCTACAAAGAAAAAAACGGAAAAGCTGGTTAGTTCAAATAAATCATGGATATGTTGGTTGGCTATTACCGGAGCAAAGTTAGTCTTTGCACTTTCTTTTGCCTTAGCTCTTTTTATGATTTATTTAGATGCAAAAGTACAAAAGACCTTTGAAGGTCAGCGATGGCAAGTTCCTGCGCAAATTTATGGTCAAATAGAATCCTTTCTTATTGGCGATATTATTGATCTAAACCTCATCACAAAGTCACTGAAAATTAATGGCTATAATAAAGTTGAGTCAGTAACGTTACCTGGGCAGTTTGCCCAATCGGTTCAGCGATTAATTATTTATCGGCGTGCATTTGCTTTTCCTAATGTAGAGCTCGATAATTCTGAAAACGCTAGTGCTGAAGCCGTACGCTTAACCATAGACTTTACGAATAATAAAGTGAGTAAGCTATTTATTGAGGGTGATGCTGTAGAACAAGTAAAATTAGAACCGATACTATTAGCGAGATTAGTGCCTAACAATAAGGAAGACCGTGTTTTAGTAGCATTAGAACACATGCCCACACTTTTACTTGATACATTATTGTTGATTGAAGATCGTGATTTTTATCATCATCAAGGGGTATCTCCGCTGGGTATTTTACGTGCCTTGTATAACAATATTATTGCTGGTCGCACTGTCCAAGGTGGTAGCACGTTAACGCAACAACTTGTTAAAAATATGTTTTTAACAAGGGAAAGAACACTGGTTCGAAAAGTTAAAGAAGCACTGATGGCGCTAATTATTGAAGTGCGTTACAGCAAGGATCAGTTGCTCGAAGCTTACATTAATGAGGTTTATCTCGGGCAGCATTACGCTAATGGTATTTATGGCTTTGGTTTAGCGGCTAAGTTTTATTTTGGTAAGACTTTAGCTGAGTTGAACAGTGGGCAAATGGCACTGCTCGTAGCACAGGTAAAAGGTCCAAGTTATTATGACCCTTGGCGACATCCAGAACGAGCAAAGCAGCGTCGTGATTTGATATTGCGTCTGATGTTTGAGCAAAACTTACTTTCTGTACAAGAGTTTGAGCAAACACTTTTCTCGTCATTGTCTATACGTAAACATCGACGCTTTAAAACAGAGAAATATCCTGCATTTCTGCAATTAGTCAAACGAGAACTTAACCAGCACTTAAATACCTATCAACAAAAAGCAGGAATTAGAGTGTTTACTGGATTTTCTCATGTTTCTCAACAGTTATTAGAAGAAAGTGTAGTTAGCCAATTAGCGCAATTAGAGAAAGTACATCATCAAAAAGATTTACAAGCAGCGATGATTGTTACAGATATTTCAAGTGCTGAAATTCGTGCGTTGGTGGGAGGGAGACAAAGTGGCTATGCAGGATTTAATCGTGCATTAGACGCAAAAAGGCCTGTAGGATCATTAATTAAACCCGCTATTTATTTAGCAGCATTAGAGCGTTTTGAGCAATTTAATTTTGCCAGTTTGCTTGCCGATGAGCCTATAACCTTGAGTAGCGATGCTGGTGATAATGGCCAAGGTAAAAAGTGGCAGCCTAAAAATTATGATGGTAAGTATCGCCACCAAGTACCATTAATTGATGGTTTAGTTAACTCCTTAAATATTCCCACCGTCAATTTAGGGATGAGTTTGGGATTAGAAAATATTGCTAAGGCTATCCATTTACTGGGATTTAAGGAAGATATTGTTACGCGTCCTTCTATGTTACTTGGCGCGATTAATATGTCACCGTTGCAAATTAATCAAATGTACTTAGCGTTTGCTAAACAAGGCGAGTTAGAGGAAGTACACGCAATCAATAAAATTGTTTCATCTTATGGTGAAACGTTGTGGCAATTTAAACCTGTTTCCACAAAGGTTATCTCAACTGATGTCGCGTATCTTATGGACTATGCTTTAAAGCAGGTGACCCTCACAGGTACGGCAAAATCGCTTACTTGGCGATTGAAAAATAGTAAAGTTGCGGGTAAAACAGGTACTAGTAATGATCTGCGCGATAGTTGGTTTGTAGGCTTTGATACGAAAAACCTAGTCACTACTTGGTTGGGAAAAGATAATAACAAAACAGCTGGATTAACAGGCAGTAGCGGTGCTTTATTGCTTTTTACAGAGTTTATTAAAAAGCAGGGTGTGGTTAATAAAAGCACCACCCAACCTGACGCGATAGCTATGATGGTATTTGAAAAAAAAACGGGTAAGGCGGTCACTTCAGATTGTGCTAACACGGTAATGTATCCTGCTATTGTCGCAGGATTAACCGTAAGCAAAGGTTGTTTAAAAGAAAAAACGGATGAAAGGTCTTGGCTAGAAAAATTTTTTAGTGTTACCAGAAAATAAATTTACTTTAAAAAATAAGATTGAGCACTCAGGATACTAGTCAGAGTGCTCTTTTAATCATACATACTTAAATTACTCAGTGAAAGTTACTAAAAGCATTTCTGTCGCGGCGATATCAATAATATTCGCTTTACCTAGGCTTCTTTGAAGTGTTGCAGCCGTTTTATCTGCGCCATAACTTTCAGCAAAGCTGATTATATCTTGACCGTTACATATTACTTTTAACGCTATCGTTTTATCTCTTAAACGATAAGATTTAGCTGTTCTTTTATATTTGTGAATTTTATTCGTCGTAACAGATTTACAAATGCTTATTAAGGCTTTTTCTATGTTGGGATTCATTGCTGCTTGGCTTGATAAACTAAACGCCAGTACAGTAATTGCAGTAGTTAATGCGATAAGTGCAGTTTTTAATGTTGCCATCATATTATCCATCCATTGTTAAAATTGCGAAAGTTTATAGGCTT
Source organism: uncultured Colwellia sp. (assembly GCA_913058145.1). Classification (GTDB taxonomy): domain Bacteria; phylum Pseudomonadota; class Gammaproteobacteria; order Enterobacterales; family Alteromonadaceae; genus Colwellia. The sequence goes on from CAJXQM010000012.1 coordinate 25,579, forward strand.
CGCCCTATTAATAATGCGCTATTTTTAATTATAAGTTGTTAACACCGGTATGTAGGATGTAACAAAAGACATGCTTTAATTTAATGCGGATATCCCTATGTTTATGATCATCTTTGTATTGTTTCTTTAGTGGCATTGTATCGTGTTAATATTTATTTACATTTTGTGACAATTAGACATACAGAATCGTTTTGTTTTGAGTTGAAATAGTAAAAATTGTAGATAAATTTTGATTTAAAACAAAAGTGCACTGGTTTTATATACAGTCCATGGTTTGTTGTGGTATTGTATCGTGGCAAGTTGGAATATTTTTAAGTTCACAAATTTAAGTTCACAAATATAACTAAGGAATAATAATGGCAGTTGAAAGTCGATTTGTCGTCATTAGACATGGGGTGGAGGCAAAAACATTTATGGATAAGAAATCAGCAGATGATTATGACAAAATGTTGGATATGGCTGATAATTTGGCCGATGTTTTTGCAAAATCAACCATAGATCTCAGTGATGCCGCCAGTGAAGAATTAAGTATCTATTTAGCTCAACATCGAGATGAAGTGTTAATTGCTTTACTCGCGAAAAAGCCGCCCGCAAAAGCACCAGCAAAAAAAAGCACCAAAAAGTCGGCTGAAAAAGAGACTGAGAAGGCTTCCACTAAGTGAAGTAACACGAGCTTAGTTAATATTTTTTAATGAACATTGTGAATAAATAATGTGATTGAATACAAAGTTGTCCGCAGTCGCCGCAAAACACTTTCCTTGCAAGTTAGCTATGGTCAAGTGCTCGTTCGAGCGCCCTATAGTGTGGATGACAAGTTCATTAATACGCTTATTGAAAAAAAATCAGCTTGGCTAAAAGCTAAAATAGCACAGCAGAGCCAAGTTGATGATTTTTGCTGTGACTTTAGTCAAGGCTCAACACTGTTCTTATTTGGGCAATTAGTCACCTTAAATATTATTTTTGCCAAACAAGTGAATACCTTATTAACAGAGGGTATTAATAACAAGAAAATACTTACGATAGTAGTTGCTGAGCGGAATAAAAAAAAATTGAGCAATAAGGTGTTATTAGCTGCAGCGGTTAAAAAGCATATTGAAAAATATTTTAAACAGCAAGCGGAAGATATTATTCCAGTCAAAGTTGCAACCTATTCTCAATTAACCTCATTAACTCCTGTCAGTATAAAAATAAGACAGTACCGTTCTAGATGGGGAAGCTGTAATAACCGTGGCGAATTAAGTTTTAACTATTTATTAATGATGTTGCCTATTAATGTTATTAATTATGTTGTTGTTCATGAGTTATGCCATCTAGAACATTTAAATCACTCAAAAGAATTTTGGCAACTTGTTGCGAAGCATTTTCCTCAGTACACTCAAGCTAAAAAATGGATGAAAATCAATCAGTCTGCTTTGTTGTGGCGGTTAGCGTCATATTAATTAATCTCAAACCTAACTGAGATAGATTACATTTTTCTACATTCTGTTAACCATTTACTTCAACGTCTGTTTTAATTTTTGTGAGTATATTTACCGTTTATTAAGACCAAATGGCTCAATAAGTGAGTTCAATGGATAGAAATATTGAGTAAAATTTTTTTATGATGAAAACTAAAATTTACAGCATTCAGATGATAGTTATTTATAGAGCCTCAATGCTGCTTTCTATGGCCTATTTTTATTTAGCGGCCAACAATTAAGTATCATAGATAAGCGTAAGGATAAAAATACCTTTATCCTGTGGAATGTGTAGGTAAAAAAAGCGTTTATGGTGTTTTATGCATAGTTTATAACTTTTTATTCTCTTTTATTAGTGTTAATAAAGGTTGACAGGAGTGGCTAATTCAGGCATTTTACCACCCATGAATATTACATCTCAGCACATTATTATTATTACCACCACCCAAATTCAGATGGCGGTCGCTGGCTAACGTGTAAAAAAAATAATTTTATCGAAGCCCGTGACCTGCAAAGGTGACGGGCTTTTTTTATGTTCAGAATAAATAGTCGCTCACGATCATATGACGACACATGGAGTAACCTAATAGACAATGTAGGATACTTATTGTCTTTATGTGAAAAAGTGAGCAATTGTTAACTATAAATAAAGTAGGAAAAATAATGCGTGTACTTAAATTTGGTGGCTCATCATTAGCTTCAGCTGAGCGTTTTCGTCAAGTTGCCGATATCATCAAAGATCAAAGCCAATCCTCAAAAGTTGCCGTAGTCGTTTCGGCGCCACAAGGTGTGACAAATCATTTAGTGGCCATGGCTGAGAATATCAGTGATGAAGCCAAAATGGTGACGGATCTTAATCACTTTAAACGTGCCATTACCTCAATTATTGAAGACTTATCTGCGAGTTTACCTGAATTTAACTCTCAACATTGTGAGCAAGCACTTATTAATTATGAGCACCAGCTTCAGCGATACATGCAAGGAATCACGTTGTTGACTTATTGCCCTGAACATATTCGTGCTCGCATTATTAGTACCGGTGAGCGGTTAAGTGTTGCTATCCTCGATTCGGTATTGCAGTCATCAGGTTTACAAGTCTCTTTATTAGTCCCAGAGAAATTTCTCCTTACTAATGAATCATCATTGAATGCAGTAGCTGATTTAGTGCTTTCTAAAGAAAAATTTACCAAGGAATATGACAAACTTAACCAAGTTTCGTTAATGCCAGGTTTTATTGGTATGAGTGTTAATAGAAACGGTGGTGAAGGGCAAATAACTACGTTAGGTCGTAATGGTTCTGATTATTCTGCGGCAGTATTAGCAGTATGTCTGGAAGCTGACTGTTGTGAAATTTGGACGGATGTGGATGGTGTTTATAATGCTGATCCTCGTATGATTAAAGAAGCTAAATTACTTGATTATTTGTCGTATCAAGAAGCCATGGAGTTATCTTATTTCGGCGCTAGCGTGTTGCACCCGAAAACGATTGGTCCAATCGCGCAGTACCATATCCCTTGTCTCATTAAAAACACGAGTAATCCAGCAGCGCCGGGTACCCTAATTTCTAATGAGAATGATCAGCAAAAACGCGTTAAAGCTATTTCAAACCTTGATGATTTAACGATGGTTAATGTGTCAGGGCCGGGTATGAAAGGAATGGTGGGTATGGCCAGCAGAGTTTTTGCTACTATGAGCCGTGAAAACATATCTTTAGTGTTAATTAGCCAATCTTCAAGTGAATATTGCATTAGTTTTTGCATTTATTCTAGTGACGCACTACGTGCAGAGCAAAGTTTAAAAGAAGAATTTGAATTAGAGCTACTTAATGGCTTGCTTGAGCCGGTTGCCTTAAAAGGTGAGTTATCAATTGTTTCCTTGGTAGGTGATGGTATGCATCATCAACGTGGTGTAGCGGCTAAATTCTTCAGTTCGTTAGCCCAAGCTAGAGTTAACGTAGTAGCCATTGCGCAAGACTCATCAGAGCGTAGTATCTCAGTAGTCATTGAACAACGTAAATGTACTGATGCAATGAAAATTAGCCATCAAAACTTTTTCTCTCATAAGCCTACAATTGATGTTTTTTTAGTGGGTTGTGGTGTTGTTGGTAGCGAATTAATTGCTCAAATTTCTCGTCAGCAAGCCAGTCTTAAAGAACAAAATATTGCCTTAACCGTTTATGGTATCGCTAATTCTAAAGGGATGGTTTTTGATAAAGCCGGTATCGATTTAGATAATTGGCAAGCAGCGATGACAAAAGGTGCTGATAATAAAGAAGCCCTAGAAGTCAACATTGAGAATATCAAAGGCTTTGTACGTGATAATCATTTAATTAACCCAGTGTTAGTCGATTCAACATCTAATGAAGCATTAGCAATGAGTTATGTTGGTTATTTGGCTGAAGGCTTCCATGTAGTAACACCCAATAAAAAAGCGAATACAGATTCATGGCAGTATTACCAAGAATTACGCACGACCGCACAAAAAACTAATCGTCGATTTTTATATGAAACGACTGTCGGTGCAGGTTTACCGGTAATTGATACTTTGCAAAGTTTAATTAAAGCAGGAGATAAACTTCAGCGTTTTGAAGGTGTTTTATCTGGGTCTTTATCTTATATCTTTGGTAAGTTAGATGAAGGGATGGCGCTGTCAGCGGCAACGGCAATCGCAAAAGACAATGGCTTTACTGAGCCTGATCCTCGTGATGATCTAAGTGGTTTAGATGTTGCTCGTAAATTATTAATTATGGCGCGTGAAGCCGGTATGCAATTAGAATTGTCTGATATTACTATTGAATCAGTATTACCAAATGACTTTGATGACAGCGGTAATGTAGATGAATTTATGGCTAACTTAACTAAGCTAGATAGTGACTTTAGTACCCGTATTGCTGCAGCAAGTGCTGAAGGTAAAGTTTTACGTTACATTGGTAATATTGTTGATGGTAAATGCCAAGTGTCTATTGAAGCAGTTGATAGCGCTCATCCCTTATACAGTATTAAAGATGGTGAAAATGCGCTAGCTATTCATAGTCGTTATTATCAACCATTACCGTTTGTTTTACGTGGCTATGGTGCGGGTGCAGCGGTTACTGCTGCCGGTGTTTTTGGTGATATTTTAAGAACACTCGCTTGGGAGCAGCAGCACTAATGAGAACAGATAAGGTTACAAATGATGATTTTTCTAGCCGTGAAGTAACGCAAGAACAAGGTGTGTCAGTATTTGCTCCTGCGTCTATTGGCAACGTTAGCGTTGGTTTTGATGTATTAGGCTTAGCTGTTAAGCCGGTTGATGGTACTTTATTGGGTGATGTCGTTACTGTGGATAAAGCCGTTGAATTGGCAGATGAAGACAGTCTAGTGGTTATCGGTGCTTTTGCCGATAAACTGCCAAGTAACAAAGAAGATAATATTGTTTGGTCATGTTTACAGCTTTTTAATCAAGCATTAACTGATGCAAAACAAAGTATTAGCAATGTTACACTGACCTTAGATAAAAAAATGCCAGTCGGTAGTGGTTTAGGCTCTAGTGCTTGCTCAGTCGTTGCTGCTTTAGTCGGCTTAAATACATTTTATGCTAAGCATAAAAACTTTAGTTTTGATGAAAAAACAGTCCTTCAAATGACCGGTCAAATGGAAGCACAAATTAGTGGTAGTTTACACTATGATAATGTCGCTCCTTGTTATTTAGGTGGTTTACAACTGATGGTACCTGATAGCGAAATCATTAGCCGTACTTTACCCGGCTTTAGTGATTGTTATTATGTGATGGCGTACCCCGGCATTGAAGTGTCAACTAAAGCTGCCCGTGATGTTTTACCAACAAGTTATAGCCGTGCAGATGTGATAAGCTACGGTCAAAATTTAGCAACCTTTGTTGATGCCTGTCATCGCCAAGATAAAGCACAGGCTTTTTCAGTATTAACGGATGTAGTCGCTGAACCTTATAGAACTAATTTATTACCTAAGTACCAGCAAGCACATGATTATTTAACCGCACAAGGCTGTTTAGCTGTGGGTATTTCTGGCTCAGGTCCTACATTATTCTGTGTTTGTGACAACGAACAACAAGCGAATGCCTTTGCAACCTGGTTACAAGATAATTACTTACAAACAGATTTAGGTTTTGTCCATGTCTGTTTAGTTGATGACACCGGCGCAGTAGAAATATAAAGCTAGATACAAAAATTTAAAATGAGAAATTAACGTGAAATTTTATAACTTAAAAGAAAATGACGAGCAAGTTAGTTTTGCTGGTGCAGTTAAGCAAGGCTTAGGTAAAAATCAAGGATTATTCTTCCCAGCGACGATGCCAAAATTCGATAATATTGATGCATTATTAGCGATGCCACTAGTTGAGCGTAGTGTACAAATATTACTTCCTTTTGTTGAAGAAGATTTAACGGAAAAAGAATTAACTGAGATCGTAACCGATGCGTTTAATTTTCCTGCGCAATTGCAACCGATTACTAATGATCGCGCTATTCTAGAATTATTTCATGGTCCAACGTTAGCTTTTAAAGATTTTGGTGCACGTTTTATGGCCAAATGCTTGCAAGTTTTTGTAGCTAAAGATGCCAAAGCAAGTGGTCAGAAAAAACCATTAACCATTTTAACGGCGACCTCGGGTGATACCGGTGCTGCGGTTGCTCATGCCTTTCATGGTATTGATAATATCCGTGTCGTTATCATGTACCCCAAAGGCAAAATTTCTTTATTACAAGAGAAAATGTTCACTACCTTAGGTGGTAATATTGAAACGTTGCGCGTTGAGGGTGATTTTGATGATTGCCAAGCATTAGTTAAAAAATCATTTAGTGACAGTGAATTAGCAACCACTATTGGTTTAAATTCAGCTAACTCAATTAATATCAGTCGCTTACTCGCGCAAATTTGTTATTACTTTGAAGCAGTAGCGCAAATATCTCGAGCGAAGACTAGTTTAGGGGATATTGTTTTTTCTATTCCAAGTGGTAATTTTGGTAACTTAACGGCAGGTTTATTTGCTAAAGCAATGGGCTTACCTATTAAGCGTTTTATTGCGGCAACTAACCTTAACGATACAGTGCCACGCTACTTAGAAACCGGTGAGTGGACACCTAACACGACTGTTGCCACTATCTCGAATGCTATGGATGTGAGTAACCCAAACAACTGGCCGCGTGTTGAGCATATGCTTAAATCGGGTATTGTTGAAGAAGGTAGTGTTAGCTCAGTCTCTATCGATGAAGAGCAAACTCAGTCTACGGTTATCCAGTTAAGCAAATTGGGTTATATCAGTGAACCACATGCGGCTGTTGCTTATAAAGCATTGCAATATAATGCGATTGAAGGCGAGTTTGGCGTATTTTTAGGTACAGCACATCCGGCTAAGTTTAAAGATGTGGTGGAAAGTATCTTAGGTCAACCTCTTGGCTTGCCAAAAGAATTGGCAGATTGTGCAGGTGAACCTATTTTGTCTAAAGACATGAGTAAAGACTTTGCTGATTTACGTGCTTATTTATTAGCATAGTATTTTCTTCTATTTTAAGAAAACTAAATGATAAAACCTCACTGGCAACAGATAATTGAGCAAGAACAACAGCAAGATTACTATTGCCAGCTGCAAGAAAGCATTACTCAGCAAAGTGCGCAAGGCATCACCATTTTTCCTGAAGAAAAAGATGTTTTTCATGCGTTTGAATTTTGCGATTTAGCCGATGTAAAAGTGGTGGTTTTAGGGCAAGATCCTTACCATGGCGTAGGGAAGGGTGATTATTGCAATCAGCCACAAGCCCATGGTTTGGCTTTTTCTGTTACCACTAATATCAAAACACCCCCTTCGTTAGTTAATATTTATAAAGAGCTCGTTACCGATATTAAAGGTTTTATCACGCCAACTCATGGCAACCTGACCTCATGGGCAGAGCAGGGTGTACTCTTACTTAATACCGTTCTCACTGTACAACAAGGCCAAGCCCACTCACACGCTAAATTAGGTTGGGAGCGTTTTACGGATGAAATTATTTCCCAAATTAATCAGTATAATGAGGGTTGTGTTTTTATTTTATGGGGCGCACATGCTCAAAAGAAAGGGCGTAGTATAGACGGCAGTAAACACTTAGTCTTAAATGGTCCACATCCCTCACCACTTTCAGCCTATCGTGGGTTTTTTGGCTGCCAGCATTTCTCGAAAGCGAATACTTGGTTATTAAATCAGGGTAAATCAGCGATAGATTGGCGCTTAAATAATAGTGAGTGATCAATATATCGGTTTTGGCACAGATGAGTATCAAATCGCGGTGTATATCGCTAACAGGCCGCCTATTTATGAATACCAGCAATTAGATCAATTAACCGCATTAACGACAGGTGAAATTACTCATATAGGTCAGCATTGCGGTAATGGATGGCGTAAAGTGTTTAATGTTTATGCGAAGTTATTGTATGCGCTAGATAAGGAGCAATTCAACTTTGCTAGTTTTGCCCCAACATGGCAAGAGTATCGTGATGACTTTTTATTACAGCCTCATTCAAAAACGTCACTCTTATTTAGTGCGCCACAGTTAAAATTAATAACGCAAAATGCCAATCAAAAAGCTGTACACATCATTACCGGAAAAACCTATGCTAAATCTTTACTGAGTAAAGGGTTGCTTGATATTGAGCTTATCTGGCTTAATAGTGAGTTTGCCATTAATCGTTCAGAGCGGGTTATTGTTTGCCCTTATTTCGATTATCGTCAGTTATCGAATGTAAAAATTGAACGGTTAGCTGAATTAATAAAAGAGTTAAATCAGCATGTTTATTAGACTCTTTCTGACTAGTGTTTTATTACTCGTTTCAGTCTTTTTACAGGCAGATACCTTAAAACCTTTTACTAGCGATGGATGTAGTGCTTTTCCTGATGGAACGATTGACCAAAAGAGCTTATGGTTAACATGTTGTCAACAGCATGATTTTGATTATTGGCAAGGCGGCACATACCAACAACGGCTTGTCTCTGACAAAGGCCTTAACGCATGTGTTACCGAGGTAGGTGAACCAACGGTAGCCGCGTTAATGTTAGCGGGTGTTAGAGTTGGAGGAACACCTTACCTACCGACAAGCTTTCGGTGGGGTTATGGTTGGAGTTATCCTAGGTTCTATGGCGCTCTATCGATAGAAGAGTTAGCACAAGTTACCAAGCTTTCAGTAAATTTACATTTCAACAGATAAGCCTTAAAAGTAAATAATCATTTCAGCCGCTTCACAATGACAATCATGTCCGCATAAAATACAGTTATAACCCTGCTTACTGTCTTCATTCCATTTGTCAGGGTGAGACTTTACTAATTCACCACCACAACGAGTAAAATAGGCAACAGCACTATTATTGGGGCTTTGTTTCCATAGATGTGAAACTCCTGCTCGTGAACCTTGTTTTTGAGCTGCGTTTATAGAAAGTTGCAGTAATTTTTTTCCTACCCCTAAACCGCGATAGTTTTCATCAACGGTATTGCATTTGAAGTAGCAGCATTTATCTTTTTGTACTTGCCACAGGTTAGGGCTGCACCATTGATTAATCTGCCAGTGTTTTGCCGCAAAGGTGATGCGAAAACCTACAAGGTTTTCACTTGAATTATCTTTTGATAAAGCGACAAAACCACTGTTGATATTATTACTGATGCCATAGGCTGTCCAATCAGCAATATTTTGTGGCGTTAAATAACCCTCGCCATGAACTTGATTACCAAGTGCTATCACCTGGTCAAAGTGTTCAGCGGTTAGTTCAGTGTAAATAATTTTAGCTTGCAATATCAAGCCTATTTAACTGTTTACCTTGTTTAAAAACCGCAATATTTTCACTCAATAAATTAATTAATCTTTGCTGCGCTTCACTACTTGCCCAAGCGATGTGGGCAGTGATTTTTAAGTTAGCTAGCTTGGCATTTAGCAATGGGTGATCAGCTGGCGGTGGTTCTTGCTCTAATACATCTAATACTGCATAAGCTATTTGCTCAGTTGTTAATGCGCTTAATAAATCAGTGCTGTTAACTAATGCGCCACGAGCGGTATTTATTAGCATTGCTGTGGGTTTCATTTTTGCGAGTATATTGCTATTAATTAAATTTTCAGTGTCAGGGGTTTGTGGGCAATGCAAACTGATAATATCAGCTTGTGTTATTACTTGATCAAAGCTAACCCGTCCCTGGCGAATTTCGGGACTATTAACGCGTTCACTGATCAAAACAGTCATGCCAAAGGCATCAGCAAGTTTGATTACTGCTTGACCTAAGTGGCCATAGCCAATGATACCTAACGTTTTTCCGGCAAGCTCTGTGATGGCATTGCCGTGATAACAAAAAGTCTCATTTTTTTGCCAATGTCCTTGTTCAGTATTGGCGTTGTGATGAGACGTTTGTTGATAGTATTCTAATATTTGCGCCAGTACATACTGGGCGACAGATTGTCCTGCGTAACCGCTAACATTGGTCACGGCTATACCTAATGATGTTGCCGCTTTAATATCAACATTATTATAACCAGTAGCCGCAATACAAATTAATTTCAACGCAGGAAGTTTTACTAACAGTTCAGCAGTTAATACGACTTTATTTGTGATAACTAACTCTACATTTTTACACCGTTCAAGCACTTGCTCATCAGGTGTGTTGGCATAACAGACTAGTTCACTTACCTCCTGCTCAATGGCCGAAAAAGAGATGTCCGAGCTAAAAGTTTGACGGTCTAAAAATACGGCTTTCATTGCTAATTTTCCTGCATCGTTTTGCTTACTAATATGCGTTATTCTAGACGGTTCTATCCAGGTCGACCATCCTTTCTCCCACTCATTAACATTGGCGCATAGGTAATCACGAATATACCAAAAGCGAATAGCCAAAATGTTCCGCTAATATCGATAAATAATACTGTTTTCTCTGGTAATGCAAAAGGGCCAAAGGCACGAATTATCGCAGCTAACGTAATAAAAAAATAAGCGGCAGTCATTGCTTTAGGAGGTAATAACGGACGCCCCGTATGGCCTAAAGAAACACGTGAAATCATGGCTAAAATCAATCCTCCCATACCGCCAACAGTTAATAAATGCCACATGTGGCTACTAGGAATTTCAGGAATTAAGTAGCTAGCACCTAAAATAATTAAACCATAAGCGATAAACTTAATGGCAAAATGAAAAGACCACAGTAGTGGTACGCCAAGTGTTATCCAAGGTCGCCATCTTAACCAGCGCATGGTTTGAAATAGGCCAGCAATAATTAAAATAATGCCAAAAAATTGCTGAGAAAAACCAATGATAGGCTCAAGTAATAATGAAAACATAGCGATGGCTAAACTACCGTTAGTTATTTTATCTAACCAAGGTAATGGGGTTACCTTGGCTGTTTTAGTACCATTAGCCGTAAACATTGGCGCGACTCGCCCAGCCATGACAGACATTAAGAACGTTACTAGCATCACGCCAGCATATCCTGCATAGGTAATAGTAAAAGTTTGTGGAAAATAAATGGCCAAATGCATTTCTAAATTGGCTAGAGTAAACAGCAACAATAACGGTACAAAGAATAAATTGTTGTATTGCTTAGTGGCAATAATGGGTTTGGCTAATACATAGGCCACTGCAGGTAAAAAGCTTAAGTCTATTATTGTCGTTAGAGTATCTGAGAATATGCTTGGCATCAGCAAGACCAAGCGTCCAGTTAACCAGAGTAAAAATAAGACGAGTAAAGTTCTGCCTTGGGCACCGCGAACGCCTGTCCAATTTTGTATTGCCGTGAGTAAAAAACCTGCAACAATGGCGCAACCAAAGCCGAAAATCATTTCATGAATATGCCACCAATAACCGCCACCTAATGGTGATAGGTTAATCGCGCCTTTGTACATTAATAGCCAAAGGATAATGGCGACAATACTGAAAACTGCGCCACTGAGAAAAAATGGGCGAAACCCTAATCGTAATAAGGGTGTTATTTTTTGTTCTTTTTGTAAATCGGTAATTTGCATCATAAGTGTATCTTGTTGACCTAGAAATAATAACGCGTCTATTGTAGTAAATCCTAAGTTAATTTTCTTTGCTTAGATCAATAAATACAAACATAATTATTGTTGAATACGGTCAAATTTCTAGTATTTACGATAGAGGTCGGACGAGAACGTTTTATTACTTGTTAAATATTGTTAATATAATATTAATACAGAGAGTATGGTGTCCAATTTAATTGACCCTACTCAGTTATTCATATTCTAGTTAGAGATCATCTATGAAAAAAGCATTATTATCGACATTTTTACTGTCAAGTTTGCTAATGGCTTGTACAAGTGACAACACAGCGGTTGAAAGTGAAAGTACAACAGATAACACAAGTAAAGTAGAGGCTGCAGTGAAAGTTAACGAAATAGAGCAAGCGAAAGCGTTATTACTTGCTAAGTGGCAGGGCTCTTATCAAGGTACACCTGCATTCGACAGGGTGTCACTTATAGGGTTAATTCCTGCTATAGAAGCCGCTATGCAAATGAATCTTGATGAAATTGATGCTATTGCGAATAACACTGATGCGCCAACATTTGAGAATACTATTGTTGCGATGGAAGGAGCAGGTAGTGATTTAGAGCGAGTATTTACTTATTGGGGAATTTGGAGTTCAAACCAATCTTCGCCAGAATTTCGTAAAATCCAAGCGGAAATGGCACCTAAACTTTCGGCATTTTTCTCTAAAATCAATCAAAATGAAAAGCTATTTACTCGTATACAAACCGTTTATAACAGTGAACATATTAATATGCTCACGTCAGAACAGCAGCGTTTAGTGTTATTATCTTATAATAATTTTGCTCGTAATGGCGCGACATTAAATAAAAAAGATAAAAAACGTTATGCTGATATAAATCAACGCTTAGCTGAGTTACATACAAAATTCGGTGATAATGTCTTAGCCGATGAAGAAAGCTATGTATTGTATTTGAATAAAGAACAGCTTGGCGGTTTACCTGAATCTATTATCAGTGTTGCTGCTTCTGCGGCGACGACCCGTGACCATCAAGGCGAATATGCTATCACTAATACTCGTTCGTCAATGGATCCCTTTTTAACGTATTCAACGGAACGAGCGCTTAGAAAACAAGTATGGAATACTTATTACAACCGTGGTGATAACGATGATCAATTCGACAACAATGCCATTATTGCTGAAATATTACAGCTTCGTCATGAGCGAGTAGGCTTATTGGGCTATAAAAATTATGCTTCTTGGCGCCTTGAAGATCGTATGGCAAAAACACCTGAAAATGCTATTGCTTTAATGGAAGGTGTATGGACGGCAGCAATTGCTCGTGTTGAAGAAGAAGTCGCTGATATGCTTGTTATCGGTAAAGCACAAGATGGTATTGAAAAAGTTGAGGCTTGGGATTACCGTTTTTATGCTGAAAAAGTACGTAAAGATAAGTACAGCCTCGATTCGAACGAAGTAAAACAATACTTACAATTGAATAAATTACGAGAAGCTATGTTCTATGTTGCGGGTCGTTTATTTAATTTTGAATTTGTAGAAATAACTGATGGCTCCGTCCCCGTTTTTAATGCAGATGTTCGCGTTTGGGAGGTGACAGATAAAACATCCAATGAACATATTGGTTTATGGTACCTAGACCCATTTGCCAGAACGGGTAAGCGTTCTGGTGCATGGGCAACGACGTATCGTAGCCATACTACTTTTGAGGGAAATAAAAACGTTCTCTCATCGAATAATTCTAACTTCAGTAAAGGTATTGATGGTCAACCAACCTTAATTTCATGGTCTGATGCAGAAACGTACTTTCATGAGTTTGGTCATGCATTGCACTTTTTATCGTCAAATGTTGCCTACCCAACACTTAACTCTGGCGTACGTGATTATACCGAGTTTCAATCACAGTTATTAGAGCGTTGGTTAGTAACGGATGAAGTGATTAATAATTATCTTTTACATTATCAAACAGGTAAGCCTATGCCAAAAGCGCTTATCGCTAAAATTAAGCAAGCAGCAACGTTTAATCAAGGTTTCAGCACCACCGAATATTTAGCCTCAGCGTTAGTTGACATGAAATTTCATACGGTTGATCCAACAGGAATAGATGTCGATAAATTTGAACGTGAAACACTTGCGGCTTTGAATATGCCTGAGCAAATAGTTATGCGCCATCGTAGTACACAGTTTAGCCATATTTTCAGTAGTGAAGGGTATGCTTCAAGTTATTATGGTTATATGTGGGCAGAAGTCCTAACCGCTGATGCCGCAGAAGCCTTTGCTCAAGCACCGGGTGGCTTTTATGATAAAGAAGTAGCGGCTAAGTTAGTTGAGCACTTATTTAGTGTGCGCAATGCTGTTGATCCAAGTGAAGCCTATCGTGTCTTTAGAGGACGTGATGCAAAAGTTGAAGCCTTGATGCGTGACAGAGGATTTCCGATAAAAACGGTAAATTAATTAGGCAAATCGATTAATTTTATCCGTTAAACTTATTTTTTTAAAACTCGCTCCGGCGAGTTTTACTTTTACTAATAGTGCGGATAAGACTAATAACGGTGAGTCAATCGGTAGTTCATTGCCTAGTGTGCCGGTTTTTAATAAGACTAGGTTACTTTTACTCTGGCTTGTACTAATGTTAGTAATAAGTTATTGATGGTTTCATCTACTTTTTTAAATAGGATAATTGTATGACATCACAAGGTTTAACATGGATTGACTCCTTAGACATTGCACTTGATTTAATAGAGCAACACCCTGAGGTGGATCCACTCACGTTGCATTTTACCGAACTCAGACAGTGGGTACTTGAACTTGAACGCTTTAATGATGATCCCCAACATTGTGGTGAGCGGGTGCTTGAGGCTATTCAATTAGCATGGATTAGCGAAATAGACTAACGCTTGCTATTTGCCGCTTGGAAAATGTAATGTAAACACGATTTATTAATAAATCAGAGCCCTGTTTATTATACTCAAGAGTCATTAAAAGTGTTTTTTAGTACCCAATAAAATAAATAATTATTCGTGATTTCTTACGTTAATATGATGTTTTTTTATTTTATTTGTAAGCCGTTGTTATAGAAAGATATGGTTAAATATTTTTGTAATTTAGATATTTATCACTTCAAGCTGATGTTGATGTGCTACAAGGTAAGTACCCAAGCCCAGAATTATTATTAGGTGGTGATACCAAGTTTAGTCTTGCTTATAACTACAATACAACTGAAGTAGAAGATGCTGGAGATTATACTTCAGCGTTTAAAGTTAGACGTTTAGAAGAAGGTATCCCTGAGCATCGTGGCACGTTATAACTTCTAGAAGTTAATAACGTTGTAAGTAAAAAGCCATATCAATTGATATGGCTTTTTTGTTTTTAGCGATTTGAGTCGCCTGGTTACTACTCAGTAAAAGTATTTACATTACTTATTTGCTCGTTCTCGCAAAATAAATTTTTGTATTTTTCCCGTTGAAGTTTTTGGTAACTCACTAAATATAATGTTTTTTGGTGCTTTAAAGTGCGCCATATTATCGCGACAAAAAGTGATCATTTCTTGTTCCGTTATTTCAACAGCTGGCATGGGTGTAATAAATGCGCACGGAGTTTCTCCCCATTTATCATCTTTTTTTGCAACCACGGCCACTTCTTGAACTTTAGGATGGCGATATAAAATATCTTCAACTTCAACGCTTGAAATGTTTTCACCGCCTGAAATAATCACATCTTTGGAGCGATCTTTTATTTCAATATAGCCGTCACTATGCCACACCGCTATATCACCTGAATGCATCCAACCACCTTTGAAAGCTGCTTGCGTGGTAGACGGGTTTTTTAGATACCCTTTCATCACCAGGTTTCCTCGCATAAATATTTCACCGACTGATTTACCATCCATGGGCATAGGCTCTAAGGTTTCAGGATCGGCTACCATTAATTGATCAAGCATTGGAGAACGAACTCCTTGGCGAGATTTTAATTTAGCTTGCTGTTCTGCACTTTCTCCATTCCATTCGTCATGCCAAGCACAAACAACCGAAGGGCCATACGTTTCGGTTAAGCCATAGGTATGAGTCACTTTAAAACCAGACGCTTCCATACCTTCAATAACCGAAGCCGGTGGTGGTGCACCTGCAGTCATTACTTTCACTGGATGATTGATGCCAGCTTTCAATGATATATCCGCACCGTTAAGCATATTTAATACAATCGGAGCACCACAAAAATAGCCCACTTTTTCTGATCTAATTAAATTAAAGATAGGCTCCGTGCGTACATGCCGTAAACTTACGCTTGTACCAGCAGTGGCGGCAATTGACCAAGGAAAACACCAGCCATTACAATGGAACATAGGTAGAGTCCATAAATAGACTGGATGTTTACCCATACTCCAAGACATCACATTACTTACGGCATTAAGGTAAGCACCACGGTAGTGATAAACCACCCCTTTAGGATCGCCTGTTGTGCCCGAGGTATAATTTAAGGTAATCGCATCCCATTCATTGTTAGGTCGTAGCGGTTCAAAATCACTATCCCCTTCAGCAAGTAATTGATCATAGGTTAACGAGCCAATGAGTTGACCTTCGTTAAAGTTAGGATCATCAATATCAATGACTAAGGGTTGATGTGGCATAATGCGTAGTGCTTTTTTTACTACGTGGCTAAATTCTTTATCCGTAATTAACACTTTGGTTTCTGCATGCGTAAGTATAAAAGCAATCGCTTCAGCATCAAGACGTGTATTAACTGAATTAAGTACGGCGCCGCTCATCGGTACACCAAAGTGTACTTCAAAATGTTCACTAATGTTTGGTGCTATAACGGATACTGTATCCCCTCGGCCGATGCCTCGTTTTGACAAAGCACTCGCCAAGCGAGTACAACGTTGAAAAACTTCCAGCCAAGTATGACGAATATCACCATTGACAGTTGCTGTTTTATTTGGGTAAACAAAGGCAGCACGCTCTAAAAACGAAATAGGTGTTAGCGCCATATAGTTAGCTTGATTTGGCTCTAAGTTTTGCTCAAAAATGTTGATAGTAGTCATTTATAGATTCTCTTATTACTCAGTATGGTTACTATTGGATACACTCAACTATTCATATTTTTCATCAGAAAAATAATATTATCTTTATTGTTATGCTTACCCATCAGTTTATATTTTTCAATTATAAAGTAAAGTATTACACCAATACAAACGCCAGACAGGGTGGATTTATTTATTAATGGTTATGGCCTTAAAAATAGATTCACGGTTAGTATTAGGATTTTACTCTAATTTCGTTTATAATCGCGCCAAAATTTGTAGATGCCAGTTTGTTGATTAGTTTCTACTTAATTACACTAAAATTTAAATTTATTAAAAGGGCTTATCATGGCTATCGAACGTACTTTTTCTATCGTAAAACCAGACGCAGTTGCTAAAAACTTCATCGGTCAAATCTACAATCGTTTTGAAACTGCAGGTCTTAAGATCGTTGCGTCTAAAATGTTACATTTAAGCCAAGAAAAAGCAGAAGGTTTCTACGCTGAACATAGCGAACGTCCTTTCTTTGGTGCTTTAGTTGAATTCATGACTTCAGGTCCTGTAATGGTTCAAGTGTTAGAAGGCGAAAATGCTGTTCTTAAAAACCGTGAAATCATGGGTGCTACTAACCCCGCTGAAGCACTTGCGGGTACTATCCGTGCTGATCTTGCTGATAGCATTGATGAAAATGCGGCGCATGGCTCTGATGCTTTAGAGTCAGCAGCACGTGAAATTGCTTATTTCTTCTCTGATGAAGAAATTTGTAGCCGTACACGTTAATTTGTAGAGCGTAATTTATTGCGCTGCCTGGCTAGAATAAATTCTGGCCTACAAAGAAAAGGATTTTACTAAGTCATTAGTAAAATCCTTTTTGTATTTTATGCGTGAGTATAAAATTGCGAAATTAGCTTGAAAAGCGTACAATTTGCGACCTTATACCAAAGACAAGAATGAATGATTTATTATTGTCTTTGGCATTATTTATTTTTTCCCTATCAGTTTTGAGAACTTGTTGTATGAGCGACCCAATCGTCACAGAAAATGTCAAAAAAGTTGCTAAAGAAAGCAGCAAAATTAATCTATTAAATTTTGATCACCAAGGATTGAGAGACTATTTTGACTCTATTGGTGAAAAGCCTTTTAGAGCTGATCAAATTATGAAATGGATCTATCACTTTGGTTATAGTGATTTTGAGCAAATGACTAATATAAATAGAAAACTTAGGGAAAAATTACAACGTAACTGTGAAATTAAAGCACCTGAAATTTCTGAAAAACAAGTATCGAAAGATGGCACTATTAAATATGCCTTAGCATTAGAAGGCGGTCAAGAAGTTGAAACCGTCTGGATCCCTGAAAATGATCGTGCGACTTTGTGCGTATCATCACAGGTAGGTTGTGCGCTTGAATGTACTTTTTGTGCCACGGCTCAACAAGGCTTTAATCGTAATTTATCCATGTCAGAAATTATTGGTCAAGTATGGCGAGTTGCTAATGATATTGGCGCTACGCGTATTACCGGTAAAAGGCCCATTACCAATATAGTTATGATGGGTATGGGCGAGCCGTTACTTAATATGAAAAACTTAATTCCAGCGCTTGATACCATGTTAAATGATTTGGGCTATGGTTTATCAAAACGCCGAGTGACAGTAAGTACTTCGGGTGTTGTACCGGCACTTGATATGCTTAAAGCTAAAATTGATTGTGCTTTAGCTATTTCAATTCATGCCCCAGATAATACTCTGCGTGATGAGTTGGTCCCGATTAATAAAAAATATCCATTAGAAGAATTTGTTGCGGCAGCAGGGCGTTACATTGAAGGGTCTAAAGCTAATAAGCAAGCGACAATCGAATATGTGATGTTAGATCATGTTAATGACTCAACGGATCAGGCGCATGCGTTAGCACATGTATTAAAAGATCTACCCAGTAAAATTAATTTGATCCCTTTTAATCCTTATCCGGGTTCTCCTTATAAACGTCCAAGTAATTCCCGCATGGATCGTTTTGATAAAGTTCTACAAAGCTATGGCTTAACAGTAATTACCCGTCGTCCACGTGGTGAAGATATTGATGCTGCCTGTGGTCAGTTAGCGGGTGATGTTTTCGATCGTACTAAACGTACTCAAATATTACAAAATGCACAAAAAGAAAAAAAATCGCTAAAAGCTGACGAAATTTCGGTAAAAACAGTCTGATCACGTTATTATCTTAACAATTGACTATAATATTTAACCATGGCTGATACATTAGGGATAAATCTTTGATCAAAAAACTAATTTCATCACTCATTATTGCCGTATTATCGGTTGCGTTGTCAGCCTGTATTACACAAGAGTTTGAACAGGACAAAACGCCTGTGGTGAAAAACAAAGCCAATAGTGATGATATGGCAGCAACGCGTATTTCACTTGGTTTAGGTTATTTAAGAATGGGGAATATGTCGCAAGCCAAGAAAAATTTAGAAAAAGCGAAAAAATTCTCTCCTGAAATGGTGCAAGTATACACAGCGTTTGCTCATTATTACGAAACCGTTGGTGAAAATAAATTAGCAATAGCATCATTTGAAAAAGCGCTGTCGCTAAAAAGTGATGATGCGGATACGTTAAATAACTATGGCGTATTTTTGTGTCGTCAAGACAAAACAGAGGCAGCAGAAAAACAGTTGTTAAAAGCCATTGCGGTACCGAGTTATATATTGGTCGCTAAAAGTTATGACAATTTATCGTCTTGTTTTTTACAGAAAGATAACTTTGACAAAGCAAAACTGTATTTACATAAAGCCGTTATGCATAGCCCTGGTAATTCATCCTTATTACTGCAAATGGTACGCTTACATTATGCCATGGGAGAATTTACCCAAGCGAAAATATATGAACAACGCTTTGAAAAAGTGACTCGACGTTTTACTCCGCAGTCTTTAGCGTTAGCGTATAAAGTCTATTTGAAATTAGGGGAGCGTCGTACCGCTAAAAATTATGGCACCATGTTGGTAAAAATGTATCCACAATCATGGGAAGCACAGCAATATTTGTTAAATGAACTGGAATTAATTGAAGCGGATAGTTTAGCTAAAAGGTATGAGTTAATTCAAATGAATGAAACGTCCACTGAATCAAAAAAGCGCGTGATAAAACTATCCCCTCAAAAGGCATTATCAAGTCATGCAGCACATAGTGCTAGTTTAGTTGAACCGCAAGTAGCAAACCTAAAAGAGCTTAAAGCAGTGACAGCCACTTTGCTGGCAATCAATACCGTATTGATAAAGGGAAGTGTTGAAGTAGACAGTCTGCTTTCTGAGCAAAAACAGGTGGCTGCTAGCAAAAAATCAGCTAATACACGTAACCAAGATAAACGTGTTGTTGTGCTAATGGCACCTAAAAAAACGCCTGCGGTTAATGTAGAAGAGCCGTTAACGGTTGATTATACAGAGAGTCAACAACAAGATAGTGTTAGTCATAAACGTCTAAATATTCATGTGGTGATTGCGGGTGATACTTTGTACGGTATCTCAATAAAATATAATATTAAGATGAAGGCGTTACGTCGTTGGAATAACCTTACCGGTAATAAAAACATTCGTATTAATGATAAATTACACTTAATAGATCCTAAAACGGTGATTGAATAAATGAATAAAGAAGCAAGTACCAAGCAAGTGGACGAGCTTTGTGAAAATATAGAAGTCGTTGGCCCTGGCTTAATGCTGAGTGAAGCACGAAAAAAATTATCACTTAGTACTAAAGAGGTCAGCAGCAGATTAAATTTTAGAACAAACTTAGTTAATGAAATAGAACAAGATATTTTTGATTCATCGTTGCCAGTAACATTTCATCGTGGATATTTACGCAATTATGCCAAATTAGTCGCAGTTGATATTGACGAGGTACTTAGCGCATATGACATGCTAGGTGTTGCTGAAGTACAAGGCCGCGAAATGCAAAGCTTTTCTAATTTAACCTTAAAAGAAGCTGAGCATAGCCGTTTAATGTGGTTTAGTTATTTAATTGTTGCGCTTTTTTTTGGCTTGATGGTGTTATGGTGGTTACAAGATCCAAAACTGTCAGCTAATTTATTTGATCCGCCAAAGCAAGAGCAACCAATCAGTAATAATATAAGTAATATAGCGGATGTAAACGTCGCCAAAAAAGTGGTTGAGGCGCCAGAGTTACCGGTTGACTCACCTAAGTTATCTAAGGCAAAAGCCATTGAATCAGATGATATGGCTAAACCTGCGGGTAGTATACCAAAAGTTATTGAATCAGCTATTGCTAAGCAGAATATAGAAATTGCACCCGAAAGTAAGATTGAATCTATAGTCGACGTCAACAGTGACACTGAACTAGTCGCTGATGTCAGCACAGTTGTGTTTACCTTTTCAGGTGACTGTTGGGTTAATATTTTTGATGCCACGGGCGAGCGTCTTGCGTGGGGCGTGAAAAAATCAGGGTACGTTATGACCATTTCCGGTAAACCACCATTAAAGGTGACGTTAGGAAAACCTGAATTAGCAGTAATTGCTTTTAATGGGGAGCAAGTGGATATGTCGTCTTTTAATGTCGGTAATATTGCTAAGTTTACATTGCCGTTAATTTCACAATAAATACCCTATTTAGAGTGTCAAAAGAATAAATTATGTTTAAAGAATCTCCGATAATTCGTCGTAAATCCCGTCAAATCATGGTGGGCAATGTACCCGTGGGTGGTGATGCACCTATTACGGTGCAATCAATGACTAATACCTTAACCACTGATGTTATGGCCACGGTGGCGCAAATTAAAGCATTAGAAGCGGTTGGTGCTGATATTGTGCGCGTAAGCGTGCCTACTATGGACGCTGCGGAAGCCTTTCGTGAAATCAAAAAACAAGTGCAAGTTCCCTTAGTTGCGGACATTCATTTTGATTATCGTATTGCGTTAAAAGTTGCTGAATATGGCGTTGATTGCTTGCGTATTAACCCCGGTAACATTGGTAATGAAAGTAGAATTCGCAGTGTGGTTGAATGCGCTCGTGATAATAATATACCTATTAGAATAGGGGTTAATGGCGGTTCGTTAGAAAAAGATATTCAAGAGAAATACACAGAGCCGACGCCAGAAGCCTTGTTTGAATCGGCCATGCGCCATGTGGACATCCTTGATCGATTGAATTTTGACCAATTCAAAGTGAGTGTCAAAGCTTCTGATGTATTTCTAGCAGTAGAGTCTTATAAGTTATTGGCTAAACAAATTGATAATCCATTGCATCTAGGTATTACTGAAGCAGGTGGTTTACGCGCTGGTTCAGTTAAATCATCTGTTGGTTTAGGATTACTCTTAGCGCAAGGTATTGGTGATACGTTACGTATTTCACTGGCGGCTGATCCGGTCGAAGAAATCAAAGTGGGTTTTGATATTTTAAAATCATTGAAGCTGCGCAGCCGTGGTATTAATTTAATTGCTTGTCCTAGCTGTTCACGCCAAGAGTTTGATGTAGTGGCTACGGTAAATGCTCTTGAAGAGCGTATTGAAGACATTATGACGCCAATGGATGTCTCAATTATTGGTTGTATTGTTAATGGTCCTGGTGAAGCGATGGTCTCTGATTTAGGGTTAACAGGTAGTAGTAAAAAAAGTGGTTATTATCTTGACGGTCTTCGTCAAAAAGAGCGCTTTGATAATACTAATTTAGTCGATCAGCTTGAACAACGTATTCGTGCCAAAGCCCGTGCAATGGATGAGCGTTCAGCTGAAAAAAATAAAATTGAGATTAAATCCGTCGATTAAGCATTATCAACATGAATATTCTCCCGTTTAAGTATGGGACGTTATTCGCTATAATGCGCGCTGCGTAAAAATTAACACAGTAAAGCACAAAAGAGAGAATTAAATAAGTGGCTAAAAATAAGGCGCTACAAGCAATTCGCGGTATGAACGATTGCTTGCCAAGTGAAACCAATGTATGGCAAATGGTAGAGTCAGTATTACGCCGAGTGGCCAGTAACTACGGCTTTGCCGAGATACGTATGCCAATTGTTGAATCAACGGCACTGTTTAAGCGCTCAATCGGCGAAGTAACCGATATTGTTGAAAAAGAAATGTACACTTTTGACGATCGTAATGGCGACAGCCTAACGTTACGTCCAGAGGGTACCGCTAGTTGTGTACGTGCAGGTAACCAACATGGGCTTTTATATAACCAAGAACAACGTCTTTGGTATATGGGGCCGATGTTTCGTCATGAAAGACCACAAAAAGGTCGATATCGCCAATTTCATCAATTTGGCTTAGAAGCTTTTGGTATAGCAACACCAGACATTGATGCTGAAATTATTTTACTAACTTCTCGCTTATGGCGGGAACTTGGCATCAATGAATTTGTCACACTAGAGTTGAATTCGTTAGGTAGTAATGAAGAACGTGCTAATTATCGTGATGCATTGGTTGAGTATTTAACTGAACGTGAAGAATTTTTGGATGAAGATTCTAAACGTCGCATGCAGACTAATCCGCTTAGAGTGTTAGATAGCAAAAATCCGCAAGTGCAAGAAGCATTAAGGGATGCACCATCATTATCAGATTACTTTGGTGAAGAGACTAAGGCTCATTTTACTAGTCTTTGTGCACGACTAGATGCAGCGGGAATAAAGTACAAATTAAATGAACGTTTAGTACGTGGTTTAGATTATTACAATCGCACTGTATTTGAATGGATAACTGACAGTTTGGGGGCGCAAGGGACTATTTGTGCCGGTGGTCGTTATGATGGCTTAGTAGAGCAACTTGGTGGTAAAGCAACACCCGCTTTTGGTTTTGCTTTGGGCATTGAACGTTTAGTATTGATGTTAACTGAGCTAGATAAAGTCACCAATGTTCGCCCACAAGTTGATGCGTATGTGGTGATTTTAGGTGACGACGCTCAAATAGCGGCAAACCAATTAGCTGAACAATGGCGAGATCAAGTACCTGATATTCGCTTGCAATGTCACTGCGGTGGCGGCAATATGAAAAAACAATTAAAGCGTGCTGATAAGTCAGGTGCAAAAATTGCATTAATATTAGGCGATAACGAAATTGCTGAGCAACAGGTTATGGTTAAATATTTACGTGGACAACAAGAACAACAAAGCTTGGCATTTGAGCAAATTCCAAATTTATT
This sequence comes from uncultured Colwellia sp., assembly GCA_913058145.1. Lineage (GTDB taxonomy): Bacteria > Pseudomonadota > Gammaproteobacteria > Enterobacterales > Alteromonadaceae > Colwellia. The sequence continues at coordinate 49,182 of CAJXQM010000012.1, forward strand.
AATGGCATTAATTTAAGACGTTTAGTCGAAGGTGAAGAAGTGGATATTTATCAAACAGAAGAACAACAAGTAGAAGCAATTAAAAGTTACTGGGAAGAAAATGGCAATATGATTATTGCTGGTATTGTTTTAGGTTTTGTCGGCTTTATTGGTTTTAACTACTACCAAGAAAATAAACTTGCTGATGAATTGGCTATTTCAAATAACTACCAAACACTAATAGAAAATAGTGATACAGATAAGCAAGCCTTTAGTGAAAATGCGGCAAAATTTATTAGTGAAAATTCAACTACTAGTTATGCGTCATTAACTGCATTAGCACTAGCTAAAACAGCTGCAAAAACACAAGATTGGGCCGTTGCAAAAACACAATTAACTGCGGCTATTGCCAGTGCACCCACTGATGGTATTAAAGGTATCGCTAGCTTACGTTTAGCACGTGTTCAAATTCAGTTAGAGCAATACGAACAAGCCTTTGCAACGTTAGCTAAACCGTTACCTGAATCATTCACGGCGGCGGTTGAAGAAATAAAAGGTGATACCTATTTATTACAAGGCAAAAAAGAGTTAGCGCGTAATGCCTACCAAGTGGCTATTGCCGCTGATGGTCTCGCCAGTAGCCCAAGTTTGCAAATGAAATTAGATGATTTAGCGACGGCTGTTAATTTAACGTCTACAGCTCCCGCTGCTCAGTAAATAAGGTTGTTCAATGGTATTATTTAATAAAAAAGCTAGTCAGAGCTTTTTAAAAAGTCACAAAAATATACTAGCCGTGCTTTTATTGTCCAGCGCTTTATTTGGCTGTTCTTCAACAGATGAAGAGGAAGATATTAGTGAGCTAGTTTCCGAACTTGTTGAAATAAATCAACAGTTCACACCTAATGTTTTATGGGAAAAAAGCGTGGGTAATGGCAGTGGAAATTACTTTTCTCGCCTTAAACCTGTTGTTGCCTATGATACCGTCTACAGTGCCAGCCGAATGGGTGATGTTGTTGCCTTTGATGTAAAAACAGGTAAAGAACTTTGGCAAGTTGACTTAAGTGATGTTGATCATGAGCGTAGTTTTTGGGATAGTCGAGTTTCAGCACTGCTTGCAGGTGGCCCTGTTGTGGGCTTAAATAAAGTTTTTATTGGCAGTGAAAATGGCAAAATATATGCTTTAGATGCACAATCGGGTGCACTTGTTTGGCAAGCGGATATTAAAGGTGAGATTATATCTGCACCCGCAGTCGATTCGGGTATTGTTGTGGTAAATACCGCCTCAGGTATTATGAAAGCTTTTAATGCTGATGATGGTAAAGAGTTGTGGAAAGTAGAACAAGATGTTCCTGCTTTAACATTACGTGGTATCAGTCAGCCGGTGATTGCGTCGGGTGGTGTTCTCGTGGGTACGGGTAAAGGTGGCGTTAATGTTTATTTATTAAATAACGGCCAGCAAGGTTGGTCAACTGAGATAGGTGAGCCAACGGGTTCAACTGAGCTTGAACGCGTTATTGATGTTGATTCATCTCCTGTTACTTTTGGTGATGCAGTGTATGCTGTCTCTTCACGAGGAAACTTAGCCGCAATAGAATTGAAAAGTGGACGAGTGCTGTGGAAACGTCAATATTCATCATATCGACAAATTTCGATTTATCGTAATACGATTTTCTTAACCAATTTACGCGGCCATGTTTATGCTATTGATAGAATAAGTGGTATTGAGCGTTGGAGTAATTTAGCACTTACTAACCGTGGTGTTACGGGCCCTGTCGTTATTGACGATTATGTTGTAGTAGGTGATTTTGAAGGCTATTTACATTGGTTTGACCAAGAAAATGGTGAAATTGTTGCACGACATCAAGTTGATAGCAGCGGCATACACTCAACACCAACCGTGTTTAATAACGTTTTATATAGCCAATCACAAAATGGTGATTTACAGGCCATTGAAACATCAATTAAAAAGTAGAAGTTATTACTTTTAATTGATGTTTTAGACTAAAATTATATACGGATCCTATGCAGTTTGCGTTGGACCCGTTGCTTTTTTTATATTATATAAATAGCCTTATTCAGTTCTACATTAATATGAGAACTAGGCATTTATTTCATTTTTTGAGGTTTTCATGCTTCCTGTTGTTGCCCTAGTTGGCCGCCCAAACGTTGGTAAATCAACGTTATTTAATCGCTTAACCCGCTCTAGAAATGCCTTAGTTGCGGATTACCCCGGCTTAACACGCGATCGCCAATATGGCCAAGCAGAAGTTGAAGAACATCCCTTTATTGTGATTGATACGGGTGGTATTAATGGTGATGAAGAAGGTATTGATTTATTAATGGCTGAACAATCGTTAACGGCTATTGCTGAGGCTGATGCGGTATTATTTTTAGTAGACGCTCGTGATGGATTAACCTCAGCTGATTATGGTATTGCCGATTATTTACGCAAACAAGACAAAAAAATATTCTTAGTTGCCAATAAAGTTGACGGGATAGATGCTGATTCGGCTGTCGCTGAATTTTATGCGCTAAGTCTTGGTGAAGAAGTGCATAAAATTGCTGCAGCTCATGGTCGTGGCGTAACGCAACTACTCACCTTAGCACTTACTCCTCATATTGAAGCATTGGGTCAACCTAAAGTAAGTGATGCAGAAGAAGGTGAGTTTGATGGTGACTATGAACATGAACTTAGCGAAGAAGAACTTGAGAAACAAATAGAAGAAGCACCCAAAGAAAACGATACTATTAAGCTGGCTATTATCGGTAAACCAAATGTCGGTAAGTCAACGTTAACCAATCGTATTTTGGGCGAAGAACGTGTTGTTGTTTTTGATGCACCTGGCACAACTCGTGATAGTGTTTACATTCCGATGGAGCATGATGGTCGCTCGTATACCTTAATTGATACCGCGGGTATCCGTCGTCGTAAAAATGTAACTGATGTAGTTGAAAAATTCTCAGTAATCAAAACATTGCGCGCTATTGAAGACTCAAATGTCTGTTTATTATTAATTGATGCGCGTGAAGGTATTAGTGATCAAGATTTAAGCTTACTTGGTTTTATTTTAGAATCTGGTCGTTCACTGGTATTAGCCGTTAACAAGTGGGATGGACTAGAAGAGCATGCTAAAGATAGAATTAAAACCGAGATGGATAGACGTTTAGGTTTTATTGATTTTGCTAAAATTCACTTCATTTCAGCGTTGCATGGCACAGGTGTTGGGCATTTATATGGGTCAGTAGAAGAAGCCTTTGTCAGTGCTACCAAGCGTATCTCTACCGCGATGGTGACTAAAATATTGGATATGGCAACATTTGATCATCAACCCCCTATGCATAATGGTCGTCGTATTAAGTTAAAGTATGCTCATGCAGGCGGTTATAATCCACCTATTATTGTTATCCATGGTAATTTAGCTAAAAAATTACCTCAGTCATACAAACGCTATTTAATGAATTATTACCGTAAATCATTAAAAATTATGGGTACGCCTATTCGTATTGAATTCAGAGAAACCTCTAATCCATTTGCAGGCAAGAAAAAATTAAACTATACCGAACAAAAGAAAATTGCGAGAGCAACTCAAGGGTATAATAAAGAGAATAAGTAACGAGTGGTAGATGATTAGAATAGCATTTCGAAGGAGCTCACTTAATGCTATGGCTTTAAAAGTATAGTGTAGAGCTAACATTTTCTCGTACGCTAGAGTACTCGGGCTTTAATCGAACCATCAGTAACTTGTATAGTAATCTCGTCGTTTAGCGTGACTTGTGCAATTGAATTGATCACCACATTATCTTTACCTCGTGTAATGCTATAACCGCGAGCAATCGTTGCTAATGGGCTCACTAATTGAATTTGATCAATTAGATTCACAAAAGACTCCTGCTTATATTGTAAACTATTTTGCATCGCATGAATCAATCTTTGCTCTTGCTGTTTTACCTGGTTTTGCTTTGTAGTGATTATTTTTACAGGGGATAACTGTTTTAATCTTTGTTGTAGTAGTTTTGGCTGTTGTGTCAATTGCGCGATAAATCGTTGAACTGCGTTTGATAAGCGTAGGCTCAATTCATCGTGCTTTTGTTGTTGTACCCGTAGTTTTTGCTCGGGATGAACTTGCGTTAATCTGTGTTGAATATGATTTTGTTGTTGCAATAAAACCGTTTTTTTTTGGCTAATAGCATTGATCAAGCGTTGTTGAAATATTGTTATTTTATTTAATAATTCACCACTGTCAATTGCTACTAACTCTGCTGCCGCTGAAGGAGTAGCTGCACGTAAGTCGGCTACATAATCACTTAAGGTTGTATCAATTTCATGACCAACCGCACTTATAATGGGTAAATTACTATCATAAATCGCTTGCACCACCGACTCTTCATTGAACGGCCACAGATCTTCTAAAGAACCACCACCGCGCCCCACAATCAGTACATCGCATTCTTGTCTATTATTGGCTTGAGCAATAGCATGGCAAATATCATTACTGGCATATTCTCCCTGAACTAATGCCGGATAAATAATGGCCTTAATGTTAGGATTTCGACGCTTCAATACTGATAGAATATCTTTAACAGCAGCACCTGTAGGTGAAGTAACAATACCGACGGTTTGAATGTGCTCAGGTATGACTTGTTTGTGTGCTTGAGAAAATACACCAAGGACATTGAGTTTGTTTTTTAATTGTTCATATTGTTGACGTAATACGCCTTCACCCGCATCTTCCATTTGTTCAATAATTAATTGAAAATCACCCCGCGGCTCATACAAGGAGACTTTGGCACGCACTAATACTTGTTGACCATTACGTGGTTGCAGCCTGACGCGACGATTACTACCTTTAAACATAGCGCAGCGAACTTGAGATTTACTATCTTTAAGCGATAAATACCAATGACCAGAACTCGCCATAATGAAATTAGAGATTTCACCTGTAAGCCAAACCGTGTTGAGTTCGCTTTCTAAAATAAAACGTACTTTTTTGGTTAACTCACTTACTTGTAAAATGTGCTGTGCTGCCATAAAAAAAGATGTTCAATCAGTTAAACCGTGTTGGAACAAGAGTATATACCCAAATCACCTCAAGATGCGAGTTTACGGATGTTTGAAGGGAGTATGTTTAAAGTCTATTTATTTTACATCATCCAGTGAAAATAATACCATTTGAAGGAAAATTTATGTTTACCTGACCAAAGAAAACAGTTAAAATTCTGCCGCAATATTAAGTACTAACTTATACGACTTTAGTACTCACTTCACATCTAACTCTGGTGATATTGCGATGTTACGAATTGCCCAAGAAGCGTTAACTTTTGACGACGTTTTACTAGTACCTGCTCATTCCACGGTACTACCTCATACAGCTGAATTAAAAACCCGTTTAACCCGAAAAATTACTTTAAATGTACCTATGGTTTCTGCCTCTATGGATACAGTAACTGAAGCACGCTTAGCTATAACATTAGCGAAAGAAGGTGGTTTAGGCTTTATTCATAAAAATATGACTATCGCTGAACAAGCCAGTAATGTTTCGCAAGTTAAAAAGTATGAAAGTGGGATTGTCTCCGATCCTAAAACGGTCAGTGCATCTGACTCTATCGAACAAATCATGCATAAAGCAGATGATTTAGGTTTTACAGGGTTTCCGGTAGTTGATGATGAAAATAATTTAGTTGGTATTATCACAGGTCGTGATTTACGCTTTGAAACCGACTTAACTAAACCTGCATCGGCATTAATGACCACGAAAGAAAATTTAGTGACCGTTAAAGAAGGCGCTGAACGTGAAGTTATTTTAGAGTTAATGCATAAAAACCGTATCGAAAAAATATTGGTTGTTGATGATGCGTTTAAATTAGTAGGTTTAATTACTGCGAAAGACTATCAAAAAGCCGAAAACAAACCGAATGCTTGTAAAGATGAGCTAGGTCGCTTACGTGTTGGTGCTGCTGTGGGTGTTGGCGCTGGTACAGACGAGCGTATTGACGCATTGGTTGCTGCGGGTGTTGATGTGTTATTAATTGATACTTCTCATGGCCATTCACAAGGCGTATTAGACCGCGTAAAAGAAACCCGCGATAAATATCCTGACTTACAAATTGTTGCGGGTAACGTAGCGACAGGCGCTGGTGCGAAAGCAATGGCTGATGCAGGTGTTGACGCCGTTAAAGTCGGCATAGGCCCAGGTTCAATTTGTACCACGCGTATTGTTACTGGTGTTGGCGTTCCGCAATTAACCGCCATTTCAAACGCGGTTGAAGCACTGAAAGGTACAGGTATTCCAGTGATTGCTGATGGCGGAATTCGTTTTTCAGGAGATATTGCTAAAGCGCTTGTTGCTGGCGCGCATTGCGTTATGGTTGGCAGCATGTTAGCCGGCACTGAAGAAGCGCCCGGTGAAGTTGAACTTTACCAAGGTCGTTACTATAAATCCTATCGTGGTATGGGGTCTTTAGGTGCAATGAGCCAAAAAGAAGGGTCAAGTGACCGTTACTTCCAAAAATCTGATGGTGAAGCGGATAAGTTAGTGCCAGAAGGCATTGAAGGTCGTGTGGCGTATAAAGGCCCTGTATCGGCAATTATTCATCAACAAATGGGTGGTTTACGCTCATCTATGGGCTTAACTGGCTCTAAAGATATTGAGACTATGCGCACTAAACCTGAGTTTATGAAAATAACCTCAGCAGGTATGGGCGAGTCACATGTACATGACGTGACCATCACAAAAGAAGCGCCAAATTACCGTACAGGCTAGTTTTACTTTGTAGATTTGACGATAACGGCATCAGAAGTGCTCATTGACTAGCGTCAACTCCGCGCTTCTTCTTTGTTCTCGAACAAAGCTACTTTGTAAAACATTCAATCTCTTTATTAATGTAAGAGATAAAAAATTCAAACACCTTGAGCTATGTAAAGTTCAAGGTGTTGTTATTTATAAACCATACCTTTAAGTATACCTTATAGGTAAATAGTAGGAAAACACCATGAGTAAAGACATTCATGATCACCGCATACTGATATTAGATTTTGGTTCACAATACACTCAGCTTATTGCTCGTCGTGTGCGTGAAATTGGCGTTTACTGTGAACTTTGGTCATGGGATGTGACTGAAGCACAAATTAAAGAATTTAATCCGACAGGCATTATTCTTGCCGGTGGCCCTGAATCAGTAACAGCAGACAATTCACCGCGTGCGCCAGAATATGTGTTCACCGCTGGTGTTCCTGTATTAGGTATCTGTTATGGCATGCAAACTATGGCTGAACAGCTTGGCGGCGGCGTTGAAAGCTCTGACCATAAAGAATTTGGCTATGCTGCGGTTGAGTTAATTGCTAAATCGGTGTTATTTAACAATGTTGAAGATAGCATTGGTGATAATGGTAATGGCTTACTAGACGTTTGGATGAGTCACGGCGACAAAGTGTCTTCTATCCCTGAAGGCTTTGTTACCGTGGGACAGACAGCCAGTTGTGCGTATGGCGCAATGGCTAACGAAGACAAACAATTCTACGGCGTACAATTTCATCCTGAAGTAACACACACTAAGCAAGGTTTACGTATTTTAGAAAACTTTGTGGTTGAAATTTGTCAGTGTGAAAAATTATGGACTTCAGCATCAATCATTGATGATGCAATCGCTAAAATGAAAGCACAAGTCGGTGACGATGAAGTCATTTTAGGTCTTTCAGGTGGTGTAGATTCATCCGTTGTTGCGATGTTATTACATCGCGCAATTGGCGATAAACTCACCTGTGTATTTGTTGATAACGGTTTACTTCGTTTAGATGAAGGCCAGCAAGTCATGGATATGTTTGGTGACCACTTTGGTTTAAACATCATTAAAATTGAAGCAGAAGATAGATTTTTAAATCGTTTAGCCGGTGAAAGTGAGCCAGAAGCCAAACGTAAAATTATTGGTAATGTCTTTATTGACGTTTTCGAAGAAGAATCGAACAAGCTTGATAATGCAAAATGGTTAGCACAGGGCACTATTTACCCTGATGTTATTGAATCAGCTGCGTCTGCAACGGGTAAAGCCCATGTAATTAAATCCCATCATAACGTAGGTGGTTTACCTGATTACATGAAATTAGGTTTAGTTGAGCCATTACGTGAATTATTTAAAGATGAAGTACGTAAAATAGGCTTAGAGCTAGGTTTACCCTATGACATGCTTTATCGTCACCCGTTTCCTGGACCGGGTTTAGGTGTGCGTATTTTAGGTGAAGTGAAAAAAGAATATGCCAACTTATTACGCCGTGCAGATGCTATTTTTATTGAAGAATTACACAAACATGATTTATACACTAAAGTAAGTCAAGCGTTTACCGTGTTTTTACCTGTGAAATCAGTAGGTGTGATGGGCGATGCGCGTAAATACGACTGGGTTGTATCATTACGTTGTGTTGAAACTATCGACTTTATGACAGCGCGTTGGTCACATTTACCCTATGATTTCTTAGGGTTAGTTTCTAACCGTATTATTAACGAGATCGACGGTATTTCAAGAGTTGTTTACGATATTTCAGGTAAACCGCCCGCGACTATCGAGTGGGAGTAATTTAGTCTTAGACTAGTCAAACCAAGCAACTTCGTTATCAAAGGTAGTCACTGACTAACGTCAGCTCTGTACCTTCTTCTAGAATTTGAATGATTTTCCGTCACCTAACACCTAAATTAACACTTAAAAATATATTTTAATAAAGCCCTAAGGTTGAAAAACGTTGGGGCTTTTTTTTTAATAAAATAAGGGAAAACGCAACGCCTTGGGGTTTTAGCAAAACCGCAGAGTTTTTTATTTTTGAGGTTATAGCTATAGGCTTTACTACTCTGGCAACAGCCGCCCATAAAATTGCCGATTTCGCCACTATGACCGGCTTGACTGAACTGTCAAAAATCAGCATGCAATTGAAAAGACAGGCCAGAATAGCCAATGTTGAGCGACTTTTTACTCTGATGTGTTTGTATAACAAGCATTGCAAAAACTGAAAAATAATGGATAAAAACACCGCCTTGTTAATACTGTATTAACAAATGTTAACACCCGGTTTACCTCGTGATGTTACTTTAAGAAAATAAATAGAAAATCTATTTTATGTAATTATTCCTAATAGCAATTTATCACAAACCTGAGTGAATTATGAAGTTAGTTGTTTTTTTGTGTTTTTTTATGCTCTTTTCTAATGTCCATGCTACAGAAAGTTTGATTGTTTTTGGTGGTGGTACGTCAAAGGGGGTGTTTTCTCCCATCGTTGAATCAATATGTACGGACATTTCATTCACCAAGGAAAGTAAACAGCGTTGTAAAGCTATAAAAACCAGTGGTTCTATGCATAACTTGCTTGGGGTAATATCAGGCGAGCTTGATGTCGGTTTGACCATGCCAGCGTTAATCCACGATGCTTATAAAGGCGTCGGTATTTTCAACAAAATAGGTCCACAAACACAATTACGCACTATCGCCGCTATTTATTCTCAACCCATCGGCATCCTAGTAAACAAAGAATCTACTATTATGGGTTTGTCTGATTTTAAGGGGAAGAGTATTAATATCGGACAAGAGGGCTCCGGTCGACGTGAAATTGCTAATATGTTATTTGAATATATGGGATGGACCAATGCAGATTTTTCAGAAGTTTTTGAATATACCACGAGAGAAATGACAGATGCATTTTGTAATGGAGATATTGATATTTTGATTCAGGTTGTCGGTTTACCGGGTAAATTTTACGACAAGATTCAGAATAAATGCAATGCTAGATTACTGAGTCTTTCAAACTCTTTAATCAATGAAATACATCAAAAAAATACTTTCTATAAAAAAGCTTATATTCCACAACAGCTGTTACCAAATAACGATAAAGATATTTATACTCTGGAAATGGATGTTGTAATTGTCACATCCGATACAGTCTCGAATAAAACTGTTCATTCACTGTTGGGTACTCTTTTTTCCTCTAGGGATAAAGTATATGAAATCCATCGAGCGATCAAGGCTACTTATTTTAGTGGAAATGATTTTTTCTCCCGAGCAACGGGAGCTCCACTACACGAAAGTGCAAAATTATTCATCGATGGGTTATCTGTTAAAAACAACACAAAACAAACGAAATTTGCAAGCAAATGATATTCATATTTTTCAGGTTAATCATTTTAATTACCACACTCAGTGTGACCTCATGTACTTCTATGAGCACGTTTGATACATCGAATAAGATCCAAAAAAAACAGTATCAAAACCCGACGGTTGAAACGCTTCTATCAACGGATAGCAATAGTATCATCAGGCATTCAATTGAAGCGTTAGATAAAGGGGAATTGGAAATAGCATCGGCAGGATTTAATAAAGCGTTGATGATGGATACGGATAACTCATACCTTCAATTCCTTAATGCTATTACTTATCACTTAATGGCAAAAAAAGGAGATAGTTCAAAGTACGCGTTGGCAGAGCAAGGTTATGACCTTGCCATTAAGTTTGACCCTTCTAACTGGTTAGCGCGTTATCAACTTGGATTATTAAAACTGGATAATCGAAAATATACTGAGGCACAACAAGTATTAAGTGAGGCGCTATTATATAACGATCGGGATGGTGATTTACTCTACAGCACAGTCGTTGCTTCCTATTTTTCAAAAGATCTTGTGACAGCAAATGGTGTTTTAAGTAAATTGATGGAACTTGAAGGAAAAACTGAACGTGTATTAAGAACTCAAGCGATGTTATCAGCTTCACTCGGTGAGAGTCAGGACGCTTCGCGACAGTTACAAGAATATAGTAATAAGTATAATGCAGATGACAGTAGTAACCTGACCAAACGGCTAACAGATTGGAATGACTTTTATCAGCAATATAAAAGAGGTGTGAATGCGGGGTTATTTGAAAAAGACATGCAAAAAAGCAACAATTCTGAACGAAAATTAACAACAGATGTGCAGGATTTACAACACAAAAAAAAGGAGAATGAGACTGTTGTTTTTGACGCGGAACAAGTCGCTATTGAAGAAAGCGAAATATCATTAAATAGTAAGTCAATGATGGTCATTGTCGATGTTGTTATTTTACGAACCGAAGAAACAGTTGGCTCCACTAAAGGGCTAAATATACTGAATGGTTTGAAGTTACAATTCGGTGCTCTCGGAGACGAGAGTTCTCCTGCTTACAATCGAAGTAAAACTAATACAACGTTAACTGATACCGATAACTCTGGCGGTGAGTCAATATCTACGAGCATTAGCAATAGTATTGTGAGCTCTATCACGGTACCTGCGTTAAATTATTCGTTAAATATATTTAATGCATCGAATGATCGTAGTGAAATTCTTGCTAGGCCAACATTGGTAGCAAGCTTTGGCAAGAAATCTACTTTTTTCTCTGGTAGTGAAATAGAAGCTGCCGCAGTAAGTGGTGGGGATGGGGATGCAATATCTATTCAAAAGGAAATAGGCATCAAATTGGCTATTCTGCCCACTCGACAGGAAGATGGCTTCATCGGCTTAAATATTGAAGCGGAAAGAACTTTTTTAAAAGCCCCTAGTGGAAGTGTCCAATTCGAGTTCAAATTGGAAACCTCTAAAACGAGTGTTAACGCAAATGTTTTTCTCCGTTCAGGTGAAACACTTTTATTAAGTGGTTTAAGTGAAAAAGAATCTCAGGTAATACGAGATGGCGTTCCTTTTCTTCAGGATATTCCCGTAATTCAGTATCTATTTTCGGAAGAGAGCACTGTTGACTTCCAAAAATCTGTTTTAATTTTAGTCACTCCCCGGTTACCCAATTATATTTATCAGGACAATGTCACTGATGGTTCAGGCAATAGAAAGGGTACCGTTTCTGAACTTCAGGCAAAATACAGTGACTGGTTTAAACCTTACCCAAATTGGGCATCAGTTTTTTATCATATGCAATCTAATTCCTTGTATAGAGAATTTCGGACTGGAGATGTAACTATGGAAAAATGGCAGTATCAAGAGTCATTTTCAGACAGAATAAAAAAAGCTGCAAAATTTCTTTATTATTGAGATTCATATGAAAAATAACTACCAATGGCTTGTATTATTTAGTCTTATTTTACTTTCGGCCTGCCAAACAATAAACCAAAATAAGGGCTGGATAGCACTTGACGAAGAAATAACTAATTGTGAATTATGTGATTTACGCTATGTCAATCTGTCATCCAAAGATATTCCCAATAGCTATTATCAGGGAGCATATTTATTTAGCGCCAATTTTTCTGATTCGAACTTAACGGGTAGTAATTTCAGTAGTACAGTATTAGTAAAAGCAAAATTTAAAAGGAGTAATTTAACAAAAGTAAATTTTCAGAATGCAAACTTAAGTGCAGCAAAGTTGTTGGGGGCTGATTTAAGTGAAAGTAATTTACGCAACGCTAATTTTAATAAAGCTGTTTTACAATATGCGGGATTCATAGGCGCTAATTTAATCGGATCGACTTTCATAGATGCAGATATGAGTGATTCGACCTTAAAAAATGTAAAAGCTCGCAGTGCTATATTTACGCGCTCAGTACTTATCAACGCGGATATACGTTGGGGCGATTTTGAAGGCGCAGATTTTAGCTATGCAAATCTAGAAGGAGCCGATCTTTCTATGGCCAACCTAAGTAACGCCAATTTAAAAGGGGCTAATTTAAAAAACGCTGTATTACTTTATACCAACCTTGAAGGAGCCATACTAAATGGAACTATCATGGATGGTACACAAATAGTTGGCGCAAATATGAAGAGAGTCGACTTTACAAAAGTTGATTTAACTCAATCAATAATGAGTAGTGTAATCAAATAACGGTGATATTTAAATCACAGATTTAAGGATATATGATGTTTTGTAAAACTGAAAAAATTTATATTAAAAGTGTACTGTTTTTCTTGTGTTTTTATTTGTCATCTGCAGTGTTTGCAAATGAACCTATACCAACACAGAAGACAGTTGAATATTTGATCAAGATGAATAAAAAACTTGAGCAACGGCTACTTAAACTTGAACAAACAACAGAAATCCATAAAAAGAGCTCTGTCATAAAAGTGTCTGAGCCAGATACAGGTGGTGAACTCTCCATGGCATTTCATGGTTATATGAAAGCGGATTTGATCTATGACATAGGGGCTAAAAGTGGCGATAGAGTTAATTATGGGGCCATTCCACTCAATGGTACTACCGCAGATGATATTGACGGTCACTATAGAATGCATGCGCGTGAGTCACGCATTAATTTCCAAACGAAGATGAACACTAAGTATGGCCAGTTTAAGACATTTATAGAGGGAGACTTCTATGGTGGAGGGACATCGAGTCCTGCTGGTTCTGAAGTCATTTCCAATTCAGTTAATTTTAGATTACGTCATGCCTATGCTGTACTAGGCCCTTGGTTGTTCGGACAAGCATGGTCGAATTATGTTGACGTAGCTTCATATCCTGAAAATTTGGATTTTTCAAATGATACTGGTCAAGTATTACTTCGTCAGGCACAACTCCGATATACAATGCCCTACAAGGGATTTATCTATTCATTTTCACTGGAAAATCCGGAAGCTGATTTTATCGATACTACGGGCGGTAAGCGAACTGATGGACAAGATTCGATGCCCGACATTACAGCTCGGATCCTTTATAAAAGGACTTGGGGCCATGTTTCTTTGCAAAGTGTCTATCGTAACTTAACGGTTAACGACGGTACCTTTAAAGATAGCACCAATGGTTTTGGTCTAGGTATATCGGGTAAAATTAAAATATTCAATCGTGATCAATTGCGTTTTCATTTAACTGCGGGTGATGGTATTGGTCGTTATATTCAAGAGGCTGCTAATACAGCCGCTGTTGTGTCAGAAATGGGTACTAACAATCTATCAATAGACACCCAGAAAGCATGGGGTGGTTATATTGGTTACCAGCATTGGTTGACAGAAAATGTTCGTTCAAATTTCAATCTAGGATACCTCAACGTTGACTGGAATGAACCCCTTCTGGTTCAAAGTGTAAGTGATATACAAAACAAATATATTAAATCGTATCACGCAAATATCATTTGGCGATTATTACCTCAAGTGGATCTTGGTATTGAAATTTCAAAAGCCGAACGTGAACAGGTTAATGGTGCTAAGGGTGATATCAATCGATTACAGATGAGTGCTAAATATAAATTTTAGTGATTTTTTCGTTTGAATATTAATACTAAGTATCTGATAGGTGTAACAATGAATTATTATCCGACAATCATTATCCATTTCATATTAACTTTTTCCATATTTTTTAGTTCATTAAGCTTTGCTAATAAAAACTCGTCTCCAAGTATTCAGAGAATATTGGATCGAGGCAAGTTAATAGTCGCAATGTATCATAAGGACAGTCCACCGTTTTATTACGTTAATGAAGAAAAGCAGCTTACGGGTGTAGATGTTGAAATGATAAAAGGATTTGCCCGACTCCTCAATGTCGATGTTGAATTTGACCGGACACCCAAATCATTTAATGCTGTTGTCGATATGATCGCTAATGAAGAAGCTGATGTAGCTATTTGTAAGTTAAGTATCACTTTTAATAGACTTCGGCGCGTTCTTTACACCAAACCCTATATTGAAATGCATCAGGCATTGCTCGTCAATCATTTATTATTAGCTAAACAACTTGAAGGAGGCGTTCGCGAAGAAGTCCTAAGATCGTTATCAGGTAAAATAGGGGTGATCGGTAAATCTTCTTACGTGAAATATGCCAAAAGAAATTTTAGTAATATGGACATAGTAGAGTATCAGTCTTGGAATGATGTTGTTGACGCAGTCAAAACAGGTAAAGTCGTAGCCGCTTATAGAGATGAGGCCGAGATAAAAAAAATCATACGCGACAATCCAGATTCGGCATTAAACTTGCTAACGGTTACTTTAAAAGATGCAGCGGATCCTAAAGGCATTGCCGTATCAAAGAATTCAGCTCATTTGAAAGAATTACTTGAATTTTATATTGATTCACTCAATTTGAACCTTACAGCCAATAAAGTACTTTATGATTATGATTCTATTATCAAAAATATTAAACGTAACACGCCATAAGTATGACTCATTTACAGGAAAAATGTATGACCAACCTTAATTTAAAATGGTTTAATCTTGAGGCACTGAAAAGTCCCTGGGCTATATTACTCGGTATATGTTCTGGTGTTTACATCGGTTTTTTTAAGCCGGAATATGTTGGTATAGTGAGTCCTATGGGCGTGATCTATCTTAATATACTTAAAATGTGTATTTTACCCATTCTTATCTCAGCAATCGCGTTAAGTATAGGTCGCTTAAAAAGCGGCCATGGTGACACTAGTTTTATGAAACGAATGATGCTCGTATTTGCAGGTAGCGTTTTGATAGCAGGGCTAGTGGGAGTTAGTGTGGGTGTTTTGGGTGGTCCTGGTAGCAGTTTGGACAGTAATGCTATGTCAACTCTGGGTAGTATCGTACAATCATCGAATGAACCCGATCTAGAAATATCGATTTTCACGCCTTATAAAGCGTTAAATGATAAAGATATGCTCAAGGACTTTTTATACGGCATTGTACCGAGTAACATCTTTCATGCATTAAGCACCGGCAGTATGCTTAATATATTGTTTTTCTCTATTTTATTTGGACTAGCTGTGGGTTCGATAAAAAAAGAAGCATCTGAGCATATGCTTGCAACCCTGGATGCCATTTACGTATCATTTACTCAAGTGGTTAATTGGCTAATGTATCTACTGCCATTTGGTTTATGTGGTTTACTTGCGAGTAATTTTTCGCAAGTCGGAATTGATGTTGTTTTATCAATGCTGAAGTTTATCACCATAGCATTATGTTCTTTTGTCGTTTTGATTATCCTGAGTGTTATTGTTTTACGGATTAGAACAGGGAATTTTATAAAAACAGCTAAAGCATTTAAAGAGCCTGTTCTGATTGCATTTGCCACTGCAAACAGTCTGGCATGTTTACCTGCGTCCTTAAATACCATGCAGAAGGAACTTGGTTATGACAAAGAAAATGTTGATCTGTTAGTACCACTCACATTTAGTTTATGTCGTATCGGTCCAACGGTTTATTTCGCACTAGCAACGATATTTGTCGCACAATTATATGAAGTGGATTTAGGAGTTAGTGAGCTTTTGATTGTTGTTTTGGGGTCTGTGTTAGCAGGAGTCGCAACTGCTGGTTCTTCAGGTATTGCCCTTTTATCAATGTTGGCAATTGTATTAGCACCATTAGGATTACCCTTTGAAGCAGTGATTATTTTATTTATTGTTATCGATCCTATTGTTGCACCATTTAGGGTGTTTACCATTGTAGTTTCAGCTTGTGCGGTTACTGCAATGATCATGCCGAAACTAGAGAAAGAATCAGGTAATGAGAGAATTGAACTGCCCATCGAGTCTTAGTGGTACGACACTTATTTATTAATAATGTAGCATTCAACATTATTAATGAATGAAAAATAAAGTTTGTTTTTAAAGTATTGTTTATGCTGATATTATCTAATGAGGATAGTTAAAAATATTTTTATATCGCTTAGCCACGGAGAAGATCATTTCCTAATAGAAAACAATCTTAGAGTCGATGGTATTGATAGGTAACCCCTTGCCCTATTTAGGTTATTTAACGCCTATTTAGGGAGTGTTGATATTGGTCCTGCTGATATAGCATGTTCGAATGCAGTTTTAGCTCTCGACGAACATCATTAGTTAGTACTGGTGCGCTTGTAGCTATTGTCTGAATAAGATTATGATCATTATTTCTTGATAAGTATTGTTCTGACTTAATACCTTTGGCTGCTGGTTTAGCAAATACTTATAGTTCTTTGTGGCTCGTAGTCTGCCTATCCTAAGCCCTAGTTCAGCATTAATGATAGGCAGTTATACCCCTTTAGTTATTGATTTTATTGCAGCTATATTTAACTCTTATCACTAATTTTTAAATGATTTTGCGAATGAGTGCTTACCAAGTAAAAATACTCTGTTAAGTGTAGTTTACATAACACTTAACGTTTTTTTTGAAAAACCCTAGTGTTGAAAAACTTTGAGGTTTTTGTTGGTTGTTACTAAATAAAATAATAACTTTGCCCAACTCGCTTAATCACTATACCCTTAATACCCATAGGTTAATCACAAAAATTTATTGCTATGCTGGAGAAATAAGAATGTCTATTGAAAGGTTAGAAACCAAACAACGCATGAGTCGAATTGTTAAACATAACGGCACTATCTATTTATGTGGTCAGGTAGCCGCGGATGCGACGAAAGATATTACCGAACAAACTCAAACCATGTTGGATAAGGTTGATGCGTTATTAATTCAAGCAGGCAGTGATAGAAAACACATTTTATCGGCGACTATTTATGTGAAAGACATGAGTTATTTTGCTGATATGAATGCGGTATGGGATGCTTGGGTACCTGAAGGTCATGCGCCAGCACGTGCTTGTGTTGCGGCTAAAATGGCGCGTGAAGCGTTGTTAGTTGAAATTTCAGTCGTGGCGGCAGAGGTATAAAACGACAATGTATCAGGAAGACTGAAACATCTTAATAAAAACTTACCGCTTCAATAATAATTTACCTGGAAATATTACATATGACTGGAACGCCTTCAAACTCTCTTCAACAATCACTAAAAACTACCTTTGGTTTTGATGCGTTCAGAGAAGGCCAGCAGCAAACTATCACGCAATTACTTGCCGGGCACTCAACGTTATCTATATTCCCTACTGGCTCTGGTAAAAGCTTGTGTTATCAGTTGACTGCTTTGCACCTACCTCACTTAACGCTGGTTGTTTCACCACTATTAGCCTTAATAAAAGATCAACTGGCATTTTTGGCTAGCAAAGGCATTAAGGCCGCAAGTATCGATTCAACTTTAAAAGGCAACGAAGCACAAACCGTCATGGCAGGTGTTCGCAGTGGTGATATTAAAGTCTTGATGGTATCCGTTGAGCGTTTTAAAAATGAACGTTTTAGGCAGTTTATTGAATCGGTACCTGTGTCTATGTTAGTGGTTGATGAAGCGCATTGTATCTCGGAGTGGGGTCATAACTTTAGACCAGATTATTTAAAACTACCGAGTTATTGCCAAGCATTAAAAATTCCGTTGGTGTTATTACTTACTGCGACGGCTAGGCGTAAAGTAAAACAAGATATGGCGGCTAAGTTTGCGATTAGACACGAACATATTGTGCAAACGGGCTTTTATCGACCAAATCTTGATTTAAGCGTGCTGCCAGTTACCCAAGCGAATAAAAATAAGCAACTTGAACAAATAATTATGGCGCATCAAGGGGCGGGGATTGTTTACGTAACCTTGCAACATTCGGCTGAAACCGTTGCGCAATACTTAACACAGCAAGGCATAAATGCGTGTGCTTACCATGCCGGTTTTGATAGTGATACGCGTAGTCAAATTCAGCAAGACTTTATGAACGGAAAAATACAGGTGATTGTCGCAACTATTGCCTTTGGTATGGGCATAGATAAAAGCGATATACGTTTTATCATTCATTACGATTTACCAAAATCTATTGAAAATTACAGTCAAGAAATAGGGCGGGCAGGGCGAGACGGACAACCTTCACAGTGTTTTACGCTAGCAAACCTTGATGGATTAAATACCGTAGAAAACTTTGTTTATGGTGATACTCCTGAGTTTACAGGTATTGAAATGCTATTAAACACGATAAAGTCAGAGGCCATAACGAGTGCTTACGACAGTAAGTGGGAGCTACAAATATTACCACTATCCAATGCTATTAATATTAAACAATTACCACTGAAAACGTTACTGGTACAGCTAGAGCTTGCGGGTGTGATTGAACCGCAGTATGCTTACTTTGCTGATTTTAAAATTAAACTGTTAGCACCTAAAGCTGAAATTATTAATCGCTTTAATGAGCAACGTAAAGACTTATTACAACGTATTTTTAACGCCACCGAATTCAAAAAAGTATGGGGCAGTTTAAATTTTGACACCTTATTGCAAGATACAAGTATTGAGCGTAACCGCGTTATTGCCGCGCTTGAATACCTGCAAGAACAACAATTAATAGTGCTTGAAACAAAAGGCATAACGGAAGTTTTTAAAATAAATCTTAATGAATTAGCTGATCCGAGTTTGTGTCAAACACTGTGCACCTATTTTAAAGATAATGAAGAAAAAGAAATTAAACGTATCGCTGCGTTAGTGCGTTTCTTTCAACTGGACACGTGTTTAACGGTAAATTTAGCGCGTTATTTTGATGACACTGTTTTTGATCGCAATAGTTCTGGTAATAATATTTCTGATTTTTATCAGTTGGATAGTAAAGATCTCACCACTAAATCAGCCCCACAATGTGGTCACTGTAGTGTTTGTCGCGGCCAAGTCGCCGTACTTGAACACTCCCAAGCACAAATTCCATGGCCGAGTGATGAAATGTTAAAACAAGGCATGTTGGAATTAACACAACGACTTAAAGATAAAATAAACCAACCCTTGTCACTTGAGAGCTATTGTCGTTTTTTTACTGGCATGACTGTGCCATTATTTGGCCGCAATAAGGTAAGGCAATTATCGGCTTTTGGCTTATGTGAAAAACAACGATATCAAGCGATTAGAGATAGAATTACGCCACTTTTTGCTGATATCAATCGATAACCTTCTTTTCTATTCGAGTACAGTAGTCAATGTTCACGACTCTAAAAAATCAACTCACTTTTTACACGTCTAAAAAATCGTTTCTAAAGCGAAGTGTCCCCATAATTACTTCGTCGAATCATGCCTTAATAAGGGTTTCTTAAATAGAAGGGTGATAAATAAAACAAGCAGCCTTACTGAATTACTAGATCATTAAAAATAGCGGGCGTTAATTACAGGTGTGTCAACTTGATTGACTAGGATACAACCTAATGGAGCTGCAGAGGGATATAACTCATTGTTTAAAAATATCTGTGACGAAATAATGAACGACAGTAAACTACAGTAAACTACAGTAAACTACATTAATCTCATTAAACGGTATTTTATAATCTAAAAGAATTCTAGAAGATGATATTCTACTTAGATTCTTTTAGATTAAAGTCCTTATTATTAGGCTCGCGTAAATTCAAATGTACCTTTTTTGAATATAACTGTATACGGATTCACTCCGTTACCTACGTTTGTTCTCTCTATCTTCTCACATATGTCATATCCGCTTCGGCCACCAGAAATGTTTCTTGCCAGGGCTTCACACTCAGTACGCTTATAATGAATCACCGCGTCGGTATTTATACCTTCGACTTTCAGCCCTTCTGCCATTCCGCTAGATAATGTTGTACAGAAGTTATTCGCCTTATTTCTTCCTTTTTTCCCTCCTGGTTGTTTGATCTCTACAAGAATTGCCATTGGTCCAAGACTTATACCACAAAGGCGACTACCAGACTGTGCATTTGCCGTTGTAGAAATCATTGAGCTAGCAGCAATCACTAGTAGCGCAGCAGAAACGATATGTTGAAACTTTTTCATTTAAACTATCCAGTGGGTTCAACATCTGTTGTTTATCTATGGACTATAAGTAGTGATACATCGGAATATTGGTGCAAGCGGCGAGTGTTGTGTACAATTTTTGCAAGCACAGGGGCTTGCTCACTAGCGCATTCATTCCTGCCACGCGACAACGGTCGTTCATCTGCGGGGTAGAACTGGCGGTCAAAGCGAGAATAGGGATACCGGCACGGGTTTTGTCGGGTTGTTGGCGGATCAGAGCGATTGCCTGCAGACCGTCCATCGTGAATACAACCTTGTACCTTTGTTATGTATGGACCACCTCGGCCAATGTACCTATTAGAAAATACTTATTGGTTGCTTTTGTGGATAACATTTTATTTAGCACGGTAAGACTCCACACGTATATTTCTTAAACTAAGTAATAACAAGCCAAAGAACAGTATTACTCCTATACTGCCGCCACCTTTGGTAACAGCCGATTTAACCTGTACTACTTCAATGATATTGACTTGCCATTGCCCTGGCACTGTATTGCCGGCCGTATCTCTAACGAGGTAATTAATGGTCACTAGACCATAAACATTAATCGCTGGCCTAAAAGTAGACGCGCCATAAGCAGTATAAGTAACATCATCATTATCAACCGATAGCAGTATTAAGTTGTCATTTTCAGGGTCGACATCATTGCTCAGCAGGTTAATGGTGATGCTTTTATTTTGCATTATTTTACTCTGCTCGTTGGTAACCACGGGTGCCTCATTGATGAACTGAATACGCACAACCGCATTGTCGGAGCCGCCATTTTTATCACTAATGCCATAATTAATGGTGACATCACCATTATAGTTAATCGCCGACTCATAGCTGAGTTTGTTATTAACAATGCTCACGGTACCAATATTAGTGGTAGCTGAGGAGATAATAAGCACATCACCATCATCATCACCATCATTGCTAAGCACATCAATGATAGTGATACCCGCGTTAACGGTTATACTGACAGTGTCATCAATTGCCACAGGCAGGGTATTGTTAGATAACATTACTGATACGCCACCTGGGTCAACAATAGTGCCGTTGGCTACGCCATCATCATCATTCACGCCACCATCTTGAATATGCTGCTGAACACAGTAGTGACCTTCGGTTAACCCTGGCGTCCAAACATTATTGTTTGCCTCGGTACTTGGCGGAGGACAATAGCTCAGCTCCCCCTGGGTTGACCATAAGCTGTTATTTTCATCTTCAATGAAGTATCCCCAACCATTTGCTGCGGTGAATTTACGATAAACGGCATTCATCGGTATTGGCTTACGTTGTGGCATCACTATCGCAAATGACAAGCCCTTATCGGGCAGACCGTAGGCGACATAGTCAAATATACCACCAACATTTTGCGCATCAGGGTCTGAAATCAAGGCATCCTCTGTGGTTTTATTAATATCCGTGTCAGTGATTTGTGAGCCTGTCGTTTCACCACCAAAGGTAAAATTTCCGCGGCGTAAACACGCTCCCACTTGCCCTTCAATTAGGTAGCGAGATTGCTGCGAAACCTTTTCAGGTAATATATTACATTCAACGATGCTATCAAGATAATCAGGAATACCATCATTGTCTTCATCCTGATAGCCTTCAAGGTAGTCAGGGATCATATCGCCATCCGAATCCACTGTTTTATCGGTAAATTCGATTAACGTGGCCACAACTTCTACATAAATAGTTTCAATATCTATGCCTTGTGGACTGCCAGAGTCCGTCACTGTAACGGTCACTTTATATAATCCTTCAGCTAGGTTCACCGAGTCAAATGCAAAGGTATTATCATCATTGGACAAATTGTCTAATTCAGCCGCTTGCCATTGATAAACGTGATTATCTTGCAAGTTTGGATCATGAAGCGTCGTGGCAATTGTGACCACACCACCCGTTGGTGTGATGCTCAAACGCTGCTGTCCTTGCTGCGTTACCGTCAATGCTATTTCGGGGGCAATATTCTGCTCAGTAATAAGTAATGTGTGACTATTTTTCGCGCCTAAATTTACCTCATTAGATAAGCTAATAATGATGTTTTTATCAGCAGATGCCGCATCATTGATTAAGGTTTTAATGTCAATGCTTGCTTGAGTGCCAGCAGTAATAATCACTTCGCCATCAACTAGGTTATGATCAGCATCGGTTGCTGAACCACTCACGGTATAAGGGATAACCACAGGGTATACCGGCGATTCGCCATTTAAGTACACGCCTACTGTTGCCGACTCGCCTGCTAGTATGCTTTGGTTTATTTCTATTGATATCAACGGAAGCACACAGATTAATTGTGTTGCTATGCTGGTATTGCCATCGGCATCTGTTGCTTGCCAAAACACTTGACTGATTCCAGGTGGAAAAACTGATACTGCGTTGACTAGTGAAACCGGTATAGAGTTACCAAAACGATCGGTAGCTGATGTTTCACCTAAATCGACCCGGGTGTATAACGCAGTCGCACTCACGGTGAACTCACCGCATAGATCTTCTGGCAATAGAATAACGGGGGCTTCTACATTTGTGATGGTAACAGTAACCATCGCGTTGATTACATTACCTTCACTGTTTGAAACACTATATTTCAGGGTAAAGGTACCGCTGATAGGTGAATCTGGGGTAAAAACAAGTTGACTATCAACAATATCAACTTGACCAAAGGCTGAAGTTGCCGATACTAATGTGATTTTATCGCCTTCAGGATCAGAATCATTTGCTAACACATCGAGCACTATAACCTCACCCGTGTAAAAACTAAATTCATCATCAAGCGCAATAGGTGGCAAGTTGTCGACGGGCTCTGCCACATCCGTTACACTAATGCTCACCATTGCCGTTGCTGAATCAACTGTGCCGTCATTCATTTTAAAGGTGAAACTGTCACTGCCTGCATAATCAGCCGCAGGTATATAAGTTAAGTTAGGTGCGCTGCCAATAAGTTTACCATGGCTCGGCTGCGAAACCAGGGTATAAGTCAAGTCATCACCATCATCATTACTGCCGGTCAAGGTAATACTTACCTGGGTATCTTCATCTACGGTGATACTTTGGTTATCGGCAATTGACGCCTTATTGCGCGTATGTTCATTAGAATCTAACGGAAAATCGTCGTCACTATCAGCAACACCGTCACCATCATCGTCAGTATCGGCATTGTTACCCGTGCCATCACCATCGCTATCGACAGATTCAGTGGCATCGAGAGGAAAGGCATCAGCACTATCGGTAACACCGTCACCATCATCGTCAGTATCGGCATTGTTACCCGTGCCATCACCATCG
>CAJXQM010000013.1 GCA_913058145.1 uncultured Colwellia sp.
TGTGCCTGAGCCGGCCAAAGTGCTGACCACCCCCGCTGGGGTTATCTTGCGAATTAGATGATTAGACCTACCCGCGACATAGACATTACCGGCGCCATCAACTGCTACACCAGCTGGAGTATTAAACTTGGCCGCGGTGCCGGTACCATTAATATTACCCTTGTCCGAGCCGGCCAAAGTGCTGACCACCCCCGCCGGGGTTATTTTGCGAATTAGATGATTAGACCTATCAGCGACATAGACATTACCGGCACTGTCGACGGTGAGAGCTTGTGGATTCTGAAACTTGGCCGCGGTGCCGGTACCATCAAGATTACCCTTGATCGAGCCGGCCAAAGTGCTGACCACCCCCATAGGGGTTATCTTGCGAATTCGCTGATTATACTTATCCGCGACATAGACATTACCGGCGCCATCGACTGCCACATCTGTTGGACTCGAAAACTGAGCAACAGTGCCGTCGCCATCAGCAAACCCTTTTGTGCCTGAGCCGGCCAAAGTGCTGACCACCCCCGCTGGGGTTATCTTGCGAATTCGCTGATTAACCATATCGGCCACATAGACATTACCGGCGCCATCGACGGCTATACCTCCTGGACTCGAAAACTGAGCCGCAGTGCCGTCGGCAAACCCTGCTGTGCCTGAACCGGCAATGGTACTGACATTAACAGCGGTCGAAAAGCTCAACCAACTCGGCAAGCTGGTGCCGGCCTTGACCGAGTAGACTAGGCTATCACCATCGGCGTCGCTGGCGTTAACCGTATAACGATAATTTACATTGTCGGCTACCGTGGTAATCGCGGTTGAAGTGAAATGTGGTACGCCGTTAGTCGCCTGGGCATAGGATGAGATAACCGTAAATAAAGCAGCCGCTGTGGTGCGTTTGAACAAGCAGTGGTTCATAAAAAAGCGGGAAATATCCATGTAAATGTTCCTTTGCACTTGCTTGTAAGCAAATTATTCCAATGTGTGTGGGGGTAGCATAAGCTTGGCTGCTGATTACTAAAAGTGCTACAAATATTTTATATGCGATTGCCCTGGGTGGCTTACTGCTATTGTTGCTATTTTTTGACAGTTTACCTTTAAGGGTTTTAACTTTAGCGGTCAGCGAGCTGACCACTTCAGAGAATCTACTTCCTGGGTAGGTGAATTAATAGTTTCAACCTGAGTAGTTACGTTTGAAGTAACTTAATCTGATCTCGAATTATTGTTTAGATGTACTTTGCCGTACGCTTACATTTTCTCTATCCTAAACAAACACCGTAAACTCGTACTCTCCCAATAGACTTGATAATTAGTAAATCAACCTGAAAATCCCTTTGATTTCTTTTAGTCTTTTTTCCAAACTTTTTAGTAGGTCTAAAGGTTTTAACCTTGAAGCTCATTTTCGAAAACGCGTCACCATCGAATAGGCCATCTTGGTATGATTTGATTCTCGCCCCCAGCTTATGCATATGTCCTAGACCTATCCAGTGTACTTTATTTGATTTATCAATACCCATCGGCTTGTGTGAACCTACCTGGTCATTGATTTCAATAAAATTTTGGTTCACACCCATGTTGTATGGATCTAGAGCGGGACCAATTAGGGTGACTTTCTTATCACCTCTCCTGCCCAGATAAATATTAGGAGTACCAGATGTAGGTTTTTGGTCTTCAGCCCAGACAGCCAACCGCGCTGAAGTTATAGCAACCCTTGGGGTGGTCCCTTTCGGATTTGGAAGTGCGACTCGACATACCGCAGCTCTAGACAAGTTAAGTTTCTTATATAATTTTTTCCCAAAAAGGCTATTTTTATTTAGTAGAGTCCCTGAGTCACTTTGAGGTATCTTAAGCGGTGCTGCTGCCACATAGCTGCTCAAAGCTAATGCTGTGATTCCTGCCAATAGAAAATGTATTTTTTTTAAATTCATGAGTTAAGTCCAAGTAATTCCATTCGTTTAGAGAGAGGTCTCTTCAAATTTGAACTTATAATAATAATACAGCGAGGTAAATGGAGGGTTAACGCTTGTTAATACAGTGTTAACAGGGGAGTATTTTATCCATTATTTTTCAGTTTGTGCGATGCTTGCGATACAAATCCATCAGGGTATAAAGTCGCTCAATATCAGCTGTTCTGGCGGCTTCTTCCAATTGCAGGCTGATTTTTGACAGTTTAGTCAAGCCGGTCATGGCGGCGCAACCGGCAATTTTATGGGCGGCTGTGGCCAGAGTTGTCAAGTCTTGGCACGCCCAAGCGGTCATTAACCGGGTGCCTTCCTCTGTTAATGTTTGCTGCCTAATTGCTGTTATTCTTTTGTACTCTTCGTCGGTTAAACTATCCAGTGGGTTCAACATCTGTTGTTTATCTATGGCCTCTAAGTAGTGAGACATTGGGATATTGGTGCAAGCGGCGAGCGTTGTATACAATCTCTGCAAGCACAGGGGCTTGCTCACTAGGGCATTCATTCCTGCCGTGCGACAACGGTCGTTCATCTGCGGGGTAGAACTGGCGGTCAAAGCGAGAATAGGGATACCGGCACGGGTTTGGTCAGGTTGTTGGCGGATCAGAGCGCTTGCCTGCAGACCGTCCATACCCGTCATTTGTATGTCCATAAGCACCAAATCGAATGGCCCCTCGGTGCTTACCAAGTCAACCACTTCTTGTCCGCTTGCCACAGATGTAACCTGATGTCCGTCTCGCGTTAACAGCAGCGTAATGATTTCTCTGTTCATATCGATGTCTTCAGCCAGTAGAATATGCAGCGGCTCTAAACTCTTAAAATGGGCTTGAGATACACTGGTTTGGGTGTTGGCCGGTAACAGGTCTACCGTAAACCAAAACAGGCTGCCTTGTCCCGCTTCGCTTTCTACACCGATAGTGCCGTTCATCTCGTTTACCAAGCGTTTGCAAATTGCCAGGCCAAGGCCAGCGGAACCTTGTTCACTATCGCTGCTGCTGTTGACTTGCTCAAAGGATTGAAAAATTCGCGACTGCATTTTTTCAGGGATACCACAGCCAGTATCTTGCACCGAAATATAAATAGGTAGGATGCCGTCAGCGGGTTCCAGCAGCTCTGCCCTTACGGTTATCGAGCCATGGTCGGTGTATTTAATCGCATTATTTATCAAATTAGTGATGATTTGGCCTAGACGCACAGCATCTCCTTGAACCTGTTTTGGCAGTATTTCAGTTGCCAGTTTAAGGATTAAGCCACGTTTTTCAGCTGCGGGCTGAAGTAGTGTTATTGCATCAAGCAACACGTGTTGTGGCGAGAAGGTGTAATTTTTTAGTTTTAGTTGTCCAACATCCATTTTGGCTAAATCGAGTACATCGTCAATGAGTGTTATTAGTTGGTTACTGGCATGGTTCAGGCTGTTGAACAAATGCTGGTTTTGCTGACTCAAACGAGTAGTGTCTATTAGTTGCGCCGCACCGAGTATCGCTGTCATTGGGGTTCGCAGCTCATGGCTCATCACCGCAAGGAACTCGCCCTTGGCAATATTAGCTTGTTCTGCCTGAGTTTGAGCCATTTTTAGTTTATGGGTACGTTCGATCACTTGACTCTCAAGTTCCTGAACCATAGAGTGTTCTATCTTCAAGGCCTGGGTAAGGGCTGCTTTCTTTTCGTTAGCCAGCAATTTCATTTGGCGGTTAGATGACATCATCAGCAGAAGCATCAGTATGCTGATGCCAATAACGGTCAAGATTTGGCCGGTTATACTGGGCAATATATTAAACACACTGAGAGATTTTGTGAGGGCAAACGGGAATATAATAGCTTGTACCATGATGAACTGTCGAGCGGGTTTATAGCCCTTAAATATAATGATGGTAGCCACTAAAAATATTATCAGGCTACTGAGTAATGCGACTAGGATAATTAACTGAGCTATAATACTGAAGTTACTCCAGATGGACAGACCCATCTCGAGCATGGTAATACCTACCAGCAGTTTTAAAAATTGGTCCCATAGGGGGGTATAGTGTTGGCTTTGTAGAAAATTTCGTGCAAAGATTAAATAACATAAGTTAACGAATGAAAGAGAAAATATGATAATTCTAATCGACTCACCTTGGGGAAGTAGTCCGATATACTTATGAAAATAACCGCCCACCGAAAACCAGAATAGAGTAACGCTGAAGGAAAATAGGGCGAACTGAAGATAGAGCGCTTTACGTAGTAGCAACCAAATCAACAGCGAATAGAGAATTAAACTCATCATCATGGCAAAATTAGCGCCATTCAAAAACGAATATAATTCGA
The DNA here is from genome assembly GCA_913058145.1 of uncultured Colwellia sp. Lineage (GTDB taxonomy): Bacteria > Pseudomonadota > Gammaproteobacteria > Enterobacterales > Alteromonadaceae > Colwellia. The sequence goes on from CAJXQM010000013.1 coordinate 4,248, forward strand.
TAAATGTGGTGAATGCTGAAGGTCTCCATAGGCTGACAGCTAGAGAAAGCGCTGTACGTGACTGCACCCGTAAATAAAAAGTCAGCGACTCGCCCGGTGCTATGACAATAGGGAGCAGGTTGCTGCGAATATTTAATGGTTGTTCATCGGAAAGCTTTGTTGTACCGCTATTTTGTTCTTGCCAGCCTTGAGGTGTTAACTGATACAAGGTCAGGTTTTCTAGGCGGGAGTGTCCAACCTCAAGCCACCACTCATAACGAGGACTATCGTTACGGAGCTGGAACCGAGCCCATATTGCGGAGTCAGTGAAACCAAAATTGGTCATAGCGCTTTGGCTGGGTGAAAAAATAGTAGAGGCGTTTACAATATTATCTATGGACATAGCTGCCGATGTATCTTCATACAGTGTTAACTGGTGTCCAATTGAGTAGTGGTCCTGCTGCTCATTTAAGATCTGTATATGCTCTTGTGCCTGCGGTTTTAGAGGCAAAAGGAAAATAATAAGCAGAGCCGTTATTACCATTGATCTCATCATGGCTACAAGGTATCTACCAAACGGTATCCTAATCCGGGTGCGGTCAAAATATAGCTGGGTTGTCGTGGTTCGTTTTCGATTTTTTTCCTTAATCGAGAGATCAAAACGTCCACCGTCCGAGGATGCCCGTCCCCTGACTCTCGGGCGATTGATTCGAGTAGCGTATCACGACTAATAATCCTACCCTTGGCGCCAGCCAACGCAGCTAAAAGCGCGAACTCACCACGTGTCAACTCAACCACATAGCCCGCCTGAGTGAAGGTATGGGTGGCAAGGTTCAATATACACTTTCCGAATTGGAGATTGTTTTCAGACTGGTCCGGCTTATTTACTAGCAGATTTTTTATCCGGTGCACCAGCTCCCCAGGATGGAAAGGTTTTATCAAATAATCCCTAGCACCGGCCTTAAAGCCCTGATAACGTTCTTGGGGAGTGGCGCTTACCGTCATGATGAGGAAGGATTGCGAGCTGAAATCTCGGACCAAACTCATTCCCTTACCATCAGGCAGATTTAAGTCCAATAAAACTAGATTAAAATTTTTCTTTGCCAGTGCAGTTCTCGCTTCGGCGATATTCGCCGCAAGAGTAACCTGATACCCCTCATTATGGAGTGTGAATTCACATATATACTGGGTTGCCTCATCATCTTCGACGATAAGAATTTTTATTATTTTAGCCATCTTTGAAAAATCCTAAAGCTGTTCACTACAAATACAAAAGTGAGACAAGGAGTCTATAGTTTTCATTCTATTGGTTATTCTGAATAAAAGAAATAGATATCTGTTTTCAGAAGGAGCTAGGCGGCGCATCAGTAATAAAAGGGGCTTTATCAGGATTGTATTTAAAACGCTTTGCGGTAAGTGCGCTGATTGCTGTATTATGAGTTTATCCATATTGTTACTTTGAATAACATTCAGTTATGGTTTTGAGAATGTTGACACACTCTCAAAAGCCTTATCGCCCAAAGATACACAAACAAATCCACCAATCTACTTAATTAGTGGATTTGTTTGGATATAGACTGAAACAACCAAAACAAAGACAAACGCAGAAATCCCTTTGTATTTAATAGGTGTAGAGGATAATTAGAGAGTAAAAACCAGCATGAATGCCCCTTTGAAAGACATAGTTATTTCATCACATATACCAATGAGCGTTTGGTATATGTTGATATCAGCATTAGGTTTTGCCTTAATGGCTGCCTGTGTAAAAGAGGTAAGCGGCTTGGGTATTCCAGTACTCGAAATTGTCGCCGTAAGATCTATCGTTTCGGGTATCATTAGTTACGTTGATATTAAGCGTAAAAAAATCCCGTTGTTTGGGCACAATAAAGCGTTGTTAATTGCGCGGGGTACCGTTGGCTCTTTTGCCCTCATATTAGTTTATTACACCATAACAACTTTACCATTGGCCGAAGCGACCTTGTTACAATATTTGCACCCGGTGTTTACCGCTATGCTAGCGTTGTTTTTTTTGAAAGAAACCATACAGCGATCAACCATGGCTTGTATTTTCATCAGCTTACTTGGCCTATTCATCATCATTCAACCCAATTTAGCTCAGTCGAATATACCATTAGACAGCGTGGTTCATTATCCCTGGTTAAGTATTGGTACGGGAGTACTCGGGGCTTTTGGTAGTGCTGTTGCTTATATTATTGTCAAAAAATTGACCCAAACTGATGATAGTTCAGTTATTATTTTTTACTTTCCTCTGGTTGCGTTTCCTGTTTCAATGATTCTGTTAGGCAGTGATTTTGTGGTGCCTAGTTTAGCGGCGACTGGTTTATTGATTTTAATAGGTATATTCACCCAAGTAGGGCAGGTGGGGTTAACCAAAGCACTACATTGCGCTGACGCGAACAAAGCCACCGCTTATGCCTACGTGCAAGTATTGTTTTCGGTATTTATAGGTTGGGCATACTTTAGTGAAGTACCAATGGCCACCACAATTATGGGCGGTGGATTAATCATGGTAGGCGCGTTAATAAACGTATTTTGGAAGCGTTAGCAAGTCGTCACGAGTGCTCGTTGTATTTGCTGTTATCTACTCGTTAAATACCCGTTACTTTATAGCTTGCTAGCGGCGATTAGTGGTGTATGCTTAGGATTTATCGTTTGTTGCAAATAGCGTGTTATTTCTTTGTGTGCTTGGCGAAAAGGCTTATATAAATGAGACTTTAGCTCTTTCTTTATCGGTTTAATATCAATCCCTTTCATAACACTAAATAATGCTAATGCGTAAACGGTTTCTAACTCAGGTAATGCAGGTTGTCGGTTCAGGCTTCTATCGTTACACGAACCACAACCCCCTTTGAATTGGTAAGCGGTATTAGCAAAAATAACGCCAAAGCCCATAAAACAGGCCACTAAATCAATGGTTTGTGCTAGTACTTCATTGCCCCCTGGCACGCCAGAGGTACTTATTCCAGAGGTATTAGTTGAGGTGTTAGCGCCATTTTGGTTAACTAAAATACCCGCCTGTCTTTGAACTAAGTAGGCAATTAAATCTTGCGGTTGGTTAAGCTGGCTAGCGTGAAAAGCAATGTCTATTGTGGGAACTACTTCCTCACCCTCAACTTTATAACTGACTTCACGATTAACGTGAGAACTTTCATTATCGCTGATGCTAGCGTTTATCTTAGCACTTTCACCACGCAGTGTTGATTCAAAAGAGAGACGAGGCATTGGCTTTTGGGTAAAGTTCTGCAACGGCATTAGCTTAATTGGCCATGACGTCATCCCTGTGTACTTCAGGGTATTTGTAAAAATGGATTCTGCCATTTCTTCTACACTGCTTGAACTACCCGGATAGAAAGAATTGTTAGGTAATATCAACTCACTGTTATTGTGAAAAAAGTCACCATCAAGTTGATCGATACACCAAGCAAAGGTATCAAAAATCCACTCTTTGCTTTCTTCATCAATGATAGGTTTTGCTTTAAATAAAGTGGATAACATTAACGTATAGCCTTTCATTGGTAGTTTATAAATTGTGTAGTAATTATTTAGGATACTAAATAATAGTTAGCTAAGATATGTACGATGAACTAAATACATTGATTTATCATGGATATATTCGTTTTAGAGTTGTATTTACTCTAACGTTGTTTTTGGTAAAACATCAAGTTAAAGACAGATTATGTGGCCTAATACTTTACTTTTTCTGTTATTAAGGTATATTCAAACAAGCGTTTTAATTACTTGTTTTTATTTTAGCTTGTTTGCCAATAAAACAAAGTAAGTTAATTACAATTTAACAAATAAATTAGGAGTTGTTGTGGCTGAGTATAAAGTTCCGTTAACAGATATGAGTTTCTTGCTTTATGAAGTATTTAAAGCGGATAAAATGTGGCAAAAACTACCTAAATTAGCCGAGCAAGTTGATAAGGACACTGCGGAGGCTATTTTACAAGAGTGCGCCAAAATTGCTGAACAAGAAATTGATCCTATTGCTCGTCAAGGTGACGAAATTGGCGTGAGCTTTAAAGAGGGTGTGGTGACTACAGCTCCTGGTTATAAAGAAGCGTTTAAAACCTATGCTGAAGGTGGTTGGACTGCGCTTGGTGGTGATATTAATTATGGCGGCATGGGTATGCCAAAAATGTTAACCGCGATGCATGAAGAAATGTTAAATAGTGCAGATATTTCTTTTGCGCTTTTTCCGGTACTTACTGCGGGTGCAGCGTTATCATTAGCCAAACACGGCAGTGAAGAATTAAAACAACGTTATTTAACGCGCATGTATGCGGGTGATTGGACTGCATCTATGTGCCTAACTGAATCACATTCTGGATCTGATTTGGGTATTATTCGTACAAAAGCAATTCCACAAGATGATGGTAGTTATAGTATTACCGGCAATAAAATCTTTATCACCGGTGGTGAACATGATCTTACTGAAAATATTGTTCACTTAGTATTAGCTAAATTACCTGATGCGCCGGCTGGTCCTCGTGGTATTTCCCTGTTTTTAGTCCCTAAAATTAGTGTCAATGACGATGAATCACTTGGTGAGCCAAACAATGTGAGTTGTGGTTCTATAGAGCATAAAATGGGTATTCATGCCTCAGCAACTTGTGTCATGAATTTTGATGAATCACAAGGTTTCTTAGTTGGTGAGCTAAATAAAGGTTTAGCTTGCATGTTCACCATGATGAATTTTGAACGCATTGGTGTGGGCATTCAAGGGTTAAGTGCGGCAGTACGCTCTTACCAAAATGCGCTAGAGTACGCGAAAGATAGAATACAAGGTAGAGCGCTTGATAGTAAAACCAATGGCGTTAAAAATCCTAATCAAGAAGCTGATTCTATCATGGTACATGGTGATGTTCGTCGTATGCTTTTAAATATGAAAGCATTGAATGAGGGATCACGCGCGCTTGCTAGTTATATTTCTATGCAACTTGATTACGCGACTTATGGTGAAGGTGAAGAGCAAGTTAAAGGAGAAACGTTAGCGGCACTGATGACGCCGATTGCTAAAGCCTTTTTTACTGATTTAGGTTTTGAAAATACGGTTGCGGGTCAACAAGTGTTTGGTGGTCATGGTTATATTCGTGAATGGGGCCAAGAACAATTAGTACGTGATGCTCGAATTACTCAAATATATGAAGGCACCAATGGTATTCAAGCCATGGATTTATTGATGCGAAAAGTAGCCAGTTCAAAAGGTGCTATGTTAAAAGTGTTTACTGATGAAGTGACTACGTTCATCGAAAGCAGTAAAGATAATCAAGCCATGAACGAATTTATTACGCCTTTAAAAGGAGCGTTAACTGATTTAACTGAATTAACGACTGATTTATTATCTAAATCAGAAAGTGATATAAATGAGTTAGGTGCATCAGCAAATGACTATTTACATGTCTTTGGTTATACGGCAATGGCATTTGTTTGGGCTAAAATGGCACAGGTTTCTTTGTTACAGCAAGAGAGTAATGGTGAAAGCGGTGCAGACTTCTATCAAAGTAAACTGCATACGGCTCGATATTTCTTTGCTCGATTATTACCACGTAGATTGTCTTTAATTGCTTCAGCAAAATCTGGCAGTGATTGTTTATTTGCTATTGATGATGAGCTGTTTTAGAGGCATTACTGCTTTCTAGTGAATAGTATGTTAATTAATCCCCGCTGATTCCAGCGGGTTTTTTATTTGAAACAAAATTTTATATATCATCATCCCCGCAGTGTTTTGGCCTCTTTTGCCCTTCGGCTCTTCGGCAAGCTCAGGACTTAGGATGATCGACGAGCTTCCTTCGACAAGCTCAGGATCAACGGAGATAAGTGGAAGTTATTACCGTTCGCCCTGAGCGCGAAGCAGTCGAAGGGAGGAGTAATCGAAATGACGTTATTAATAAACTCCTAAGTAAAGTACACAGGTAAATTAAATATTAGGTGGTGAATGGTAATCGGCTACCTTAATAATTAACCTGCATAAATATCAAAAAAGAAATACAGTGTGGTAGCAATACTGGCCAAAATAACAAAGCGTCTAACCTGTTTTTGGGGTAATTGGCGTGACACATACGCTGCAACATAGCCTCCCGCTAAGGTGCCACATAGTACAATCGTGCCTTCATACCAGGCAATAACATCATTATAAATAAACAATGCGATGGCAATCAGCGATACGGTCGATGAGATTAATAGTTTTAATCCATTCATGGTATTGATATTTGTGTGGCCAGCTAATGCTAAATAGCTGAGTGTAATAATACCCAGTCCCGCGTTGAAGAAGCCACCATAGGTTGATATCCCAAAAAGGATGATTAACAGTAAAATGCCCCCTATGGATGATGCGTGTCGGTGATTTGATGCTATTTTTTTAAGTCCTGTATTAATCTGCCCGCCAAAAATAAACAAGACGGTAGCAAATAATAACAACCAAGGAATAGCCTCTCGAAACACTGCTTGAGGTGTTTGTAGTAATAGCCAGGCACCAGAAATACCACCGATTAAGCTGATTATTAATATTAGAAGCAGTTCATCTCTATGGTCAGCAATCTCTTTTCGAAAGGCATAAGTACCGCTCATATAACCAGCGCATGACGCAAAAGTATTTGTTGCATTGGCCATAATAGGAGGAATGCCAACAAAGATAAGTGTGGGGAATGTAATAAAACTTCCGCCGCCTGCAATTGAGTTCAGAACACCGCCAAAAAATCCTGCGAGGAACAAAAGTACAAGTTCAAATGACATCGTTAAAAATAAGCCTAAGGAGTATATAGATGGACTAGACGATAGCATATTTACAGTAAGTCCAATAGGTTCATATAGAAGCATGTAATAACCTAAAAATTATTTACCACGCTTTCGTCATTTTTTTAAATATTGCTCCACAAAAGTCCACAAATTCATTAACTTCCTAAAATTATTTTATCACCCCTTATTTTTACTGGTTATATGACCAGTACTCATACTGATGTTTTTACTGATCTTTACTTGACAGAACTTTACTTTAGTCACTAGAATGGTTCGATGTGGTAAAAAGTGGGTAATTGTGGATCCTTGAGACACATTCAAGTTGATTTTTAACAATTACGGCAAAATATTAAACAAAAGCAACGTTGATATAAGTAAATATTATGTTTAGAGGCGCTAGCGCAATTACGCTTGATAGCAAGAATAGAATCACGGTACCTACTAAGTATCGCGAGGAGCTATTTGCCGATTGCCAAGGAAAGATGATCTGCACTGTTGATATTCAACACCCGTGCTTGTTACTTTACCCTTTGCCTGAATGGGAAGAAATTGAATTAAAACTTTGTAGTTTATCAAGTATGAATCCACAAGAACGCTTATTACAGCAAGTTTTACTGGGAAATGCGACTGATTGTGACATGGATAAAAATGGACGGTTATTACTCAACGGCCCGTTAAGACAACATGCAGGGTTAGAAAAACCGGTGATTTTAGTCGGTCAATTGAAAAAATTTGAAATATGGAGTGAGTCAGCATGGCAAGCTCAAATGCAGCAAGGTATTAGTAAAATACAATCAGGTGAAATTGAATTAACAGACCGTTTACTTGATTTATCACTATAAAGTATTTATGGGTGATTTTTAGTCATACCTTGTAGCGTCAAACAGAATACTATATTAAAAAGGTTATAAAAATAACAATATGGAACCAGATAAAACACACATTTCTGTTTTATTAGCTGAGGCGATAGATGGCTTAGACATCGATCCCGATGGATGCTATATCGATTGTACCTTTGGTCGTGGCGGTCACTCGTCTTTGATTCTTTCTAAATTATCAGCGCAAGGGCGATTAATTGCCATTGATCGTGATCCTTCTGCTATTACAGCGGCTGAAAAATTCAAAGATGATAAACGTTTTCTTATTGAGCACGAAGGATTTGCCAGTTTAGCTGACATAGCCGAAAAGCACAGTTTAGTTGGCAAAGTGAACGGTATATTATTAGATTTAGGCGTATCTTCACCGCAGTTAGACGAAGCAGAACGTGGCTTTAGTTTTATGAAAGATGGGCCGTTAGATATGCGTATGGATACGACTCGTGGCCAAACAGCAGAGCAGTGGCTAGCGGTTGCTGATGTTGAAGATATTACCTGGGTGTTGAGAAATTTTGGCGAGGAAAAACACGCTTGGCGTATTGCCAATGCTATTGTTGATGCGCGCGTTGAAACCCCTTTTACCCGCACTAGTCAGTTAGCTAAATTGATAAAAGCGACAGCACCACAGCGTGAAATAAAAAAGCATCCGGCAACGCGAAGTTTTCAAGCCATTCGTATGTATATCAACAGTGAACTTGAGCAAATTGAAAAAGTATTAGCGGCTTCTTTAACTGTGTTGGCTGAAGGTGGCCGTTTAGTGGTGATTAGCTTTCATTCACTTGAAGACCGTTTAGTTAAGCAATTTATGAAAAAGCATTCACAAGGTAAAAAAGTACCTCGTGGCTTGATGATTACTGAAGAAGAGTTAAATAAAGGCAAAAAGCTAGAATTAATAGGTCGTAGATTAAAGCCGAGTCAAAGTGAAGTGGAAGTCAATGTGCGCTCGCGCAGTTCAGTATTACGTATTGCTAAACGCTTACAACATATAGACGAGTAATTGTGTCAAATCAAAGAGCGGCGCAACGTAAATCCGTGCTAACGCTAGATATTTGGCAAGATATTTTACAGCATTTTGTTAGTTACGCTTTATTACTTTTAGTGGTGATGTCAGCATTTTTAGTTATTTATTACACCCATGTAAACCGACAAACGACCAGTGAATTAGAGCAGTTATTTACCCAGCGAGATGAGTTAGATATTGAATGGCGTAATTTATTGTTAGAGCAAAACTCTTTAGCGGAACACAGCACAATAGAAAGTAAAGCAATGAAGTTGTTAAATATGAAGCGGCCAGATACTAAGTCAGAAATAATTATAACGTTAAAATAACGGTTAGGTTAAATAATTTTCAAGCAAACAAAAAAGCTTGGATAATATGAGTTAAATGAGCAATGAAGTGAGTGTAAGCGTGAGTAAAAAAGCAAGCAATCGCAGCAGTCAACCCACCACTATCGCATGGCGTTATTACGTAGTGCTGGCTATAGTGGTTTTGATTTATGCAGGATTGCTAGCACGTAGTGCTTATATTCAAATAATCGAACCGGACATGCTTAAAAAGCAAGGAGATATGCGCTCAATGCGGGTTGCTGCCAATACAGTGCAGCGTGGTTCTATTATAGATAGAAATGGTGATGAACTTGCCATTAGTGTACCGGTAGAAACGGTGTGGGCTGATCCAAAAATCATTATGGATAATAACGCCCTGATGATGGCTGAACATTGGCAAGCACTGGCTGATATTTTAGGTCAAAAGGTTAATGAATTAACGACTCGTGTGGTACGTCATCCCACAAAGCGCTTTGTTTATTTAGAGCGAAAAATATCTCCCGCTATAGCTAATTATATTCGTGAATTGAAAATCCCTGGTATTCATCTGCGTAAAGAATCAAAACGTTTTTATCCAACCGGTGAAATAAGTGCCCATATTGTTGGTTTTACCAATGTGGATGATAAGGGGATTGAAGGAGTTGAACGTGTATATGACCAACTTCTTACGGGTGTAGGGGGCAGCAAACGTTTTAGAAAAGATGCTCAAGGTCGTAAAATTGAAATTTTATCTGTTGATGCGTCCCAAGAAGCAAAAAATATTACCCTAACCATTGATCAGCGCATTCAAGTAATTGCTTATCAAGAACTCAAAGGCGCTGTACAGGCCTTTAAAGCGACTTCTGGTTCGGTAGTTGTGGCCGATATCCATACGGGTGAAATATTAGCGATGGCAAATAGCCCATCTTATAATCCTAATAATCGTCGTAATACGGCTATTCACCGCTTCCGTAATCGCGCCATTACCGATATTTACGAGCCCGGCTCAACGATGAAACCCCTTACCGCATTAGCCGCATTAGAGTTTGGCTCAGCTAAACTTAATACGGTTATTGATACTAGTCCTGGTTGGATGCGTTTAGGCGGTAGACGGGTTAACGACCCTATTAATCGGGGTAAACTATCAATTGAAGAAATTTTAGTCACCTCATCAAATATGGGCACCACTAAACTTGCTTTGTCAGTGCCAAAAAACTTTTTGCTTGATAAATTTTTTGATGCAGGTTTTGCCGATGATACCGGTACAGGTTTGGTTGGTGAAAGCTCTGGCATGATGCATGACCGGCCGCGATGGTCAAAATTTGAGTTAGCGACGCTATCGTGGGGTTATGGCCTAGCAATAACACCGATGCAACTAGCCCGTTTTTACGCGACGTTAGCCAATGGAGGTATTAAGCGCGAACTGTCTATTGTTAAAACAGAACAAGTAAACGAAGGTGTACGAATTTTTTCTCAAGCGAACACTGAAGCGGTGATGGCTATGTTAGAAAGCGTTGTTGATGAGCATGTACAAAAAGCTAAAGTCCCGGGCTATCGCGTGGGTGGTAAAACGGGTACCTCTTTTAAGGCGGTAGCAGGTGGTTATGGTAACGATTATGTGGGCTTATTTGCCGGTGTTGCCCCAATCTCTGATCCTAAAGTTGTGGTAGTTGTGGTTATTAACGATCCCGGTGGCGATCTTTACCATGGTGGAGAAGTGGCTGCGCCAGTGTTTTCTCGTGTAATGAAAGGGGCGCTACGGGTACTAAATGTTGCGCCTGATGCCAATGAAAAGTTAGCGCATCATAATACTGTAATAAATAACAGGGTAAAAAATAATACAGTAATAAAAACGATTGATGAATTACGCGTAAGTGCGTCGGAGGCTAATGATGTTTAAGCCTTCGCGTCAATTTATGATACAACTGCTATATGATTTTGCTATCAAGTTACCGGATGACTTTACCCAAACTAACCGATTAGGTGACTTAACTAATGACTCTCGACAGCTAAACTCGGGTGATGTGTTTTGTGCCATTATTGGTCATGTTGTTGATGGTCGAAAATATATTTCGGGTGCTATCAACCACGGTGCTAGCTTAGTTTTAGCTGAATGCGTAGATAAAAACGATCATGGTAATATTGTTTTTCAACAAGACGTTGCGGTGGTGAGTTTTTACCAATTAAATAAAAAATTATTTAATTTTGCGAGTACTTACTATCAAAAACCACAAGCAAATATGACCATGATAGGCATTACCGGTACTAATGGTAAAACAAGTACTAGTCAGTTACTTGGACAAATATTAACACGTTGTCAAAAGCCTTGTGCAATTATAGGGACCAATGGCACAGGTATGGTGGATAATTTACAAACCATAGAAAACACTACGCCAAGTGCCACTGCTTTAGTGCAATTATTTAACCAATTCAATAAACAAAAAATAACTCACCTTGCCATGGAGGTCTCTTCACATGCGCTTGACCAATATCGGATTAACGGCAATGCTTTTGATATTGCCGTTTTTACTAATTTAAGCCGAGATCACTTAGATTACCATGGCAGTATGACTGATTATGCCGCTGTAAAAAGACAGTTGTTTATTCATAACGATAAACAAGTTGCGGTGTTAAATGCTGATGATTCACAAGTTAAAACCTGGTTGAAAACATGGCCGGAGAATCAAAAAAACTTGTGGCTTTATGGGCACAGTGATTTAGTAAGAAATTCAAACCAGTTTGTTAGCTGTCATGCCATTGAGCACCATAACCAAGGTGTTAATTTTATTTTAAATACACACCTTGGGGACATTAAAATTCATAGCCCCTTATTGGGTGATTTTAATATTGATAACTTATTAGCAGTAATTGCGGTGTTATTGATTGAAGGAATTTCCTTAGAAGATATCTCTCAAAAAATTACTGGCATTAAGGCTATTGCAGGTCGTATGGAAGCCTTTTCGGTCAAACCCTCATTATCAACTACATTCGCAACGCCAACCGCGGTCGTTGATTATGCGCATACACCTGATGCTTTAGAAAAAGCGCTAAAGGCTTGTCGTCAACATTGCTATGGTAGTTTATATGTGCTTTTTGGGTGTGGCGGGGACAGAGATAAAGGCAAGCGAGCACTAATGGCACAAGTAGCAGAAAAGCATGCTGATTACTTGGTGATCACTAATGATAACCCGCGCACTGAAGCGCCGATGAGTATCATCGATGATATTTTAAAGGGATTAACGCCACAGGCACAACACAAGGTTATTGTTGATAGAGAGCAAGCCGTCTTGGCAACCTTGAAAAAGGCTACCGGTGATGATGTGGTGTTATTAGCAGGTAAAGGGCATGAAGATTATATTATTTTAGGTAAAGAGAAAATTGACTATAACGAACGGAAAATCGTGATGGAGTTTTTTAAGCATACCCACGCTAACCCTGCATTTAAAGTAGGTGAACAATTATGATTAGACTAGATTTAACCACGTTAGCAACAGCCGCGAATGGGCAGTTACTTTGTGATGAATCACTGAATACAGTCACTATCGACAATTTGATCACTGATTCACGTGCGTTGAAGTTAGAAGGTAAGTTGCCAGAAAAGAGCAAAGATGCTTTTTTAGCGCTTAAAGGGCCTAACTTTGACGGTCATCGTTTTGCTCAACAAGTCGTTGATAACGGTTGTCAGGTGTTAATTGTTGATCATCAAATTGATGAGTTGAACACTAAGAATGTTGCGCAAATCATTGTTGATGATACACGTATTGCTTTGGGTAAAATAGCCGCTTATGTGAAACAGCAAGTAGCGCCTAAAACCATTGGTATTACAGGTAGTAGTGGTAAAACCACAGTAAAAGAAATGTTAGCAGCTATTTTATCTCGATTAGGTAAAGTATTAGCGACGAATGGAAATTTTAATAACGATATAGGTGTGCCCTTAACGTTACTGCGCTTAACGCAAAATGATGATTTTGCGGTAATAGAAATGGGCGCGAATCATATTGGTGAAATTGCTTATACTACAGAATTAGTTAAACCCGATGTTGCCATGATCAACAATATTGCTGCAGCACATTTAGAAGGTTTTGGTGATTTATGTGGTGTTGCGCGTGCTAAAGGTGAAATATTTTCTGGCTTAGCTGCGAATGGTATTGCGCTTTATAATCAAGACACAAAATATACAAGCAAATGGCAGTGGCGTTTAACAGATAAAAAAGTTCGCACATTTTCCTGTGCTAATACTAAATGTACTGATGTGGAGGAAAATGATGGCGCGGTGAACGCCGATTGTTATAGCCGTAACGTTTGTTTAGATGGCAACGGCTGTGCTAGTTTTGATTTACAAACATCCCTTGGTCACTGTGCAATAAAACTCATTGTGCCGGGTAGTCATAATGTTTGCAATGCTGTTGCTGCTGCGGCTGCAGCCATTGAATGCGGCGCAAGTTTACAAGATATTCGCCTGGGTTTAGCTGAAATGAAGCAAGTAAAAGGGCGATTGAACATTCACCATCTAGCAAATAAAAATTCAACTCAAAAAATAAAGCTAATTGATGATACTTATAATGCAAATGTGGAATCAATTAAAGCAGCAATTTCTTTATTAGCCACTTATTCAGGCAAACAAATATTAATTTTGGGTGATATGGCTGAGCTTGGTAGTGAAGCACGTAGTTACCATCAAGACGTAGGTCTCTTTGCCAAAGAACAAGGAATTAATGTTTTACTTACTCTCGGTGTACTAAGCCAAAACACGAGTGATGCTTTTGCTCACAAGAATGAAGAAATGAGTTCACACTTTAGCGATCGTATAAAATTATCAGCATACTTATTTTCACTGCTCACAGAAAAAAATCAAAACCAGGAATCCAATATTAATATTTTAGTTAAAGGCTCACGTAGCGCTCATATGGAACATGTCGTTGAAGATATAATTAGCTGGCATACTAATCGTTATGAAAAAAACGCTTGCCACGTTTCTGAGGGTAATGCGTAATGTTACACTGGTTAGCTGAATATTTAACACAATACTATAGTGCGTTTAATGTTTTCTCTTACTTAACCGTTCGTGCAATTGTCAGTACGTTAACTGCGTTATTTATTTCTCTTTATTTTGGTCCTAAGTTAATTCGCTATCTGCAAAAAATGCAAATAGGGCAAACAGTTCGTAGTGATGGTCCTGAAAGTCATTTATCAAAATCGGGTACGCCAACGATGGGCGGTATTTTAATTTTAGCCGCGATTGTTCTTAGTGTATTACTGTGGGCCGATTTACATAATATTTATGTTTGGGTTGTACTGTTTGTGGTGGTAAGTTTTGGCGCAATTGGGTTTGTTGATGATTATCGCAAAGTGATCCGAAAAGATTCTAATGGTTTAATCGCTAAGTGGAAATACTTCTGGCAAACCGTCGCTGGTTTAACCACAGCAATATTTTTATATCAAATATCACACCCAGAGCAAACATTTTTACTCATTCCGTTTATTAAAGACGTTATGCCACAATTGGGCATTTTTTATATTGTGATGACCTATTTTGTCATTGTAGGGACGAGTAATGCGGTTAATTTAACGGATGGTTTAGATGGCCTAGCGATAGTGCCAACTATTATGGTTGCCGGCGCTTTAGCGTTATTCGCTTATGTTACCGGTCATGTTAACTTTTCCAGTTATTTAAATATTCCTTATATCGCCATGACTTCAGAATTAGTGGTGTTTTGTACCGCCATTGTGGGTGCAGGTTTAGGTTTTTTATGGTTTAACACTTACCCGGCACAAGTTTTTATGGGCGATGTTGGCTCCTTAGCCTTAGGTGCTGCATTAGGGGTCATTGCTGTTTTAGTGAGGCAAGAATTAGTGCTCTTTATTATGGGCGGCGTTTTTGTTATGGAAACAGTTTCGGTAATTTTGCAAGTTGGCTCATATAAATTGCGTGGTCAGCGAATTTTTCGTATGGCACCTATTCACCACCATTACGAATTAAAAGGTTGGCCTGAACCACGAGTCATTGTGCGCTTTTGGATCATCTCATTTATCTTAGTGTTGATTGGATTAGCAACACTGAAACTTCGCTAGGCGAAGTCGGATTAAGTTTTGAGTTGCTAGTATCGAGCTAATAACCTTGAAATTAATAGTAAATAGTAAATAGTAAATAGTAAAAAGTAAGAGAAAAGGTAAAAATGACATTATTAACAGAGTTTAAAGATAAACAAATTCTAGTGCTAGGCGCTGGCATCACCGGCATGTCTTGTGTTCGCTATCTTAGTGCTCAAGGTTTGTACTTTGCTGTTAATGATTCACGACCTCAACCTTTTTCTGCAAAATACAATGAACACCAATTTCGTGAAGAATTCTCTGGTGCTAGCTTACACTTAGGGCGATGGGACAGTGAATTAATTGCTAATGCGGATATTATTTTGATCAGCCCAGGTATTGATCGTGCAATTAATGACATAGCACAATATATTTCAGCTGATTGTCTGGTTATGGGTGATGTTGAGCTATTTTGTCTACTGAATAACGAGCGTATTAATCAAGTGGATAGTAACCCGATTCAAATATTAGCGGTAACGGGGTCAAATGGTAAATCTACTGTAGTTTCATTACTTGCTTATTTAGCAAATAGTTTAGGGGTTAATGCTCAACTTGGCGGTAACATAGGCCAGCCAGTCTTAGATATTTTCACCAAAGAAACAACGGGTGAAAACACTTGTTTACCCGCATTGTTAATTTTAGAACTATCGAGTTTTCAGCTAGAAACATTATGCAGTATGCAAGCGATCGCTACTAGTGTATTAAATGTTAGTGATGACCATCTCGATCGTCATCAGAGCATGGAAAATTATCAATGTATTAAACAACGTATTTATCCTCAAGGTAAATTAGCCATTATTAACCGTGATGATAAAGGCACTAATGTTGTTAATAAATCTCAGCCCGTCCTTTCTTTTGGTAGTGATGTGCCTACTAAAAATCAGTTTGGCGTGACACAGATAAACGGTAAAGCGACATTAGCTTTTGCCGAGCAAAACTTAATCACGTTAAATGAACTACCACTAGCAGGTATGCACAATGCGTTAAATTATTTAGCCGCTTTAGCCCTTGGTTATAGCGCGGGTTGGCCGCTAACGGCAATGGTGAATAGCTTGACTGGGTTTACTGGTTTAGCACATCGTTGTCAAAAAATTATCAGTGATGATGGTATTACTTGGATCAATGATTCAAAAGCGACTAATGTTGGCGCAACTATCGCTGCAATTAATGGTTTAGCACAAATACTAACATCAAAAAATGGCGACAAACAAAAATTGATTTTAATTGCGGGTGGCGATGGTAAAGGCGCTGATTTTACACCATTAATTGATCCATTAGCCGCACATGTTAGTCAGGTGATTACGCTAGGTAAAGATGGTGATAAAATTGCGAAATTAGCGCAGAAGGTTAATAAGGTAACGAGCTTATTAGCCGCGGTAAAAAAAGCAAAGGTAATTGCTAAAACAGGTGATGTTGTCTTGTTATCTCCAGCTTGCGCTAGTTTAGATATGTTTAAAAACTTCAGTGACCGCGGTGAGCAATTTATTGCTGCTGTGACGAAAGTCACGGGAGCAAGTTAATGACTACATCAACCTCTAGCACTGAAAGCCAAATGCAATTGCCTTTTTTTCAAAAAATGAGAGGCAGCTTAGCTAACAAGTTCACTACACTTAATAAATTTAGTTTACCCAGTGTAAACAATGACAGGACCGTTTTTGATCGTACCTTTATTGTGATAGCGCTAGTTATGTATATGATTGGCTTGGTCATGGTTGCAAGCTCTTCAATGCCTGTGGCAGAGCGCTTGTTTAATAATCCTTTTCACTTTGTTATTCGTCATGCCATATATATCGTTTTAAGTTTAGGTGTCGCCGGAGTCGCGTTACAAATACCAATGGCTTGGTGGCAAAAAAATAGTAGTTACCTCTTAATGTTTGGCATATTTTTGTTGGTCACTGTTTTGCTTATTGGGCGCTCGGTTAATGGTTCAACGCGTTGGATTGTACTGGGCCCTATTACGGTACAAGCAGCAGAGCCCGCGAAGTTATTTTTCTTTTGCTATTTAGCCGCTTATTTAGTGCGCCGCCGCGACCAAGTCATGGAAGATTGGCGAGGTTTTGCTAAGCCTTTAGTTGTGTTTGCTATCTTAGCTGGCTTGTTATTAAGGCAACCTGATTTAGGCACCATTATTGTGATGTTTGTTACTACGTTTGGTTTGTTGTTTTTAGCGGGTGCGAAACTTTGGCAATTTATTAGCTTGGCATCAGTCGGTGTTATTCTTTTATCTATGTTAGCTGTGTTTGAACCTTATCGCTGGCGTCGTATTACTAGTTTTTTAGATCCATGGCAAGATCCTTTTGGTAGTGGCTACCAGTTAACTCAGTCACTTATGGCGTATGGTCGAGGTGAGATTTTTGGTCAGGGTTTAGGAAATAGCATTCAAAAGTTAGAATATTTACCTGAAGCACATACCGATTTTGTGATGGCAGTGTTAGCAGAAGAGATGGGCTTTATCGGTATAGCCTTTATTTTGTTATTGAGCATGGTGTTGGTCTTTAAAGCGTTAATGTTAGGAAAAAAAGCACTCGCTAAAGAGAAGTTTTTTGAAGGTTTTTTCGCGTATGCTATTGGTATTTGGGTCTGTTTTCAGGCGGCAGTAAATGTTGGCGCCAGTGCCGGTATAGTGCCGACTAAAGGCTTAACTATGCCACTGATAAGTTATGGTGGTAGTTCTATGATTATCATGACACTTGCGGTGGTTATTTTAATTCGTATCGATCACGAACTGCGCATGCAAAGTATTCAAGCAACCTCAGCGAAAAGTAAAGAAAAAAGCGTGGGAGAGATAAATGACCAATAACACTCGTACTCCTAAGGCTTTAACATTGCTAGTGATGGCAGGAGGAACCGGTGGTCACATATTTCCGGGGCTTGCCGTAGCAGATAAATTAAAAAGTGAAGGTTGGCATATTCATTGGTTAGGTACGGCTGATCGTATGGAAGCTGACATTGTGCCTAAGCATGGTTATGATATTTCTTTTATAAATATTAGTGGTCTACGTCATAAAAACTTTGTCGCTTGGTTGAAATTACCGTTTAAATTAGTGAACTCATTGTTACAAGCATTCAGTGTTATTAACACCATAAAACCTGATGTGGTTTTAGGTATGGGGGGATATGCCAGTGCCCCTGGTGGTTTAGCCGCGTGGTTAATGAGAAAACCTTTAATCGTACATGAACAAAATGCCGCTGCAGGATTAACTAATCGACTGTTAGCGCGCATTGCCACTAAAGTATGTTGCGCTTTTCCAGATGCTTTTAAAAGTAATATTACTGTAGAAGTGGTGGGTAACCCTTTGAGAGCAAGTATTGGCGAGTATGTAGAACATCAACTAGAACATAACATTAGTGAAGACACGGCTAAAAAAAGTCATAATATTTTGGTCGTGGGGGGCAGTTTAGGAGCACAGGTCTTAAATCAAATCGTACCCATAAGTTTTACTCAATTGGACCACAAAACGAGCAGCATTAAAGGTAAATTACCATTTAAACTATGGCATCAAACAGGTAAAGGTAAACAAAAAGAAGTGATTGAAGCGTATAACCAACAATATATAGCTAATGAGCAGGTGCGGGTGACAGAGTTTATTGAGGATATCGCTACGGCATATCAATGGGCTGATATTGTTATTTGTAGAGCAGGAGCATTAACGGTATCTGAACTAGCGATGGCAGCAACGCCCGCTATTTTTATACCTTTGCCTCACGCAGTTGATGATCACCAAGTAAAAAATGCTCAATACTTAGCTTCTCATGGAGGTGCCATTTTAGTTAAGCAAAATGACTTAACGAGTCACAGCTTAACTAAATTATTAAGTGAATTATTCAGTGAATCTCAAATTTTAAATAATATGGCGCAGTCGGCTTTTACCGCTGCGGATATTAATGCAACGGATAAAGTTGCCAGCCTTTGTCAGAAATTAGTATGCAGCAATAAGAACTAAATAGAGAAAATGAGTAATAACATGAGCCAAAAACAATGAATCAAAACGCAATAAACCAAAACACGATGAAGACGCGTAATGTTAAAGTACCCGAAATGCGCCGAGTGAAACGGATCCACTTCGTTGGCATCGGTGGCGCTGGCATGGGTGGTATTGCCGAAGTGTTATTGAATGAAGGGTATCAAATTTCTGGCTCAGATATTGGTGAAAACGACGTGGTCAAACGTCTCGCTAAATTTGGTGCGGATATTACTATTGGCCATGCAAGTAAAAATGTTGTTGGCGCGAGTGTTATCGTGGTTTCAACAGCTATCGATCAGAATAATCCTGAAATAATAGCGGCAAAGGCTGAACGTATTCCCATTGTTCGTCGTGCAGAAATGTTAGCCGAATTGATGCGTTTTCGTCATGGTATTGCAATTGCCGGTACCCACGGAAAAACCACTACCACGAGTTTGATTGCCAGTATATTCGCAAAAGGACAACTAGACCCTACTTTTGTTATTGGGGGCTTACTCAATAGTGCAGGAACTAATGCCAGGTTAGGTAGTAGCCGATATTTGGTCGCGGAAGCAGATGAAAGTGATGCATCATTTTTGCACTTACAGCCCATGGTCTCAGTTATTACCAATATTGATGAAGATCATATGGAAACTTATCAAGGTGATTTTGAAAAGCTCAAAGACACTTATATTGAGTTTTTACATAATTTACCCTTTTACGGTTTAGCTGTGGTGTGTATTGATAACCCGGTAGTTCGTGAATTATTACCACGTATTAGCCGACAAGTGATTACCTATGGTTTTTCTGAAGATGCTGACATACGTGCGGTTAATTATCAGCAAGAGGGTGGTGTGAGTTACTTCACTGTAGAAATAGAGAGTCAATCTCCGCTTAAAATGAGTGTGAATTTACCCGGACAGCACAATGTGCTTAATGCACTTGCGGGTGTAGCGGTTGCTAAAGATGAAGGAATAAACGACGAAGCTATTTGCCAAGCCTTAGCGGAATTTGAGGGTATAGGCCGTCGTTTTGAACAGCTTGGTCAATTAACTACTGAAGCCGGTAATATGGTACTAGTTGATGATTATGGTCATCATCCAAGTGAAGTTAAAGCCACTATTTTAGCGATGCGAGCAGGTTGGCCAGATAAACGATTGGTGATGATTTTTCAACCGCATCGTTATTCACGTATGCGTGATTTATACGAAGACTTTGTTGAAGTGTTATCAGAAGTCGATTGCCTGTTTTTATTAGATGTTTATTCTGCGGGCGAAGCGCCAATCGTTTCAGCCGATAGTAAAAGCTTAACTCGTTCAATTCGAAATAGAGGTCAAATTGAACCTATTTACGTCAGTGATGTTGAGATGTTGCCAACGTTACTTGCTGCACAGTTGCAAGATAACGATATGGTTATTACTCAAGGTGCGGGCAATATTGGTGTTGTAGCACGAGACCTATGCTCAAACTCGTTATTGCAAATACAGTAGGTAAAGAAATGTCAATGTCTCAAAAAACAATAAAATTAGCTGAATTAAAGCAAGCAATACTAGCGGTACTTTATGGTGGTAATTCAGCTGAACGCGATGTATCACTCAACTCAGGCAAAGCGATTGCACAAGGGTTAGAGCAAGCAGGTTTTACTGTACGGTTAATTGATACTAAAGAGGTGCCATTAACCACCTTGGTTAGTCAAAACATAAAGCATGCGTTTATCGCTTTACACGGACGTGGTGGTGAAGATGGTTGTTTGCAGGGTGCATTAGAGTCATTAGGCATCAGTTATACCGGCTCCAATGTTTTAGGCTCGGCTTTATCCATGGATAAAGTGCGTAGCAAACAAATATTTAAAGCTTGCGGTATACCCACTGCTGATTTTTCTGTGGTAACTAAAGCAGATTTTTGTGAGTTGAATATTGAGCAACAACTCAATGCACTTGGCGGTAAAGTCATGGTTAAACCGGCTCATGAAGGGTCGAGTATAGGTATGGCAATGGCAGATTCGCCGGAGAAGTTAGATAACGCCTTAGTTGACGCTTTTGGTTTTGACGGTGATGTTTTAGTTGAAGCATGGATTGATGGACCTGAGTATACCGTCGCAATTCTAGGTGATGAAGCACTGCCCGCAATACATATGGAAACACCACGAGAGTTTTATGATTATGAAGCTAAATATAAGTCAACGAGTACTCAATATCATTGTCCTTGTGGGTTAAGTGAAAAAGAAGAATTGTATATTAAAGGGCTTTCACTAAAAGCATTCAAAGCAACGGGTGCAAGTGGTTGGGGACGTGTCGATTTAATGAAAGACAGCGAAGGGCATTGGCAAGTATTGGAGGTTAATACTGTGCCTGGAATGACACAAACGTCATTAGTGCCAAAAGCGGCGAAAGTACATGGTTTAACCTTTAGCGAATTGGTTGAACGCATTGTTGTATTAAGTATTAATTAACATGGCTTGGGATTTATTCCAATAAAATATGAAAAATAAGCAACCCATTTCAGTGAATCAACAAGCATTATCGTTTGGCCTTGGCTTGGCGTTTTTCTTGTGTGTGCTTATTAGTTTGATCAGTCTTGCTTGGTGGTTGACGAACGAGTTGATGGATCAAGAGAATTTACCCGTGAATTCAGTGGTGATAAGTGGTGAGATGCCTTATACCAAACGTACAGATATATTGACTGCGATGAACAATATTAACTTAGGTAACTTCTTTCAAGTTGATGTCAATGAGATCCAAAGTCAAATTTCTGTTTTACCTTGGGTTTATTCTGTTGCAGTAAGAAAACAATGGCCTAATGAAGTTAAAATTTATGTTGTCGATCAAACGCCTGTAGCTTTATGGAATGGTGATTTTCTATTGAATCAGTTTGGCAAGGCGTTTCAAGCGGACAATAGAAAACTAACACAAGCTTTACCACAATTTTTTGGTCCAGAAGGTAGCGAGTTATTAGCGTTAGAGAATTTTACTAATTTAAACGACTTACTTGAGTATAGAAATTTAGCGATTGATGAGCTTGTGCTTAGCGAGCGTTTTTCATGGCAACTTACCTTGGATGACGGTGTTATGTTGAATTTAGGCCGCGAAGAACGCGTAAAACGCGTGCAAAGATTTATGGATGTGTACCCTTTTATTAAAACTCACTTAGAAGATCAATCAAAACAGCAAAATAATCATAAAAAACAGTTAAAACAAGCGGTGGATTATATTGATTTACGGTATGATACAGGATTGGCAGTTGGCTGGAAATCAGCAGCTAACTTACCCTTAAGTAAGAAATTACAAACCCAACAAAAAACCAGCGACATATTTATGCGACTAACAAAAGAGTTCACCCTTAATGTCTAAAATTACAGAAAGAAATTTAGTCGTAGGATTAGATATTGGCACATCAAAAATTTCCGTCGCGGTTGGCGAAATCACGCCTGATAATCAATTAAGTATTGTTGGTGTTGGTAATCAACCTGCACGTGGTATGGACAAAGGTGGCGTTAATGATTTGAATTTAGTTATTCAATCTGTGCAACGTGCTATTAACGAAGCTGAATTGATGGCTGACTACCAAATTAGTTCAATTTATTTGGGTATTTCAGGGAAGCACATCAGTTGTCAAAATGAAAATGGCATGGTGCCTATTAACGACAAAGAAGTTACCCAAGAAGACGTTGACAATGTTATTCATACTGCACGCAGTGTCCCTATTTCAGCTGAACGTCGTATGTTACATGTGTTGCCACAAGAATTTAGTATCGACTGCCAAGATGGCATTAAAAGCCCCATAGGTATGTCGGGCGTTCGTATGGAAGCTAAAGTACATATTGTAACGTGTGCTAATGACATGGCTAAAAATTTAGTTAAATGTGTTGAACGTTGCAATTTAAATGCAGACAACCTTATTTTTTCTGCCTTAGCGTCAAGCTACTCGATATTAACGGATGATGAAAAAGAGCTTGGTATTTGTGTGATTGATATGGGTGCAGGTACGATGGATATTTCAATATTCATTGGTGGCGCACTGCGTCATACAGCGGTTATTCCTGTTGCAGGAAATCAAGTGACGAGTGATATAGCGAAAATTTTTCGTACACCATTAAGCCATGCGGAAGATATTAAAGTGCAATATGCATGCGCTTTAAGACATTTAGTTAGCATGGAAGAAAGTATTGAAGTACCTAGTGTTGGTGGTCGTCCGGCTCGTACTATGTCGCGCCATACGTTATCTGAAGTGGTTGAACCCAGATATCAGGAATTATTTGAATTAATTCAAGAAGAAGTTCGTGAAGCCGGTTTAGAAGATCAAATTGCTGCTGGCTATGTCTTAACTGGCGGGACAGCAAAAATGGAAGGTGTGGTGGAGTTTGCCGAAGAAGTCTTTCAAATGCCAGTACGAATAGCGTCACCGTTAGCAGTACAAGGTCTAAAAGAATATGTAGATGATCCACGTTATGCCACAGTTGTTGGTTTATTGCATTACGGTATGCAAGCGCATAAGTCAGGCACTCAAGAAAATAAAAGTTCTGCAGGTGTAATTGGACTGTGGTCAAGGTTACATGCTTGGTTTAAAGGTGAATTTTAACTTATTTTAAAAATGTGGTTAAGTAAAAATTTTTATAGGTCAGAATTTATTCTGACACATTTAATAAAAAACGGAGAGAGAAAATGTTTGAATTAATGGAAGACCATAATGAAGAAGCCATTATAAAGGTCATTGGTGTTGGCGGTGGTGGCGGCAACGCTGTAGAACACATGGTAACTCAAACCATTGAAGGTGTAGAGTTTATTACAGCGAATACTGATTCACAGGCACTGCGTAATTCATCAGCTAATGTCACTTTACAATTAGGTGCAGATGTAACCAAAGGTTTAGGTGCGGGCGCTAACCCTAATATTGGCCGTCAAGCAGCAGAAGAAGATCGCGAAACTATTATGCAAACGCTTAAGGGTGCAGATATGATCTTTATCGCCGCAGGTATGGGGGGGGGTACAGGTACAGGAGCTGCGCCTGTTGTTGCTGAAATAGCGAAAGAAATGGGTATACTAACGGTTGCCGTTGTGACTAAACCCTTTCCATTCGAAGGAAAAAAACGCATGAGTTATGCTGACCAAGGAATTGAGGCGTTAGCCAAAAGTGTTGATTCACTGATCACGATTCCTAACGAAAAACTGTTAAAAGTACTTGGTCCAGGAACAAGTTTATTAGACGCTTTTAAAGCAGCCAATAATGTTTTATTAGGTGCAGTGCAAGGTATTGCAGAGTTAATTACTCGACCGGGTTTAATAAACGTCGATTTTGCTGATGTACGTACAGTAATGTCAGAAATGGGTACTGCGATGATGGGATCGGGTATTGCTTCAGGTCCAGACCGTGCAGAAGAAGCAGCAGAATCTGCAATTTCTAGCCCTTTACTTGAAGATGTTGACTTAGCCGGCGCACGCGGTATTTTAGTTAATATTACGGCCGGTATGGATATTAGCATTGATGAATTTGAAACGGTTGGTAATGCGGTAAAAGCGTTTGCCAGTGAAAATGCTACGGTAGTTGTTGGTGCAGTTATTGACCCTGAAATGACAGAAGAGCTTCGCGTAACGGTTGTTGCTACAGGTATTGGCGCAGAAATTAAACCAGATATTACATTGGTTAACCCTATCCCTATGGTTGAGCCAAGAGTTGTTGGTGGTGATTATACGCCAGCAGCACCACAAGTAGATATGGCTGCAGAGCCCATTGCAATGACAGACAGTAATGTTCAAAAAGTTGCGCATGCAGATTTAGATAATTATTTAGATATCCCTGCATTTTTACGTAAGCAAGCTGACTAAATTGCCAATAACTCGATTGATATTAGAAATTTATATGAGCCAGTAATGGGTTGCTAAGTATAAAAAAATGATAGTAACAAGTAGTGATTTTTGATTTTACTCGCTATTTTTGTTATATTACGTCAGCTAAAAAAGCATACCTGTCAAGTTGGGTAATTTAGCTAGGTCATTATCTTATTCTTAAGTGTAACGTTTAAATGTAAGTGACAGAAACAAAAAGCAATATATAAGTAGAGAAACGAGGCTAATATGATTAAGCAACGTACATTAAAAACAAGCGTTTCAACCTTAGGTGTTGGATTACATAAAGGTGAAAAGGTACAGGTTACTCTCCGTCCTGCGCCAGCAAACACCGGTATTGTCTTTCGTCGTGTTGATCTTGACCCAGTGGTTGATATCAAAGCGACGCCTGAAGCTGTGGGTGAAACAACCTTATGTACTTGTTTAGTTAACGATCAATTAGTAAAAATCTCTACCGTAGAGCATTTATTATCAGCAGTCGCTGGCCTAGGTATTGATAATTTAATTATTGATGTTGATGCCCCTGAAATACCTATTATGGATGGTAGTGCCTTACCTTTTGTTTACTTGATTCAGTCTGTTGGTATTGAAACACAAAATGTAGCCAAGCGCTTTATCCGTATTAAAAAAGCAATTCGTGTGGAAGAAGGTGATAAATGGGCTGAGTTACTCCCTTATGAAGGTTTTAGAGTTAACTTTGCTATTGAATTCGATCACCCTGTTATTGCTAATACCTGCCAAACGATGAGTATGGATTTCTCTAGCTGTTCTTTTATTAAAGAGATCAGTCGGGCTCGTACTTTTGGTTTTATGAAAGATATTGATTTCCTCCGTTCTCATAATCTTGCTTTAGGTGGTAGTTTAGAGAATGCGATAGTACTTGATGAATATCGTATGTTGAATAAAAATGAATTACGCTACGATGATGAATTTGTGAAGCATAAAATACTTGATGCCATTGGCGACCTATATATGGGCAGTGCAAGTATATTAGGCGAGTTAAATGCGTTTAAATCAGGTCATGGCTTGAACAACATGTTGCTTAGAGAAGTATTCAAACAAAAAAATTCATGGGAATGGGTGACTTATGAAGGTGATAAGGCATCTGCACCTATAGAATATCAAGAGGTTAATACTGCAGTTTTTTGATTTAACGATACACCTTTATTAACAAAAAACCGAGCACTGACTCGGTTTTTTTTGTTTAGGACGAACGGTATATTGCGATCACAGGACGTGAAGGAACGTATGTTTTATATGTTTATCAGTTTAGGTTATATAGATTATTTATTTCGTTTACTGGCATTGGCCGCGAGTCTTTGTAATTTTTCTTTTAAACCTTTCGGGGCTTTTTCAGCAATGTCTAATAAGTGTGAAGCTGTTGTTGTCGAAATATTTTGCACTGAACTTTTATTATTAACTGACTCAATATATTCATATGTTTTTTGGTTCGGTGTTTGTCGGTGACCTTGAGGATTTACTTTTATATCAATTTTAGTAAACTGCCCTTGAGTTTCGTCATTGAGTTGTCGGCATATATTATTACGTTCAAATTGTAACCTCTGCCCCCAAACAGGCGATTTTACTTCAATAATTAAAGTAGATTGTAGAAAATTAACAATATTGAACGCATCCTCTGGTAGGTCGGGGCATATTTGTCGTACAATATTAGACAATAAACTCAAAGAGTTGGTTTTTACCTGAATTTGTGCCAAAGTGCCAGTCGTCGAATGGAATAGCGTTGACATATTTTTGGGAACTTTTGGTCTTCGCGCCATAATGATTAACCTAAATTTTGACCTGCTGTGAGTTGTAAAGAAAGTATTAAGAAGTCAATATGAGTTTAACACTACTGTACCGAGGAAAGAATGTAAGATTCTCAATGCGTCTAAATAAGCTGCGTTGGCTTTCTATTGTTATTATTTTTGCTTTAATTTCAGGTTTTATTGTTCACTTAGTATTGTCTACCAATGAACAACCAAATCATAGTGTTAACTATTTGGCGAGCGAAAGCACGGTTACTTCTAACCAGCTAAAAGGTGTCACGGTAACTGAAGTAAATAATGTCGAATTAAAAAAACTACAATTAACGGCATTAACCATGAAATTGGCTGAATTGCAAAGCCATGTACTTCGTCTAAATGCTTTAGGTGGCCGCTTAGCCGATAACGCGAATATTCCCGAACAAGAATTTGATTTTAACAAATTACCCCCCAGTGGTGGCCCTTCGGGAACACGTGGTGATGTCAGTAGAACATCTTTTAAAGAATTACTTGTTGAAATTACGCGATTAGAAAATTCACTTAATAATAAAGAAAATCAGTTAACTATGCTTGAATCTTTAACATTAGGTCACCATATAGAAAATACACGTTATTTATCGGGTCGACCTATTACGAAAGGTTGGTTATCTTCTTATTTTGGGCTACGTAAAGATCCCTTTAATGGTAGACCATCGATGCATAAAGGCATTGATTTTGCTGGAAAGGAAGACGGTGAAATTATCGCAACAGCATCTGGTGTAGTTAGTTGGGCTGATGATCGATATGGCTATGGTCTATTGATAGAAATTAATCATGGTGATGGTTTAAAAACACGTTATGGACATAATAAACAGTTATTGGTTAAAGTTGGTGACGTAGTTGGTAAAGGACAAATAATAGCTCGTATGGGAAGTACTGGACGGTCAACTGGACCGCATGTACATTATGAAATTTTACGCCACGATAAACAAATAGATCCAATTAAATTTGTTTATCGTAAAGCGAAATAGTTGACGCTAGGTCAAATGATTAATAAAAATACAATTGTAATATAAGCATATAAATACTAGTTCAAAATTTATAATTAAATTCACATGGTATGCAAAATTGTTTGCTTGCCAAATATCACAAAATGGTCAAATAAGATGTTTGTAAAATTGTTGACAAAAATGTTTGGTAGTCGTAACGATAGATTATTAAAAAAAATGGGCAAAGACGTAAAAAAAATAACGGCATTAGAACCGATTTTAGAAGCACTCAGTGATGATGAATTAAAAGCAAAAACCAATGAATTCAAAGAACGTTTAGCCAATAATGAAACATTAGAACTCATATTACCTGAAGCATTCGCTGTAGTTCGTGAAGCCAGTAAACGCGTTTTTAAAATGCGACATTTTGACGTACAAATGATTGGCGGTATGGTACTAAATGAAGGGAAAATTGCTGAGATGCGCACCGGTGAAGGTAAAACGCTTACAGCAACATTACCTTCTTATTTAAATGCGTTAACAGGTGGTGGTGTGCACGTTATTACCGTTAATGATTATCTCGCAACACGTGATGCAGATTGGAGTCGCCCATTATTTACTTTTCTAGGGATGACTGTTGGTTGTAATGTAGCCGGTATGACACCGGAAGATAAGCAAGCGGCTTATCAAGCAGATGTAACTTACGGGACTAATAACGAATTTGGTTTTGACTATTTACGTGACAACATGGTGTTCTCACCAGAAGAGCGTGCTCAGAAAAAATTAAACTTTGCTATAGTAGATGAAGTTGATTCAATTCTCATTGATGAAGCACGTACTCCACTAGTTATTTCAGGGCAAACCGAAGATAGCTCAGCGTTATATAAAGCTATTGATGTGATTGTGCCATCACTTGAAGTACAAAGTGAAGAAGATAAAGATCAAGAAACAGGCCAGTCAGAAGATTTTATTGAAGGTGATTATACGGTTGATGAAAAAGCCAAACAGGTTTATTTAACCGAACGTGGTCAAATTCTTATTGAAAACATCATGCGCGAAAAAGGTTTATTGCAAGAAGGTGATACCTTATTCTCTGCAACCAATATTACCTTGTTACACCATGTTATGGCCGCTTTACGCGCGCACAAACTATTCATTAAAGATGTAGATTACATCGTAAAAGACGATGAAATAGTGATTGTTGATGAACATACGGGTCGTACAATGGAAGGTCGTCGTTGGTCTGAAGGCTTACATCAAGCAATAGAGGCTAAAGAAGGTGTACATATTCAAAATGAAAACCAGACCCTTGCTTCAATCACCTTCCAAAACTTCTTTAGAATATATGAAAAATTGTCAGGAATGACAGGTACAGCCGATACAGAAGCATTTGAATTTCAACATATATACGGTTTAGAAACGGTTATTATTCCGACTAATCAACCCATGATTCGTAAAGATATGGCTGATTTGATCTATCTAACCACAGAAGAAAAATTTGAAGCGATATTAGAGGATATTAAGGATTGCGCTGAACGTGGACAGCCGGTATTAGTCGGTACAATCACTATTGAAACATCTGAGCTTTTATCTAGCTTTTTAAAGAAGGCTAAAATTAAGCATAAAGTACTTAATGCAAAATTTCATGAACAAGAAGCTGAAATTGTTGCAGACGCAGGTAAAGAAGGTGCTGTAACTATTGCAACTAATATGGCCGGTCGTGGTACTGATATTGTACTCGGTGGTAATTTAGATGCGGGTATTGCCTCTTTAGCTAAAGGGAATAAGCAGCCCACTGAAGAGCAAATAGCAAAATTTAAGGCACAATGGAAAATTGATCATGATCGTGTGCTTGAGTTAGGTGGCTTGAAGATAGTTGCTACAGAACGTCATGAATCTCGCCGTATTGATAATCAACTTCGTGGTCGTTCGGGTCGTCAAGGTGATGCTGGTGCAACACGTTTTTATCTATCAATGGAAGATTCATTGATGCGTATTTTTGCCTCTGAACGTATTTCAAATATGATGCGTAAATTAGGTATGGAACATGGCGAAGCGATTGAACATCCCTGGGTGACTCGCAGTATTGAAAATGCTCAACGTAAAGTTGAAGGCCGTAACTTTGACATGCGTAAACAGTTATTAGAATATGATGATGTGGCAAATGACCAACGTGGCGTTATTTATGAACAACGCAATGAATTACTTGATGAAGCTGATATCGGGGAAGTGGTGAATGCTATTCGCAGTGACGTTATCACAGGTATTATTGATCAACATATTCCGCCGCAGTCATTAGTTGAAATGTGGGATATTACAGCGCTTGAAGAGCGACTTAAAGGTGAATTTAATACGCCTTTACCAGTGGCGAAGTGGCTTGATGAAGATAAAAAACTTCATGAAGAAAGTTTACGTGAAAAAATCATCGTTGAATTTGAACAGGTTTATAAAGATAAAGAAGAAATGGTTGGCACTGATGTATTACGCCAATTTGAGAAAGCGGTGATGTTACAAAGTTTAGACTCTCATTGGAAAGAACATTTAGCCGCTATGGATCATTTACGCCAAGGTATTGGTTTACGTGCTCATGCACAAAAAAATCCTAAACAAGAATATAAACGTGAATCGTTTGAGTTATTTGCAGAAATGTTAGATCACTTAAAATATGATGTGGTGGGTATTTTATCTAAAGTTCAAATTCAAGCAGAATCTGATGTAGAAGCAGTAGAAGAGCAACATAGAAAATCAGAAACACCAAAGGAATTTCAACACCAAAGTGGGGCGGGTATTAATGAACAGTCTCAAATGCCACGCGTTGGGCGTAATGAGCCTTGTCCTTGTGGTTCAGGTAAAAAATACAAACAATGTCATGGTAAATTGAGTTAACAATAGTTTCTCGATAATCCGGTTAATCCTGAGCGTGAGGCACTAAAATGTTCCGTACACCCTGAGCGCGAGGCACTAAAATGTTCCGTACACCCTGAGCGCGAGGCACGAGTAGTCGAAGGGCGACAAGCTTCCTTCGACAAGCTCAGGACGAACAGAAGTACTGGATGGATATATCCATTAACTCCGTTCATACTGAACGTGAGGTACGAAAATATTCCATTCACCCTGAGCGTGAGACACAAGCAGTCGAAGTATAATAGTCTGACGGTAGGGCTGCATAAAACATCCATCCTAAATTGAATAAAGATCAAAGGAATATATGCCTAAACCTATCCACGTGGCTGTTGGTGTTATCACGTCAACCAATGAATATCAGCAAACACAATATTTTCTAACCAAGCGCCTTGATAACGTCCATCAAGGTGGCAAGTGGGAGTTTCCTGGTGGTAAGGTAGAAAAAGGTGAAACTATTGCTCAAGCGCTTGCTAGAGAGCTAAAGGAAGAAGTAAATATTGACGTATTCAGTTGCCAGCCCTTGACTATTATTCATCATGATTATGGTGATAAAAAAGTATGCTTAGAGGTGTTTGTTGTTGATAATTATGTTGGCGAACCAACCGCTCAAGAAGGCCAGCAGCAGAGTTGGTTTGCGCTTAAAGAATTTAAAAATTTAGATTTTCCAAAAGCTAATGAAGCGATCATCGCTCAACTTATAACTCGAAATTTGTAACTGTTGCATTGAAGTTCATTCGAGATTTATTCAGGCTCAACAAAAAATTTATTATTTAACATAAATTCATCTTCTAATGCATCAAGCATTTCTTCAGTTAATGGTGTTTCGCTTTGTATAGATTGTGATATTTTATGTCCTTCATCAGCCCATTCACCTAGATCAATTAACTGGCAACGTTTACTGCAAAAAGGTCGGAATTCGCTTTCTTTACACCAAGTCACTGGTTTGTCACAGTTAGGGCAGGAAACTTTTAGGATCATGTGTTTGTCATAATGAATCAGTAATTATAGTCACTATTATAGCGTTATTACTTCTTGATGGAAACTAACTAACAACAAGCCAGTTGAAACTTAGTTGCTTGGTTTGAATAGCGACGACCACTTATCTCACATGGCAACATAAAACGAATAGAATAACGAAACTTATTACCGCTTATGGTCGGGTAATATTGAGCATGCTGAGAAACTTTAATGCGTAATAACAGTAAACCTTCACCGCTATCTTGGTAGAAACCACTTTCAGCTTCTATTAACTTGAATTCTGCGCGTTGACGAATAAATTTAAGTACTAAAGCTAGCGAATTTTCAATATTAGTTAGCAATGATAACCAATGCTTTATTTGTGTCGCCACTTGTTCAGTTGGTTGGTGAAGCCAAAATTGTAATTGTGGAAGATCAAAACTCGAATTGCCCCCTTGAATAGCAAAACGTTGCTTTAAACTGGCGAGTAATTTATTTTCTTTAAGCTGATACCAAGTTTGATTATTCGCTTTTAACTGACAGATTAATCCCACGGTTTCACGTAAATTATTTTCTAGGGCGCGGCTATTAATATCAGGTGCTTGAGACCATATCACCAAGTTTTGTTGTAATTTTTCTAAATCTTTAATTAATTCGCCTTTAATATCACTACGTTCTAAGGTGTCAATAATGGTAAATAAGGCATTAAAAAACACTTGGTGGTTAGCATGTATATCGGCATTGACACAACTGTTCGCTTGAACAAATAATTGCTCAAGTTTCAGGTAGTTACGAATACGCTCATTAAGCGGATGTTCATATAATATTGTGGTCATGCAAAAGGTATTTAAAACGGAAATTATTTACTTTAATAAAGTAACCCTATAGTAACCATAGATAAATAAAATGGCGAATTATTTGTTGTTTATTTTCACTAGCCAAATTGATTTTCAAAGAACTATGCATATTGAAGTGGATTGAAGAGGCACTTAATTTTTCGAAAGCTGATTAGCTGCCATGGTTAAATAATGTTGATGTAATTTACCAACCGTATCCTTTAAAGTTTCTAAAGACGTATTATCATTATTTAACAGGTCATCAGCATGATCTTGCTTAACTTTTCTACTTGCTTGACTCGATATTATTGCTTGAACTTGCTCTACGCTATTATTATCACGTCTAGTGGTTCTTTTTATTTGAGTTGTTTCACTGACATCAATCACCAGAACGCGATTCACTAACGTTGTTAAATTATTTTCAATTAACAGCGGTGCAACTAATAAGCAGTAATCACTTCGTGCGTTTTTTATTTGTTCAATGAGTTGTGCTCTAATAAGGGGATGAAGAAGGTTATTTAACCATAATTTATCGTCATCATTACTAAAGATCTGTTTGCGAAGTAATGCCCTATCAAGTTGACCATCAGCTTGAATGAAATCACTACCAAAATGCATACTAATATGGGTAAGTGCAGAGCTGTCTTTTGCGACAACCTTGCGGGCAACAATATCCGCATCAACAATAGTAATATTATGTTCAGCAAAAAGATTCGCAATAGTCGTTTTTCCGCTACCAATACCACCCGTTAAACCAACAATAAATTCAGACATAATACCCTTTAACACCTTTTAACTAATTTGAATAAGATACCAGGACCAAATACCGTCACCCCACAATAGCGTTATCCAACCAGCTATGGCTAAATAGGGACCAAACGGAATAGCTTGCTCACGTGTATGGTTTTTAAATAACATTAATGAAATACCCATGAGCGCACCCACCACGGAAGCCATTAAAATAAGAATAGGGAGCAATTGCCAACCTAGCCAAGCGCCAAATAACGCAAATAGTTTGAAATCGCCATGTCCCATACCTTCCTTACCTGTGAATAATTTAAATAGCCAAAATACACTAAATAGGCTCATGTAACCAACAGCGGCGCCAATCACTGCATCGTTAATAGATACAAACGTACCGGTAATATTAACCAATAAACCTAACCACAACAGTGGCATAACTATTTGATCCGGTAGTAACATATGATCAAAATCAATAAGTGTTAAACAGATTAATCCCCAAGTGAGTATTAGTAATAGTAAGGTTTCAACAGAAACACCGTATTGGTTTGCTATGACTAAACTCAATAACCCAGTGGTTGCTTCAACTAAGGGGTAACGAATGGAAATATTATTTTTACATTGGCTACATTTACCTTGTAGAAATAACCAACTAATGATGGGGATATTTTCATAAAAGCGGATCTTATGTTGGCACTTAGGGCAGGTAGAGTCGGGTTTTGATAACGAGAGTGCGGTAATTTTTTTTGCGGGAGTGTTGTTAACGTCATCAGCTAAAAATTCACGACACTCAAGAGTCCAATTATTATGCATTATTTTTGGTAAACGATAGATCACTACATTTAAAAAGCTCCCAATAATGAGGGAAAAAATCACCACAAAGAGGTGAAAAGCAGTAGGAGACTGCTGAAAAAACATTAGGGTTTGCTCAAACATAAACTACTCATTAAACACATTAGAAAAAAAATTCCTTAGCCGTAATGACTCAGGAATTTTTAGCAACCAGTCCCAAGCTTATATAACCATACCTATTTGGAATATGGGTAAATACATCGCAATAATTAATCCACCAATCACCACACCAAGTACTACCATAATGATAGGTTCTAACAACGCAGTTAAATTGTCAACTGCATTATCGACCTCTGATTCATAAACATTAGCTACTTTAGACAACATCTCATCAACAGCGCCAGATTCTTCACCAATAGCTACCATTTGAATAACCATATCAGGAAATATATTACAATTTCGCATGGCCAGGTTCATTTGCATACCAGAGGTTACTTCAGCACGAACCTCAAAAATCGCATCCCTAAATACCGCATTACCTGAGGCACCGGCTGCTGACTCTAACGCATCAATTAAAGGTACGCCTGCAGCGAAAGTGGTCGATAATGTACGGGCATAACGAGCAACAGCTGCTTTTTTTAATAAATCACCAATAACAGGAAGTTTTAGTATTTTTCTATCAACTTGATCACGTAACTTGCGACTATTTCTATGAGCACGCTTAAACAAAAATATAAAAGTAAAAATGGTACCTAACCCTATATGCCAATAGGCAACCATAAAATCAGATATACCAACAACAAAGAGAGTAAAAGCAGGTAATTCAGCGCCAAAGCCTGCAAATATTTCCTGAAAAACGGGCACAACAAAAATCAGTAATATTGAAGTGACGATGGTAGCAATAACTAATACCGCAATGGGGTAGGTCATGGCTTTTTTTATTTTTGCTTTTAACGCTTCAGCTTTTTCTTTGTAGGTAGCAATTCTGTTGTAAATAGTTTCTACCGAACCGGATTGCTCACCAGAAGCAACTAAATCACAATACAAATCATCAAAATACCGAGGGTGCTCCCGTAAACAGTCAGATAAGGGAATACCCGAAGAAAGCTTGTGTCCAATATCCGTTAGCATTTTTTGCATATGGCCATTATTGTGACCTTTAGCAATCATTTCTATAGTTTGCACTAAAGGTACGCCCGCGCCTAACATGGTCGCTATCTGTCGTGATATAATCGCAATATCACTAGGTGTAATGGCCTTGTCACCGCCCAAACCAAAAAGTGGCTTAGCCTTTTTCTTAACTTTGCTTGGCGTGATGCCTTGCTTACGCAACTGTGCTTTTAATTCAATAACATTATGAGCCGAGATCTCACCATTAATTTTTTTTCCTTTACGGTTTACACCGTTCCAAACAAAGACGTCTAAAGGTTTAGCCTTAGGGGTATTATTTTTTGTAACTACTGAAGTCATAGTTTCACCTAATTGTTATCTAAACACTGGTTACGCGATTAACTTCTTTAAGGCTTGTCATGCCATTCATCGCTTTTATTAATCCAGATTGGCGTAAATTGTGATAACCTTCTTTTTGACATTGCTTAACGATGTCGAGCGAGTTACCACCTTCCATAATAATAGACGAAATTTTTGGACTAATCTTTATCACTTCATAAATACCGACTCGGCCTTTATAGCCGCCAGTGCATTGCTCACAACCTACGGGTTTAAATAACTTTATTTGACTTAATTTTTCTACCGGGAAGCCTTGCTCAGCCAATTGTGCTTCTGACACCTCTTCATGGGTTTTACATTGTGGGCATAAACGCCTTGCTA
Source organism: uncultured Colwellia sp. (assembly GCA_913058145.1). Taxonomy (GTDB): domain Bacteria; phylum Pseudomonadota; class Gammaproteobacteria; order Enterobacterales; family Alteromonadaceae; genus Colwellia. Next base: position 39,834 of record CAJXQM010000013.1, read on the forward strand.
AACGTTGGGCAATAATAAGGGTAACAGAGCTCGCAACATTGTATGAAGGTACACCCATATTAAGTAAACGGGTAAGTGTTTCAGCGGCAGAGTTAGTATGCAGGGTAGATAAGACCAAATGGCCAGTTTGTGCCGCTTTTATTGATATTTCAGCGGTTTCTAAATCACGAATCTCTCCCACCATAACAATATCGGGATCTTGTCGTAAAAAAGATCGTAATGCGCTAGGGAAAGTTAAACCAGCACGATTGTTAATTTGAACTTGATTAATACCTTCAAGGTTTATTTCTACCGGATCTTCCGCAGTAGAGATATTACGTTCTTGCGTATTTAAAATATTTAAACCGGTATATAAGGAAACTGTTTTACCTGAGCCGGTAGGGCCGGTTACTAAGATCATGCCTTGAGGTTGTTCTAGTGCCGTCATGTAAATTTTTTTCTGCTCAGGTTCATAACCAAGCATGTCAATACCTAGCATGGCGCTAGAGGAATCAAGAATGCGCATTACAATTTTTTCACCCCACAGGGTAGGTAAGGTACTAACTCGAAAATCTATGGATTTTCTCTTTGATAAGGCGAGCTTTATGCGTCCATCCTGGGGAACCCTGCGTTCAGCAATATCCAATTTTGACATAACTTTTAACCGTGCAGCCATACGTGAAGATAAACTCACCGGTGGTCGGGCAATTTCAGATAATATGCCATCAATTCGAAAGCGAATACGAAAAGATTTTTCATAAGGTTCAAAATGTAAATCTGAAGCACCCTTTTTTATGGCATCAAGTAAGATTTTATTGATGAATACCACGATAGGGGCATCGTCTTCATCGCTTGTAGTATCATCTTCTTGTTTGTCTTCTTGAACGTCTAAGCCAGAAAGCTCTTCTGCATCCATAGCCGTAATATCAAGGGCATCACTTTCATCTTCCAAAAATTTTTCGATGCAATCTTGTAATCCAGGTTCATCAGTTAATACTAGCTCGGTGCTAAAGCCCGTATTAAATTGAATTTCTTCTAAGGCATCAATATTGGTAGGATCTGACATGGCGACAAATAATACTTTTCCGCGTAAAAATAACGGTAAAGCATTATGTTTGGTGATCAATTTTTCATTACGAATGCCTTCAGGTAGTAGGCTAGTATCAAAATTGGCCAACTGAATATAGGGATAACCAAATTTATGGGAGAGAATTTTGGCAATTTCTTTGCCATCAATGTGCTTATCTTCAACAAGAAAACGAATAAAAGGTTTATTATTACCAATATAATCGGCACATATATCATCAATGCTGGTAAGTGGAATTAACTGTTCATTAGATAAAGCGGATAAAACACTCGATTGTTGGTGATGTCCTTTCATAGCTTTTTAACATAACCTCTTGAATAAAAACAATGAACTCATTGAGTTTGAGTGTAACGTAATATGAGTTAAAAGGGCAAAAATTTATGTTAGTGGATGCGCTACTTGCAGGTTCTTATGTTTGGTAAAGAACTCCCGAAGGAGCTTTTAGAAAAGAGATCAAATAAGGGCTAAATTTGAACAGACCCTACTTAATATTGCTAACTACTTATTAACATAGTCCACTAGCAACACAAGTACCTGTTTGGGTCCATACTAATGTTCCACCCGACTCAGCAGGTGTTAGAATATAAGTATCATCATCCAATGTTGTTACACCTGTAGCTGTAATAATTGCTGTAGTACCTGTTATTACTACTGATGCAACGTCAGCACCTGCGGCTGCATCAGCTAACGTTATACCAATTTCTGTAGCGGTATCACATGCCGTCAAATCACCTCTACCACGACCTTGGTAACAAACTTCAATAGCAGTCTTTACGGCAGAAGTTGCTAAAACGACTTCAGAAAAACGAGCTTTCTTCGTATAAGTTTGATAAGCAGGCAAGGCTACAGCAGCTAAAATACCGATAATCGCCACAACGATCATCAATTCAATTAGAGTAAAACCCGTTTGGGCTTTGTTAGTTATTTTGTTCTTTATTCGGTTTAAGTTTTTCATAGTGATAACATCCTTTAATTACTAGTGATCCTCTAGTAAATATGGGACATTATTTTATAAATGTAAAATAATGCGCGTTTTTTATTTTTGTAATGAGTTTTTTACTTACCGGTTAAAGGCTATTAGCTTTGTAACACCCTACATTAACTTCTATTTACATCATTATGGTCTCTTCAAATAAAGGTAAATAGATACGGTTTTTCTTTACTTGGCTCTCTATTTTTATCTTGATTTCTGCTACATTACACCTTCTAAAATTTTTCACGCTAAGGCTAAGTAAATGGCAGATAAAAAATTCGGTAAATTTGCCAAAGAAAGGCAATTTATCAAAGACAAGCAAATTGATGAATTAAAAACACCGCCCCATTCTCTGGAAGCTGAGCAATCGGTGTTAGGTGGCTTATTGCTTGATAATGAAACGTGGGATCGGGTGACTGAAAAAACGGTGGCTGCAGATTTTTATAGTCGTTCACATCGGTTGATTTTTGAAACCATTGGAGCATTAATTGAGTTCGGGGAACCGGTTGACTTAATTACCTTATCAGAAGCATTAGAAAACGATCAAAAACTAGATGATGCGGGCGGCTTTGTTTATCTCGCTGAAATGATGAAAAACACGCCAAGTGCGGCGAATATTACTGCTTATGCTGACATTGTTCGCGAACGTGCAGTAACACGTGAAATGATCAGTGTGGCAAATGAAATTGCTGAAGCGGGGTATGATACACAAGGGCGCAGTAGTGCTGAATTACTCGATTTTGCCGAAACTAAAGTATTTGCTATTGCCGAAAAACGCGCAAGTAAATCAGAAGGCCCTGAAAGTATTCATACCGTTTTAGAAAAAACGGTAGATAGAATTGAAAAACTTTGTTCTACCGATACCGGTGGTGTAACAGGTGTACCTAGTGGTTTTACTGACTTAGATAAAATGACAGCAGGTTTACAAGAATCAGATTTGATTATTGTTGCTGCGCGTCCATCGATGGGTAAAACAACGTTTGCGATGAACTTGGCAGAGCATGCGGCTATGACGCAAGATAAACCTGCGCTAATATTTAGCTTAGAGATGCCGGCAGATCAAATCATGATGCGGATGTTAGCGTCTTTGGGTCGAATTGATCAAACTAAAATTCGTACAGGTCAATTAGACGATGAAGATTGGGCTCGACTGTCTTCTACCATGGGTTTGTTAATTGAAAATGGTAAAATGTTTATTGATGATGCCGCAGGTTTAACGCCGACAGAAGTACGTTCAAGAGCAAGACGTATCCATCGCGATCATGGGGGTATTTCTATGATCATGATTGATTACTTACAGCTAATGCGTGCACCGCAATTTTCTGATAATCGTACTTTAGAAATTTCTGAAATTTCACGTTCATTAAAAGCGTTAGCGAAAGAATTGAAAGTACCAGTAGTGGCACTGTCTCAGCTTAACCGTGGCTTGGAGCAACGTTCAGATAAACGCCCAATTAACTCAGATTTACGTGAGTCGGGTGCCATTGAGCAAGATGCCGATTTGATTTTGTTTATTTACCGCGATGAGGTTTATCATGATGACAGTGAATTTAAAGGCATGGCCGAAATCATTATTGGTAAGCAACGTAACGGACCTATTGGCCGCGTTCCTTTAACGTTCCAAGGTAAATACTCTCGTTTTGACAATTATTCTGGGCCACATGTGTTAGAAGAAGATTAATCTTTATTGCAGACAGCTCGTTGTTATGTGGTAAGTAGTGTCATTGAATCATTCATTTGGCCGCGTACCACTGCTTTAAAAAATATAAATAAAACAGCGGTAATTAATTATTATTAGTTTTAATTACTATTCAAATTTTCATCTCTGCCAATAACAGACACATTTAGTGATTGGTCATAAGTTAAACTGCCTTGCAACTTATTTTGTGATGTTAGGTCTTGATAATTCACCGTATTTATCTGCTTGGGGTAAGTGCCAGTGAGTAGAGTGTTTTTTACCATCAAATTAGCTAAAGAGTCTTTATGCGTACTTTCTTGGTAAACAAACAGCTGCCCTCGTTTAACCTCAAAACCAATCCAGTTTAGCTTAACAGTTTTGTTGTTACGTTTAAGTACAAAGTGTTGTTCAAAATAGGCTTGTATGTACTGATCATATTTTGGGTGCTCAGGCGAAAAGTGCACTTGCTTGATCTCAGCAAGGGTGTTTTCGATATCATGAGCAGTGAATTGATGAATAATCTCAATATGCTTGTTTTGGCTATTGAGATTAATGTCGGTTAGACCAAAAAAATAGGTATGGGCAGCGGCAGATGCCGCGACCCCAACTAACATAATACTAATGAGTATTTTTTTTAAACAAGAAGTAACCATTAGCTGTCAGTATTATCCTCTTCTTCATCGTCAGCTGATTTCAATTCTTCATTGTAATCACGCATCATGTCATCTTTTTTACGCTTATAAAGCTCAAAACGAGACTTGATAGGGCGAGCAGGCCAATAGTTGTTATTTACATCTACGTCAGCTGTTTCCCATTTATCATCTATTGCTATGGAGGTGATTTCTTTATCACGAATTAATAGCTTTGAAGTCTTCTTGCTATTTTTACGCCAGATTTCAGCGGGTAACTTCATCTGTTCAGTGCTGCTGTCAGCATAAGTTATGTCTAAAATAATAGGCATAACTAAGCCACCTTTATTTTTAAAATCAATAATGTAAAAATTACTTTGGGTTAATAATAAATCTTTTTCCCATTGCTCAAGTTTTTTATTGCTCTTGTTATATTTATTACGTGCAGCATTGGTGGCGGTAAATTTATCATGTTCATTATAAAAATCTAATAACTCAGGTTTATCTTGAGTACGCAGCCACTGATTTTTATTAAGGATATTAGTGATATATTCAGGTTTTTCATTATCTAACGCACGCTGCCAAGCTTCTTCAGTATCAGGATTTTGGCTATCAGCAGTATATAAATGAATATTACCAAGGGCAATATCTACGTGATCTGTGGTGTAGAACCAGCCTCGGAAAAACCAATCTAAATCAACAGCAGATGCATCTTCCATCGTTCGGAAAAAGTCTGCTGGGGTTGGGCGTTTAAATTTCCAACGTTGAGCATACTCTTTAAACGCAAAATCAAATAATTCACGACCCATAATAGTTTCACGTAAAATATTTAATGCGGTGGCTGGCTTGCCATAAGCATTATTACCAAACTGCAAAATAGACTCAGAGTTAGTCATGATGGGTACTTGGTTATCACTTTTCATGTAACTAGTAATATTTGCGGCATGGCCACGGCGAGATGGGTAATCGTCTTCCCATGCTTGCTCGGCTAAAAACTGCAAGAAAGTATTCAAACCTTCATCCATCCAAGTCCATTGGCGTTCATCAGAATTCACTATCATAGGGAAGTAGTTATGGCCCACTTCATGAATAATAACGCCAACTAAACCGTATTTTGTGCGGCGAGAATAGGTTTTCTCACCCGTTTCTTTATCCCGTGTTGGGCGTGGACCGTTAAAGGTGATCATGGGGTATTCCATGCCGCCAACAGGACCATTGACTGAAATAGATACCGGGTATGGATAGTCAAAAGTATATTTACTGTATTGCTCCATGGTATGGATAATAGCTTCTGTAGAGTATTTCTCCCACAAAGGATTGCCTTCATTTGGATAGAAAGACATTGCCATCGTGTTATTATCGCCATGTTGATAACCTTGGGCATCCCAAATAAATTTACGACTTGAAGCAAAGGCAAAGTCACGCACGTTTTTAGCTTTAAAGTGCCAAGTGTTAGTTTTTGTTGAGCGAGACTTCTCGTTTTCTAACGCTTCGTCAACCGTTACAATCAGTACTGGCTTTTTCGCCGTTTTTGCTTTGGCTAAACGTTTACGTTGTATTTTAGTTAATACTTTATTTGAATTTTGTAGTTCACCCGTAGCGGCAACAATATGATCACTAGGCACCGTAATTTTTACATCATAATCACCAAATTCTAAGGTAAATTCTCCGCTTCCAATAAACTGCTTGTTTTGCCAACCCATTATGTCGTAATAGGCCACTGCACGTGGGAACCAACTAGCGACTTCGTATAGATAGTTGTCGTCTTCTTTAAAGTACTCATAACCTGAGCGGCCACCCAATACTTTCTGTTCGTGTAATTGATAATTCCACTGAATATTAAATGCGGTATCGTCACCCGATTTAAGTGGCTTAGGTAAGTCAATTCGTAGCATGGTGCCGTTAATAGTGTAATTTATCGGTTTGCCATTGCTCGCTGTAACGTTAGTGATTTCATAACCACCATGGAATTTTGGCGACTCAATCATATCGCGAAGACCACGGTAAGTAACTTTTTTCAACGGTGCTGTTGATTTCGATAACTTAGCATCTGAGCCGCGTTTTAACTTGTTTTGATCAAGCTGTAACCAGAGGTAACGTAAGGTATCAGGTGAATTATTTTGATAGCTTAATGTCTCTGATCCCGTTAATTGTTGGGTTTTATCATCCAATTTGATTTCAATGTCGTAATCAACTTGTTGCTGCCAGTATTTATGACCCGGAGCACCTGAAGCCGTACGATAAACATTTGGTGTTGGGAGAACTTCTTCTAGTTGACGAAACTTGTCACTAGCAATGGTGTTTTTAGCTTGTGTACTTAAACTAACTAAGTTGCCAGCTAACGCAACCGATAGACAAATGACCGCTGTCGATATTGAATATTTCATAACCTTCCAATGAGTAATAATGATTTTTTGTGGAACACAATTTTTAACAATAAACTTTATATCATGTATACGAATCACATCGTAATAGAGAATGGGCTTTTGTGATGAAATATAATTATTTTGAGATAAGGGAATTGTACAGTATAGGTTACAACTAGCTTTATTCGCGGAGACTAATACGCATTAAACTAGCTAAGGGGATCAAATTTTAATGCAAATAAACGCTCAAAAAAACAGCGCTTGATTTAGTGGTAGATAAGCTAGCTATTGGGCTATTCAAGAAGATGACTTAGCTAGTCTAAGGGCTATAATATTATATATTACACAACCTACAATTGCCGTGTGCTTCAACAATTTGATGACTAATAGTAAAGCCATTGGCATCAGCCATTGAACGAAGTGCCAAATCAAAATTATTTGATTGAATTTCTTCAACATGACCACATTGGTCACAAATAAGTAATTGCACAGGATGGTCACAATCACCAAAATGATGGCACATAACAAAGGCATTAATAGATTCTATTTTATGAACAAAGCCTTGCTTACACAGAAAGTCTAATGCACGATATATTGTTGCAGGTTTGGCTGCGCGATCAACTTCTTTAAGTTGATCTAATAAATCATATGCACCAACAGCGCCTTCATGTTTTGCCAGTAATAAAAACACTTGCTCACGTACTTTGGTAAAGCGAGCGCCTTTTTTTTTGCATACTTGTTGCGCTTGCGCTAATAGTGTTTCAGATGAAGAAGCAGTCATTAGAGTACTTTTAAGCCAATTATTAGTTATTTTGCTCAGTGTAGCATTATTATATAGTGCTACACCAAATCAAATAAATATTACTTGTTATTAAACCTCTTAGATAGCACCGAGGTGAGAATAAATTGAATAGAATTGGTGTTGTTCACCTTCAATGAATAAACACTTAGACTGTCAAAATCATAGCATTATGGAAAAAGGATATGATTTGCGCTTTATGCTTTTATAGGTATAACTTCGTATTGATTTTGTTTATGTTATTGCTGCAGGTTTAGCTTTATTGCTATACTTAATTATAACTACTTGAAATAATTATGGCTAAGTCGTGAAGGAATTAATTCAATGGGTATAATTTGATTCTTATAAGGATAGTTATCAGGGCGTGAATAAAGTTACATTGAGTCAAGATGAAAATCTCTCATTTAAAATTAGCCACCAATTGCTTCCACAAGAACAGCAACGCATTGATCTGTATTTTTCTCTCCCTGTTGAAATGGGCATTAGTCCAAGTACCTTGAATGCGGAAGATTACTTTTATAGTAATATCAAAAGCCATAGCGCTTATTATTCAGCGAAATTACACTTACCTTTAGTACGTAGTCGTTTTATTAGTCAACGTTTTGTTGGCGAAAAAAAGGAAGCACAAAGTGATTATCGTTTAAACCTTAATCTATATTCCTACCAATTAAAAATTGCGCTTGATGCCGATATCAAACAAACATTAAAACTAAAAAGCGCAGAAGAATTTTATCCTGCAGCGATTGAATTAGCCGAACAAATAAGAGGCTTAACTAAAAAATTGCGCCGCTATACACCGTCAGATAATAAACTTAGCTCTTTTTTTGACAATGCGGATAACTATTTAAGTTGGCATGTTGAGCAATCCTTTTTAAAACTTCTCTCAAAAGGACCAAAAAGCAGTGATTTTTCGGGAGAACGTGAATTTTTATTTGTGTTATGCAAAGAAGAAAATAATTACCGTATAGCCTGTAAATATAACTCAAAAGTCACACTAGACGATCCTAATAGGATCACCAATAAAATGCTTTTACTACAGCGATTAATTGAATATGGTGTGGTATTTCAGAAGCAAACGCGTTATTTAGACTTAAACCTAAAGCGTATTGTTCGAGGTGGTGTTACGGCAGTCATCATGGCTTTTGTGATGCTTTTAGTACTTAATGCTCGTTCAAGCTTTACTGAAGTAACGTTAGCGTTGATTGCTTTTTTAGGCCTAATATATGGATTACGTGAAACATTTAAAGAAGATATTACGGGTCTTATTTGGAGAAAAATTCAAAAAGGTAGGCCAAAGTGGCAAAACTTATTTCGTCACAGTGTTAATAAAAAACGTATTCTTAGCGAAATTTTATGGCTGGAATATATAACCACTCAAGATCTGCCTAAATCGGTTAATGCCTTATTTCAACAGCGTAGACAGCAAAATAAACAAGCAGCACGGTTACTGCATTTTCGTTGTGACAATAGGGTGCTCACTAAAGAATTTCTACCAGGATATGGTGAAATACAACAACGATTATTCTTTAATTTAACACCTTTTGTACGTTTTTTAAAAAAAGGAGCGGGTCGTTTATATAGTGTAGATGGACAAAAAGTATCGAGCCAAGCCGTTGAGCGTCGTTATCAAATCAACCTTATTTTACGCTGTGTAGATCAAGACGGAGAACATTTACAACGCTTCAAAATCACCTTGAATCGCAGTGAAATAGTGAATATTGAAGCAATGGAAATATAAGATTTTTCAACACAAAAATAAACGTTTGTTGACTAGAATTATACATTGTTTAATGTTATTTTTGACGTAAGTCTATTATACGTTATTAGCAGAATCATAGCGTTATGGGTTTACAGAGTGATTTTATTAGCTAGGAGAGGCCTATGCTTCAGAAAGAAAATTGCGGTCTAATCGTTGTAGATATACAGGGAACTTTAGCTAGGATTGTTCAACAGAGCGATTTATTTATTGATAATACGGCAAAGCTAATTCAATGTTGTAAATTATTATCTATCCCTATCATATGGCTTGAACAAAACCCTAAAGGTTTAGGGTCGACTGTCCCCGAAATATCTGATTTGCTAACCGAGTCTGCGGTAAATGAAAAATCTCACTTTAATGCATTATTTGAAGACTCGATTAAAGATGCAATTAAAGCGACAGATAAAAAACGTTGGTTAGTGGTAGGAATAGAAGCACATATTTGTGTCTATCAAACCGTTTTGGCTTTGTTAAATGAAGGTTTTGAAGTGGATGTGGTCTCGGACTGTATTTCATCTCGTTTAAAATCAAATATAGCATTAGCTTTAGTCAATATGAGAGAAAGTGGAGCCAGTATAACTAGTTTAGAAATGTGTGTTTTTGAGCTAGTAAAAAAGGCTAAAACGGATAACTTTAGAGAAATATTGTCGGTTATAAAGTAAAATAACAATATTCGACTCACTTGGTGTTTTGTTCGGTTTTGTTCAGGCGATGAGAATATTACTTAAAATGATCCTTATTGATCTTATTTTTACGCTTTATATTGACTTCAATGGTTTCATCATTCGGCATCACACAACATTCTCGTAGGGGTATATTTACATGTTCAAACGAATACAGTTTTATCGTAGTCACCTTCGGATAATACTTTTGCTTACCATACTGCCAGTCACGCAATTATCTGCTGAAGAGATTGATCTTAATGAAATTTTGCGCAATACCTCTATGGGAAATTACAGAGGTTATGCCGAATTTAAAATGGCCCATTATGGCAATGCTCATACAATTTGGCAGGCTCTTGCCGAGCGCGGAAATGCCGAAGCTAATTTTAATTTAGGAATACTTTACGAAGATGGACTGGGTGTCCGCCAAAATTTGGCCCAGGCGCTACGTTATTACGAGACTGCCGCTATTGGCGGAAGTTTTAAGGCACAGTACCGGCTAGGGCTGCTTTACTTTGTTGGGGAGATAGTGCCGCTAGATAAAGTTAAAGCGAAACGTTGGTTGACGGAGGCTGCCGCAGGAGGTGATCGGGACTCGATAGAGATGTTAGCAATATTGAGTGGTACTCGCAGTAGTAAGCGAGATAGAGAATTTTTACGTGCGGAAACCGCTCACGCATCTGCCGACTATACTCAAGCAGCAGAAATATGGCAGCGTCTTGCTGATAACAATGATATTATTTCTCGAACCCGTTTAGCCTGGTTGTATGAAAAAGGCCAGGGCGTCAAACGGAACCTAAAACGCGCGGCAGAACTATTTCGACAGTCAGCGATGGAGGGTGACGCTGACGCCCAATATGCGCTTGCGGTAATGTTGCAAACAGGTAAAGGACAGCCGAAAGACCTTGTTGAATCAGAGGTATGGTTACAAAGAGCTGCGGATCTAGGGCATCGCGGTGCATCCTTGGCTTTAGCGAATACAACAAAGAAGTAGGCAACTTGGACTCTCATGTTCTAGTGAGTAATACATTAATCATGAGTGATATGGTGTAGGTTGAAAGGAGCTAGGGTACTTAAACTGAGAGCGTTAAAATCAAGGGTAGGTTTTGATGAATACAGGAATTTCCATAAACAGCAATCGAAAAATTCTCTTTATACAACATCATCACTTTCAATTTTTTCTCCTTATGTATTACCAAAAGTTCTGCGCATTTTTTTACGGAATGTTGTAGATTCTCAGTGTATAATCTGGTGGTTTTTTTAACAACAATCGTACAGCGATAGTTAGAGTCACCGTTTGCTTTTGTTCGTTTGGTCATTGTGAGTGACGCCAGTAAAAAAACTACTTATTTATGGCGTAACATAAATGGAAAATCACGGTAATTAAAAGAAACTCATGGTAATTAATATAGTACTCATTTCAAGGTTATAGAATGTCAATCCCAGTAAAATCGCCACATTTATCGAACCCTATAGATCACCGCCTTTCTGTAGCTCCAATGCTCGATTGGACTGATCGTCACTGTCGATATTTCTATCGTGCACTGTCAGTGCATACGGTGCTTTATACAGAAATGGTCACCACGGGCGCTATATTGCACGGTAAAGGAGATTATCTTTCTTATAACAATGCTGAACATCCGTTAGTTTTACAGTTGGGCGGTAGTGATGTCAAAGCGATGACTGAGTGCGCCAAAATTGCCGAGCAGTATGGCTATGATGAAATTAACATTAACGTTGGTTGTCCGTCAGATAGGGTACAAAATGGTCGTTTTGGCGCATGTTTGATGGCTGAACCTAGCTTAGTGGCCGATTGTGTTAATGAGATGCAAGCAGCCACTAAAGTGCCTGTGACAGTAAAATCTCGTATTGGTATTGATGACTTAGATAGTTATGCGTTTTTACACACGTTTATTGAGCAAGTGGCACAAGCGGGTTGTCAGCATTTTATTATTCATGCACGTAAAGCTTGGCTTAGTGGTTTGAGCCCTAAGCAAAACCGTGATATTCCACCACTTGATTACCCGCGTGTATATCAAATAAAACAAGATTTTCCTGCGTTAGCAATATCTATCAATGGCGGTATTAAAACGTTTGCAGAGACTAATAATCACTTACAATACCTTGATGGTGTGATGATAGGTCGTGAAATCTATAATAGTCCTTATTTATTGGCCGAAGCGGATCAACAAATTTATGGTGTTGAAAAAGAGGTCATTTCTCGACAGCAGGTCATTAATTTAATGGCTGATTATGTTGATGCTTATGTCAGTTCAACACTTGAACAGGGTAATGCCTACCGTAATCCTCGAGCTTGGCACGTATTACGGCACATGTTAGGTCTGTGTAATGGTTTAGCGGGTGCGCGTCAATTTCGTCGGTATTTGAGTGAATCGGCCAGAGAAGACGATGCTAATGGTAGTACCTTAAAAGAAGCTTTTGCTAAAGTGACAGCGCTTAATGAACAAACTTAAATAAACAAGATTGGTTTAGGGGATATTTACTGGCTTTTTTGAACAGATTTAAATATTTATATTACGCAGTTTTTTAATCTGTTCAACAAAAAAGTAAAAACTCAAAAAAGACATCGTTCCGTTTCAATTATACCTCGCCATATTCTTTGTAAGCCCTACAGCTTTTAAACCTCTACAACTGATTTAACTTTACCCTCTGCTTTTTAAATAATTTGAATATGGTGCTTTTGCGCCATAACAAACATTAAACAGTAGGATCGTTCGATCATTATTTTTACTAATTTTATGGAGTGGTCAATTTTACGAATGGAGTGGTTAATTTAACTACTTTTTCGTATGGCATATTATGTCTTTTAGCTTGCTGATCCTTATTGAATTTAATTTTATCTTTATAATCAGTGTTATGAAAAATATTTGGTAGTTGGCATAACACTTGTAATAGTTAAATCATAAAGGATAACAACATAAATGTTGTTAGTGATTTTAACAAATTGATTCAACCAGTTAATAAGAAGGAATTTTAAAATGAATACTTTAAACCGTACAAATATCAGTGTTGCTTTACTACTTACTATCAGTGCCTTTTTTAGTCTTAATACCTATGCAGCCCAAACTACTAACATTGAAAGCTCAATTAGTGAATTAGTAATAGCCCAAGGAAAGCAGATGATGAATGAATTAAGCGAGCAATTGCAAAAATCGATCACTGAAGAAATAAATAGTTTCACTATCGACTTTTCTTTTGAGGAATCACTTACTAACTCTTTAGCTTGGATAAAAGGTGAAGAAAACACATTAACGGGTACCGAAAGTGAAAATAGCAAAGTAGTAAATAAACAATCAAAAATTACCAATAAATCATTGTAATACCCGTTTCATTAATCAGGTGATTTTGACAAGTAGATATAATCAGCTAGTTAGTGAGCTTGGTATAAATATAGGAGAGAAGTTATGGGATTATTTACACGTTTCACTGATATTGTTAATGCTAATATAAATAGCATGCTTGATAAAGCAGAACAACCCGAGAAAATGATCCGCCTGATCATTCAAGAAATGGAAGAGACCTTGGTGGAGGTAAGGGCAACGGCGGCAAAAAATATTGCAGAGCAAAAATCTCATACTCGTCGAGTCAACTCTGCAAAGGAAAACATCAATCATTGGCATACTAGAGCCGAGTTAGCGGTAACTAAAAATAAGGAAGATCTTGCTAAGTCAGCGCTAACACAAAAACATAAATATCAAGGTGAATTAGCATTACTAGAAAAAGAAAATGAGCAGTTAACTGAATTTTTAACCCAAGTACAAGATGACGCATCGCGTTTACAAGAGAAGTTAGCAGAAGCCAAGCGTCGTCAAGCAGCGATTACGCTTCGCAAAGAGTCTGCTCAAGTACGATTAAGGGTACGTAAACAAGCTGCTATTTATAATATTGAAGAAGCGATGAGTAAGTTTGAGCGTTATCAACAGAAAGTCGACAGAGTTGAAGCGCAAGTTGAAGCTTATGATCTAATCCAATATACGGAAAAAAATCCGAGTTTATCCGCACAATTCTCAGCATTAGAAAAAAATGAAACGATAGAGCAAGAATTGGCTGAAATGAAGAAAAACACAGTGGCGGCATAGTTATTATAATATTGTTAATTACATTATAGGTAATTACACAATGCTAAACAGTCTTGAATGCGCTGTTTAGCATCATAGAGTAAAGTGAATACGGAATAAAATCATGAGATATGAACAAGAGTATTCATCAAGTCAAAACGTTAACAAAAGGTTAGTTAAGGATGGTTTTCATAAAAAATTAACAGGGGTTTGCGCTGGAGTTGCTAAGTATTACGATTATCCGCGAATCGTCGTTAGAGTTGCTGCTATTGCCGTCTTGATTATGTTACCTGTTGCAACGGGGGTGGCTTATGTTGTGGCTAGTGTGTTACTACCAGAAAATAAATATCAGTAATCAGTACAAATCCACCAACCCTAGTTGTTAAGAGAGGAACAGATGACATTTTTCAAATCATTATTGTTAGCCATTAGTGCTACTTTATTTTTAACCTACGCTTTAGGTGTTAGTTTTTTAGAATTACTCGATATTAATGTTTATATGGATGGTGAATTAATTGAACCTTTAAAAGCGATAGGCGTGTCAGCCGTAGCAACTGTTATTTTAGTCTTAATTGCCTTAGCAATAGTTTTAAGTGTCTTTGGCTCGTTTATTTTTATTGGCCTACTCATCATGGGCTCGGTAGCGATGGTGGCCATTGGCGTGTTTTGGCCAGTACTGTTAGCTGCAGTTGCGATTTGGTTGGTGACGCGCAATAAGCCTAGTACCAAAAAAGAAACGCAATACAGTTAGTGGTAATAATTAAAGGTGAAATTTTAAGCCCGTCTTTTGGGAGCTCAGTAGTGCTAAATTGAGCAATTTATTATTTCAATTGGTCTTAATCTTTAGTGATATTTGACGTGTTGCTTATTTTTTAAAAAACATCGACATAATATTTTTGCAAGTATCAGTCTTAACTAAACGAGCAAATTCATTACCTTCACTTTCTATTACTTGAGATAATGATAATTGTGTCGCTTGACGAATAAGTTTTCTACTGGTCATCACGGCATCACTAGGTAAAGCAGCAATGGTCATAGCCGTTTTTTCCGCTATACTTAATAACTCATTAGGTTGGCAAACTTGATTAGCTATGCCATATTCTCTAGCTTGTTCAGCACTAAACGTATCACCTAATATCATTAATTCAAAGGCACGGTTTTGGCCAATAAGTCTTGTTAATAATAAACTTGAGCCACCTTCAGGACATAACCCTAGCTGAGTGAAAGGTAATTTAAATTTTGTATTGTTGGC
The DNA here is from genome assembly GCA_913058145.1 of uncultured Colwellia sp. Lineage (GTDB taxonomy): Bacteria > Pseudomonadota > Gammaproteobacteria > Enterobacterales > Alteromonadaceae > Colwellia. The sequence continues at coordinate 55,097 of CAJXQM010000013.1, forward strand.
AGCAATCACCATGTCACAATGTAATAATAACGTGGTGCCAATACCAACAGCAGGTCCAGCAACTGCCGCGACGATGGGTTTGTTAAAGGCATTTAATATTTTTAGAAAATCAAGCGCGGCAAGAGAGTCATTTTCTGAGCACTGAATAAAGTCTTGTAAATCATTGCCGGCGCAAAAACAGGTTTCATCACCGTGAATTAATACACAGTGTATATTATCATTACTTTTAGCGTAGTTAAAATGCTGACCAAGCTGCTTATACATCATATTATTTAACGCATTTTTTTTATCAACACGATTTAAAATAATAGTAAAAACACCCTGATTTTCTTTCGTTATAATTAAGTCAGTCATTTTGTTACTTTATGAAGAATGATAAGGTAACTTTAAAGGTTCTTAAAATGGAAGTATAGCCACAGATGAAAAACAGTTATTTATTATTACTATTTTGTACTTGTTCATTTTTCGGGGTTGCCAATGAAGTATCAACTGAAAAAACGGGATTAGGGCAAAAATCATTGATTTCAGTTGAGCAGGCTTATATCCGCAGTTCAATACCAGGAACCACTATTACTTCCTCGTATATGATAATAGAAAATAAAGGCGAAAAAACAGTGACTTTACTGGAAGCTAGCAGTAAAATTTCACCGCGTATTGAAATTCATCAACATAGCATGTCTGATGGTATGATGCGTATGCGTCAGCTAGACTCAATTGAGATCAAAGCTAGGCAACGCATTGTTTTGCAGCCATCAGGTTTACATTTAATGTTATTTGATGTTAAAAACCCCCTAAAAGCACAGCAAAATGTTGAACTTACCCTAAGTTTTTCTCATAATCCATCGGTAACAATTCAGGTGCCTGTTTTTAGCCCTTTGCAGGAAAAAAGAGCACAGGAAGCTGATTCAACTGCACAGCCAGCGCATCATCATTAAGGTATTATTAGGAGTAAAAAATGAAAATGAATTTCTCAGCTAAAACCCTTGGCTTTACAGTGACTGGTATTTTTATACTTTTTTATGTTGTTGGTGTTTATTGGAGTTTTAATGTTGAACCTATTGATGTTCAACACGAAATAACTATTGCAGCAACAGCCGATAATGTAGCACCGGTTGTGGGGTATGCTACTACCACCATGTTAATTAAAGTAGCATCAAGTATTCTAGACAAACCTGGCGGCTATATATCTAATGATGCTCTACCTCCTGGTGTTATTTTAGACAACATGCCCGCGTGGGAATTTGGTGTGTTACAAATGGTGCGTGATATGGCATTAGTTTTACGTAAAGACTTTAGTCGCTCTCAATCACAATCATTAGAAAACAAACACATAACAAAGGCACAACCTAAGTTTAATATTGATAATAAAAGTTGGGCAATGCCAAGTGCTGAATCTGAGTATAGAAAAGCTATTGATAGTTTGTACAGCTACAGAAATGCATTAGTCGGTATTAGTACGGCTAAAAATGATACCGCACAGTTTTATGCCCGTGCTGATAATTTAACGTCATATTTTGATGAAGTACAAAAACGTTTGGGAAGTTATTCACAACGCTTAAGTGCAAGTGTTGGTACAGATAAGATAAATACTGACTTAGCCGGTGATAGCGAGGCTAAACAATCTTCTTCTGAAGCGTCTCATGCACAGTTAAGAACCAGTTGGTGGAAACTTGATGATGTTTTTCATGAATCACGTGGCGCAGCATGGGCCTTATTATACTTCTTAAAAGCTATTGAAATTGATTTTGATAGTGTCTTAGAAAAGAAAAATGCGAAGATCAGCTTACAACAAATAATTCGTGAATTAGAATCCAGCCAGCAAACATTATGGAGTCCTATGGTTCTAAATGGCGATGGTTTTGGTGTGTTAGCTAATCACTCTTTAGTTATGGCTAATTACATTTCACGCGCCAATGCCGCATTAATTGATTTAAATGAACTACTAAGAAAAGGGTAATAATAATGAAAAAAACAATCATAGCAGCGGGTATAGCAACACTGTTAACCGCAAGTGTTCAAGCCGACACACTGTTAGGGCTTTATATTGGTGGGCACATGTGGGCCAACCAAGCGGATGGTTCTTTTGGTGAAGGGCAAGGAATTGATAATCAAGCTCAATTTGATTTTGATGACGAAAGTCAAGGCAGTTTTTTTGTGGCGCTTGAACATCCAATTCCGCTAATTCCTAATATTAAAATTGCGTCAACAACGTTAGATACGTCGGGTAATGCCACTATTTCTAGCAGTTTTACCTTTGAAGGCGAAACTTATAATGCAAATTCTATATTAGATACAACCTTTGATCTCAGTTATGTTGATTATACTTTTTATTATGAGTTGTTGGATAACGACTTGTTAACGTTTGATGTGGGTATTACCGCGCGTGATCTTGATAGCCAAATTAATGTTGTTGGTGATATTAGTGGCACAGAAACAAGCAGTGATCTTTCAGTATCCGGTATTATCCCTTTAGTTTATGTTAATACTATTATTGGTTTACCTTTTACTGGTTTTAATGTTTTTGCTGAAGCAAATTTTTTATCCTTGGATGACAGTACTTTATATGACTATCAAATAGGTGTTAGTTATGAATTAGTTGATAACCTAGCAGTCGATTTAGATTTAACCTTAGGCTATCGTGCTGTTAAATTAGAATTAAATGATATTGATGATTTATATTCAGATTTAACTTTTAATGGCGTATTTGCTGGTGCAATAGTACATTTTTAAATAAATAGCTAAAACGTTTAAAAATCTCTGATAGGCTAAATACCGTCAGAGATTTTTTACTTATATAAATAGTTTACATTTCAATAGCTATTGGATGGCGCTGATATAAAATATCAACGGGTTCAACATAGACTTGGGTTTATGTAAAAGGGAAATGCTTGAATATCTTATACGCCACATTCTTTAGCATTATAAGTGCCAACCGCTAATCGACACTCTTTACATATAACTTTTTGATATAAAAAATCGCTATCTATTCCTTTTGGTTTTGCATGTTCTTGTTTATCCTTCACCTATAAATCGTTAGAGGTAAATATTCTCATGCCACAACAGCTATCTTTACAGCAAAACTTAAACACCGCTTCAAGCGCACTTGATGCGAATCAGCTTGCATTGCTTCATCAAGCCACCTCAAGCTACTCCTCATTACAACTTGCATGGGCAAGTGGTTATCTTGCGGCAAAAAGCGAATCCGGACAAATGGCTAATTTATTACCCGTGGCAGCCCCTGTAACAGCTAAAACATTAACTATTTTATATGCATCACAAACGGGTAATGCGAAGGGGGTTGCTAAGCAAGTGGAGCTAAATGCTAGTGCTGCTGGAATAAGTGTTAAGTTAAAAAACATTAGTGATTACAAAGCTAAATCGTTAAAAAGCGAAACGCATGTATTAATTATTGCCAGTACCAATGGTGAAGGCGAGGCGCCAGATGACGCGATTGAATTTCATGAATTTTTACTGGGTAAAAAAGCGCCTAAATTACCCAACTTAAATTATAGCGTACTTGCGCTAGGCGACAGTAGCTATGAATTTTTCTGTCAAACAGGTAAAGATTTTGACGAACGTTTACAAGCGTTAGGGGCTAAACAAGTTGCTCCTCGTGTTGATTGTGATGTTGATTATGACAGCGACAGTGAAAGCTGGACGTTAAGTATTGTTGAAAGCTTAAAAGATGAGCTGACACAAAAAGAAGCGGGTATTGCTTCTGTTACTTCATTAGGCAATGTTGAATTAGTAACAGCCGGTGCAGAAAGTGTTTACAGTAAGCAAAACCCACTGAATGCTGAATTCATTGTAAGCCAAAAAATTACTGGCCGTGATTCTGCTAAAGACGTACGACATATTGAAATTGACTTAGGTGAATCAGGCTTAACCTACCAAGTCGGTGATGCTTTAGGGGTTTACTTTGAAAATGATAGTGCGTTAGTTAGCGAGTTGTTAACCGCGCTAAACTTTACCGGTGATGAGCAAGTTAATTTAAAGCTTAATGGTGAGCAACAAAGCTTAACGATAAAAGATGCCTTAAGCCGTGACTTAGAGATCACTCAAACAGCGCCGGCTTTTATTGAATTTTGGGCAAATCAAAGTGGTGATGAAAAATTATTAGCCATTGCGACAGATAAAAATAGCGCAAGAGAGTTTGCCGGTAATCATCAAATTATTGATGTTGTTACCTTAGCTGCTGCCACTGAGTTATCGGCTCAAACTTTTGTTGATGCGTTACGTAAAATTACGCCGCGCTTATATTCGATTGCATCTGCTCAAGCTGAAGTAGAAGAAGAAGTACATTTAACAGTTGGTTTAGTTAGTTATGAATATAACAATAAAACACGTTTTGGCGGTGCTTCACATTACCTAGCGCAAGGTCTTGATGAAAGTCAGTCAGTGCGTGTTTTTGTTGAACACAATGATAATTTTCGCTTGCCTAGCGACAGTAATACGCCTGTTATTATGGTTGGTCCAGGTACGGGTGTTGCGCCATTTAGAGCTTTTATGCAACAGCGTGAAGCCGATGAAGCGAGTGGTGATAACTGGATGTTCTTTGGTGATCAAACGTTTACACAAGACTTCTTGTACCAAGTTGAATGGCAGAATTATCTTAAATCGGGTTTGTTAACGCGTATGGATGTTGCTTTTTCTCGTGACCAAGCAGAAAAAGTTTACGTACAAGACCGATTAAAAGAAAACGCGAGTGAGGTTTTTGCTTGGCTTGAGCGTGGCGCACATATATATATTTGTGGCGATGCTAACCGTATGGCAAAAGATGTTCATCAAACCTTGGTTGATATCATTGCAGAGCACGGAAAATTAAGTACAGAGCAAGCAGAAGACTATTTAAAATCACTTAGATCCAATAAGCGTTACCAGAAGGATGTTTACTAATGAGCAACAATTTTATTAAAGTTGAAAACCCTGTATTGATTGTTGAAGGTAAGCAAGCTGACAACGAACGCTTAAAAGCGGAAAGTGATTACCTACGCGGTACGATTGTCGAAGATCTTCAAGATCGAATGACGGGTGGTTTTACGAGTGATAACTTTCAGTTAATTCGTACTCATGGCATGTATCAGCAAGACGATCGTGATATACGTGGTGAACGTCAAAAGCAAAAACTAGAACCTTTACATAATGTTATGTTAAGAGCCCGTTTGCCTGGTGGCGTGATTACGCCTACACAGTGGTTAGGAATTGACAAGTTTGCGGATGACTATACCTCGTATGGCAGCATTCGTTTAACAACCCGTCAAACCTTTCAATTTCATGGTGTATTGAAACCAGATATTAAGTTAATGCATCAAACGTTGAATAGTATAGGGCTTGATTCTATCGCTACAGCGGGTGATGTAAACCGTAATGTGCTATGTACTTCAAACCCAGTTGAATCAGAGCTGCATCAAGAAGCATATCAATGGGCGGTAAAAATTAGTGAACATTTATTACCTAAAACACGTGCTTACGCTGAAATTTGGTTAGATGAAGAGAAGGTAGAAACTACAGAAGATGAAGTAGTTGAGCCTATATTAGGTAGTAATTATTTACCGCGTAAATTCAAAACAACGGTAGTGATACCGCCTAATAATGACATTGATTTACATGCGAATGATTTAAACTTTGTTGCGATTAGCGATAATGGCAAGTTAATTGGTTTTAATGTGCTTGTTGGTGGTGGTTTAGCTATGACACACGGTGATAAGGCAACTTATCCTCGTTGTGCAGATGACTTTGGCTTTATCGCGCTTGAGCATACTTTAGCGGTGGCTGAAGCGGTAGTGACTACGCAACGTGACTGGGGCAACCGAGTTAACCGTAAAAATGCCAAAACTAAATACACCTTAGACCGAGTCGGTGTTGATACTTTTAAAGCGGAAGTTGAGCATAGAGCGGGCATCGAATTTGGTGATTCTCGTTCATATAAATTTACTCATCGTGGTGACAGCTTTGGTTGGGTTTCGGGTATTGATGGTAAGCATCATTTAACGTTATTTATTGAAAACGGACGTATTTTAGATTACCCAAGTAAATCATTAAAAACAGGTATGGCTAAGATAGCAGCCACTCATCAAGGTGATTTCCGTTTAACGGCTAACCAAAATATTATCATTGCTGGTGTTGCTGAAGCGGATAAAGCGGCTATTGAACAGCTTGCACGTGAACATGGTTTGTTAAATGACACTACGTCAAATCAACGTAAAAGTTCAATGGCTTGTGTCGCTTTTCCTACTTGTCCATTGGCGATGGCAGAAGCCGAACGTTATTTACCTAAATTAGTTGATGATGTTGAAACTATTCTAACTAAAAACAATCTAGCGGATGAAAGTATTATTCTTCGTGTGACAGGTTGTCCTAATGGTTGTGGTCGCGCCATGCTTGCTGAAATTGGTTTAGTCGGTAAAGGCCCAGGTAAATACAATATGTATTTAGGTAGTGATTTAGCCGGCTCGCGAGTGCCGAAGCTTTATAAAGAAAATGTTGATGAAGCTGGCGTATTAACTGAAATCGATGCGTTGACAGCTCGTTGGTCAACAGAGCGAATTAACGCGGAAGCATTTGGTGACTTTGTTGTGCGTGCCGGTATTGTTGATCAAGTTAACATAAGTGTTAGGGATTTTCATGATGACTAATTCATTAGTGCCTACTAAAGCTATTGCCTTAGTAAATAATGGCGCGATAGCAGCAGCACCTGTAAATAATCGTTTTCCTGCCTCTTTACCTAAACCTTGGTTAGCGCAGTGGAATCAAGATTTAGAGAAGAAGACGCCGCTTGCCCGTATTGAATGGACAATGGAAAACCTACCAACCCAGTTTGTGTTGTCTTCTAGCTTTGGTATTCAATCAGCCGTTATGTTACATATGATGACGCAAGTAGATCCTAATATTCCAGTACTAATAACAGATACAGGGCATTTGTTCCCAGAGACATATCGCTTCATTGAAGAGCTTACTGAACGATTAAATTTGAATTTACATGTGTATAGTGCTGTTGAAAGTGCGGCGTGGCAAATAGCAAAATATGGCGAGCAATGGGCACAAGATGATGAAGCATTAAAGCAGTACAACAGAAAAAACAAAGTTGAACCGCTAGAACGTGGTTTGTCTGAGTTAAATTGTGGTACTTGGTTTTCTGGCGTTCGTCGTCAGCAATCGGATCATAGACAAGGTTTATCAGTAGTTAGTATATTACGTGGCCGTTTTAAGGTGCATCCCATTATTGATTGGGGTAATAAAGATGTCCATCAGTATTTAACTAAGAACAACTTGCCTTATCACCCTTTATGGGATGAAGGGTATGTTTCTGTTGGTGATGTGCATAGTACTAAACCACTCACGTTAGGTATGGATGAAAGTGAAACTCGCTTTGGCCCAGGGCAACGTGAATGTGGCTTACATACTGATGGTGATGGGATATAAATTTAGTCAGCAGTTGACAGAAGTGAGTGACGAAGAATCCATCTCTTCGCTACTCATCAATATTTTTTATATTGCTGAGGGTATTAACCTATTCTAACCGCAATAGTGCTTAATAGAACTCGATTGTGATTAAGTAACTCCTAAGTTACCTGCTACGCCTATTTCCATTTCTATCCTCGCCTTGTAAGTGATCAGCATCACTAAAGACAAAGAGCATAAGGCAAACCCCGCACCAATATAAAACAGCCATGTAGGCTTGATAATCAATAATATGCCTAACAATGTATAGGTAACTTAAAACCCCATGTAGACTGTTTCATCAATAACCATAAAGCTAAAAAGCTGTAGATTTCTCGTACACTTTTGATCTTTATTTTAAAGAGCGGTAATATTTATAACGGCTAAAACTGACGCCTACATACACAAAAATTTTTTTTTAATACACTCAATTCAAACAGGTGTTTTAAAAGCTATTGCAATTACCTTTTTTTCAAGGCACACTCAGCAACCTATTGCTTAATAGTATTAGATTAATTACACGATAATATGAAATAAATCATCAATACATCAACACCACATTTAGGTGAAGGAGACAACGTATGATATTCCAAGGCCAAAGCCTTAGCGCGCAATTACTTGACGACGGCATTGTTGAACTGAAGTTCGATGCTCAAGGGTCCGTAAACAAATTCGACCAAGATACATTTGTAGAATATAAAGCAGTTGTTGCTGCTATTAATCATTGCAGTGAAGCCAAAGGGGTGATGGTTACCTCAGGTAAATCAACCTTTATTGTTGGTGCAGATATCACTGAATTTTTAGAAACATTCAAGCAGCCTGAGGATGAATTAATTCCTTGGATCAAAAACGCGACTGATATATTTGACTCATTCGAAGATATTCAACTCCCAACCATTGCTGCCATAAACAGTGTGGCATTAGGTGGCGGTTGTGAAATGAGCCTAGTCTGTGATTATCGTGTTGCTGATACTAGTGTTAGCATAGGTTTACCAGAGACAAAGCTTGGTTTAATGCCAGGCTTTGGTGGCACAGTACGTTTGCCACGTATAATTGGTGCTGATAATGCCATTGAGTGGATGAGTACTGGTAAAGCTTTTCGCGGTGACGCAGCGTTAGCGGTAGGTTTGTTAGATGCTGTTGTAGCCCCTGAAAAATTACAACAAGCTGCAATTAGCATGCTTAAGCTAGCGATAGCCGGTAAGCTTGATTGGCGTGTAAAACGTCAAGAAAAATTAGAGCCATTAAAGTTAAGTAAAATTGAAAATATTATGACCTTCACTACGTGTAAAGGCATGATCGCAGCAAAAGCGGGTAAACATTATCCAGCACCTATGGTGATGGTTAATACGATAGAAGCGGCTTCTACCCTTGATAGAACAGGCGCAATGGCATTAGAAAATGCCAATTTTGCCAAGCTAGCTAAAACCGATGCCGCAACAGCGCAAATTGGTTTGTTTATGTCGGATCAAGTGCTTAAAGGCAAAGCAAAAAAAGCGGCGAAACAAGCAACTAAGTCTGTGAAAAAAGCTGCAGTATTAGGTGCAGGCATTATGGGTGGTGGTATTGCTTATCAATCTGCCTATAAAGGCACACCGATTATAATGAAAGACATTAACGATCAAGCCCTTGATTTAGGCTTAAGTACCGCCGCAGGTATTTTAACTAAGCAAGTTGACCGTGGTCGTATGAATGCTAAAAAAATGGCTGCTGTATTAAACAACATCACACCATCACTTAGTTATGACAGTGTTAAAGATGTTGATATTGTTGTTGAAGCGGTAGTTGAAAACCCTAAAGTTAAAGGTATGGTATTAGCAGAAGTTGAAGGCGTATTGAGTGATGACGCAATTTTAACCTCAAACACTTCAACCATTTCTATTGATTTACTTGCGCAAAGCGTTAAACGCCCTGAAAATTTCTGTGGTATGCACTTTTTTAACCCCGTTAATAAAATGCCGTTAGTTGAAGTTATTCGTGGTAAAGATACGTCAGATGAAACGGTAGCTGCAGTAGTAGCCTACGCAGCTAAAATGGGTAAGTCGCCTCTTGTTGTTAATGACTGCCCTGGCTTTTATGTTAACCGAGTATTATTCCCTTACTTTGCTGGTTTTAGTCAGTTAGTACTTGAGGGGGCTGACTTTGTTGCTATTGATAAAGTCATGGAGAAGCAATTTGGCTGGCCAATGGGACCTGCGTTTTTACTTGATGTGGTTGGTGTAGATACTGCCGATCATTGTACTGGTGTTATGTCTGCTGGTTTCCCAACCCGTATGAATAAATTGGATAATGATCCAGTTAGCACGCTATATAGTAACGAACGTCTTGGTCAGAAAAATGGTAAAGGCTTCTATGATCATATTAAAGACAAGCGCGGTCGTCCTAAAAAGGTTGCCGCTCAAACAGCTTATGATTTATTTAGTGCGCATTGTGCAGATAAGAAAGACTTCTCAAGTGATGAGATCATTGGTCGCTTAATGATTCCTATGGTTAACGAAGTTGTACGATGTTTAGAAGAAGGTGTTGTGGCGAGTGCAGCTGAGGCTGACATGGGTTTAATCTACGGTATTGGTTTCCCTCCATTTAGAGGCGGCGCAATTCGTTATTTAGAAACACTTGGCTTAAATAATTTCATTGCCATGGCTGATAAATATGCGCATTTAGGCGAAATTTATCAAGTAACTGATGGCCTGCGTGAAATGGCTAAATCAGGTAAATCCTACTTTGCAATAAAAAGCAATACCAATGTTTCACAAGCCTAAGGAGAACTGTTATGAAAGAAGTAGTTATTATTGATTGTATTCGAACTCCTATGGGGCGTTCAAAAGCGGGTGTTTTTAGAAATGTTCGTGCTGAAACTTTATCTGCTCACTTGATGGAGCAAATTTTAATACGTAACCCAGGATTAGATCCAAATGACATTGAAGATGTTATTTGGGGTTGTGTTAAGCAAACTAAAGAGCAAGGTTTTAACATTGCTCGTAATGCTTCATTACTGGCCGGTTTACCAAAATCTATTGGTGGTGTTACGGTAAATCGTTTATGTGGCTCGTCTATGCAAGCAATGCATGACGCGGCAACCAGTATAATTGCCGGTCAGGGTGATGTATTTCTCGTCGGTGGTGTTGAGCATATGGGTCATGTACCTATGATGTATGATGTTGATTTTGATCCCACATTAAGTAAGCACATAGCGCGTGCCTCGGGTAGTATGGGTTTAACCGCAGAGTTATTGGGTAAACAGCATGGTATTACACGTGAAATGCAGGATGCGTTTGGCGCTCGCTCACATCAACGTGCACACCAAGCGATGCTTGATGGCCGTTGGGATAATGAAATTGTCTCAACCCTAGGTCATGATGCCGATGGTACATTAACGTTAGTTGAACACGATGAAGTGATCCGTCCTGAAACCACCGCAGAAAGTCTAGCAACGTTACGACCTGTTTTTGACCCGGTTAACGGCACAGTCACAGCGGGTACTTCATCAGCAATGTCTGATGGTGCATCCGCTATGTTAATTATGTCAGCAGATAAAGCCAAAGAGTTAGGTTTGACACCACGTGTTAAAATCCGCGGTATGGCGGTTGCCGGTTGCGATCCTGCTACTATGGGTTATGGTCCTGTTCCTTCGACGAACAAAGCATTAACGCGTGCCGGTCTATCTATTGAAGATATTGACTTGTTTGAATTTAACGAAGCTTTTGGTGCACAGGCATTATCTTGTGTAAGAGCATTAAAAGTTGAAGATAAATTGGATGATTCGATTAACTTAAACGGTGGCGCTATTGCATTGGGTCATCCACTAGGTTGTTCAGGTACGCGTATTTCAGGTACCTTGATAAACTTGATGGAAGGGCAAGATGTAAACCTAGGGTTAGCTACAATGTGTATAGGTCTTGGCCAAGGTATTGCAACAGTATTCGAAAGAGTCTAATATTTTTGTTGAAATGCTTTATTAACAGCGTTGAAAGTACTCATTGACTAGCGTCAACTCCGTGCTTTCGCCTTGTTACTAAAGTTTTCACCTGCAATATAAAACTCTTTTATAACCGTTAAATAAAAAAACCAGCAATCGCTGGTTTTTTTTGTTCAAGATGAAATGGCTATATTGTTATTAAGCAAATACATCTTGTAATGGTGGTACAACTTGTTTCTTACGGCTAAGTACGCCGTCAAGCCATACTTTACCGTCTGTGGTTGCCTTACCAAAAGCGGCTTGTGCTAAGTTGTCATTATCACTTACCACAAGAAGTTCAGAGCCTTCTTTCATGATATCGGTTAATAGTAATAAAACACTATGGCGACCACCTTCAACTTTCAATTTTGCGATATCAGCTTCTAAATCAGCCTTCATCTCATCAAAAATCGCTAAATCAATCACTTCTAATTGGCCTATGCCAATAAGGTTGCCGTTCATATTGAAATCTTTAAAGTCACGCAATACTAAATCACGTACCGGTGTGCCTTCAACTGCAGATTTAACTTTGAACATATCCATGCCCAATTCTGCAGGGTTTTCAATGCCAGCAATTTCCGCTAATGCTTCAACACATTTAATATCAGCAGTAGTACAGGTTGGAGATTTAAAAATAACGGTATCGCTTAAAATAGCGCACATCATAGCACCGGCAATATTTTTAGGAATTTCAACGTTATGAAAGTCATACATCATTTTAATAATCGTATTAGTACAACCTACAGGGCGCACCCATATTTCTAGGGGGGTTGATGTAGTAATGTCACCTAATTTATGATGATCGATAATGCCTAAAATAGTTGCGTCATCAATATCATCTGGGCCTTGAGTACGCTCAGAATGATCAACAATATAAAGATTTTCGCCAGCATAGCTAGTTTTCAGTTCAGGTTGTTCAAAACCAAATTTATCTAAAATGAATAACGTTTCGGGTGTTAACTCGCCTAAACGAGCTGGAACTGTTTCTTCGCCTAAAGTCGTTTTTAAGTAAGATAAAGCTATGGCAGAACAAATTGAATCAGAATCAGGAATCTTGTGACCAACAACATAATTTGGCATGGTTAAATCTCTTGAAAAATTAAATTAATATTGCCTATATTTTATCAAGAAATTTATTAGCAAGATACTATTAGCTGATGAATATCCACTAAAGTATGAAGTGCACTTTTGTAATTTTTACTCTAACTGTTTTGGTCTGGGCATTATCTTAGATGATATTTTGGTGGGATTAGCTTATGATATTTTGGCGGGATTAACTTAGATTATATATTGTCAAATATTATCGTTTTTTCAAATCGATAAATTTTGACATTTAACCAGATAATCCCTGCCCGAGTGGTGAAGTGAATCGCGTTGTACAAGGTGTAATTATTTACCCTTTAGCATCACAATAAAGTTTTTTTAGTTCAGGTGCTTAATTTGGCTATTTACGGATTAGATATTGGTGGTACAAAAATAGAAACTGCGATTTTTGACCACGAGTTAAATATGATGAAAAGTTGGCGGATTGATACGCCAACACAAAATTATCAAGTGTTCCTTGATACGGTTCTTAAATTAGTTAAGCAAGCCGATGATTACACCAGTGAGCGAGGGAATATTGGTATAGGTATGCCAGGGTTAATAACCCCTGACGGCCGTGCTTTATCGGCTAATATACCTTGTGTTACAGGAAAATATATTGAAGAGGATCTTGCTACGTTATTATCTCGCCCAATAGCACTAGAAAATGACACCCGTTGTTTTGCTTTATCGGAAGCGATCAGTGGGGCAGGAAAAGGCCACGCAAGAGTTTTTGGCGCTATTATTGGTACCGGTGCTGCAGGTGGTTTTTGCCACAATGGTCAACTCGAGGTGACGGCACAAGGGTTTGCAGGTGAATATGGCCATATTCCATTGCCTGCCGATATTCAGGCTCAATACCAACTGCCTGTTTTGAAGTGTGGTTGCGGTTTAATGGCATGCGTTGAAAGCTATATTGCTGGCCCAGGCATTAGCCGTTTATACCAACATTTTAATGGCGAAACGATTACGCCAAAAGAATGGGGGATACGCTTAAAACAAAATGAAGGCGATGCCCAACAAGTGTTAGCCTGTTATCTCGATATTCTAGGTGCGACTTTTGCGACCTTGGCTAAATTTCTTGAGCCGGATGTTATTGTGTTAGGTGGCGGCGTATCATTGGTAGATGAAATTGTTAATAATTTATCGCCAGCTATCGAAAAATATCTATTTTCCGGCTTCCGTGCACCACTACTTAAAAGAGCCTTACATGGTGATTCAAGTGGTGTTAGAGGCGCTGCATTACTAGGATCAACAATCAATGATCGAACAACGGTATTATCTAAAAGCAAAGCAAGTATTTACTGAACATGGCATTAAAAATAATTATTATGTGTTAGTTGATAAGGGTGTGATAAAAGACATTAGCATTGAAGCTCGTGTCAATATTCCGGTATTAGATTTAGGTGATAATCAGTTGATGCCTGGCTTTATTGACATGCATATTCACGGCCGAGAAGGTTGTGATGTGATGGATGGTAAGCTTTCGTCACTCACCACTATTGCAAGGTCTTTAGCTAAACATGGTGTTGTTGGTTTTTTAGCAACAACAGTAACGGCTAAGTGGCTAGACAGTATACAAGCCTTTACTACCATTGGTGAGGCAGCTAATACTTGTTTAGGTGGTGCAAAAGTTTTAGGTGCTTACAATGAAGGTCTATTTTTTACTGATGAGCATAAAGGTGCCCATAACGAAAAGTTCTTTTTAAGATTAACTAAAGAGCGAGTGGATGCGATCTATGTGGCAACCCAAGGCACACTTAAAGTTGTAGCAATGGCACCAGAGTTTGAAGATTCGAAAGAAATGATCAGCTACTTAGCTTCTTTAGGTGTTAAGGTGATGCTTGGGCATACCAATGCAAATTTTCAACAAACAGTTGACGCTTTAGACGCTGGCGCCTGTGGTGGAGTTCATATATTTAATGGAATGAGCGGAATTCATCATCGTGATCCAGGCTGTGCTGGTGCGGTATTAATGGACCCAAATGCGCTCGCTGAAGTCATCGCAGACGGAGTACATTTACACCCCAGTATTATGCAAATGGTATACAAGCTGAAAGGGCCAGAAAAAATAGTTTTAATCAGTGATTGTATTAATGCAGGTGGTTTTGATGATGGAACTTACCGGTTAGGTGAATTAGATGTTTATGTTAAAGATGGTGTGGCTCGGACGGCCTCGGGTTCTCTAGCGGGTAGTACACTGACGTTAGAAACGGCCATTGAAAACTTGGTTGAATTAGCACACGTTCCTTTACTAGAAGCTGTGCATATGGCCAGTTTAGTGCCTGCTACTTTTCTCGGTCTTGGCGATAAACTTGGTAGTATTGCCGTGAGCAAACAAGCAAGTTTTGCGATTTTAAATGACAAGCACCAGGTACAAGCAACCATCATTGATGGAAAAGTGGTGTTTGAAGAGGAAGGTTTTCACTCACTCGCAACATTACGTTAATGAGAAAACAGTCGTTTTTTAAGGCATTGGTTTGCCAAGGGAATTGATCACACGATATTGATCCCACGATATTGATCCCACGATAGTGAAAGCAAACATTTGCACCCTAATACGGTTTATTAATGTTAGGGGCGATTTGTAAACTTATCCGAGGGTAAATTATTCACGTTGAATAAAGGCATACATTGTTAATCCCCTTAACTTTTTATAAATAAAATAAGGCATTTTATAAAATGACAGATAATTTCCAACAACGACTTCAAGCAGAGCAAGAGAAAAATAAATTTTTGTTAGATATTATTAATGCTATTTCTGATCCTATTATGGTAAAAGATAGGCATGGAAAGTACCTTTTTGCTAATAAGGGCCTTGCGGATTTGTATAATACAGTGCCAGATAAAATGATTGGTAAAGATGACTCTTATTTTACCGGTAATATAGATCAAACCAAGAGTTTTACAGAAAGTGTACAAGCCGTTATTCAAAGTCAAAAACAACAAGTT
This sequence comes from uncultured Colwellia sp., assembly GCA_913058145.1. Taxonomy (GTDB): domain Bacteria; phylum Pseudomonadota; class Gammaproteobacteria; order Enterobacterales; family Alteromonadaceae; genus Colwellia. Next base: position 70,530 of record CAJXQM010000013.1, read on the forward strand.
GTTTATGAGGATGCTACTGACTTAAAAACAGGGGAAACTCATCACTATAAGGCTTTAAAAGTCCCTTTTGTTAATAATAAAGGAGAAGATAATGTCGTGATTGTTGCAACCGATATTACTGATGTGGTAACTCTCAAAAAAGAAGCAGAAAAAACGAAAAAAAAATAATGGTGACTTTGGATGCTTATAGTGAGGGAATGTATGAGTGGGACCCCCAAACCAATGAGGTATTTTACAATACAAGGTTGGAAACTATCACGGGAGTGGGCAATGTCAATAATTCGTTTGAGGAGTATCAACGCTGTATTCTTGACGATGATAAAGCGAAAGTAAATAAAGCACAGCAAAAGTTACTTGAGGCAAATATAGCCTATAGCATTGAATATAGAATGTTACGCCCAAGTGATAATAAACAAATTTGGATTTCTGACAGGGCTGCAGTGCTTGAGTATAATGAGCAAGGTGAGCCACGGTGGATAATAGGTATCATTCAAGATATTACTGCTCGTAAACTATTACAAGAAAAACTTAAGCTAGCCGCCAGCGTGTTTACGCATGTTTGTGAAAACATCATTATCACTGATGTTACCGGTACCATTATTGATGTTAACGAGGCATTCACGGGGTTAACGGGTTATAGTCGTGAAGAGGCGATTGGCAACAGTCTATGGATGCTAGAATCTGGACGGCATCCACCTGAGTTCTACGATGATCTAGATCAAACGTTACTCAAAGAAGGCGCTTGGGTTGGCGAGATATGGATCAGGCGTAAAAATGGCGACGTGTATGCTGAAATGAGATCTATGAGTGCCGTGTGT
>CAJXQM010000014.1 GCA_913058145.1 uncultured Colwellia sp.
GTATATTACTTAAAATTGGCAAAGTGCTTTTACGTTCTACTGCGCCAGAAACCAATAACAATGGTTTAAGTAATAATTCCCTATTCAGTGAAAACTTCATTTTGGTACCTGCTTAAGTGCTGTTTTTATTTTTTATAATTAAGACGAAAGTGTTCTGATTAAGTTTGAATAATCTTCTTTAATATCATGCGTTTCTTCACGTAAAGATTTAACTTTACGGCATGCATGTAAAACCGTTGTATGATCTCGCCCACCAAAAGCATCACCAATTTCTGGAAGACTGTGGTTTGTTAATTCTTTAGATAGTGCCATGGCAATTTGGCGAGGTCGAGCAACAGAGCGGTTTCTTCGTTTTGATAATAGGTCTGCTATTTTAATTTTATAATATTCGGCAACCGTACGTTGAATATTATCAATAGTAACGAGTTTATCTTGTAAGGCGAGTAAGTCTCTTAATGCTTCACGGACAAAATCAATGGTAATAGCACGGCCAGTGAAATTAGCATTAGCAATAACACGGTTTAATGCCCCTTCCAACTCACGCACATTAGATCGAAGACGTTTAGCAATAAAAAAGGCAACTTCATCAGCTAAGTTAATCTGACTTTCTTGTGCTTTACGTTTTAAAATAGCAACACGTGTTTCAAGTTCTGGCGGTTCAATTGCTAATGTTAAACCCCAACCAAATCGAGATTTTAATCTATCATCTACGCCATTTATTTCTTTTGGATATCGATCGCTGGTTAAAATAACCTGTTGATTTCCCTCAAGTAAGGCGTTAAACGTGTGAAAAAATTCTTCCTGCGTTCGCTCTTTACCGGCAAAGAATTGAATATCATCAATAAGTAGCGCATCAACACTACGATAATATTGTTTAAATTTTTCCATGGCATTATTTTGCAATGCCCTAACCATATCTTGTACAAATCGCTCAGAATGCATATAAGCAATCTTAGCATTAGGCTTATTAAGCAAAATTCCATTACCAACAGCATGCAATAAATGCGTTTTACCTAAACCCGTACCACCGTATATGAATAATGGGTTGTAAGCTGTTCCAGGATTATCTGCAACTTGCGAGGCTGCCGCTCGAGCGAGCTGATTAGATTTACCTTCAACAAAATTATCGAAAGTGTAATTTAGTCGTACGTTGGTTTTCTTAGGAATATTACTTTCAGGCTCTGCAACTTTAGGTGCTGAAGTTGCTTTAGCAAACATTGATTCATTTCCAGCAGAACTTCTAGCCAGTGAATTATTAGTAACGTTATTATCAATTGTCGGTTTACTACCCACATCAAAACGAAGTAATAATGGATTACTAGATTCATTAAGCGTAAGAAGTTCATTAATACGGTTTACATATTTGTCTCTAACCCAGTCTAAAACAAAGCGGTTAGGAGCATATAGCGTCATAACATTATCATTTATGACGCATTGCAAGGGTCGGATCCACATACTAAATTGCTGAGCAGGCAATTCTTCTTGTAGAACAGATAGGCATCTTTGCCAAGGGGAATGATCCAACCAAAACTCCAGTAGTAACTAGGTTATTATTTTTCTGATGCCTATTATCTATTGAGTTATCCACAAGTGCAATATTGACTTTTGACTATTCTAATTGTTTTTTAGCTATATAAAGTTAAGTTATTATTAAATAAAGATAAAAACAAACAATTAGAACAAAAAAAAGTATACTATTTATTAGTGAATTTTACTTTAAAGCAACATTTTTCGGAATTAGTTATTAAGATAATAAAGCACTAATGTGGTAAAACTGTGAATATCATTAACAATACTGATGAAGATCACAATGATCCTTCGATAAAAAGTAAGGATCTTAGTGAAAATAGCTAACATAAATCATTGACAATTCCCCTAACAAGCATTAATATTCGGCCTCATTTTTTAGACATGTGTGCTCAATAGGCTGTTTTGCCAGGGCAACAACAACCGACGGATTAGCGTAATGAAAAGAACATTTCAACCTAGCGTATTAAAGCGTAAGCGTAACCACGGATTCCGTGCTCGTATGGCAACTAAGAATGGCCGTGCCGTTATAGCACGTCGCCGTGCTAAAGGCCGTACACGCCTTAGCGCTTAATCTTAATCCTTTTTCTTACTAAGAAATTAGACTTAAGATATGGTAACCAATAAAGTTACTTATGAATTTAATCGGGAGTCACGTCTGTTGACTCCCGGTCACTTTCAATCTGTATTTAAAAAACCAATTCGTTTTGGCTCATCTCATTTTACTATTCTTATAACACCCTCTAACTTACCCGATGATTCATGTAAAAATAATCGTTTAGGCCTAGCTATAGCTAAAAAGCGCGTTAAACTTGCCGTGCAACGAAATCGAATAAAAAGAATCATTAGAGAAAGCTTTCGTTTGAATCAATATGAATTACCTCCTATCGACATGGTAGTTATGGTAAAGTCCGGTATTGATCAGTTAGACAACAAAGAAATTAATAATCAATTATCAAAAATATGGCGAAAAGTAAATCTACGCCACAAAAGTTAGCGATAACCTGTATAAAAGGATATCAGCGCTTTATTAGCCCAATGTTAGGATCAAATTGTCGATTTGACCCTACATGTTCTAGTTATGCCAGTATAGCAATAAATCGTTTTGGTGTGATAAAAGGGAGTTGGTTAGCGAGCAGACGTATATTGAAATGCCATCCGCTGAATGAGGGAGGTGAAGATCCTGTACCACCTTTAGATGAAGACAAGTGACGTTAATGCTACATCCATAATACTAGATTTTAGTCTACATATTTTAAAAGGTAGTTGGTTAACTAGCTAACGTATACTAAGATGACTTGCAATTAATTAAAAGCAGGTGGTTATAACCCCTGTCAACACAAACAGAAGAGAAATAAACCCTATGGAATCTCAACGCAGTCTGCTATTTATTGCGCTTATGGTTGTTACTTACTTATTATTTAGTCAGTGGCAATTAGAAAATACTCAAGCAGTTGAAAAACCAAGTCTTAGTCAAGTAACAGGACAAAGTAATGATGCAGAATTTGTACCTGAATCATCAGATTCTTCAGCGTTATTAGTCAAGACAGCTAATTATAGTTCTAAATTAGTTACAGTAACCACTAATACATTAATTGTTAAAATTAATACTCAAGGTGGTGATATTGTCGATGTAAGGCTACGTAAGTTTGATACAGAGCAAGGCAACGGTATTCCATTTACTATATTACAAAATGGTAATCAAAAGTATGTTGCACAAAGTGGTTTAACTGGTGCAAACGGTGTTGATAGAGTTATTAAAGGTCGTCCTGTTTATAACAGCTCACAATCGAGCTATGAATTAACGACAGATGAGTTAACGGTTGATTTAAATTTTCAAGATGAGCAAGGCTTAACCGTTACTAAACGTTTTTCATTTAAAGCTAACAGCTATAGTGTCAATGTTGATTATGTTATTGATAACAACACAGCAAACAGTATTTCTGTACAAATGTACGGACAACTAAAACAATCAACACTTACAGATACTTCATCAGGTATGTTACCAACATACCGAGGTGCTGCTTTTTCAACTAACGAAGACCGTTATGAAAAATATGACTTTGATGACATTAGCGAAGGTGATTTAAACAAAACAACACCTGGTGGTTGGGTAGCAATGCTTGAGCATTATTTTGTATCTGCTTGGGTACCAGATGCAACAGAAAATAATCAACTTTATACTAGTTATACCAACAATCAAGAGGCTGTCGTTGGCTTTAAAGCTCCTGCAATTAGTATTGATGTAGGTAAACAAGGTATTACATCCGCAATTTTCTATGTCGGCCCTAAAGATCAAGAAGTATTAGAAAAAATAGCGCCAAACTTAGATTTAACCATTGATTATGGTTTTTTATGGATGATTAGCCAACCACTATTCTGGTTGTTATTAAAGATTCAAAGTTTTGTTTCTAACTGGGGTGTTGCCATTATTGTAATCACCTTGATTGTTAAAGGTGGTATGTATCCACTTACCAAATCACAATATACTTCGATGGCACGAATGCGTGAATTGGCTCCTAAAATGGCCAAATTAAAAGAGCGCTTTGGTGATGACAAACAGAAAATGTCACAAGCTACTATGGAAATGTACCGTAAAGAGAAGGTAAATCCGGCCGGTGGTTGTTTACCATTAATTTTACAAATGCCTATTTTCTTAGCGCTATACTGGGTATTTTTAGAAAGTGTAGAATTACGCCATGCACCATTCATATTCTGGATTCAAGATTTATCTGCAATGGACCCTTACTTTGTATTGCCTGTATTAATGGGTATCAGTATGTATGTCATGCAAAAACTACAGCCGATGACTGTACAAGATCCAATGCAACAAAAAATAATGCAATATATGCCTGTTGCATTTTCTATATTTATGGCGTGGTTTCCATCTGGTTTAGTGCTTTACTGGTTTATAAGTAACTTAATTTCAATAACCCAAATGAAAATTATTTTCAGTGGTATTGAAAATAAAAAGTTGGCCGAAGCAAAGTAATAACGGTAAGCGACAAGTATTAAGTCACGAATGCACCAAAGATTAATAAAAGCGATTTCTTGCAAAAGAAATCGCTTTTTTGTTAGTTTCAATTAAATAAAGTAAAATACCTTCAAATAGTTATTCAGTTACCAAAATATATGACATCATCATTTAATGAAAAAAGTACAATTACGGCACAAGCTACCGCCCCAGGCCGAGGTGGTGTAGGTATTATTCGTGTTTCAGGACCCTATGCTAAAAATGTTGCACAAGCAATTTTAGGTAAAATACCAGAGATAAGAAAAGCTGAATATTTACCTTTTATAGATACTAATGGCAACGTTTTAGATCAAGGTATAGCCCTATTTTTTCAAGGACCAAACTCCTTTACTGGTGAAGATATTATAGAATTTCAAGGTCATGGGGGACCTGTTATTCTAGATATGTTACTCAATACCATTCTTGCCTTACCCAAAGTAAAAATGGCTAAACCTGGAGAATTTAGTGAACAAGCTTTTCTAAATGATAAACTTGATTTAACCCAAGCAGAAGCGATTGCCGACTTAATTAATTCTAGCTCAGAGCAAGCAGCCCGCTCTGCCCTACACTCCCTTCAAGGTGATTTTTCTAAACTCGTTAATAAAATGGTGGAGAGTATAATTCATCTGCGCATGTATGTTGAAGCAGCTATTGATTTTCCAGAAGAGGAAATTGATTTTCTGGCTGACAAAAAAATAGTCAACGATCTAAAAGCAATTATTAAACAAGTTGAAAGTGTTCAAAAACAAGCACACCAAGGGAGTATTATTCGTGAAGGTATGCGCGTAGTTATTGCTGGCCGCCCAAATGCGGGGAAATCGAGTCTTTTAAATGCATTAAGTGGCAAAGATACAGCTATAGTAACTGATATTGCAGGTACCACTCGTGATGTATTAACTGAACAGATTCATATAGACGGTATGCCATTACATATAATTGATACTGCAGGTTTGCGTGACAGTGATGATAAAGTTGAACAAATAGGCATAGAGCGGGCTTGGAAAGAAATAAATCAAGCTGATAGAGTATTATTAATGGTAGATGCCAGTGAAAACCATGGCGTGTTAGAAGATGAGCAAGATATTAAAAATTACTACCCTGAATTTTTTGAAAAACTCCCAAATAATATAGGCCTAACATTAGTCAGAAATAAAGCTGATATTAACCAATCAATCAGCCATACCAGCATAGGTTTAACAGACTTTACTGATAATAAACAAGTCAAACATACCGTAGTAACTTTATCAGCTAAAACTGGTGCAGGTGTTGATAGCTTAAAAGAACACTTAAAGAATATTATGGGTTACCAAGGTAGTACTGAAGGTGGCTTTATGGCCAGGAGACGTCATTTAACCGCTTTAAGCAACACACATCAACATTTGATTACTGGCTTAGATCAACTTGAATCATACGTTGCTGGTGAAATACTTGCAGAAGAATTAAGAATATGCCAACAAGAGCTAGACCAAATCACTGGAGAGTTTACCAGTGATGATTTGTTAGGGAAAATTTTTAGCTCTTTTTGTATTGGTAAATAGTCTACATTTTTGTTAACACGTAAACCTCTATCTTTTATAAAATATAAATTAAATCAATTAAAAACAACAAGTTAGAGGTGATAAGTTTCAATAATTAATTGGTGCTTTTTGTTATATAATTAAAATTATCAGAGAGGCCACAACAAAGCCTATAATATAAATACTAACCTGCCATCACTTCAGCCAAAAAATTGTGCTCAAATATTCTCATTTTATTATGTTGATCATAAAAATATCAGTTAAATTAACCATTCTATAATATTATGATAAGCGCATAATTAACTATTGGATATTGCAATATGAGCTCATTTCAGATAATTGTTGGTAGCATGTTAGGCGGTACTGAATATGTTGCCGAAGCCTGTGAAGAACAACTAAATATACTTGATCATCAGGTAAATTTACATTTAAAACCAGATTTTACCTCGATCATTAATGAAACTTTTGCTCAAAATACGACCATAAAACCCGTATGGCTAATTTGTACCTCTACTCATGGTGCCGGTGACTACCCTGACAACATTCAAGCTTTTGTTAGTGATCTTACAAATTGTGAACAAGATCTATCCTCAATTAATTTTATGATCATAGCGATCGGTGATTCTAGCTATGATACTTTTTGTAAAGCAGGTTATAAATTAGATAAATTATTAAAAACAAAGGGTTGCATAGAATTAATAGAGATAAATATGCTAGATATGAGTGAAGATATAGATCCAGAAGCACTTGCACAAAAATGGTTAAAAGATAAAAAAGATCTTTTACAGTGAGTTACTCATAACTTATTCACAATTTAGATCATATTTTTAAGTCCCTGTGGACAATTTCGTGAATAAGCTATTAATTTAACCTTATTATTCAGTGGTTAACTTTCTAATTAAATCATCCTGTGTATAACTCGCTATTTTGATCAAAGCTTACTTGCGGGTTGATCAAGTATTGATAACAGACTTATCATTAAGTTAACCTTATAATATATATAACAAAAAACATCTTACACACAGAAATATAGTTCCTTAATAAGTAATAGTAATAAGATCTTTATAAAGATCTTATAATATATTAGTAAGATCAGTGTCTGATCTTTTTAATCATTTGATCGTTTCCCTCAAGGCAAAAAAGCGCTAAAATATCTCTCCTGATTTTTCAAATTACTTTTTTGTTGAAAATAATTTCATCTGGTGAGTAGTTCGTTTTTTTATTAAAAAAGTAACACTGAAGGTTTAGATTTATGTGGTATCAAGAATTTTATGATGTAATAGTTGTTGGTGGTGGCCATGCTGGCACTGAAGCCGCACTTGCTTCAGCACGAATGGGCTGTAAAACTTTACTATTGACCCATAATATCGATACGCTAGGACAAATGTCATGTAATCCTGCCATTGGTGGCATAGGCAAAGGTCATTTAGTAAAAGAAATTGATGCCTTAGGCGGTTTAATGGCTACTGCCATTGATCATAGCGCTATTCAATTTAGAACATTGAATGCTAGCAAAGGCCCTGCGGTACGAGCTACACGTGCCCAAGCAGATAGAGCTTTATATCGATCTTTTGTTCGACAAAGTTTAGAGAATCAAGAAAATTTAACTATTTTTCAACAACCTTGTGATGATCTGATCTTAGAGAATGATCGTGTTGTTGGTGTATCAACGCAAATGGGATTAAAATTTAAAAGTAAAACGGTTGTGTTAACCGTAGGAACTTTCCTTTCAGGACTAATACATATAGGTTTAAACAACTATCAGGGTGGCCGAGCAGGAGATCCTGCTAGTATGAATTTAGCAGCTAAAATGCGTGATATGCCTTTTAGAATGGATCGTTTGAAAACGGGTACACCACCGCGATTAGATGCTCGCTCATTAGACTTTTCAGTCATGGAAGAACAACCCGGTGATTCACCACGACCTGTATTTTCATTTATGGGATCACGAGAAGATCATCCTGAACAGGTTTCTTGTTATATCACGCATACTAACGAGCAAACTCATCAACATATTCGTGATGGCCTTGATCGTTCTCCTATGTACACGGGTGTTATTGAAGGAGTAGGTCCTCGATACTGCCCTTCCATTGAAGATAAAATTACGCGTTTTGCTGATAAAAACTCTCATCAAATATTTGTTGAACCTGAAGGCTTAACCACCCATGAAATTTATCCTAATGGTATTTCAACGAGTTTACCTTTTGATGTACAGATGAATTTAGTACGTTCAATTAAAGGTTTTGAAAATGCCTTTATCACACGTCCTGGTTATGCCATTGAATATGATTATTTTGATCCCCGTGATTTAAAACAGTCACTAGAAAGTAAATTTATTGAAAATTTATATTTTGCTGGTCAAATCAACGGAACTACAGGCTATGAAGAAGCCGGAGCACAAGGACTTATCGCAGCAACTAATGCCGCTAATCGCGTTAAGGGCAAAGATGAGTTTACTTTAGGTCGCGATCAAGCCTATATGGGCGTACTTATTGATGATTTATCTACGCTAGGCACTAAAGAACCTTACCGCATGTTTACCTCACGTGCAGAATATCGTTTATTATTACGTGAAGACAATGCTGATATTCGTTTAACTGAAAAAGGACGATCAGTAGGTTTAGTTGATGATCTTCGCTGGCAGCGTTTTAACGAGAAAATGGAAAATATTGAATTAGAACGTCAACGATTAAAAGATACTTGGGTACAAAAAGATCATGTTTGCGTTGAAGAAGTGAATAAATTACTTAAAAGCCCTATGAGCAAAGAAGCAAGTCTTGAAGATCTTATTCGTCGTCCTGAAGTGCGTTATGAAGATTTAATGAAAATTGAAGGATTAGGACCTGAAATTGAAGATAAGCAAGCATCAGAACAAATTGAAATTCAAACAAAGTATGCGGGTTATATTGATAGACAGCTAGATGAAATAGCAAAGAAAAATCGCAATGAAAATACATTAATCCCATTCGAGTTTGATTATCAGCAAATATCCGGACTTTCTAATGAAGTAGTTGCTAAGCTAAAAGATGCACGACCAGAAACTATTGGTAAAGCTTCTCGAATTTCTGGTATTACTCCTGCTGCAATTTCGTTATTATTGGTTTACTTAAAAAAACATGGTTTGCTAAGTAAAATTGCTTAGTAAATTCAGTCAGTATTAATAAAGCAATAAAAATGACCCTAACAACTGATTTACAAGCATTGCTTGCGAAAACTACATTACAAGTATCTGAACAACAGGTGCAATTACTTATTCAATATGTAGAGCTTTTACATAAATGGAATAAAGCGTATAACTTAACGTCTGTTCGTAATCCACAACAAATGCTTATTAAGCATATTATGGATAGCTTAATGGTTGGTGAAGTATTACAAGGTGAAAACTTTATAGATGTTGGTACGGGTCCAGGTTTACCGGGTATTCCATTAGCAATTTTGTATCCAGAGCGGAACTTTGTTTTATTAGACAGTTTAGGAAAACGTATTACCTTTCTAAGACAGGTAGTATTTCAATTAAAATTAACTAACGTACAACCAATAAAAGCGCGTATAGAGGAATATCAGGTTGAAACACCTTTTGATGGCGTATTAAGTCGAGCTTTTTCTTCACTTAATGATATGGTTAGTTGGTGCTCACATTTAGTCACTATTGAGCATGGACAGTTCTTCGCATTAAAAGGACAATACCCAACGGATGAATTAGTGCAATTACCTAAAAATATAAAATTAGTCTCTAACCATAAAATAATTGTTCCTGAGCTTGTTGGTGAACGACATGTTATTGTATTGAAAAAGTGTAAATAACAATAATAAATATTAAAAAGAGGCTTTTGTGGGAAAAATAATTGCAGTTGCAAATCAAAAAGGTGGGGTAGGTAAAACCACTACAGCAGTTAATTTAGCTGCCTCTTTAGCCGCAACTAAGCGCAAAATATTATTAATAGATCTTGACCCGCAAGGTAATGCTACTATGGCCAGTGGTATTGATAAATATGAAGTACCAGCGACTTGTTATGAGCTATTAATTGAAGAACAATCAGTAGAACAAGTAGTTCAGAGAGAAACTTCAGGCCTTTATGATCTTATTGCAGGTAATGCAGATATTACTGCGGCTGAAATTAAGTTAATGGAAGTATATTCGCGCGAGCAAAGGTTAAAAAAAGCATTAGCACCTGTAAAAGACTATTATGATTTTATCATTATTGACTGCCCTCCTTCATTAAATATGCTTACTGTAAATGCCATGACTGCGGCAGATTCTGTGCTTGTACCTATGCAGTGTGAATATTACGCATTAGAAGGGTTAACAGCTTTAATGGATACTATTTCTAAATTAACCTCTGTTGTTAATAGTGATCTTCATATTGAAGGTATTTTACGTACTATGTATGACCCTCGTAACCGTTTGGCGAATGATGTGTCAGAGCAATTAAAACGGCATTTTGGTGATAAAGTATATCGTAGTGTTATTCCTCGTAATGTTCGTTTAGCCGAAGCACCTAGCTTTGGATCACCTGCTATGTATTATGATAAATCATCAACAGGCGCCAAAGCCTATTTAGCATTAGCGGGAGAAGTGTTACGTAATAATAGCCCCGTTAAAAAGACAAAAAATAAAAAAACTTCACCAGAAGATAAAATATCTGTAACTGAAAAGTCAGCTGAATAAATTCAAGGAATACTATGAGCCCAGCAAAACGACGTGGATTAGGCAGAGGTCTTGAGGCTTTACTTACTCCCCAAATAAAATCACCTATCCTAGAAGGTGAAAAATATAATGGTGAAACTACAGTAAAAGATGGTGATTTAAGAAAAATATCAACAGATAAATTATCGCCAGGAAAATATCAACCACGTAAAGATATGTCTGATACAGCATTAGAAGAATTATCACTTTCTATTCAGTCTCAAGGTATTATTCAACCTATTGTTGTTAGGCCATTAGCGGAAGGCGAATTTGAGATTATTGCTGGTGAGCGTCGTTGGCGTGCTGCACAGCTAGCTCAATTAACAGAAGTGCCTTGTTTAATCAAAGATGTACCTGATGAATCAGCAGTTGCTATTGCATTAATTGAAAATATTCAACGAGAAGATCTTAATGCAATGGAAGAAGCTGTTGCACTAGAGCGTTTATTAACTGAATTTAATCTAACCCATCAAGAAGTTGCTATCGCGGTAGGTAAATCTCGCGCTACCGTTACCAATTTATTACGTTTAAATAAATTGCATGATGAAGTAAAAACTTTTCTTGAAAATGGTGATATTGAAATGGGGCATGCACGTGCCCTATTGGCGCTTGATAGTGATTTACAAGCTGAAGCTGCTGGAACTGTTGCGACTAAAGAATTAACGGTACGCGAAACAGAAGCACTTATTAAAAAAATTAAAAATCCAGAAGATAAAAGACCAATCAAAGAAAAAGATCAAGAAAGTATTAACATAGAAAAAGACTTAGCTTATAGGTTAGGTTTAAAAGTTACTCTAAATCATAATAAAAAAGGTAAAGGAAAGTTAGTTATTTCATATAGTAAATTTACAGAGCTTGAAAAATTATTAGCGAAAATAAAATAAAATAAAATAAAATAAAATAAAAATATTAAATAGACTTATTTACTAAAACTTAGCGGTTCTATAATTTTTATCTGTTGGAAATGTTTTTATAACTCATCCAATGATTAACCCTTAATAATGATTGGATTACATACTTTAGTTTATTAAGTTGATGAAAAGTCTAATCCTTTAGTCGTATTTATTACAGAAATAGTAATTATTCAAACAAAAAACAGGGCTTCCCTGCCCTATTTTCTTGCAAAAACAACAACAATGCGTATACTTGCGACAGTTTTTACTATTGAAGTTTTTACTTTAAAAGAGAATGTAGTCTACGAGTTTATTCGTACGTTTTTTTTAACTTTATGTAAGAAGTAATAATGAAAAATAAACTTACTATTATTGGTCGCAAGTTAGCGTGGCAACAAAATATTTTAGCTAGTAGTATTGTTTTATTGTGTTCATTAGTAAGTTATTTTATTTGGGGAATAGATTATGCAAGGTCTGTTTTGTCTGCAGGCATAGTCACTATAATTCCCAATGTGATTTTCGCGCTTAGAGCATTTAAATATGCCGGAGCCAAATCGTCTAAATTAGTGGTTGAATCCTTTTTTAGCGGTGTGAAATTGAAAATGGTATTAACGGCTTTTTTATTTGTACTCGCCTTTAAAATTTTAGTACTACTGCCAATACCTTTTTTTAGCATGTTTTGTTTTATAATGGCTTTACCATTAGTTACGCCATTTTTAATAAAACAATAGCTAATAAAATATTAACAAAAGAATTTTATTTTAAACTTTAATCATTAGGAACGTTAAATATGTCTGTTGCTGAATTAACCAGCCAAGAATATATTAAACATCATTTAACCAATTGGACTGTCGGTGAAGGTTTTTGGACCTTACATTTAGATACTCTAGCTTGGTCGGTGTTTTTAGGCTTTGTTTTTCTTTATATTTTCCGCTCTGTTGCTAAAAAAGCAACAACCGGTGTACCAGGTAAATTGCAAAGTGCAGTTGAGTTGGTCGTAGAATTTGTTGATAGCAGTGTTAAAAGCACTTTCCACGGAACAAACCCATTAATTGCTCCATTAGCCTTGACTGTTTTCGTTTGGGTATTATTGATGAATGCAATGGATTGGGTACCTGTTGATTTACTGCCTTGGTTAATAGGCACGGTTGGCGGTGTTGAAATGTCACATGTATACATGAAGCCCGTACCAACAACAGATCCAAATATGACTTTTGCATTAGCATTAGGTGTATTTATTCTAACAATTTACTATTCAATTAAAGTTAAAGGTGTTGGTGGCTTTATTAAAGAGCTTACTACGCAACCTTTTAATCATTGGACTATGTATCCAATTAACTTTGTATTAGAAATGGTTACTTTATTAGCACGTCCATTATCGTTAGCGTTACGTTTGTTTGGTAACTTATATGCGGGTGAGTTGATATTTTTACTTATTGCAACAATTGGTCTTTTTCAATTGCCAGTACATTTTTTATGGGCAGCGTTCCACTTGTTGATTATCCCATTACAGGCTTTCATCTTTATGATGTTAACTATTGTATATCTTAGTTTAGCGCATGAAGATCACTAGATTTTATAATAAAATCTAGACCGACGGAGTCGGCTCGTAGAGTATGAGGCAGGAAGCCTAAAAAACTAATTTACATTGATAGGGTTAGCTCTATTAAATGGGGACAGGAAGTCCCAAAGAATATTTTTTGTACAATTTTTTTAACTTTTAACATTAACTTTAAATTATCGGAGATAAATATGTTATTCATAGCTGTTGCGTTATTGATCGGTCTAGGTGCTTTAGGTACTGCGATTGGTTTTGGTATTTTAGGTGGCAAGTTCTTAGAATCTGCTGCTCGTCAACCTGAACTAGCACCACAACTTCAAGTAAAAATGTTCATCGTAGCGGGTCTTATTGACGCTATCGCGATGATCGGTGTTGCGATCGGCCTATACATGTTATTCGTACTTGCTTAATAAGTAAGTTACTAGAATTTTTAACGAATAACTAATTAGGAGGTACACAAATGAATATTAATGCCACATTAATAGGTGAGTTAATCGCATTTGTCGTATTTGTAATTTTCTGTATGAAGTTTGTATGGCCACCAATTATGGCTGCCATCGAAGCTCGTCAAGCAATTATTGCTGATGGACTTGCTGCTTCAGACCGTGCTGCTAAAGATCTTGAGCTTGCTCAAGAGAAAGCTACAGCCCAATTAAAAGAAGCTAAAGTTGAAGCTGCATCTATCGTTGATGCTGCTAAAAAACATGAAGCTAAAATTGTTGAGGAAACTGCCGGTAAAGCACAAGCTGAGAAAGAGAAAATCTTAGCTTCAGGTCATGCAGAAATTGAAACAGAACGTAACCGTGCTAAAGAAGAACTACGTAAACAAGTAGCTGTTCTTGCTATAGCGGGTGCCGAGAAAATTCTTGAGCGTTCAATTGATGGCGCAGCACACAGCGACATCTTAGATAAACTCGTCGCTGAACTTTAAGAGGAAAGAGCTATGTCTGAATTGACAACTGTCGCTCGTCCTTATGCTAAAGCAGCGTTCGATTTTGCTGTTGAAGCAAAAGCAATTGATAGCTGGTTAATCCAGCTAACTTTTGCTGCTGAAGTTGCTAAAGATGTAACTGTTAAAGGTTATATATCTGGCGGCGCTTCGGTAGAGCAAGCACAAACATTATTTTTAAATGTTTGTGGTGAGCAAATAGACAGTCAAGGCCAAAACTTTTTAAAAGTAATGGCAGAAAACGAACGTTTGTTGGTGCTACCACAAGTTCTTGAACAATTTATAGCGTTAAAAGCTGATTTTGATCAAGAGATATCTGTGGATGTAACCTCTGCTGTAGAAATAACTGCAGAGCAAAAAACAACAGTAAGCGCCGCGCTTGAAAAGCGCTTGGCACGTAAAGTTAAGCTTAATTGTTTTGTTGATGCGAGTATCGTTTCCGGTTTA
Organism: uncultured Colwellia sp.; assembly: GCA_913058145.1. GTDB lineage: Bacteria > Pseudomonadota > Gammaproteobacteria > Enterobacterales > Alteromonadaceae > Colwellia. The sequence goes on from CAJXQM010000014.1 coordinate 14,595, forward strand.
GTTATACAAGCTGGTGACATGGTAATAGATGGTTCAATCAAAGGTAAACTGAACCGCTTAGCAACAACACTACAATCTTAGATAAGGGAACAGAGCATGCAACTGAATTCCACTGAAATCGCTGAACTGATCAAGAATAGAATTGAACAGTTTAACGTTGTCAGCGAAGCTCGTAACGAAGGTACTATCGTTTCTGTAACAGATGGTATTATTCGCATTAATGGTCTTGCCGATGTAATGCAAGGTGAAATGATCGAACTTCCTGGTAGCCGTTTTGCTATCGCGTTAAACCTTGACCGTGATTCGGTCGGTGCGGTAGTAATGGGTCCTTACGCTGATTTAGCGGAAGGCCAAAAAGTTAAAGGTACTGGTCGTATTTTAGAAGTACCAGTAGGGCGTGGTTTATTAGGCCGCGTTGTAAACACTCTAGGTGAACCAATTGATGGCAAAGGCCCAATTGAAAATGATGGCTTCTCTCCAGTAGAAGTTGTTGCACCAGGTGTAATTGAACGTAAGTCAGTAGATCAACCAGTTCAAACTGGTATCAAGTCTATTGACTCTATGATTCCAATTGGTCGTGGCCAACGTGAATTAATCATTGGTGACCGTCAAATCGGTAAATCAGCGATTGCAGTTGACGCTATCATTAACCAAAAGAACACTGGTATTAAATGTGTTTATGTTGCTATCGGCCAGAAAGCTTCTACTGTAGCGAACCTAGTTCGTAACTTAGAAGAGCACGGCGCGTTATCAAATACTATTGTAGTTGTTGCATCAGCTTCTGAAGCTGCAGCATTACAATACTTAGCACCATACGCTGGTTGTTCTATGGGTGAATACTTCCGCGACCGCGGTGAAGATGCGTTGATCGTATATGATGATTTGTCTAAGCAAGCAGTTGCTTACCGTCAAATTTCATTACTTCTTCGTCGTCCGCCAGGTCGTGAAGCATACCCAGGTGATGTTTTCTATCTTCATAGTCGTTTATTAGAACGTTCTGCTCGTGTAAATGAAGCATACGTTGAAAAATTCACAAACGGTGAAGTTAAAGGTAAAACAGGTTCATTAACTGCCTTACCAATTATTGAAACGCAAGCGGGTGATGTATCTGCTTTCGTACCAACAAACGTAATCTCAATTACTGATGGTCAGATTTTCTTAGAGTCTAACTTGTTTAACGCGGGCATCCGCCCAGCTGTTAATGCCGGTATTTCAGTATCTCGTGTTGGTGGTGCTGCGCAAACAAAAATCATCAAGAAACTTGGTGGTGGTATTCGTTTAGCTTTAGCCCAATATGCTGAATTAGCAGCATTTGCTCAATTTGCATCAGATTTAGATGACGCGACTCGCGCTCAATTAGAGCATGGTCAACGCGTAACTGAATTAATGAAGCAAAAGCAATACAGCCCATTGTCAATCGCTGAAACAGCAGTGTCTTTATTTGCCGCAGAAAAAGGCTATTTAAATGACGTTGCAATCAACAAAATTGTTGATTGTGAAGCGGCTTTACATACTTATGTAAATAATGAGCATGCTGAGCTGATGGCTACTATCAATGAAAAGGGTGATTACAATAAAGATATTGAAGCTAGTTTGAATAAAACACTTGAGTTATTCAAGTCTACTCAAACTTGGTAATAGAGTCTTTAATTAAGTAACCTTTTTGGAGAAGAGTCATGGCCGTTGGTAAAGAAATAAAAACCAAGATTGCGAGTGTTAAAAATACTCAAAAGATCACAAGCGCTATGGAAATGGTTGCCGCTAGCAAAATGCGCAAAGCGCAAGATGGCATGGCAGCCTCTCGTCCATATGCGACAAATATACGAAATGTGATCGGTCATATCGCGCTTGGTAACTTAGAATATCGTCATTCCTATTTGGAAGAACGTGAAGCTAAGCGTGTTGGCTACATTGTCGTCTCAAGTGACCGTGGTTTGTGTGGTGGCTTAAATATTAATTTATTTAAGAAAGTACTTGCTGATGCTTCTGAAAAGCAAGCATCAGGTGCTGAAGTTGAATTTGGTGTAATTGGCTCAAAAGCCACATCTTTTTTCAACAATATGGGCGCTAAAGTATCTGCACAAATATCGGGCTTAGGTGATGCTCCTGCACTAACTGATTTAGTTGGTAGTGTAGCGGTAATGCTTAAAGCTTATGATAACGGTGAAATTGATAGGCTATACGTTGTGTATAACAAATTTGTTAATACTATGACGCAAGAACCGACAATTGATCAATTGTTACCTTTACCTAAATCAGATGACGAAGCAATTAGTCATCGTTGGGATTATATATACGAACCTGATGCTAACTCTTTGTTAGATAAATTATTAGTTCGTTATATTGAATCTCAAGTATATCAAGGTGTTGTTGAGAATATTGCTTGTGAGCAAGCATCTCGTATGGTTTCGATGAAAGCCGCAACTGATAATGCGGGTGATTTAATCGATGACCTACAACTGGTATATAACAAAGCGCGTCAAGCAGCGATTACTCAAGAATTGGGTGAGATTGTTGCTGGTGCAGCTGCGGTAGGGTAAGTAGAATAGTTCGGTAACGAATTAATCTGATAACAATTTTCGTAATTTATTGAAAAGTTAGTTTAAGCCAAGCTTAGCTAACTTAAATTAAGAGGAATAAACATGAGTACAGGTAAAGTCGTCCAAATAATTGGCGCAGTTGTGGATGTTGAATTTCCACAAGATGCCGTACCTCAGGTATATGACGCAGTAAAAGTAACTGAAGGTAACCTTGAAGGTTTAGTACTTGAAGTTCAACAGCAGCTTGGTGGCGGCGTTGTACGTACTATCGCAATGGGTTCCTCAGACGGTTTGCGTCGTGGCCTGAATGTAGTAAATACAGGTGAAGGTATCCAAGTACCGGTTGGTGTTGAGACGTTAGGTCGCATCATGAACGTACTTGGTGAGCCAATTGATGAAGCGGGTCCTATCGGCGAAAAAGACCGTTGGTCTATTCATCGTGAAGCACCTGCTTATGCTGAACAATCCATGTCTAGCGAATTGCTAGAAACAGGTATCAAAGTAATCGATTTAGTTTGTCCATTCGCTAAGGGTGGTAAAGTTGGTCTTTTCGGTGGTGCTGGTGTTGGTAAAACAGTAAACATGATGGAACTTATCCGTAACATCGCAATCGAGCATAGCGGCTATTCAGTATTCGCTGGTGTTGGTGAGCGTACACGTGAAGGTAACGATTTCTATCACGAAATGAACGACTCTAATGTACTTGATAAAGTATCGTTAGTTTACGGTCAAATGAACGAGCCTCCAGGAAACCGTTTACGTGTTGCCTTTACTGGTTTGACTATGGCTGAAAAATTCCGTGACGAAGGTCGTGACGTATTATTCTTCGTAGATAACATTTACCGTTATACACTTGCTGGAACTGAAGTATCTGCACTACTTGGTCGTATGCCATCAGCGGTTGGTTATCAACCAACACTTGCTGAAGAAATGGGTATATTACAAGAGCGTATTACTTCGACTAAGAAAGGTTCAATCACTTCAATTCAAGCGGTATATGTACCTGCGGATGATTTAACTGACCCTAGCCCTGCAACTACTTTTGCGCATTTAGATGCAACTGTTGTATTAAGTCGTGATATTGCTTCGCAAGGTATTTACCCTGCGATTGACCCACTAGATTCATCTTCACGTCAGTTAGACCCGTTAGTGGTTGGTACTGAACATTATGAAACTGCTCGTGGTGTACAAACAATATTACAACGTTATAAAGAACTTAAAGATATCATTGCCATCTTAGGTATGGATGAATTATCTGAAGAAGATAAGCAAACTGTATTCCGTGCACGTAAAATACAGCGTTTCTTATCTCAGCCGTTCTTTGTTGCTGAAGTATTTACTGGTTCTCCAGGTAAATATGTTTCATTAAAAGACACCATAGCTGGCTTTAAAGGTATTATAGCGGGTGACTTTGATGACATGCCTGAGCAAGCATTCTACATGGTTGGTTCTATTGAAGAAGCCGTAGAGAAAGCAAGTAAGATGTAATCATCTAGTAAGTATCTAAGCTTTGGTTTAGATACTTACATTATTAGAGGTCGAGTCAAATGGCATTATTTACTGTAAATCTAAATGTTGTTAGTGCGCAAGAAAGCTTGTTCTCAGGCAGCATTAAATCATTACAGATCACAGGTAGTGAAGGTGAGTTAGGTATTATGCCTGGTCATGCACCTTTATTGACCTCACTAAAACCTGGTATGGCATTAATCACTAAAGAAGATAATAGCGAAGAAGTTATTTATCTTTCAGGTGGAATGTTAGAAGTTCAACCAAATCAAATAATCGTACTTGCTGATGTAGCTTGTCGAGCGGATGACTTGGATGAACAAGCAGCATTAGAAGCAAAACAACGTGCAGAAGACAATATGAACGCCCATGGCGCTGATGTTGACTATGCCGCTGTTGCTATTGAATTAGCACGTGCAATAGCACAATTACGTGTTATTCAAGCATCTAATAAGTAAAACTAACGTGTAGGCGATAGTCTTATCGCGCTATAAACAGTTTTAGTGAATGAACTTTAAACGCCCTGTTACTTTGTGACAGGGCGTTTTTGTTTGTAAAAAGTAGTAACTATTCGCCGTTACTATTCTATTATTTGAAAATACCAATACCAATACCAATACCAATACCAATACTAATACCAATACCAAGCGATTAGCATAACTATTTTATTACGTATAAATTATTTATCTCTAATTATCTATATCCAGCCTCTTGTCACTTTATCGAACATAGTTCTTCCAATATTTATCATACACAAGGAGAAAATATGGCTATTGAATATAATCACTAGCAAAGAGAGCGTAAACTTAGTTACAATATTGCCTATAATAAATACGCTTAATTGAATGGATTTTCTATGTCGCTTTCTGTTGTCATCCTTGCTGCGGGTAAAGGTACTCGCATGCGCTCTTCTTTACCTAAAGTACTACATGCTATTGCTGATAAACCGATGGTATCTCATGTTATTGATAGTGCTCGTCAGTTAGGTGCCGTTAATATTTATGTTGTTTATGGCTTTGGTGGTGAAGTGCTTAAAGCAACACTTACCACAGAAAATACGGGTGATGACCTAACCTTTATTGAGCAAAAAGAACAATTAGGTACTGGACATGCTGTTGACCAAGCATCACCATTTTTAAAAGAAGATGAAGATGTTTTAGTGCTTTATGGTGATGTGCCATTAACTAAAGTATCAACATTAGAAAGTTTACTACAAGCCAAGCCTGAAAATGGCATGTCGTTATTAACTGTGTATTTGGCTGACCCTGCTGGCTATGGTCGCATTGTACGTAAAGATGGAATAGTCGTCGGTATTATTGAACAAAAAGATGCTAAACCAGAACAGTTGCTAATTAATGAAGCTAACACGGGTATTTTATATGCCAAGGGTGGTGATTTAAAACGTTGGTTAAGTGGCCTTTCTAATAATAATGCACAGGGAGAATATTACCTTACTGATATTATTGCTGCCGCTCACAGTGAAGGGAAGATTATTGCAACCGCTCACCCTGAAACTGAAATTGAAGTTGAAGGCGCTAATAATCGTGTGCAACTAGCTGCACTTGAACGCGCTTATCAAGAACGCTTAGTTGAAGAGTTAATGATAGCAGGTGCCAGTTTACGCGACCCAGCCCGAATTGATATTCGTGGTTCGTTAACTATTGGTAGTGAAGTGAGTATTGATATTAATTGTATTTTTGAAGGGTCGGTAACCTTAGCAAATAATGTAAAAATAGGTGCTAACTGTATTCTTAAAAACTGTTCAATTAGCGACAATGTTGAAATAAAACCTAACAGTATTATAGAAGACGCAACTATTGGTGAAAACTGTTCGGCTGGTCCGTTTGCGCGCATTCGTCCGGGTAGTGTTATGAATAAAGATTCTCATGTAGGAAACTTTGTTGAAATGAAAAAAACCACCTTAGGTGAAGGAAGTAAAGCCGGTCACTTAACCTACCTTGGTGATGCACTTATAGGTAAAAATGTTAACGTAGGTGCAGGTACTATTACGTGTAACTATGATGGTGTAAATAAGTCACAAACAATTATTAAAGATAATGCGTTTATTGGTTCAAATAGCTCATTAGTTGCACCCGTTTCTATTGGTGATTCAGCAACGATAGGTGCAGGCTCTGTTATTGCTAAAAATGTAGAAAAAGATGATTTAGCCGTAGCGCGTGGTAAACAACGTAATATTAAAAACTGGCCACGACCGATTAAAAAATATTAATAAATGCTATTGAGCTAGGTAACTCTACTTTTATATCACTTGGTAGAGTATTGTTTTTTTGCTAGAAACCCTTTACTTCAATAGTGTAATAACGTTGAAGTAATAGGGTGAATAAACCACTTTATGCAGAGGTTAAAGTGGTTTGTGAATAAGTTATTATTTAAAAACCCCAAAAATTCCCAAATATACGCGAAGTTATTTAGAGGTTTATTGCTTTAAGTTTCGTTTTGAAACATAATGATAGTCAAAATGAAAGTTAATCGAATATTCACCTAAGAATTATGTCAAAAAGAAACACCCAACAACGCCGTCATCATATTATTACCGATCTCAATATTAGTGGTGAAGTGAGCGTAGATAGCCTAGCTAAGCAATTTGACATAAGTGAAGTGTCTATTCGTAAAGATTTAGCAGCATTAGAAAATAGCGGTTTATTATTAAGGCGTTATGGTGGTGCTATTGCGTTACCATGTGAAATAACAGAACCTAAATCTGAAAAACTTTCAAAACAAAAAAAAACCATAGCAAAATATGCTGCTACATTAGTTCGTGATCATAACCGAATTATTATTGATAGTGGTCAAACAACCTCGGCATTAGTGAGCGAGTTAGAGAGTAAAAAGGGCTTGGTTGTGATGACTAATGCCTTAAGTATAGCCAATCAAATTCATGCCCTTGAGAATGAACCTACTTTATTGATGACCGGCGGTACTTGGGATGCGAATTCGGAAGCTTTCCAAGGACAGGTCGCTGAACAAGTATTACGCTCGTATGACTTTGATCAATTATTTATTGGTGCAGACGGTATTGATATTGAGCGTGGTACCACTACTTTCAATGAATTGATTGGGTTAAGTCGAGTTATGGCTGAAGTAGCACGAGAAGTGATTGTTATGGTTGAATCAGACAAAATAGCCAAAAAAATACCTAATTTAGAGCTCGGTTGGCAACAAATACACACCCTCATTACTGATGATGATTTAGATCAGTCAGTAAGAAAGCAATTAATTGCTCAAGGCGTAAATTTAATATGTGCCAAATAGGTATAAAAAACAAAAAAGGACAGAAAATATGTGTGGCATAGTTGGTGCGGTAGCACAGCGCGACGTAGCAGAAATTTTAGTCGAAGGACTTAGACGTTTAGAATATCGTGGTTATGATTCAGCAGGTGTAGCAATAGTAAATAAAAATAACCAATTAGCTAGTGCTAAGCGCGTGGGTAAAGTTAAAGAATTAGCACAAGCTTTACAAGAAATACCTTTAAGTGGAGGAACAGGAATAGCGCACACACGCTGGGCCACACATGGAGCACCAAGCGAAGTGAATGCTCACCCACATATCTCTAACAATACTATTGCGGTAGTGCACAATGGCATTATCGAAAATCATCAAACCTTACGTAGTCAACTACAAGGTCTAGGTTATGAGTTTCTATCGCAAACAGATACTGAAGTTATCACTCATTTGGTTCACCATGAACTAAAAACCAGTGGTAGCTTATTGTCAGCAGTACAAAAAACCGTTAAGCAACTTGAAGGGGCTTACGGTACGGTTGTCATGGATAGTCGAGATAAAGACAGTATCATTGTTGCCCGTTCTGGTAGTCCATTAGTTATTGGTTACGGTTTAGGCGAAAACTTTATTGCTTCAGATATTATGGCGTTACTCCCAGTAACCCGTAAATTCTCTTACCTTGAAGAAGGTGATGTTGCACAAATTAGTCGATTTAACGTCAGTATTTTTGATACCAATGGCGAACCTGTTGAGCGTGAAGCGAAAGAAGCGAATGTTTCACACGACAGTGGTGACAAAGGTGAATACCGTCACTACATGTTAAAAGAAACTTACGAACAACCTACCGCTATTCGCAATTCATTAGAAGGTCGTTTAGTGGGTGGCATGCTAGATATCAATACGTTTGGTAAAGGCGCTGACGAGATATTTAAAAATGTGGAACATGTACAAATTATTGCTTGTGGTACGAGTTACCACTCAGGCATGGTTGCAAGATATTGGTTAGAAGAGCTTGCCGGTGTTTCTTGTAATATTGAAATAGCCAGTGAGTTTAGATACCGTCAATCTTTTGTACCTAAAAACTCTTTATTGGTTACTATTTCACAATCAGGCGAAACTGCAGACACCTTAGCCGCTTTGCGTTTAGCGAAAGAGATTGGCTATCAATCTAGCTTAGTTATTTGTAATGTTCCAGGTTCGTCGTTAGTACGTGAATCTGACCTGGCCTTTATGACTAAAGCGGGCGCTGAAATTGGCGTGGCATCAACCAAAGCTTTTACTACTCAGCTTGTTGGTTTATTAATGATGACCGTAGCTATTGGCAAACATCACGGCATGTCTGATGATAAGCAAGCTGAAATTATTCAATCATTAATGTCGTTGCCGGCAAAACTTGATGAAGTCTTAGCACTTGCTTCTTCAATCGAAGATTTAGCTGAAGATTTTGCGGATAAACATCATGCCTTATTTTTAGGTCGAGGCGACCAATATCCTATTGCAATGGAAGGTGCATTGAAGCTGAAAGAAATTTCTTATATTCATGCTGAAGCCTATGCTGCGGGTGAACTTAAACATGGGCCATTAGCGCTTATAGATGCTGAAATGCCGGTAATTGTTGTGGCACCCAAAAATGATTTAATCGAAAAGCTTAAGTCGAACGTAGAAGAAGTGCGTGCGCGTGGTGGCTTAATGTATGTCTTTGCTGATAGCGATACTAAATTTGCTAGCGACGACACTATGAAGGTGATTGACGTGCCTGTGTGTGATGACATTATCGCACCGATTGTTTATACACTACCTTTGCAGTTACTTTCTTACTATGTGGCAATTATTAAAGGTACAGATGTTGATCAACCTCGGAACTTAGCAAAATCGGTTACCGTGGAGTAAGTCTGTTAGGGGGTATTATATCCTGCTTAAAGCTTAAGGTGCATCTAGGGAGTTAAAATCACTGGGTAGCACCTTATTCATCGCACCAAACCCCTCTATCCCTCGAGATTAATAGTAGAATGAATCCTCAGAAAAAAATTAGTGGTAACCTCTACACACTTTATCTTGAGTTTGACTTCATTCAGCCTGATAAAATTTGGTGTGACAATATAACATTTATGTGGACTGGAAACTGTTAGCATGTACCGCTGTTTTTACTGGTATATATAACACTTAGTCAAAATCGGTCTACTAGCTGTTAGGATTAATGGCTAGTTTAAGGCTTGATAAATCATAGTATAGAAACAAGCTAATGTATCCATCTATGATGAATGCATTAGCTTGTGGATTATCTTGTTATTATAAAGAGAGTTTAATTTTTAAATTAGGTACTAGCAGTTAACCGCCGAGGCCACCTAAACATATATATTTCATTTCTGTATAATCTTCAAGGCCGTATTTAGAACCTTCTCGGCCGTTGCCAGACTCTTTTACACCACCAAAGGGAATGATTTCTGAGCCTATGGCAATTTCATTAATACCGACCATACCATATTCAATTTTTGTCGCCATGCGCCATGCACGACCAATGTCATTAGTAAATACATAAGAAGCTAGACCAAATTCAGTATTGTTAGCCATGTCAATGGCTTCTTGTTCATTACTAAATTTGAATATAGGTGCAACTGGACCAAAAATTTCTTCCCCAAAAATATCCATTGTAGAGTCTACATGAGTAAGTATTGTTGGTTCAAAATAGCAAGCGCCTAATGTTGATAATTTACCGCCAATTTGGACTTTAGCACCTTGCTTAATTGCCTGTTGAACTAAGTTATTAACATCACTAGCAGCTTTTGCAGAAACTAATGGGCCATGGGTAGTATTTTTATCCATGCCATTGCCTAATTGAAATTCATTCACTTTATGAGTAAGTTTAGTTACAAATTTTTGATAAATACTATCTTGCACCATTATTCGATTAGCGCAAATACAAGTTTGTCCTGAATTTCGGTACTTAGAGGCAATAGTTGCATCAACGGCTTTGTCTAGGTCGGCATCATCAAAGATAATTAACGGTGCATTTCCGCCTAACTCCATTGAGGTTCTTTTAACAGTATCAGCACATTGTTTTATCAACACTTTACCTACAGGGGTTGATCCAGTAAACGTTAACTTGCGAACAATAGTGCTGTCGGTTAATACTTTTCCGAGCACTCGAGATTGCCCAACAATCACATTGATAACGCCTGCGGGAATGCCCGCACGATCGGCCAATTCAGCCAATGCTAGCGCTGATAACGGAGTTTCTAATGCGGGTTTAATAATGATTGTACAGCCAGCAGCTAAAGCTGGAGCCGCTTTTCGGGTGATCATAGCATTGGGGAAATTCCAAGGCGTGATCGCTGCGACTACACCAATAGGTTGACGAATCACAAAACCTTGACGATCTTGGCCTGGTAAATTAATCACATCACCATAAACACGTTTAGCTTCTTCAGCAAACCATTCAACATAGGATGCACCATAATCAATTTCGCCAAGTGATTCAGCGATGGGTTTCCCTTGTTCAAGCGTCATTATAGTGGCAAGATCTTGCTTATTAGCAATGATTAAATCAAACCATTTCTTAAGTAATTCAAAGCGCGTTTTTACTGAAGTATTTTTCCATTGTTGAAAAGCGTTATTGGCGGCAACAATAGCAGCTTGTGCATCTTGTTCACCAGAAAGGCATAGGTTAGTAATTACTTCACCCGTTGCAGGATTAGTTACGGAGGCATTATTTTCAGCTTCTACTGACCACTTGCCATTTAGGTAACTACCTGACTTTAGTAATGTAGCATCAATTAAATTATTCATGAATCTTTCTCTTCTAAGGTTTTAATTAGATCATCTAATAGTTCATAAAGTAATTCTAATTTTCTGACACCATACTTTTCTTCTATCGCAACATATCTTTCGACAGATTTTGGAGCCACTTTAGCAAATAAATTTTTACCCGCTATGGTCAAGAATATCTTTGAACGCCGTTGATCAGTGTCAACAACTTGTCGTTCAATCAGTTTTTCTTTATCTAGATGATTAATTATTCGGGATATGCTTGGCATAAGTAAATGGCAACGCTCCGCCAATGTACTTATGTCAAGACCAGTTTCATGCTCCAAAGCTCGAATCACCCGCCATTGTTGTGGTGTTAAACCATGTTCTTTGAGTGATGGAATAAACTTTTTCATCACTGCTTCCCTTGTTTGCAATAAGGTCATAGGCAGCGAGCGCTCGAAACTACGGAGTTTTTTTGTCATCACTATAAATCTTCGTCTTTAATACCATTAACTAAGGTGCCTACACCTTCTACATCTATTTCAACAATATCACCAGGGGCTAAATATCGTGGTGGCTCAAAACGAGCGCCAGCACCATTTGGCGTTCCTGTTGCGATAACATCCCCCGGTTTTAAATGGAAAAATTTTGAAAAGTAGCTAATGATATATTTAAAAGGAAACATCATACTTGCCGTTGTATCGTCTTGTCTAACTTCACCGTTAACTCGGGTTGTCACGCGCATATTCTCAAATTGCTCTGGAGTGAACTCATCCGCAGTTACCATCCAAGGGCCAATTGAACCTGAATGGACAAAGTTTTTACCTTGTGTCACGTTAAACTTAGCATGACGTACCCAATCACGTAGCGTACCTTCGTTCATTATGGTTATCCCAGCAATATGATCATAAGCATCTTCTTCAGCAATACGACGACCTTCTTTACCAATAATAATGACAATTTCGCCTTCATAATCTAATTTATGAGATTCTGGTGGTCGAATAAGTGGTTTGTCATGACCTGTCAATGAATCTGGCGTACGAATAAATAAGCTTGGATACTTAGGGGCTTCAGAGCCATCTTTATATTCAGCATTGCGGTTTGCATAGTTAACGCCAACACAAGCAATTTTACCTGGGTTACTGATGGGTGGTAAGAATTCGACATCTTCAGCTTTATAATCAACTTCTAGGCCGTTGGCGAGTTTTTTCATCGCATCAAGCTTATCGTTCTGTAGAACTTCTAATAAGTTACTGCCAAGCAAGTTACCTAAATCAATAACACCTTCATCGGTGATGACACCCCATGACTCTCTTTCTGCATGACTAAACGTTAAAAATCGCATTTAATATCTCCTAAATTGTTAAAATTTTATTGTGATTATAGTTTTATTGTTAATATATAACACGTTAAGTATATATTCACAATGAAACACAATGATTTTAGGTTGATTTAGCTTTTGTGAGGGTTTTCTGGATTGCTTCTTGACAAACACCATGATTTATATTTAACATGTTAATAAAATATGATGTATTGTTCTGTAATTAGAGTTGTTACAAGTGACAAATAAAATAAAACGATTAACCACAAGATAACTTGGAGCGGCTAATGTCTGAATTCGAACAAAACCTTAGTAGAGCAAAACAATATTTAACGCGATTTAAAGAGGCACCTTTAGGACAATTTATTGGTGGTGAGTTTTATACAAATGAGAAAACTTTTACTAATTTAACGCCTGTTGATAATACGTCTATTGGTGAAGTCTCAGAAGGTACTGAGATGGATATGGACAAAGCCTGTGAAGCCGCAAAAAAAGCATTTCCTGCTTGGCGAGATATGCCGGGTGCTGAGCGTAAAAGAATATTACACCACTTTGCCGATAAAATAGTTGAACGTGCCGATGAGATCGCCTTGGTTGAATCAATGGATTGTGGCCAACCTATCCGATTTATGAAGCAGGCAGCGATACGTGGTGCGGCAAACTTTAGATTTTTTGCAGATAAAGCGCCTGAAGCAGCGAATGGTTTGTCACTTCATCAAGACGATCACACGAACTTTACCGTGCGTTCACCTATTGGTCCTGTTGGCATTATAACGCCTTGGAACACGCCATTTATGTTGGCAACATGGAAAATAGCGCCAGCGTTAGCTTCTGGTTGTACTATTGTTCATAAACCCGCTGAAAAGACACCATTAAGTGCCATGCTTATGGCTGAAATTGCAAAAGATGCGGGTATTCCAGATGGTGTTTGGAATACGGTTAATGGTTTTGGTTCAACGGTTGGTAAACGTTTAACTGAACATCCGGCTATTAAGGCTGTTGCTCTAGTAGGTGATTCTGCCACAGGCCGTCGTATTATGCGTCAAGGTGCTGATACATTAAAACGTGTGCATTTTGAATTAGGTGGCAAGAACCCTGTAATTGTTTTTGATGATGCTAATTTTGATCGTGCATTAGATGCAGTTGTATTTATGATTTACAGCCTAAACGGGCAACGTTGTACTTCTTCAAGTCGTTTATTAATTCAAAATGGTGTTAAAGATAAGTTCTTAGCGGCATTAGAAAAACGTGTACGTAATTTAAAAGTAGGTCACCCATTAGATCCTAATACTGAAGTTGGGCCGCTGGCTCATAAAGAGCATTTTGATAAAGTGATGAGCTACATGACTATTGCCCAGCAAGACGGTGCAACGACTAAAGTTGGCGGTATTCATCGTGCAGATCTCGGTAAGGGTTGTTATGTTTCCCCTACCTTATTTACTGATGCTGACACTAGCATGCGTATTGCCCAAGAAGAAATTTTTGGTCCTGTGTTAACGACTATTGGTTTTGATACAGAAGAAGACGCAATTGCTATTGCTAATGATACTGACTATGGCTTATCTGGCTATATTTGGACTGAAAACACAGGCCGTGCAATGCGTATGGCTAAACATGTTGAATCAGGAATGCTTTGGGTTAACTCAGAAAATAACCGTAACCTACCTTCACCTTTTGGTGGCGTAAAGTCGTCAGGTATTGGTCGCGATGGTGGTGATTGGAGTTTCGATTTTTACATGGAAACTAAAAATGTTTGTATTGCCCATGGTACCCATAAGGTTCCAGTTTTAGGTGCGTCTTAAATTACAATTATTAGGAGGATTGAATTATGGGTAAACTTGCATTAGCTGCCAAAATAACACATGTACCATCTATGTATTTATCAGAGCTTGAGGGAGAACATAAAGGTTGTCGTGAAGCTGCCGTTAACGGTCATAAAGAAATATCTCGACGCTGTCGTGAATTAGGTGTCGATACAATCGTAGTATTTGATACGCACTGGTTGGTTAACTCTGGTTATCATATTAACAACGCACCCCATTTTGAAGGGGTTTACACCAGTAATGAATTGCCACATTTTATTAAAGATATGCCTTATAATTATGAAGGTAATGTTGAGTTAGGTGATTTGATTGCCAAAGCGGCAACAGAAGCTGGCGTTCATACCCGAGCGCATTCAGATACTACCTTAGGTATTGAATACGGCACCTTAGTGCCAATGCGATACATGAATGAAGATAAGCATTTTAAAGTGCTTTCTATTTCTGCCATGTGTCAGGTTCATGATCTAGAAGACAGTGCTAAATTAGGTGCCGCATTACGAAAAGCGATTGAAGAAGATTATGATGGCACGGTCGCTATTTTTGCTTCAGGTTCATTATCCCATCGTTTTGCTCAAAATGGTGTTGCAGATCAGTTTCTCCATAAAGTATGGTCGCCATTTTTAGAAAATATTGATCAACGTGTGGTTGAAATGTGGGAACAAGGCGAATGGAAAGAATTTGTCGAAATGTTACCTGAATATGCATTGAAGTGTCATGGTGAAGGTTTTATGCACGATACTGCAATGTTACTTGGCGCGTTAGGTTGGGATGAATACAAAGGTAAGGTTGAGGTTGTTACCCCTTATTTTGGTAGCTCAGGTACAGGCCAAATTAATGCAATCTTCCCCGTTGAATAATAGAGAGATTTTTTTATGCCACATTTCATTCTAGAACACTCTGGAAATTTAACCAACGAGTCACTTGATTTAGATGCTTTGTTTACCCGGTTAATTGATGAAGCGGTAGGTACGGGAATTTTTCCGTTGGCAGGTATTCGCTGTCGCGCACATAATTGTGAATACTTTAGAGTTGCCGATGGTACGGCTACTTTTGGTTTTGTTCACTTACATGTACGTATTGGTTCAGGTCGAAGTGAAGAACAAAAAGCGAGTGCAGCGAAGATTTTGTTTGGTGTATTAACTGATCACTTATCTGCACTTTATGAAAGCCAAGGTCTAGCCATTTCGTTTGAGCTAACCGAGTTGCCTGTTCATAAATTTAATCAAAACAACCTTCGTGACTATCTTGCAAAATAGTCTCGCGAGTAGTTTAAAAATTATTAAAAAAGTATTTTAGAGGATTTTTACATGCTCAGTAAAGAGATTATTGAACAAGCTGCAATCGACCATTTAGCAGCAGAAGTTAATAGTAAGCCTGGCGTACCCTTATCAATAAAACATCCAGAAATGACGTTAGAAGATGGCTATGCCATTCAGAAAAGTTGGGTGAATAAAAAAATAGCACAAGGCCAGAAAGTTGTTGGTTATAAAATTGGCTATACCTCACGCGCAATGCAAAAAGCACTGAACATTGATGAGCCTGACTTTGGTGTGCTTTTGGATAGCATGGTGTTTAACGACGGTGCTCAAATTGACGTATCGAAGTTTTGTGATCCGCGCATTGAAGTTGAGCTAGCGTTTGTTTTAAAAGATCGTCTTGAAGGTGAAAATGTCACTATTTTTGACGTGTTAAATGCTACAGACTACGTTGTACCTACGTTAGAAATTATTGACGCGAGAACGCACCGGAAAGATCCTGAAACAGGTTACACCCGAAAAGTATTTGATACAGTTGCCGACAACGCAGGTAATGCTGCCATTATTATAGGCGGACGACCAATCCGTCCGTTAGAAATGGATTTACGTTGGTGTGGTGGTATTTTGAATATTAATGGTGTGGTTGAAGAAACGGGCTTAGCAGCAGCAGTGCTTAATCATCCAGCCAATGGTATTTGCTGGGTTGCTAAGCGTTTTGCTCCTCATGGTGTTTCTTTAGAGCCAGGTCAAATTATTTTATCAGGCTCTTTTACCGCGCCAGTGGCAGTAAAAGCAGGTGATACTGTTAATGCCGATTATGGCCCGTTAGGCACTATTTCTTGTCATTTCATCTAGGACTTTTTATTCAGGGCTTTTGATTTAAGAGAATATAATCATGAAATTACCACAAAATAAATTTAAACAGGCGTTAACGTCTAATAAAACACAATTTGGTTTATGGATGGGGCTACCTGATAGCATTTGTGCTGAAATTGGTGCCGGTGCTGGTTTTGACTGGCTTTTAATTGATGCTGAACATGCCCCTTATGATTTACGTGGTATTCAAAGTCACTTGCAGGCAATAGCTCCTTATGGTGTTCCAGCTTTAGTTAGACCGCCAGAAGGCACCACCGCAATTATCAAACAGTTACTCGATATTGGTGCGCAAAGCTTACTTATTCCTATGGTTAATACCGCTGAACAGGCACGTCAATTAGTGCAAGATTCGCTCTATCCACCCCAAGGTATTCGTGGCTTAGGCACATCTATGGCACGTGCTGCTCATTGGAATGGCGTAGAAGGCTATTTACAAAAAGCGAATGATGAAATTTGCTTAATTGTACAAGCAGAAACTAAACAAGCCATTGATAATTTAGAAGAGATTGTTGCAATTGATGGCGTTCACGGTGTGTTTATTGGGCCATCTGATTTATCCGCTTCTATGGGCTACGTAGGTAATCCAGGACATCCAGAAGTGGTTGCCGCGGTTGAAAAGGGCATTGAAATTATTGTTAACGCGGGTAAAGCTGCCGGGGTGTTAGCGGTGGATAAAGCCTTAGCTCAAGGTTATGCGGCTAAAGGCGCTAATTTTGTTGGCGTTGGTGTTGATGTAAGCTTATTAGCAACCTCAGTACGTAATTTAGCTAATCAATTTTGTACTGATGACAATACTAGCGAGTTAACTGCGGGTTATTAAAAGCGCGAATTCACGAGACAATATCCTTCAGTTATTGTTTTTTAAAGTCATATAAATCGCTCATACTTGCTGAAACGAGTACTTTCAAGTTGATCAGGTATAATAGTTCTTTTTTTCAAAATAAACGCCTTAACCTTTTGGCGAATATGAATATATTTTAATTATTTTTAAGTTTAGCATTGAAAGCGAAAACAGGTGTCTCCATAACTTACCTAGACGTAAAAAGAACTTAGTAATTAAACGATTACATAATTATAAAAAATGTGTATATATATTCAAGTGTGAATAGAAGCACAAAAAAAAGAAAGAGAATAAATCATGGCGAATATCGTTCCAATTAAAAAAGAAATGCATCAAAATTTGAAACTTGTTAAAGCGCGTGATTTATCACACGTTGAAGGGCAGCACATTATCCCGTTAACGGCTGCTGAATTTGCCCAAGCATCCGCTAGCTTTCCTATTGTACTTGTTAAAAACCCAGATTCAGAGCGCTACCGTAGTGTTGCAATGTTAGGCTTGGAAGCAGGTGAAAACTTGTTTTATCAAGATGACAAATGGACAGCTATTTCAATACCGCAAAGTATTTCAATGGCTCCTTTTTCTTTAGGTATCGATCCGGAAAAAGAAAACACATTAACTGCTTGTGTTGATTTAGATAGTGAGTTTATCGGCGAAGAAAAAGACTTACCATTGTTTGAAGACGGTAAAGAATCTGAAGTTTTGGTGAACGTACAACAAGCCTTGGGTCGTTTATATGATAATGAAAGAATGACTGAAAAATTTATTAAAGAATTACAAGACAACAACTTGTTGCAAGAGCTTGAGTTAAATATAGCCTTAAGTACTGGAGAAAAGAAAAAACTAGTGGGTATTTTCACTATCAATGAAGAGAAATTGAAAGAGTTTCCTGATGATAAAGTACTTGATTTTCACAAGCGAGGTTTGTTTGTTCCTATCTATTCAATGTTAGGCTCTATAAGTCAAATGAACCGTTTAGCGCAGTTACGTAACCAATTGTCAGAAATTAAAGTAACAGGCGTACAGATTGTTCCTGTTGTCGATAAAGTGGCAAGTGCAAGTTAGTTCTTAAAGAATATGACTAAGAAAAAAAGGAGCTTTGCTCCTTTTTTTCTTTTAAAGATAGATAAATGTAATTGCTATACAGTTAGTTTACAATGGCTCAATATTCATATTTCAATGAGAACAATAATTTGGCTATCCACCTTCCTTTTGCAAAGTTGAGCCATTGGCAACAAATTGCTTTTGCTAGTGCTTTACTAGAGCGTATGTTACCTAATTATCAAATGTTTAGTGAAGCTAGTGAATTTGGTAGTTATGCTTTGTTACGCAATCAGCTTGATTTAATATGGCAGTGGTTAGATAAAAACAATAAAATCAAAATCAATATTAATGCTCAGTTAAATAAGTTAGAAGAACAAACACCCGATCCTGAAGTATTTGACTCTTTTGGTGTTTTTCCTGCACTTGATGTGTGTATGGCTATGATGTCTTTATTGCAACTAATGCAGACTAATGGCACGGATAAAGACCATGAATACATCAATAGTATCAGTCGTTTATCGCAAAACAGTGTTAACTACTATGTGGAATTACTGCTTATTGATGAAGGTAATGAAAATATCCAAGCTGCAAACGTCGATGAGCATCCATTAACCGTATGGGAAAAAGAGACACAAAACGAGCTGTTTGACTTTATATCGTTCGCTGCAGAAACTAAACGCTCTTGTCAATTAGCCAAAAACATGGTGTTGTCTGAAGGATTGTCTAATTTAGGTATAGCAATAGAGTAACGTCTTTGACGTTAGCTTATTATTTTTTGCCAATTGTTTAGTTTGTATATTGAAATAGTTGGTAAGCTACTTGCCCGGCTACTTTTTCTTTTAGTAATTGCCAGTTGCTAGGTAGTTGTTGGTTGCTATGGATTTCCATTTCAACATAAATTAATGCTTGGTTAGCTAACCAGCCATTATTTAATAAATCAGCGGTTTGTGTAACTAAACCCTCCCTAAATGGAGGGTCAATGAAGACTAAATTATAGTGTTCCTTGGCTGATGATTTGAGAAAATCTAGGGAATTAGTGTTGGCTACAAGGGCATTGTCGGCGTTAAGTAGTTGTTTGTTTACTTGTAACTGCTTTGCCGCAGAATTATTTAGCTCAATTAAGGTGACTTTAGCCGCGCCGCGAGATACTGCTTCAAAGCCTAAACTGCCAGCGCCTGCGAAGCAATCTAAACAATTGGCATCCTGTATATAGGGCATTAACCAATTAAAAACCGTTTCTTTTATTCTGTCGGTGGTGGGTCGTAAGCCCTCGGCCATTAATACCGGTAATTTTCTCCCTCTATGTTTACCTGCAATAATGCGAATACTGCCTGTAACCGCTTTTTTACTCTGTTGTTTTTTACCTTGATTCATATCACTGACAGCTATGCTATTAAATGTTAATATAACGGTGATTTTATCTCTATTTGGTCTCAATACCAATCAAATAACGTAATTTACCCATATCGAATAGCAAAAGGTCTAAAAAAGTGTCTAAGAAGAAAAAAGGTATGTTTTCCTGGTTAGGTTTTGGTCAGGATGAGAAAGGGCAGGCTACAAAAGAGAGTTCTGAAGCTGTTGAAAAAATTGCAGTTGAATCTGACTTAGTTATTGAGGCTAAGCAGAAAGAAGCGATTATTGATGAAGCGGTTGTCATTGCTGAGCCACATACTTCTAATGAGATAGAACCCGAACCACCCACTCTAGACCAATCAGAAGAGTTTACGGCGGAAGAGCTAGAAGATGAGATCGACCTTGAAGTCAATAAACCAGCACAAGAAGCTAAGTTAGGTTTTTTTGCTCGCTTAAAACAAGGCTTGACTAAGACCCGGAAAAATTTAGGTGGTGGTTTATTTGATTTGTTCCGTGGGAAACAAATTGATGATGAGCTTTTTGAAGAGCTAGAAACACATTTGTTACTGGCAGATGTTGGTGTTGAAACAACCATGAAAATTATCGACTCACTTACAAAAAGTGCTAGTCGTAAGCAGTTAAAAAATGCAGAAGCCTTATATGAATTATTAAAAATTGAGCTAAAAAAGATTATTGAAGATGTCAGTCAACCGTTAGAAATTCCTGAAAATGATGGGCCTTTTGTTATGCTCATGGTGGGCGTCAATGGTGTCGGTAAAACCACCACTATTGGTAAGCTAGCAAAGCAATTTCAAGCAGAAGGAAAATCAGTCATGTTGGCGGCGGGTGATACCTTTAGAGCCGCAGCGGTAGAACAATTGCAAGTATGGGGCGAGCGTAACGACATTCCGGTTATTGCTCAGCATACAGGTGCGGATAGTGCCTCGGTTATTTTTGACGCAATAAGTGCCGCTAAAGCACGTAAAATAGATATATTAATTGCCGATACTGCAGGGCGTTTACAGAATAAAACACATTTAATGGAAGAGTTAAAGAAAGTTGTTAGGGTCATGAAAAAACTTGATGTAAATGCGCCTCATGAGGTGATGTTAACCCTTGATGCAGGCACTGGCCAGAATGCACTAAGCCAAACCAAGTTGTTTAATGAAGCTGTTGGTTTAACTGGCTTAACGTTAACTAAGCTTGATGGTACTGCTAAAGGCGGTGTTATTTTTGCGGTGGCCGATAAACACAGTATTCCTATTCGTTATTTAGGTGTTGGTGAAGGTATTGATGATTTACGTCCATTTAATAGTGATGATTTTATTGATGCTTTGTTTACTAAAGAGCCATAGACTAAAACAAAAAATTACTGAATAAAATAATAATTATGATCAGCTTTAACAATGTTAATAAAACTTATCCCGGTGGTTTTCTCGCCCTAAAGAAAGTGAACTTCACCGTTGGCGCCGGTGAAATGGTGTTTTTAACAGGTCATTCAGGTGCGGGTAAAAGTACTTTGTTAAAGCTTATATCTATGATGGAAAAGCCAAGTTCAGGTAGTATTTTAGTAAATAAAACTGAACTTGCTAAAATAAAGTATAACAAAATACCCTATGTGCGCCGTGGCATAGGAATGATATTTCAAAGCCACAACCTGCTCAAAGATCGTACTGTCTTTGATAATGTTGCCTTACCGCTCATTATTGAGGGAGTGAGCCACAAAGAAATTAAAAAGCGTGTTGAAACCGCTTTAGATAAAGTGCATTTAAGTGCAAAGCTGAAGTGTTTTCCACATATGCTGTCTGGTGGCGAACAACAAAGAGTAGGCATTGCCCGTGCTATTGTTAACAAACCCCCTATATTACTCGCTGATGAGCCAACCGGAAATCTAGATCCTAAACTATCTTTAGATATAATTCGTTTGTTTGAAGAATTTAATGCTGCAGGTGTTACGGTATTAATTGCTACCCATGATTTAGGTTTAATTGCCCGCATGAAGTATCGTACGTTAACATTAAAAGAGGGGACCATGATTAATGATGGCATCATTGAAGGGTTGAGTCCTAATGGTATAACGACACCAAATATCACAGGGCAAGGGGTAATGAATGAGTGATTTTCATTCTAGTAAATTAAACCAACGTAATAACTTATTAAGGCGGTTATTAACGTTACCTATTAGGCATATTCAACAAGCGATAGGAAGTTTAGGCGACTTATGGCGTACGCCGTTTACTTCTGTGATGACAGTTTTTGTATTGGGCATTAGTTTAGCCTTACCCGCTACCCTACACTTGTTTGTTAAAAACGCTCAACAAGTGAGCGAACAATGGGACAGTGCTTCACAAATTACTTTGTTTTTGAAATTGTCAATCAATGATAAAAGCGCTCAAAACTTAGTAAAGCGACTTAAGTTGTATCCTGAAGTCACTGACGTGCACTATATTTCTGCAAAACAAGCACTAAAAGAGTTTAAAATACTCTCAGGTTTTGGTCAGTCACTTGAGTACTTAGAAAAAAACCCCTTGCCGGCTACAATATTGGTCATACCAACTAATCGTGCTAGTCAGGCAGATGCTGCTAATGAATTATTAGCAAAGTTAACGCAAGAACGAGAAGTTGATCAAGCTAAGCTTGATTTGGAATGGCTTACACGTTTAGAAGCAATAGCGCAGTTAATTAAAGATATTGTTAGTTGTGTTGCTTTGTTGTTGTGTTTATCGGTGGTACTTATTGTTGGCAATACCATAAGGCTTGCTATTTTAAGCCAGCAAGATGCCATTGCCATTATGAAATTGGTTGGCGCAACCGATAGTTTTATTCAACGGCCATTTCTTTACAGTGGTTTTTGGTACGGTATTTTTGGGGGTATACTCTCTTGGGTAGTCGTGAGCTTATTAGCACAGTACTTAAGTACTGCAGTTGGCAACCTAACTGATTTATATCAAAGTAACTTTCAGTTACAAGGGTTAGCATATAGTGAAGCGGCAATGTTGATAATTCTTGCTGTATTGCTTGGGTTAGTTGGTAGTTACATTTCGGTACGTAACCATATTAGAGCGATTGAGCCGAATGCAGACTAATACCAATAATACTGCATTAACAAAATTTAACAGATATTTCACTAAATAAATGAAAGATCATCTTGTTTTGCCCTTTCTATTAAGCTAATGTTTGTCTCCACTTGGCGCTCCTTGTATGGTGTAGGTATTTAAAACACCCATTTTATGTTAAAATAACGAACGTGAAACAAGTAAAAAGTTTAAGAAAAGAGGTTTATATATATGAGTAATACAATGCAACTTATTCTACCAAAAAGCGGTAGTATTGAATCGTACATGCAATCAGCGTATAGCATCCCTATGTTAACAGCTGAAGAAGAGCGTGATCTTGCCACTAGTCTTTATAATGAAAATGACTTACAAGCGGCACAAAAGCTGATTATGTCACATTTGCGTTTTGTTATTCATATTGCCAAAGGCTATTCCGGTTATGGATTAGCACAAGCTGATTTAGTACAAGAAGGTAATGTGGGTTTAATGAAAGCAGTTAAACGTTTTAACCCTGAAGTGGGTGTACGTTTAGTCTCATTTGCAGTGCATTGGATCAAAGCTGAAATACATGAATATGTGTTGAAAAACTGGCGAATCGTAAAAGTTGCAACGACTAAAGCACAACGTAAATTATTTTTTAATCTACGTAAGAATAAAAAACGCTTGGGTTGGTTCAGTAATGATGAAGTGAATACTGTTGCAGATACCTTAGGTGTGAGTACCAAAGATGTGCTAGAAATGGAAAATCGCATGAGTAGTCATGACCAAGCTTTCGAACTTTCTTCTGATGATGTCGATAATTCGAGTGCAGGTAATTTTTCACCAGCGCAGTACTTAGAAGATAAACAATCAGACTTAGCTATTGAAGTAGAAAATGCCAATTGGGAAAATCATGCTAACAACCGCTTATCTACGGCATTAGTTGCGCTAGATCATCGGAGCCAGGATATTATTAAAACTCGTTGGTTGAGCGAAGATAAAACAACATTGCAAGAGTTAGCCAATAAATACCAAATTTCAGCTGAGCGAGTTCGACAGTTAGAAAAAAATGCGTTAAACAAACTTAAAAATACTATGGTGCTATAGTGTTAGTGTAGTCTCTTATTTTAAAAACCGACTTCGGTCGGTTTTTTTGTGCCTGCAATATGAATTTAGATCGTAATACCAATCGAAAAAGTAGAGCGTTACAAGATCTCGGTGAATGATTTATTATTAGTCTTAGTATTAGTTATGGGTTAATGGCAGAAGATGTTGAAAGTGTATAAGCCATTTGTGTGATGTGGTTTCGGGTAACCCATCATATAACGTAACCAAAAAACCGAGTGAAATGCCTTCAAAAATATAAAGAAAAAACTGCTGTTAATCTCTTTGTAAGTCCAATTATCTAGTTTAAACTTTGTTTTGACGCATTATTTTATTAATGGGTGTATGCTTTTACTCGTTTACTGGCATCATTTGGGTATAATAGCAGTAATTATATTATAGGAGTTTGTTATGGGTGGTATCAGTATTTGGCAATTATTAATTATTGCCGTTATTGTCGTTCTATTGTTTGGTACTAAAAAATTGCGTAACTTAGGTGGTGATTTAGGCTCGGCGATAAAGGGCTTTAAAAATGCAGTAGGTGATGAAAAAGATTCAGTTGACACAGATCCAGCTCATAAAGTAGAAAAAAACTCAGATACGTTAGCTGATGACAGTAGTACTACTGCACAAGAAGCTAGCAAATCTAAAGAAAGCCAAAAAGAAAAGAGTTAGGCATATTCATGTTTGATATTGGTTTTTGGGAATTAACGCTTATTGGTATTATGGGTTTAGTCGTACTCGGCCCAGAACGTCTACCTGTAGCGATTCGAACCCTTAAAGGTTGGGTCACGGGTGTGCGTAAGTTTAGTGATTCGGTAAAATCTGAGCTTTCAGAAGAGCTAAGAATTCATGAGCTACATGGAAACCTTAAAAAAGCAGAGCAAGCCAACATGGCTAACTTAAGCCCCGAGATTTCTGAATCTGTTAAGTCATTAAAAGAAGCTGCTGCGATGGTCAATGAACCATTTAAAAATGTTGATAAAAGCGCTATAGACCCATTCACTTCAACCTTGTCAGCGAGTCAATCTGCTATAGATAAAACTGCTAGTAGTGAGCAAGAAGTTAATATTCAAGCAGATGATACTAACAATGTAAAGCCATCAGATACGTCTCAAAAAAGCACACAAAATATTGAGCACGAAATGAAGCAGGACAAATGAATTCATCGGTAGAACATTCGGAATCATCAGATCCAATCGCAGCAGCGTCGTCAGCATCAGAGAAAAGTGTGACGCTTTTTGACCATCTAATTGAACTCAGAACACGTTTATTACACGCAGTGCTAGGTATTTTGTTGGTATTTTGTTGTTTAGCCTATTTTGCTCAAGATATTTATCAATACTTAGCACAACCTCTATTGCAAACTATGCCAGCTGGCTCACAAATGATTGCAACAGATGTAGCCTCTCCTTTTTTTGCTCCTTTTAAACTCACCATAGTCCTATCTGTTTTTCTTGCGATGCCTTATATTCTATATCAAATATGGTCATTTGTTGCTCCAGGGCTATATCGTAATGAAAAACGATTAATTGCGCCACTGATGTTAGGATCTACTTTGTTGTTTTATAGCGGGATTGCTTTTGCGTACTTCATCGTTTTTCCTGTAGTTTTTGCTTTTTTTACTTCAGTTGCGCCTGAAGGTGTCGTGATTGCTACCGATATTAGTAGTTATTTAGATTTTGTTTTGAAATTATTTTTTGCTTTTGGTGCCGCATTTGAAATTCCTGTTGTGATTATTTTATTATGTTGGACGGGTGTGACTAGCCCAAGCGACTTAAGAAAAAAACGCCCTTATATGGCCGTTGGTGCTTTTGTTATTGGTATGTTATTAACACCTCCTGATATTATTTCGCAATCTATGTTAGCTATTCCGATGTTACTATTATTTGAACTTGGCATTATTATCGCCTCGTTATACCATAAAGAAAATGATTAAGAGGGTACTGTGTAATGAAAAATTATGTTTTAGTCTTATCAAGTGTATTGATTTTTTTAATAACATCATCAGTTGGTTATGCAAAAAGTAATAGTGATTTACTATTGAACCTGACGTATTGTTCGACAATATCAAGTGATGATGTGCGCTTGGCCTGCTTTGATAAATTTCTCCCTCATAGTGCTAAGCAACCCGTTGTTGCAATAGTCGCTTCTGCCCCGTCAACGATAGATAACCCATTAAGGGAACAAAAGCTGGTTAATGATTTTGCTAAAGAACATTTAAAAAAAACTAAAGAAGAACAAGGACCTGGTAGTCTTTTTGCTACGGTGAGCAAGATCAAAAAATTATTAAGAGGCCAATGGGTTATTTATTTTGCAAATGGCCAAAAATGGCAGCAAAAAGATAAAACAAGTATCAAATTGAAAGTAGGTAATAAAGTTCGCTTAGAGAAAGGTGCTATGGGAGCTGTTTATTTATATAAAGAAGGTAGCCATCGTAGTATTAAAGTTAAGCGCCTTAAGTAGTGATTGATATTGGTGTTAATTTAACAAATAAGCGTTTTGATAAAGATCGAGATGAACTTATTCTTAGGGCTAAAAACCAAGGTGTTGAAAAACTCTTGATTACAGGTACAAGTGTTTATGAAAGTCAGCAGGCCTTAGTTTTATGCCAATATTATCAGCAAAAATTCCCTAATACTCTATTTAGTACAGCAGGTGTTCATCCTCATGATGCTGATGGAGTGAGTGATGATTATTTAGCACAATTAATCCAATTGACAAAACAAGCCCACGTTAGAGCGATAGGAGAATGTGGCTTAGATTTTAATCGTAACTTTTCTGAACCAGAACAGCAGCTAAAAGTGTTTAAAGAACAAATTAGCTTAGCGGCAGAGCTTGATATGCCCTTATTCCTGCATCAGCGTGATGCCTTTTATCCTTGGTTCGCAGCACTAAAGCCTTTTATTCATCGAATTCCCGCTATGGTTGCTCACTGTTTTACAGGTAATAAAGTAGAATTAGAACAGTGCATAGCAGCTAATATGTATATAGGTATTACAGGTTGGCTTTGTGATGAGCGTAGAGGAAAAGAATTGCAAAATATTATTAAATTAATCCCATTAAATCGCTTATTAATTGAAACTGATGCGCCTTACCTAACTCCTAGAACGATTCGTCCTCGTCCTAAAAGTAGCCGTAATGAACCAAGCTACTTACCTTATATAGTTCAAAAAATTGCGGATATAACCGCAATTGATGCCAATGAAATAGCTTATCAGACTAGTATTAATGCCGATAAAGCTTTCAACTTATAAATTAAGCTTGCTATGACAGACTCCAAGCACCAATGTAATGAGCGAATTTTTTAAGGATCCGCAATAGGTTTTGTCATTTGCTTAGTGGTAATGTTACTTATCGCTATGGTAGCGAGGTATTTTGTGTAATATTACCTGATATCGATGAAAAAGTGGAAATTTCTTGGGTTAGAGTCTTAAGAAAAAACGTTGTAAATCAGGTGTGCACTCATCAACATAGTAAAATTAGATTGAATAATCTGTATCAATTTTCAGGAAAGAATTATGAATAATAACATAAGCCAGTCGACTTTTGGTCAATATCCAGCACGACGTATGCGCCGTATGCGCAAAGATGATTATACGCGTCGATTAATGGCAGAAAATCAATTAACGGTAAACGATTTAATCTATCCGGTATTTGTTTTAGAGGGTGAAAATCAATGTGAAGCAATTGCTTCAATGCCAGGGGTAGAAAGAAAAAGTATTGATTTACTATTAGAAGAAGCAGAAGAACTAGTGGATCTAGGTATTCCTGCGATTGCTATTTTTCCGGTGACACCTAGTAATAAAAAATCGTTAATGGCTGAAGAAGCATATAATCCAGATGGCTTAGCTCAATGTACTGTAAGGGCATTAAAAGCAAAATTTCCACAGTTAGCGGTTATTACCGATGTCGCGCTTGATCCATTCACCATCCATGGTCAAGATGGTATTTTAAGTGAAAGTGATGAAAATAAAGCCGGTATGACAGGTTATGTATTAAACGATATCACCACAGAGATATTAGTTAAGCAAGCGTTATCACATGCGCAAGCGGGTGCTGATATTATTGCACCCTCAGATATGATGGATGGTCGCGTTGGTGCCATTCGTCAAGGGCTAGAGGCTCAGGGATTTGTTAATACCAAGATATTAGCCTATTCAGCTAAATATGCGTCTAATTATTATGGCCCATTTCGTGATGCTGTTGGGTCAGCGAGCAACTTAAAAGGTGGTGATAAGCATACTTATCAAATGGATCCCGCTAATAGTAACGAAGCCTTACATGAAGTTGCACAGGATATTAGTGAAGGTGCTGATATGGTGATGATTAAACCGGGAATGCCTTATCTAGATATAGTGCGTCGTGTTAAAGATACCTTTCAAGTACCGACATACGCATATCAAGTGAGTGGTGAATATGCCATGCATATGGCGGCAATTCAAAATGGTTGGTTAGCTGAAAAACCTTGTGTGATGGAAGGTTTGTTGGCGTTTAAACGCGCAGGTGCAGATGGTATATTGACGTACTTTGCCAAACAAGTTGCTAGATGGTTGAAAGAAGATAAATAGAAAAAAGTAAAGTTATACGTTTCGGGGAGGAAGCATCTCATAGAGTAATCCTTCACGAAGCGCTCCAGTAGAAAGTGTTAACTCGGCAATGTTAAAAACGGTAAATAAAGCAATTAGAATGCTTAGACCACTAGCGAGCACTGGTGCTCTATCTGCTCGTAATCCTGGTAGCCTAATATTGTCGATGATTTTACAATGAATCAATATTTGTTTAATTTCTTGCAAAAAGTCTGGTGTAATTATAATAGGTTGTTGCCTATCATGAAGGATTTCGGCTAATGCTTGCATAGAGCCAGAACTACCTAAAACAGATTGCCAACCTTCATTGAGAAAATTTTCCGATATTGGGATAAAGATTTTTTTTGCTGCGGTAATAGCTGAAACAAAGTTACTTTCAGTTAATAAATTATCAGCAAAAAACTTTTCTTTAAAGCTAACACAACCTAAATTTAAACTAATGGCATGTTTCGCATCAAATCCTTGACCAATAATCAATTCAGTACTTGCACCACCAATATCAATAACCAACCGTTTTTTGTCAACATTATCTTGGCAAGTATGTGCAACACCGCTGTAGATTGTATTGGCTTCTTGGTCACCACTTAATAGCTTAATTTTTAACGGTAAAATTTTATTAGCCACTTTTATAAAGTCGTCACGATTTATAGCTATTCTTAATGCAGCGGTAGCTACAATACGAATATTACTTACAGGGATACCCTCGAGATGTTGGGAAAATAGGATTAAACAAGTAATACCACGGTTAATAGCATCATGACTTAATTCGTTGTTACTATTTAAACTGGCAGCTAAACGTACTTTTTGTTTTATTTTGTCTACAACCTTAACTTGGTTGTTAACTAATTGAGTGATCAGTAAATGAAAGCTGTTCGAGCCTAAATCAACCACAGCGTAATGCGAATCTTTATATTTCGCTTTAAGCTGTGGTGTTTTTTGTTGCGGAGTCATTTAAAAACAAAGAAAACTAACGGCGAGGACGAGAATTGCTGTTGCCGTTTTGTTTAAAGTTACCACGGCTCCCTTGTCGGTTACCACCAGGTTTATGCCGGCGAGGGCGTGGATTTACTTTAGGTAAATCATCAAGCAAGGCTTCTTGTAAGTATTTTGTTACAGGCAATGCATGTTGAATATAATCTTCAATTGCAGGTAAGTTAAATACATATTGTTCACAAGCTAGACTTATGGCATGTCCAGTTTCACCAGCACGTCCGGTACGACCAATACGGTGTACATAATCTTCACAATCATCAGGTAAATCATAGTTAAAAACATGCGTAACTGATGGGATATGTAAACCACGAGCAGCAACATCAGTCGCCACTAATATATCCAAAGTACCGTCGGTAAATTGCTCTAGTATTTTCAAACGTTTCTTTTGGGGAACATCGCCGGTTAATAAGCCTGCTCTTAATTTGTCCGAAACAAGGTGATCAAAAAGTTTTTCACAAACATGTTTAGTGTTGGCAAAAATAATGGCTTTTTCAGGCCAGTCTTCCTCTATTAATGTTTGTAATAAAGCCATTTTATCTTCATTAGACGGATAAAATAACTCTTCACTAATACGAGTATTTGTTTTTTGATCTGGTGCGATTTCTACACTGGTTGGATCATTCATATGCTCGAAAGCAAGTTCTTTAACTCTAAATGACAATGTAGCAGAGAACAGCATACTTAAACGCTGTGTCGCAGGAGGCATTTTATCGAACATATAGCGTATATCTTTAATAAAGCCTAAATCGAACATTCTGTCGGCTTCATCAAGCACAATAACTTCAATATTGCTTAAGTTATAAATACCTTGTTTTAAATAGTCTAATAAGCGACCACAGGTGCCAATTAAAATATCGACTCCTTGCTCTAACTCTAAACGTTGACTTTCATACCCTTCGCCGCCATAGACAATGCCAAGACGTAACCCTGTGCTTTTTGCCATTTCAATAGCATCACGATGAATTTGAATAGCAAGTTCACGTGTTGGCGCCATTATTAATGCACGAGGTTGATTGTGTGTTGGTGCTTCTACTTGTAACAACCGGTGAAAAGTGCCAGCTAAAAATGCGATGGTTTTACCTTCACCTGTTTGAGCTTGGCCTGCTATGTCAGTGCCTTGAAGCAATATAGGTAAAGACTGTTCCTGAATGGACGTACAATGTTGGAAGCCCATGGCTTCTAATCCGGTTACGACTTGCGGAGCAAGATTTAAGTCAGCGAATTTTGTTTCTGTTAAGTGTGTTTTTTTCATGGCGGTAGCTTAACACCATAGTTATACCAATTGAAGCAATGAATTGAATTGACTCATTCATTATTTCAATTGGTATTAATTAATAACTAACTTTAGAGGTGTTCAGTAAATATAAAAGAAAACAAACTTGAAAAATAGGCAACATAGCCTCATAAATGTATATATAATAGTGAAATTAAATAGCGTGGCGTAGATGCCATAAGAAAGGGAGAATGAGATGAACGATAAAATTATTCAACTAACGGATGATAGTTTTGAAGCAGATGTGTTAAAAGCTTCGGGTTTAGTGTTGGTTGATTTTTGGGCGGAATGGTGTGGTCCTTGTAAAATGATAGCGCCGATTCTTGATGACATAGCCTTAGAATATGATGGTAAGGTTACGGTTGGTAAATTAAATATCGATCAAAACTCAGATACTCCGCCTAAGTATGGTGTACGAGGAATTCCAACATTGTTGTTGTTTAAAGATGGCGAAATCGCTGATACTAAAGTTGGTGCTTTATCAAAAACGCAATTAAAAGAGTTTTTAGATAAAAACATTTAATTCGTCATTAAATATTTTAAAAACCTGAAATAATTTCAGGTTTTTTTATACCCGTTTAAAAAAAAGTTAAAATGTAAGCAAACATTTTAACTAGTACCTTTACCTAGTTAACTTTTAATGCTAGATTTAAGCACTGAATATAAAATAACATTTCTATATCCCTATTCTCCTGTCTTTTTTTTGTTTTTATTAGATCAGAAGATTAAAAACACTCATTTAAAATAAACTGTCATCGGCAATCGCCAGGACATAACCACGTAAAATAGTTTAAGAAACCCCCTATGAATCTTACCGAACTGAAAGAAAAATCCATTAATGAATTGGTTGAGCTCTCTGAAACGATGAAGCTAGAAAACCTTGCTAGAACACGCAAACAAGACATCATCTTTGCTATCTTAAAGAAGCATGCCGAAAATGATAATGATATTTTTGGTGGCGGTGTTTTAGAAATTTTACAAGATGGATTTGGCTTCTTACGCTCTGCCGACTCTTCCTATTTAGCTGGCCCAGATGATATTTATGTATCACCAAGTCAAATTCGCCGTTTTAGCATGAGAACGGGTGATACTATTCAAGGTAAAATTCGTTCACCGAAAAAAGGTGAGCGTTACTTTGCTTTGTTAAAAGTAACAGAAGTGAATTTTGATCGACCTGAAAACACACGTAATAAGATTTTATTTGAAAACTTAACACCTATACACCCTACCGAGCGCTTCACGTTGGAACGAGGTAATGGTTCTACAGAAGATATTACCGCGCGTATATTAGATTTAGCTTCGCCAATTGGTAAAGGTCAACGTGGCTTGATCGTAGCACCACCGAAAGCGGGTAAAACATTATTACTACAAAATATCGCTCAAAGTATTGCCCATAATCATCCTGACGCAGAACTAATGGTATTGCTAATTGATGAGCGCCCAGAAGAAGTAACTGAAATGCAGCGCTTAGTCAAAGGCGAAGTGGTTGCTTCTACGTTTGATGAACCCGCTTCTCGTCATGTCCAAGTAGCCGAAATGGTTATTGAGAAAGCGAAACGTTTAGTCGAGCATAAAAAAGATGTTGTTATTTTACTCGACTCAGTTACACGTTTAGCACGTGCTTATAATACGGTCGTTCCTTCATCAGGAAAAATATTAACAGGTGGTGTTGATGCTAATGCTTTACATCGTCCTAAGC
Source organism: uncultured Colwellia sp. (assembly GCA_913058145.1). Classification (GTDB taxonomy): domain Bacteria; phylum Pseudomonadota; class Gammaproteobacteria; order Enterobacterales; family Alteromonadaceae; genus Colwellia. Next base: position 46,836 of record CAJXQM010000014.1, read on the forward strand.
GTTTCTTTGGCGCTGCGCGTAACATTGAAGAAGGTGGTAGTTTAACTATTATTGCTACAGCGTTGGTAGAAACGGGCTCTAAAATGGATGAAGTGATCTACGAAGAATTTAAAGGTACAGGTAATATGGAATTACACCTGTCTCGTAAGATTTCAGAAAAACGTGTTTTCCCAGCGATTAATATTAATCGTAGTGGCACACGCCGTGAAGAATTGATCACTAAGCCTGCTGAATTACAAAAAATGTGGATTTTACGTAAAATTGTTCATGAAATGGATGAAATAGGCGCGATTGAATTTCTTATTGATAAATTAGCGTTGTCTAAAACCAATAATGAATTTTTTGATTCAATGAAACGTAAGTAATCTTTACTACTGATATAAAACCAGTCATGTAGGCTGGTTTTTTTGTTTTTAAAGCGCATTTTAATAACTTAATGGCATCTATGAAATATAACGATTTAAGAGATTTTATCAGTCAGCTTGAAAAAATAGGGCAATTAAAACGTATTACAGCCCCTATTTCTACTCACCTTGCTATGACTGAAATTAGCGATCGTACGCTACGCGCTAAAGGGCCGGCATTATTATTTGAGAATGCGGTAGATGAACAGGGTCAGCCTCATAATATGCCCGTACTCACTAATTTATTTGGCACACCGGATAGAGTCGCGCTTGCTATGGGGCAAGAAAATGTTGCTGCTTTACGTGAGGTTGGAGAGTTATTGGCCATGTTGAAAGAGCCAGAGCCACCAAAAGGTCTTCGTGATGCGTTAAGTAAGATTCCGGTTTATAAACAAGTACTCAATATGCCTGTTAAAGTGATTAAAAAACCACTTTGTCAGCAAATTGTATTTAGTGGTGAAGACGTCGATTTAACCAAATTGCCAATTCAAACTTGTTGGCCTGGTGATGTGGCGCCCTTAATTACTTGGGGCTTAACAATTACTAAAGGTCCAAATAAAGAACGTCAGAATTTAGGTATTTATCGCCAACAGGTATTGTCTAAGAATAAACTCATTATGCGTTGGTTATCTCACCGTGGTGGTGCATTAGATTTTCAAGAGTTTAAGAAAACGAATCCAGGTGAAAAATATCCAGTTTCAGTTGCTTTAGGTGCTGATCCTGCCACAATTTTAGGTGCGGTAACACCGGTACCGGATACCTTGTCTGAGTACGCTTTTGCCGGCTTATTACGTGGGTCAAAAACTGAAGTAGCCAAATCAATCAGTAATGATTTACAAGTGCCAGCAACAGCTGAAATTATCCTAGAAGGTTATTTAGATCCTGAAGAAACAGCGCCAGAAGGTCCTTATGGTGATCATACGGGTTATTATAATGAAGTGGATGATTTTCCTGTTTTTACCGTTACCCATATAACTATGCGAAAAGATCCTATTTACCACAGTACCTATACCGGAAGACCACCTGATGAGCCTGCTATTTTAGGGGTGGCATTAAATGAAGTATTTGTCCCTATTTTACAAAAGCAGTTTCCTGAAATTCAAGACTTTTATTTACCGCCAGAAGGTTGTTCGTATCGTTTAGCGGTTGTAACCATTAAGAAACAATATCCAGGGCACGCTAAACGGGTCATGATGGGGGTTTGGTCATTTCTTAGGCAATTTATGTACACTAAATTTGTCATTGTTTGTGATGATGATGTTGATGCTCGAAATTGGGAGGATGTAATTTGGGCTATGACTACGCGAATGGATCCAAGCCGAGATACGGTATTAATTGAAAATACCCCGATCGATTATTTAGATTTTGCCTCGCCTGTGTCAGGTTTAGGCTCTAAAATGGGATTAGATGCGACGAATAAATGGCCGGGTGAAACCACTAGAGAATGGGGAGTTCCCATTGAAATGACGGCTGAAATAAAGCAACAAATAGACGATATCTGGGATGAGTTAGCTATCCTTCCTGAAGAAAATAATTAAATTAAAGAGATATATTAATGAAAACAATTAGCTGTCAAATAGTGTCCTTAACTTCACTTACGGCTCATGTGTTTAAGGTACTATTGAAACCCACTGAAAAAATAGACTTTATTGCTGGGCAGTATTTAAACGTTGTGATGAGTGAAGAAGACAAACGACCATTTTCTATTGCGAGCTCACCGAATAGTGATTTGATTGAATTACAAATAGGCGCTTTTGTTGCTGACAGTTATCCAATGCAAGTGATAGATAAAATCAAAGTGGCACAAACTGATAACAAACCTGTGACTATTGAAATACCTGCCGGAAAAGCACAATTACGTACAGAGAGCGAACGTCCGCTGTTATTGTTAGCAGGGGGAACAGGGTTTTCTTATATTAAGTCTATGTTTGAGTATTTAGCAGAGCAAAAATCACAACGTCATATCTTGGTATATTGGGGCTTGCGTGAGTTGGCTGCGGCCTATGAACTTGAAGAAACTGCAGCAATGATTGCTAAGCTACCGCATGCTAATTTTATCCCCGTAATTGAAAATGGTAGCGAAGCGTGGCAAGGAAAAACAGGCTTAGTGCATCAAGCGGTTATGGCTGATATTGTTAGTTTAGAGCCTTATGATATTTATCTTGCCGGTCGCTTTGAAATGGTTGGTGCTATTCGTAGTGACTTTGTTGAGCATGGTGCATTGCTTGAACATATGTATGCGGATGCTTTTGCTTTTATTTAAATAAGCCTTATTTTAATTAATAGCTCTGTACCTTAATCCACACTTCATTTGCTGTTTTATGTTTACCCTCTTCTGTGAGGGCTTTAGCAAAAGCTTGTAAGTCTTGCTTATCGTATTGTTGCCCTTCAAGTTTAATTAAACTGCCAAAGGCCTTTTCTGCCATTGACCATTGTTCACTCATTAGCGCTAAATGTCCCAAGCAACTTAGCCATTGTGGGCTTTTGCTATTATCATGGAGATGTTTTTGAACTAAAGCTATTAACGGTTCACTCTGCTTAATCGGTAATGAGCGCAATTGTTTAAAAAAGTAATCATTGGGTTGCTTCTTCAGCAGTGGTGTAATGAGCTTGATTAATGGTTCAGTAATTTTTTGCTCAGCGAGAACCCGGCAATAAGCAAATAAAACGGCTTCTCGTTGCTTTACTTTACGCCCAAGGGATTTCCAATAAGCGTGCAAACTTGTTTGGTCTTGTTTAATGATAATGTGGTTAAATACGCCATAATAGGCTTTTGCTTCCCATGCCTGCACCGACTTATCCGTAATTGTTTTTTCTTTGCGGACCATATTTAAATAGTCTACCGCTGATTCAAAGCGCTTTTCAATTAAGCATAAATTAATTTCCAGTACTAATAAACGGGTATCGTGACCAATTTGTTTATGATTTTCATCAATTAAGAGCCGTGCTTTTTCATACGCATCGTTTGAATCTTGATTCATCAACAGCTTTACTTTAACAATAACACTAGATAAATCGGCAACGCTCGATTTTGCAGTCTCTTGCTCTAACAGGGCTAAGTAGTGATTGGTGTTGGTATCAAGTTGCTGTTTTGCAGAGGCCGCGGCGGCAAGTAAATAAGCACTTTGTTGACGTTTTGCTGGCTCGGCACTTTTAGCAAATAACTGCTCTGCGCCTTGATAATCTTCTAACATATAGGCCGCAAGGCCTTTATTGAAATTGGCAATGCCACGTCTTCTGCCAGCGAAGGCTACTTTATTCCATGCGTTGAAGCTTATCTTTAAGCTGCCACGGAGCACTTTGTAAAGGATAAAAGCGCTGATAGCAAATAGAGTGAACATTATCATTGCTGATAGTATGGTTAACTCAATAATGGTTTCACCCATGGCAATAAGGATGTAGCCTTTTTCATCAATTAATAGTGGGCTAAGAGCTAAAACAGCAAAGAATAATATAATAATGGCAATAAAACGGATCATATTATACCCTCAACTTTAGGCTGAACATCCTGTTTTTTCGGTAAGGGTGATTCTTTTTCAGGATTAGTCTTTACTGCGTCATTTACCTTTTTTAGCGGTGTTTCCACAACGTCACTAGCTGTTTTCTTAGACGAAATTAGTGATTTAGTTGCCTGATTTTTCAGCGCTTTCCTGATGGCAGTCAAAGAGGTTAAATCACTTGGGTACACATAACTAACACGTTGTGTTTGTAAGTTAGTTAATGCGTTTAGAAAGTGTTGATTAACGGCTTCTTCCAGATCAAAAAATTCAGTAAGCCAGTGTTGAATATCGGTTAAGGTTTTTTGGTAAATATCCCCTTTACGTTCACTAGCCGCCCATAGAGCCAATTGAATTTTTAAAGTTAAGTTTTGCTTTAAATGCTGTTGTTGTTCTGGTGATGTCAGTGGCTCGATCAGTCCTGTTCTTTGACGAACACGAATAAAGTCATCTAGAAACTTCTGCCATGTTTTGGTTAAATTGGCTTGCCAATCATTAAGGTCATTCGATAATTCAAGGCTAGTATTGGTATCCGTTTCAGCATCAACATCCACCATGGCCAAAGGTAACATGGCCACTTGTTTGTTTAGTGCCATTAACGTTAAAATAATCTCGTCAGTTTGCAAGGTAGGCATCAGTTCAAGTGACTTTATATCCAGGTGTACTAATTCACGAACGGGTAAAAACGCGGGATCGTTCAGATCGGCTAAGCGGGAATCGGCATCTTTAAGTAAACCAATTGCTGCGGTGGTGTCATGTTCCAACCATAAGGTTCTTGCCGCAATACGAATGAGGTATTCAGCTTCATGCAATAGCCAATCACTGGGTTGAAGTTGTTTAGCCTTACGTTCAAGTTGACCTACAGCCATATTAAGTTCAGCCATCTTTGCTTGATTGCTATCATTAACTTGAGCGGTTACTTGTTGTAGCTGTTTAGCAAATGTTTTTTGTTGCTCAATCAAAGCCTGTTTTATTTGAGCTTGATATTGATTGAATGTAGCGGTATTTTTATGATCAATTTGTTCAGAGAGCTTTATTGTCAATAATTGGCTTTGTTGTTGTTGCCAAAAATAGTGAACAGCTGTGGCACCTAACGCTATCACAATAGCAACGAGTGCTAATTTTGATATCTTATTTTGACTCTTAGCTGCCGTGTCTTTTGTAGCGGTTGCTTTAGTTTTTTTTGTGACCGGCGCTTGGGGGGCTGTATTTTTTGCTGGTTCAGTGGCTAATGGGGGTTTTTTATCAGTCATTTTTCATTCCATTATTGAATTTTAGTAACTACTCAACTAACGCTAGAAATAGAGTCACTCCAGTAACATCTTAATCTAGGATTTTAGTCATTCACATACAATTCTTCGATTAAGATACCACGAAGATAACAGATGGTGAATAGAGTCGAATTTTATTGCTTAACGTTTATTCTCAATGATTGCTTGTAACGCCGTGTTAATGGCTTGCTCATTAGCGCCATTACTTTGTATTATATTAGTTAAACCAAGCTGTTCAGCTTGGTCGGCAATACGTTTACTTGCTACTAACCAAATACAGTGATTTCGCCAGTGATTCGTTATGTCATTTTCTACGGCAATGTTAGTGGCCTGTGTCAATTGTACAAGCTTCTCTAATAATGCGTTACTGGTAACGACAATACAATTAATTTGTTGATGATACCATTGCTTATCGATATCTTTAGGAAATGTTCGCCATACTCTTTGATAACTTTCAAGATAATGTATTGTTGCGTTACGTTTAATTAACTCTGTTGCTAAGTGCTCTCTACCACCATTACCACGCACTATCGTAATAGTTTTATTGGATAGGCTTTCATTTAGCACATTTAAGGCTAGCACTCCTTCGCTATTTTCTTGAAAAGGGCATTCTATATTCTTAAGGTCTAATGCGTGTAACGCTGCTTTTGTCGCTTTACCTACTGCAATGATGTGTTGATATTGCCAGTGTGTTGCTGCGACGTTAGCATGGGAAAATTCAACTGCGGCCACACTAACAAAAATGATAATGTCGGCAGTTGTCAGTAATTTTTTACTTTGCTTGTGATCGGCTAATGGTAGATAGTCGAATAGAGGCTGACTAACACAAGCGATACCTTGTTTGTTGAGCGACAAGGTTAATGCTTGCGTTTTTTTTGTTGGCCGCGCGACTAAAACGTTAAGCGGGTAGGCGCTATGATTTGTCAGCATTGGCTGTGGCATAAACCTGTTGTAAAATTTTATCAGCACCGCGGCTCAGTAATTCTTGTGCTAGGGTATTACCTAACGCTTCACCTTGCTCAATAGGGCCAGTAATTTCACTTTCAATTATTTTACTTCCATCTACCGCGCCAACTAAGCCACGTAGGTGAACGTCTTTACCATCAGCTGAAATAACACTATAGCTAGCAATAGGCACCTGACAACCGCCTTCTAATGCTTTGTTCATTGCTCGTTCTGTTAATACACGAATACGAGTGGTACTACATTCGAGGGGAGCCAATAAGGCTTTAATTTTTTCGTCATTAATACGACATTCAATACCAACAGCGCCTTGACCATTAGCGGGTAACATTTCTTCAGGTTCAATATGTTGCGCGATACGCTCGCTCATTTTTAAACGAATTAAACCAGCAGCAGCTAAAATAATCGCGTCATATAGCCCTTCATCTAACTTTCTTAAACGGGTATTTACGTTACCGCGTAGGTCTCGAATATCAAGATCAGGTCGTTTAGCTTTTAATTGACATTGGCGACGTAAGCTTGAGGTTCCAACAATAGCACCTTGGGGTAAGTCGCTAAGACTAGCATAAGTATTTGAAACAAAAGCATCGCGGGGATCTTCACGAGGGCAAATCACCTCTAAATCCAGACCGTCAGGAAAGTCTACGGGTAAATCTTTCATGGAATGAACCGCAATGTCAGCTCGGTCTTCTAGCATGGCAACTTCCAGTTCCTTAACAAATAAACCTTTACCGCCTATTTTTGCCAAAGGAGTATCTAACCAGATATCGCCTTTGGTGGTCATTGGCACCAGTACAACAGTAATGTCTGGATGAAAGTGTTCTAATTGTGCTTTTACGTATTCTGCTTGCCATAATGCTAGGGCGCTTTCACGTGTTGCTATTCGTACTGTAGTCATAGGTCTTATTCTCAAAAGTTTATGCTATTGTGCTGTTAGGGTTATTTCAGCATCGGCCTGTTTACTTACTGCTGTAGATAAAAACTGCCAAAATTCACCACCGCCACGTTTATCTGTCCAAATATCATCGGAGAACGAAAAATGATGGCCATTAAATTTAGTTGCTACCCAAATTTCATGTAAAGGCGCTTGCTTATTTATGATGACTTTAGTGTTGTTTTTAAACGTTAGTGTTAATAAGCCACCAACGCCTTCGTAATCTATATCAACACCACATTCTTCAATTGCCTCTTCAACGGCAAGTAATAGATCTTCAGCGATTAAATTGTATTGGCTATCGTTCATTAGTTTTCTTTAGTTGTTTGGGGGATCAGCATGTGAGTATAATACCAATCAACTGAGATAAATATAACAACTAAGTTAAGTACAAAGCTTGATTTAGACAACTTTCATGGCGAAAACTGGTAATCATGCATTCAATTAAACATTTTTCTTTTTTGTTCACCTGCTTTTTAATGAGCACTTTCCTCTTTGCCTGTGGCTCTAAAGGTGATTTATATCAAGTTGTTGAGCCAGAATCAGAGCAACCTATTATGGTAAAAGAGCCGCAACAAAAAGATACAGACACCACAAAGAAGTCGAAATAATGTTAGTAAATTTTTCTAAAATGCATGGCCTAGGTAACGATTTTTTAGTATTAGATAATGTAACGCAAAATGTTTACTTATCTAATCAACAAATTGCTAAGTTGGCTGACAGAAACTTTGGTGTTGGTTTTGATCAATTATTAATCGTTGAGCCACCCTACGATCCAGATTTAGATTTTCATTATCGAATTTTTAATGCTGATGGTAGCGAGGTAAATCAATGTGGTAATGGCGCTCGTTGTTTTGCACGTTTTGTGCGCATGAAAGGCTTGTGTAATAAGAATAAAATTAAAGTCACTACGGCTTCAGGTAAAATGACCTTATTTATTGAGCGAGATGGTAACATTTCGGTAACCATGCCAGTACCACAATTTGAACCAGCTAAAATTCCTTTTATCGCACAAAAAACCGAGGGAACCTATATTTTACGCAGTGATTCAGAAACGGTACTTTGTGGTGCGGTTTCGTTGGGGAATCCTCATTGTGTGGTAACTGTTGATAATGTACTTGAAGCACCGGTTGCCAGTTTAGGTAAAGAGTTGTCATTACATGAACGTTTTCCTGAACAGGCTAACGTTGGCTTTATGGAAATTGTCGCGCCAAATCAAATTAAATTACGTGTCTATGAACGTGGCGCCGCTGAAACCTTGGCGTGTGGAAGTGGCGCGTGTGCCGCCGTGGTTATTGGTCAAATGCAAAATAAATTGAACCGACAAGTCACCGTTGAGTTACCTGGTGGTAAATTAAGGATTTATTGGAAAGGCCCTGGACACCCGGTAAAAATGTCTGGTCCTGCGGTACATGTGTTTGATGGACAGTTGTCTATATAATACATGCTTATTTCGAAACATTAATGGGCTACAGTCTAACTTACAACAGATGTGAAGAAGATTTTTATGAAAAATGAACAAACAGTAACTAATATTGATGACTTGCCGATAACTGATGAGTTGGTGAGCGCTTACCTACAAGATAACCCAGAGTTTTTTAATCGCAATAATGAATTGACGACCGGATTAAGACTTGTTGATAATCAAAGGGGTACAGTGTCTTTAGTTGAGAGGCAACAGCAGCAGTTGAGACAGAAAGTATATGATTTAGAGGATGAAATTACTCAGTTGATGTCCGTCTCGAGTCATAATGAAAATTTATTTATGCTTTATAGTGACTTATATTTACGATTATTAGACTGTAAATCAGCGAGTGAATTACTGGATTGTTTAACGCAAACTACTAAAGAATTACTCTCTTTATCTGCTTTCAAAGTGTATTTGATTAACGATGTAGATATGGCACATGACAGTTTATCAAAGAACGATTGTCAAGGTGTGATGCAAAACCGTTTATCAAACAGTGATTATTACTTTGGTCGTTTACAGCAAAGTGAGCAACAACTCATATTCTCTCAACATTGTACTGGTTCAGTGGTATTAGTGAAGTTAGTACATGATGACTGTGATTTGGGCTTTTTAGCGATCAGTAGTGATGATGCCCATCATTTTGACCCGCGAATGGATACCTTATTACTTAGCCAATTTAAGCGTTTAGTGGCTAAGTTATTAAAGCAACATTTATCAATTTAATATAACTCTTCGATAAGCTCTAGCCAGTCCGTTTGCCCTGAGCTTGTCGAAGGAAGCTTGTCGTACTTCGACTGCTCGTTTCTCGCGCTCAGTATGAGCGGAATAATTTACAGGTAAATAATGAAATTTTATCGTCGCTTAACTGAAATCAAAGCGATTAGTTTTGATTTAGATGACACCTTATACAGTAATAAACCAGTAATGCAGGCAATCGAGAAAAACATGATAGCCTACTTTTCTGGCCTGTCTATTGTAAAGCCTTTTATATCCGATCAGCATAAGCTTTTGAATGGGAACTTTTGGTCTTATTTTCGCCAGCAAGCTATTTTAAAGCAACCAGACTTAGCACATGATGTGGTGCAAGTGCGGTTGGTCAGTTATCAATTAGGTTTTATGTCACTTGGTATAGCAGAGGGTATTGCTAAACAACAGGCAACAGTGGCATTGGAATATTTTATCCAGTTACGTAGCGATTTTACCGTACCGGAACAAAGCAAAAAATCACTTACTAATTTAAGTGAAAAATATCCATTAATCGCCATCAGTAATGGCAATGTTGATACTAAGACGTTAGGGCTTTCACACTACTTTCAACACATTTATCATGCGGGCTGGCAAGTTGATGGCAGTTTGCTTAAGCAAAAGCCTGCAAGTGATATGTTTGCGTTAGCTTGTCAGCAATTGGAAATTAAACCGTCACAGTTACTGCATGTTGGTGATTGTGGTCGTGCAGATATTCAAGGTGCTTTACGTGCGGGTTGCCAGACGGCATGGCTATCTTGCTATGATGTCGGTAAGCCTATTGCAGTGCTTCCTCATATAGAGCTGAATCAACTCATCCAGCTTGAACGATTATTACTTAGTTAAAAATTAGCAAATATTCAACTTGCTGTACATAAAACCAGTGCTATACTGGCAAGGCTTTAATCATTATCTCAGTTTCATATCTCGTTCAATAAGGTTTTCCGCGATGGATGTTTCAGAATTACTCGACTCTTTAAACGACAAACAACGTGAAGTTGTGGGGGCGCCGCAACAAAATATGTTGGTGTTAGCGGGCGCGGGATCAGGAAAAACACGTGTATTAGTGCAGCGTATTGCATGGCTAATGCAAGTTGAGCAAGCAGCGTCTCATTCTATCTTAGCGGTAACCTTTACCAATAAAGCTGCCGCCGAAATGCGTGCCAGAGTTGAACACGTTACCAGTGGTAACACTCACGGCATGTGGATTGGTACTTTTCATGGTTTGGCGCATCGTTTATTACGCATGCACTTTCAAGAAGCAAAGTTGCCACAAACCTTTCAAGTACTTGATAGTGATGATCAGCTACGTTTAATCAAACGCATTATTCGGTCATTAGCGTTAGATGAAAAAAAATGGCCAGCCAAGCAGTTTGTTTGGTATATCAATGGTAAAAAAGATGAAGGTTTGCGTCCACAACACATTGATGCCCAATTTGACCCGAGTGAGGAGTTATTTGTTAAGGTTTATCAAGCCTATCAAGAGACCTGTGATCGTGCTGGCTTAGTTGATTTTGCCGAACTATTACTGCGTGCTCATGAACTTTGGCTCAATAACCCTGAATTATTAGCGCATTATCAACAACGGTTTGGCCATATTTTGGTGGATGAATTTCAAGATACCAATGCGATTCAATATGCATGGTTAACCATGCTAGGCAAAGCAAAGGCTAAGGTGATGATTGTTGGTGATGACGATCAATCTATTTATGGTTGGCGTGGAGCACGTATTGAAAATATTGAGCGTTTTACCAATGAATATGATGATGCCAAAACGATTCGACTCGAACAAAACTATCGTTCAACAGCTAATATTTTAAATGCAGCCAATCAATTGATAAGTAATAACAATAATCGACTGGGAAAAGAGTTATGGACGGATGATAAAGCGGGAGAAAAAATTTCAATTTACACTGCCTTTAATGAAATAGATGAAGCGCGTTTTATTGCGGGGCGTATTAAACAATGGCACGATGACGGTGGTAAATTAGATGAAGTGGCTATTCTATATCGCTCTAATGCCCAATCACGTTTAATGGAAGAAGCGTTATTACAAGGACAACTACCCTATCGTATTTATGGTGGCCAACGTTTCTTTGAGCGACAAGAAATTAAAGACGCATTAGCCTATTTACGCATAATTAATAATCGTGATGATGATGCTGCGTTTGAGCGTATTATTAATACCCCAACGCGTGGTATCGGTAATCAAACTGTGGCGTTAGTGCGTGATGCCGCTAGAAGTTTGCAGGTGACTTTATGGCAAGCCTGTCAGCAATTGTTAAATACACAACAATTAAAAGGCCGCAGCGCTAAAACTATTGCGATTTTTATTAATTTAGTTGATCAATTAGAAGATGATTCAGCAGATTTAGATTTAGATCAACAAGCCAATTACGTTATTCAGCATACTGGCTTAAAGGCCATGTATCAAGCGGAAAAAGGGGAACGTGCAGAGCAGCGTATTGAAAACTTAAATGAGTTAGTGACCGCTTGTCAAACCTTTTCAAGTGACCCCGAATTAGTGGAAGAACAAACACCCTTAACCGCTTTTTTAACCCACGCAGCATTGGAGTCAGGTGAATCACAAGCAGAAGAATTTGAGGCGGCGGTGCAATTAATGACCATGCACTCAGCTAAAGGTTTAGAGTTCCCCTTGGTATTTATTGCAGGCCTTGAAGAAGGGATGTTTCCAAGTCAGCAATCAGTAGAAGAAATAGGGCGTTTAGAAGAAGAAAGGCGACTATGCTATGTAGGTATGACAAGGGCGATGAAGAAGCTATATTTGTTGCATGCAGAAAGCCGACGTATATACGGGCAAGAAAAATGTCATAAAGCGAGCCGTTTTTTACGAGAGTTACCTGAAAGTTGTGTAGAAGAAATTCGCATGCAAAGCCAAGTTTCTAGACCCAAAAGTGTTGGTAAATTTTCAAATACGTTTACGTTGGAAACCTTTGCTAATACAGGCTTTAAGTTAGGCCAACAAGTCGCTCATGCTAAGTTTGGCGAAGGGGTGGTGTTAAATTATGAAGGCAGTGGTGTACAATCGCGAATTCAGGTGAATTTTGAAGAGGTTGGTAGTAAGTGGTTGGTGGTTGAATACGCTAATTTACAAGCAGTATAATATACCAATAGAGCAAGTTATTATAGGTCTAAACGATCACAGTAAACAGCTTGGACTAAATCAAGCTTGTAGTCTGTTAAGCAATAAATAAAGTGTTATTATTAGAAATAAATTGAACTTAGTTGGTAAAAGAGACTCTTACTTAATAGTAATGTTATCCCTTAGTGTTTCATATTTTTATGCATCTATTTTATAGATGCATTTTTTTTGTTTAAATTTTGCTCTATATAAAATTGCCAATGAAACAACTTTACATGTGCATTCATCGTAGTGAATTAACTTGTTGGTATATTTTGGCAGGAAATGTCCAAAAAACTGGCAGTATTTAGTGCTCTGGTCTATATATAAGTAAGAAAGGATAACTATATTTCCACTCAGGATGTGTGAGTAGATGGTTATATCAAAGGCAGTTCCTTTCGGGGATCTTGTATAAGACGGATATTAAAACAGTTTCCACGTCTCACGAGATCGCTTTTAGTTTATGGAAGATATTGACCAAACAGGAGAACACTGTAATGTACAAGACTACTACAGCAACATATACAGATAAAATTGCCCTTAAAAATGTGGATGATGAACTGGTGAACAAGGGAGTTCCAAGGGAAAATTTTTTCATCGATGAAAAAATTTTACAGATCAAGGTAATGATGCCAGAGAGTGAAGAACAGGAGATAATGGATATCCTCAATCGTCATGGACCGACGGAGGTTCACTAAGTAACTGTCCAAAACTGTCACGTAGTTAGCCACTGACAACCGAAACGGACTACAGAATAAACGTTATTTTTCATAATATCTAAAATATTAAGTAAAATATATTTTAGATATTTCCCCCTTCTACATGATCTTGTTATACAAAATGTGTTGCAGGATCTTTTCTTCCGCTTGGCGCATTTAACTTGTCGTTACAATATTAAAATTAAATGGTTTTTATGGCATAAGGCAACATTTAACGAACGGAAGTGAAAAACACTAGAACTCCGAAATGGTGCACCATGCAGGAGTCGAACCTGCGGCCTTCGCCTCCGGAGGGCGACGCTCTATCCAGCTGAGCTAATGGTGCTTTTGGTGATTTTTGACTGTGCCCCACCGTGACCGCTTTTACTATAAATGCATCCTACGGAAGGTTACGCTCTATCCAGTTGAGCTACGAGTGTAAATTAAGAGGTAGCATTCTATAAAAAGCTTTGTACTAATACCAGTACTTAATTTCTTCAGTACGTATTATATTGGTAGATTTAATCTAACGTAGCAGAATTACTATTTCAATCATCTTGAATCCTGGTGTTTTTTTGTCTTTTTTGATGAAATTCGCATTAGTCATATCACTAGCTATTACTATATTACGGAGACCAATCAGGTAATCATCACGATCATAAAATGACTTCGGGCACTGTAAACATACAATAATAAAGTACTTTATTGGAAAAACTGTGAAAAAGTGCCTAGAATATTAATAATACGGGGCAGTTAATTAAGTCTATTGTGATAAAAAAACGTTTACCTCCATTTTTGCTAACAGTACTTGCGAAGTTTTGCTGGTTAAAGCTTGCCGCTGTCTTTTTACTGTTGAATGTCACCTCTTTTGCGCATGGTATGTTTAATGAAAGTTATCAAGTTACGCAAGTCGATGTTGAACCCTATATTTACGTTATTAGACGAACAGGTAAAGTGAATTTTAGACATACCGTTAACTTATCGTTTAAAACGGTAGGTTTTTTAATGCAATTAAATGTTGATGAAGGGGATACTTTTGAATCACATAAGCTGTTAGCGGCATTAGACATTTCAGAGTTATCAGCGGATATAAATGCGGCTCATGCCCGTTTGTCCCAAGCAGAGCGAAATGTTGATCGGATTCAAATATTGTTAGCAAAAAAATTAAGCTCACAACGAGAGCTTGATGATGCACTTACTACAGTTGAAACGACTAGATCAGCATATCGAGTGGCTGTATATAATTTAGAAAAAGCGCAAGTGTTCGCGCCTTTCTCTGGTGTTGTTGTTCAACGTAATACTGAATTAGGTGAATTACAATCACCTAGTAAAATTGCTTTACAAGTAGCCGCGTTAGAGCATAATTTAATTGTAAGTGTCGCGCTAACCTCGGAAGAAATAAATTTTGTTAAATTAAACCAAAAAGTACAAGTACATATAGCGCGTTTTGGTTTAATTGAAGGCATGATAAGCAAAATTCCAGCTATATCAAATAGCCGCAGTCATTTGTTCATAATTGAAGTACTATTACCAGAAACGAGCTTAATTCGGCCACCAATTGTTGGTCAGTTAGCACGAATTTTAATTCATTCGCAAAGCCATGATTTTGTTTACCGTTTACCAATAGAAGCCCTCAATGGAGTTAATGAGCAAGGCCAAGCATTAATTGTGCATGAGAAAAATAGTAATGCTATCCAGCAAAGCTTTCCTATCTATAAAGTAGATAATGATTATCTATACCTACAAGCTGTTCAAGGTGATTTACCTTTACAAGTGATCACCCAAGGATGGAATAAGTTACCACTTATTTCTATCGAGAAATAAGTGGTATGAAATTACCTAGTTTAGCGATTAAAAATGCACAATTTACTATGACCATCATCTCTCTATTGGTGTTGGTTGGTATAGTGTCGTATTTTAATATGCCTCGCAGTGAAGACCCGCAGTTTGATATTCCAATAACCCTAATTGAGGTGGTTTACCCTGGAGCATCACCCACAGATATTGAAACGTTAGTGGTTGACCCGCTAGAAGAAGAATTTGCAGATATTGATAATATTAAAAAAATTGAATCTCAAATAAAAAATGGTGGCGCTCGTCTTGAAGTTACCTTTCATTATGGCTCAGATCCTGAGCTAGCCTTTAATAAAGTACAACTGGCGGTTTCTTCTGTGAAGCCATCATTACCTGATGGCGTACAAGATTTATTAGTATTAAAAGCAACACCTACTGCGGTAGCCATCGTTCAGCTTGCTTTGTGGACAGAGCCAACTAATTACAAACAAATGGAGTTTTATGCAAAGTTATTAGAGAAGCGTTTAGAAACGATAGATAGTATTAAAAAAGCTGACATATGGGGTTATCCACAGCAAGTTGTCGCTGTTGATCTTAATTTAGATTTACTTTTACACCACCGTATTTCTACTACTCAAGTCATACAGGTTTTACAGGGACGGGCAATAAATATTACCCCAGGCTTTGTTGACGCGAATACTCGTCGGTTCAATGTGAAAGCGAGTGGTAACTTTGAAAAACTTGAGCAATTAGAAAATACTATTATTGTGTCCAATGATGACTTTTTGATACGGCTTAAAGATGTCGCAGCAGTTAATTTTTCTAGCCAAGAGCCAAGTTATTTAGCTTACTTTGATAAAAAGCCAGTAATATTTGTTACGGTTGAACAACGAATCGATAGTAATATTTTTTCGTTAACAAAAGCTATTCAGCAAGAACTGGAGCTATTTAAAAAAACAATACCAGAGGCAATAAAAATAGACGTATTGTTTGAGCAGGCGGATAGTGTTGAAAGTAGAGTTAATGGCTTTTTTGACAATCTTTGGCAAGGGCTTATTTTAGTTGGTGTATTAGCGTTATTGTTTTTAGGTTTACGAGAGTCATTGGTGGTAATTATTGTGATCCCACTTTCGTTTCTTATCGCAATAGGTTGGTTAGACTTTGCTGGTTTTGGATTACAGCAAATGTCGATAGTTGGCTTTATTATCGCGTTAGGCTTATTGGTTGATGATGCTATTGTGGTGACGGAAAGTATTCATCGAGAAAAAGCTAAAGCAAAAAATATGGTTGAGGCCGCTATTAATGGCACTAAGAAAGTTGCTTGGGCATCAGTTAGTGGCACGGTTACTACCATGTTAGCTTTTCTTCCTATGCTAATGATTGCTAGTGATACCGGCGATTTTATCCGTTCAATGCCTGTTACCGTAGTATTAGTATTGCTAGCATCATTGCTTTTGTCATTAACTGCTCTACCTTTATTAGCAAGTAAGAGCTTTAGTTTAAAGCCAACAAAATTCAAAACATTACAACATTACATCAATTATTTTGCCGAAACTATTTATTCATTATGGTTACTGAAATTATTCAAATTTCGTTGGCTTGTTATTGTGGTTGCTGTGGCTAGTTTACTTGCTATGTTGTCACTTTTTAATCAAGTAGGTTTAAGCTTATTTCCCAAAGCTGAAAAATCAATGTTATTAATCAATGTTGAGACACCGCCTAATTCATCATTAAGCTTTACTAATAGTGTCATGCAGAAAATGACACTATTTATAGAAAAACAGCCATTAGTTGAGAAAGTAGCGCTTAACGTTGGTAATTCAAATCCTCGAATTTACTATAACGAAATACCAAAGCGGGGTGTGGAAAAATATGGTCAAGTATTGGTTGTGTTAAAAAAATACGATCCCGAAAAAGTCACCTTGTTAGTCAATGTATTACGAGATGAATTTAGTCAGTGGCCACAAGCTAACATAACGGTGAAAGAGTTTACGCAAGGGCCGGTAACAGATCAGCCTATAGCCATTAGACTTATTTCTGAATCACTAGGTGACCTAGAACGAGTCGCTAATGATTTAACGAATAAAATGGCTAACACAGAAGGTGCTATCAATATTGACAACCCTATAGGTGTAGCAAATACTGAATTGAATCTGCAAATTGATTACGACAAAGCGGGTTTATCAAATATTGATATAAACCTGTTAGATAAAACCCTACAGTCTATTTTATCTGGTATTTATATTGGACGGTTCAATGATATTAATGGTGAAAATTATCCAATATTAGTGCGCAATAAAAACCCTGATCTTAATACCTTGTCAGATGTTTATGTCACTAGTTTAACAGGAGAGCAAATTCCGTTGATGCAGGTAGTCGATATTCGGTTACAGAAAGGTCAAACGGATTACTTTCATCATCAAAAATTACGTATGGCAAAAGTGTCGGCCGATGTGGCTTCAGGTTATTCCGTTAAAACCTTAACGGAAGAATTTATTCATTATATCGAGCAATATGATTTACCCATGGGAATGTATTACACGTTGGGAGGTGAAGAAGAGTCTAGACAGGAGTCATTTGCGGGTTTAACACAAATAATGTTAATAACCGCGATTGGTATTTTTGCTATTTTAGTGTTGCAGTTTAAATCGTTTATACAGCCACTTATAATTTTTAGTTCAATACCTTTTGCTATGGCAGGCTCCATTATAGGCTTGTATTTAAGCGGTTTGTCTTTTTCTATGATGGCTTTTGTTGGTTTAATTAGTTTATTTGGTATTGTTGTTAACAATGCCATTATTTTAATCGATTGCGCGAATAGAAATTTGGCTGAAGGTTTATCTAAAAAGCAATCGGTGCTCGCGGCTAGTGCAACCCGATTTACACCAATATTATTAACCACACTAACCACTATTGGTGGACTTATACCCTTAACCTTATATGGTGGAGGCTTATGGCAACCTTTGGGTATTGTGCTTATATCAGGTCTTTGTGTCTCTGCAATCTCTAGTTTTTTATTTGTGCCTGTATTAACAGAGTTACTTACTCATTCAAAGACTAAATCTAATATTGCTCAGGAAATAAAACGTTAATTTATGGAAATGTATACTGTAGGCATTTGGGGATACAGTTTTGCTAGTATTGCTTATGTCATATTTTCTCTACTGATTCTTGCGGCACATAACCAGTCTGGTATTGCTAGGTGGTTGCTTTTCAGCTCTTTAATCGCTGGTGGCGCTAACATTGCTGCAGCTTTACAAATATATATTGGTTTTTCTTTACAGTGGGCGATGCTGGCTGATGTGATTAAAATAGCCACATTTTCTGTATTAATTCTAAGTTTTAATATTGAAAAAGGTAGTATTCAAGAAATTTTAAAGAATAGAATAATTGTTAAGTATCTACTGTTTTGGTTTGGCTCTTCTATTGTTTGTTGGGGTACAAGTTATACGTTAGGTTTCTCTTACGAATATTTGTTTTTACTTTTTGTTTTACTCAACTTGACCAGTTTAGTGCTACTTGAGCAAATTTATCGAGGTGGAAATGTTGAAGCAAAAAGATCAATTACTCCGTTAGTTATTGCCTTAGGAAGTGTTGCAGTCTTTGATTTTGTACTTTACGCTCAAGCAACAATGGTTGGAGGTATTGAATTTGATTTTTGGTACATCAGAGGATATTTATCAGCTTTAGCTGTTCCGTTATTATTGATAAGTATTCGACGCTTTAAAGAAGGTGCTGTTCGAATATTTGTATCGCGCAATGTGGTTTTTTATAGCTCAATGTTAATGATCGCGGGTTTATATTTATTATTAATGGCTGTAGCGGGTTATTTAATTAACTATTTGGGTGGAGAATGGGGGCAACTCGTTAGTTTTGGTTTTTTCATTCTTGGCAGTATTGTACTGGCAGTATTACTTATTACTGAAACGATTCGCCGTCAGGTAAAAGTTTTTATCTCAAAACATTTCTTTGCGAATAAATATGAGTATCGAGAAGAATGGCTAGAGCTTATTGGTCAAATAGAAACGGCGAGTGCTGAAAATTATTGTCAAGTATCATTGCAAATTATGATGTCTAAAGTTGGTGCTACTGGCGGTGTGATATTAAAAGCCAATGGTAATAATCGATTCACGGTAAAGCATAGTGATGGCATAGAATTAGATGAGTCGTTTGACAAAGATTTAATGTTAATTGAGCATTTCACTAAAAACCAAGGTTGGATTATTGATATCAATGAATATATCGAAGATTCGCTCTTATATCCTGGTTTATATATTGAGCCCAAAATGTGGCATACCGTCGGTGTAAATATTCTGGTGCCTATTTTCATAGGCAAAAATTTCTACGGTTTCTTTATACTTTCAAATAGTGATGAGGAAAATAAACTTAATTGGGAAGATAGAGATCTACTCTTTGCTATCGCTAAACAATTAGGTAACTTTATTTCCTTGAATGAAGCCAACGATAAGCTTGCCGAATCGAAACAGTTTGATGCATTTAATCAAATGTCTGCTTTTTTAGTGCACGACTTGAAGAATGTTCAAGCACAATTAGCACTCATAACCTCTAACGCGATACAACATCGAGATAATAAAGAATTTGTTGATGATGTTTTTGAAACGGTTGAATCAGCGACAGAGCGATTAGCAAAAGTATTAGCGCAATTAAGCAATAAGCACGCGGCACAATCAACGAGTAAAAGCGTTGATCTTGCTGATATTATTGAGCGAGTGGCTGCACAACGAAACGTAGTGCAGCCACAGGTTGTGATTAAAAATAAGGATGAATGCTTAACGATCATAGATTATGAACGTTTTTTTTCAGTGATAAATCACTTAATTCAAAATGCACAAGAAGCGACATCAGATACTGGTTGGGTAGAAATAGTCTTAGAGAAGCAGCAAGATCACATAAATATTGTCGTAAGTGATAATGGTTGTGGAATGTCTGAAAGCTTTATTAAATCGAGACTTTTTAAACCATTTGATACAACTAAAGGTAATGCAGGTATGGGAATTGGTGTTTTTGAAGCAAAGCAGTTTTTTGAAAGTATCGCAGGTAGCTTGACGGTTGAAAGCGCTGAAGGGCAAGGCACAAAAATGATTATTTGCTTACCCGTGTAAAGTCTCAATAAATTATGCCCTACAACGGTATGTTAGACCTCAGTCTGACAAATAAATTAGCAATATAAATAATTAGGAAAAGCTTCTAATGGAAAAAGTATTAATTGTTGATGACGATAAAGGAATTCAAAAACAGCTGAAATGGAGCTTGTCTGATTACAGCGCCATTCTCGCTGGAGATAGGGAAGCAGCTATCGCTGCAGTTAGACGTCATGAACCTAAGGTTGTTACCTTAGATTTAGGCTTACCGCCAGATGCCGCCAATGCGAGTGAGGGGTTAAAAGCACTTGCAGAAATTCTTGCTATAGCACCACACACAAAAATCATAGTCATTACCGGTAATGAAGATAGAACTAATGCATTAAAGGCCATTGCTGCTGGAGCTTATGATTTCTATCAAAAACCTATTGATGCAGAAGTGATTAATGTCATTATTTCACGTGCGTTGACTTTAGCAAACATTGAAAGTGAAAATCGTACAATGCGCGCGGTGACTGATAGTAATATTGGTATTATTGGCAATAGTGAAGCAGTTGAACGTTTATGTACCATGGTAAAGCGTATTGCACCAACAAATATTACGGCATTATTGTTAGGTGAAAGTGGCACCGGCAAGGAAGTAACCGCTAAAGCTGTGCATCTTGCAAGCGATCGAATAAACAAACCTTTTATCGCTATTAATTGTGCCTCGATTCCTGAAACATTATTAGAAAGTGAATTATTTGGTTTTGAAAAGGGGGCATTTACTGGTGCCCATAAAACGACTAAAGGAAAAATAGAATGTGCAGAGGGGGGAACCTTATTTTTGGATGAAATAGGGGATATGCCCTTCAACTTACAAGCTAAACTACTACGTTTTTTACAAGAAAAAATAATTGAACGACTAGGTGGCAGAGAAGAAATCCCCGTTAATGTTAGAGTTATCTGTGCAACAAATCAAAATTTAGAGGAAATGGTTGCGAACAAAGAGTTTAGAGAAGACTTGTTTTATCGAGTAAGCGAGATCACCCTAAATATTCCTCCATTACGTGACCGAGATGAAGACGTTTTAATTCTTGCTCAATATTTTCTTCAACTTTATGCTACTGAGTATAAAAGTCATGCTAAATCATTTTCTGCTGATGCGATTAGTGCTATTAAGGCTCATAAATGGCCAGGAAATATTCGTGAATTACAAAATAAAGTTAAATCTTCTGTAGTGATGTGCACCGGAGTGCAAGTCACTGCGTTTGATTTAGGGTTCTTTGATTACAATGATAGTAACTATGAACTATCATTAAACTTACGTACGGTAAGAGAGCAGGCCGAATCAATCGCGATTCAAAAGGCCTATGCACTATCTGAGGGAAATATGTCTAAAACCGCTGAGCTTTTGGGGGTTACTAGGCCAACGTTGTATTCGCTAATTGAAAAGTACGAATTAACTATTAATAGTTAACCTGAACTCGATTATTACATTATCTTTGGAAAATAAAAAATGGCACCATTAAAAAGAATATTTCATTGTGTCATTACTGTCATTATGACTATAAATATTGCTTATGCCAAAAAGAGCGATAATCTTTATGAGGATGCGCTCACAGCCTTTTATCAAGAAGAGTATGGGAGGTCTATTGTTTTATTGAAAGAAACGATGTTTCAAGATCCAAAACATTTATCGTCGCGTATTTTGTTAGGACGGGCTTTTTTACTTTCGCGTAAATTTGAAGACGCGGAAAATCAATTTCGTCAAGCTATTATTGATGGTGCAGATACAAGCCAAATAGTTATTCCTTTAGGTCAGTCATTATTGTATCAAGGCGAGTTTGATGCATTACTTGAGGTGGTAAAGCACGATGTTAAAACTTCAGTAAATCAGACTGAAATTTTAGCGCTGAGAGGACGAGCTTATCTTGAATTAAATCAATTTGAATTAGCGCGTGATGTCTATGAGAGTGCAATACGTTTTGCACCATCAGAACCTACAGGCTATCTTGGCAACGCAATACTTGAACTTAAACTTGGTAATGTAACTCAAGGTGACATTGAGCTGAATAAAGTGCTTAAATTAGATGGTCAAAATGCAGAAGCCTTAGAATTAAAAGGTGATGTTTTGTTTAAAAAAGGTGATTTATCTTTAGCTCAAAAATACTTAGAGCAAAGTTTGGCCATTAATAAAAGTAGCTTAAGAGCAAGGTTGTTATTAGCCGAAATATATATTGCTGAATCTGAGCCTGAAAAAGCTCTAAAACATGTTAGCTATGTTTTAGAGCTATCACCAAATTATCCTAACGCCAACCTCTTATATGCTTTGGTTTTAGTTAAATTGAATAAGAAAAATGATGCGATTAAAGTAACCAAAAACTTATCTGCCTACTTAAGTAAAATAGATGAAAAAGATTTAAATAAATATCCCTCTATCCGACTTATTTTGGGAACGAGTTTATATATCCAAGAAAGCTGGGAAAATGCCTATGGGCATTTAAATTTTTATGCTCAAAAATATCCGGGACATGAGCAAAGTCACTTAATGGTGGCTGAGCTTGATACTCGTTTTGAACGCTATAATGCGGCCTTAAGAATATTAGAGCATTATGATGGTGAATCTAAATCAATAGAATATTGGTTGCTACACCTTAGTGGGCTGGTAAAGCTTAAAGATCACTTTTCAGCATTAATAAAAGTAGAACAGGCACTTGAGGTTTTTCCAAAGGATAATAGATTACTTGAATATAAAGTTAAACTATTATTAGCGACTAACAACTTATCTGCAGCTTTAACATTATTAGAGCAGTTGTATCAACAAGGAGCTGCTTCCGATGAATTGACCTTATTATTGGCACAATTACAATTAGATGACTTACAATTAACACAGGCAAATGCCGTGGTTAGTACACTATTAGAAAAAGACACCAATAACCCCATATATCTAAGCTTATCTGCTGGTGTTGATTTGCGCAGTGGACGAAATGTACAAGCAGAAAGTAAACTTAAAAAAGCGATTAGCCTAGCACCTAAAATGTTACAACTTTATCTTAATTTGCATTATGTTTATTTACAGCAAGGTAAGATTAATTTAGCTGCTGAGTTGTTAAATCAAGCGTATAAAAAGGCACCCAAATCCACTTTTGTTATTACTAAGCTTGCCACTTTAGCAGAACAAGTGAATAACTTAGCCATTGCCGTTTATTGGCGGCAAAAACTTTATCAATTAAACCCAAACGATTTAGATAATTTGCTTGGCTTATCTGATAACTTGATAAAACTAGGGCAAGGTAAAGCCTCACTAGATTTACTATTACCTCAGCGAATAAATAATCGACTTAATGTCCGTTTTTTATCAGGATTAGCCGCTACTTACGTGAGTTTAAAGCAGTGTGATAGTGCTATAGCTGTGCTTGATATTTGGCGAGGGTTATCATTAGAAAACGATGAGCAGCTCGCTTCAGTTGCAGAAATTTATATGCAATGTGGGAGTTATGAATTGGCGCATAAATCTTTAGAGAATGCTGAAATTATTAATCCGAAAAGTAAAAAGGTACAATTAGTTCGCGCTCAATGGCTGCTTAATCTTAAACAAGGACGGTTAGCGCTAAAATTGTTGGAACCACTGGCCGATAATGCTGATATGAAAGTATTAATATTGCAAATAAAGGCCTATGAACAGTTGAAGTGGTATAAAAGTGCGATTCAAACCGGCAGAATACTTTACAGCAAGTATCCATACCCCATTTATGCGTATCGTTTGTTTGAATTATTGAAAAATAATAATCTAACAGAAGAAGGTATTCATGTACTTAATAGCCATCTACAGCAATATGAAAATTACAATATTCGATGGACACTTGCTTTAGAGTATCTTTATACCGGACATAATGCTGAAGCAGCACTGCATTTTTCAATTTTAGCAGAGCAATATCAAGACGCACGGGCCTTCAGGCAGTTAGCTATTATTAATCGTCAGAACAAAAATAAAGCGCTAGCATACGCGGCAAAAGCATTTGAACTTGATTCAGCTTCTCCAGCGATAGCAGCTACTTATGGCTGGTTATTAGTACAAAATGATCAGCCTCAAAAAGGTTTGTCCCACTTAAGGTTTGCTCATGCCCGTGATAGTAGACAACCCACCTTACTTTATCGTTTAGCTGAAACTTTACTTATGCTTAATCAAGAAGAACAAGCGAAGGTTTTGCTTAAACAAGCAGTTCAGTATGATTTTCCAGACAAAGCGTTAGCGTTAACTCGCTTGGAGTCGTTATAGGTTATTTAGGTTGTAAAAAATACTGTCAGTATTTTTTACAACCTAATTTACAAAAGTTTTTAACTACATGTATTAATTGCTTTTTATTTTATGGCTTGAATTGTGCAGTAATAAATCTGTCTCTTATACACATCTCCGAGCCCACGAGACTAAGGCGAATCTCGT
>CAJXQM010000015.1 GCA_913058145.1 uncultured Colwellia sp.
ATTCATAACAAATGCCTGACGATTTAACATAACGACCTATTTCATGGTAAACAGCGCCATTTAATTCAGTTTTGTATTTGGTTAATTCTGTGATCATGCCCATCACATTATCGTTCACCATTTGGCCGTTAAATTGCTGCATACCTTTCACATTTAAATCCTCAAACACTATAATATCACTGGTCTTGGCTATCGAGCATGATACTTCGTGAGCAAACGCTAGGCGTTGGCGAGAGAATTTGCCATGAAGTTTATTTAAGCGTGTTTTGCTTTTGTGCCAGCGACTTGAGCCTTTCTTTCGACGACTCAGCTGGACTTGAATTTGTTTTAATTTTGCTGATGCTTGTTTAAAAGCTTTCGGGTTTTTAACGTACCATCCGTTAGAGCCCACAACAGTGTGCTGACTGTTAATATCGTAGCCAACAAGCGTTGATAGCACTTGCTTTGCGCTTTTACATTCAACTTCCTGAGTGAGTGATACGTTCCATTTTCCGTGCTTTAATTGAACGGTAGCTGTCTTAATTTTACTGGCTAATTTTCGATGCAAAACAATCTGTACTTTGCCAACTTTAGGGATACTAATTGCGCCATTTTCAATGCGGATACAGTTCGAATTATTGACGCAACGAAAGCTATCATCATGGAGTTTTTTCTGTTTAAAGCTCACTTTAAAAGTCGGAAATTGTTGAGCTCGACCTTTGGTAAATGAATTTTTTAAAGCGGCTTCAAGGTCACGCGCTACTTGCTGAGCAGCCGCAGAATCAAAGGCTTTGAGCCAAGAAAATTCTTCAAATTTTTTTAAACCCTTAATCAGTGCGGCCATTTCTTTGTAAAACAGGAACGTTTTATCGTACCGATATCGACGCATGTTTTCAGACAGCAAAAGGTTCCACAACCCGCGAGCATACGAGCCAAACACAATGAGTTTAACTTCCTGCTCTGCTGTAGGCTTGAGCCTAAAATTGTATCTGAGTGTCTTTTTCATATACTGTATAGACTACTGTATATGTAGAGGTTGTCAAATGGAATATCAAACTAATTCACATTCTAAATACCTAATTGCTCTGCATTTAATTCTCGTGGTTAAGTATAGAAAGAAAGCAACTACTGCTAGGCGATTTAGGACAGTTCATCAAAGGATCTGTAATGAAAATATCAGAAAACTATGATTTTTCTGTCGAGGAAATGGAGATCGACAAAGATCATGTTCACATCCTTATGACGATAAGCCCAAAGTACAGCGTTTCTCAGCATGTCAGGAACATTAAGCAGATGACTACCTCTCGGATCTGGGAATGCTTTCCTGCGCTTAAAAATCAGTTTTGGTTGGAGAAAATATTTTGGTCAGACGGCTATTTTGTTTGCTCTGTTGGCAACGCTTCTGCTGAAACAATTCGAAAATACATTCAAGAACAAGGTTAATTTCATCGATTCATCCCAGCGACTAAAGATCACTGGGTTTTCTCGTCGATGTTCGATAAAAGCTGATAACAAATCGACAATACTCCCTAAAAAAGAGCTTGTTATCGAAGTAGATATAAGTATTAACGGTATATATTTAGGTGTTTTATTGAATGAAATTAAAGAGATTATTAAAGGGAAAAAAACAAGGATATGAATAAATTGAATATCAATCATAAGTACATTCCTTTGCAAGAATATCAAACAGCTAATTTAATTAGTGATGTAATTATATTAATATCTGGCTCAAGGTTTTTAGTTGATTTTGCAAGCTCAAGAGCAACTAGTTCAATCTCAATAACCTTGTCAGGTGATATAGTTAATTTATCCTCATGAATAATTCCCATCACCATGTTCGCCACCTTCATGTGAAATAAATAATCAGTCTCAAAAGGTTTAGTTGATTTCTCTTGGTTATGAAAACCATACTCCCAATAAAGAAGATCTATATTTAAAACATCAGCAACTCTCATGCGCTCCTCAGAGGTACGAGGCAATGCATTTTCATAAAGCCACTTTCTGGCTGTCGTGTAAGAGACACCAGCAATCAACTTAATTTCTTCTGTTAGACCGTGACCTTTAGTTTTAAAACTACCCCTTTTAGTGAGTAATTCTTCTAGTCGATCAGATGAAGCTTCAGGCTTTTCCGTAAGTGCAATCATATTCAATATAGATTTTAATAGTCAGATATGGATATCATATAACACTTTAAAGGTAATTGATGCTTATCCAACAATAATAAATATTGCTTATACATTGTTTTAAATCAGTTTTTTTTATTCGTTAAAGTAATTGAAAAACAATGTGTTACTTTAAGTGTTTTTATTGGCATTAAAGTATTACTGAGACTGAAGTTTTAAAGTCCTCAGAATTGAATAAATATTTCGATTGGTTAATAAAACACACTCTTAAATTAGGAAAATATTACTCTTTACATATAGACGCGCCTTTATCGAATCTGTCGAGAAAACCCATTGATCGACACGAAGTGGCGTCGTTGGGATGAATCGATAACTAACTAACCTTGTTCTTGAATATATTTTCGAACAGTCTCGGCAGAGGCATTACCCACGGAACATACAAAATAACTATCAGACCAAAAAGTATTCTCTTTCCAAAACTCTTTTTTCAGCCATTTAAATTCTGACCAGACACATTGGGTGGTGGATTGTTTAATTCTGCGTACATAGCTTGAAACACTAATCGTTGGCGAGATTGTCAGTAAAATATGGATATGATCTTTGTCTATTTCGACTTCCTCAACTTCAAATTCTGAATATTTAGCAATATCAATTATTTTCAATTTTACAAACGCTCCAAGTTCCCCTAATAAAAGTTGTTTTCGGTATTTAACAACAAGAATCAAGTGCAGAGCAATTAAGTGCTTGCAGTGAGAATTAGTTTGATACTCCATTTGACAAATCCTGTTTATACAGTAGTCTGTACAGTATATGAAAAAGACGCTAAGATACAATTTTAGGCTAAAGCCAACTCCCGAACAGGAAGCTAAACTCATTGAGTTTAGCTCGTATGCTCGCGGGTTGTGGAATCTTTTGTTGGCTGAAAATATGCGGCGTTATCGTTACGATAAAACGTTTTTGTTCTATGTAGAAATGGCGAAATTGATTAAAGAGTTAAAACAGTTTGAAGAATTCTCTTGGCTCAAAGCTTTTGATGCTGCGGCAGCGCAGCAAGTGGCAAGAGATTTGGAAACGGCACTGAAAAACTCATTTACTAAAGGTCGATTGCAAAAGTTCCCGACCTTTAAAGTCAGCTTTAAAATTAAAAAACTACACAACGACAGCTTTCGTTGTGTGAACAATTCAAACTGCATTCGCATAGAAAATGGCGTTATCAGCATTCCAAAGCTAGGTAAAATTGGTGTTGTTCAACATCGAAAATTAGCCAGTAAAATCAAAACGGTTACTGTCCAGATTTCGCACGGAAAATGGAATGTTTCGCTAACACAAGAGGTAGAGTGTAAGGCGGCAAAGCAGCTACTGTCCACGATTGTTGGCTACGACATCAATAGCCAACACACCGTAGTGGGCTCAAACGGATGGTACGTTAAAAATCCAAAAACCTTTAAACGTTCCTCTACAAAATTAAAGCAAATTCAAGTCCAGTTGAGCCGTAGAAAAAAAGGCTCAAGTCGCTGGCATAAAGCGAAAAACAGACTGAATAAACTCCACGGGAAAATATCTCGCCAACGCCTGGCGTTTGCCCACGAAGTATCCTGTTCGATAGCCAAGGCCAGTGATATCGTCGTATTTGAAGATTTGAATGTGAAGGGTATGCAGCTATTTAATGGTTCGATGGTCAACGATAATGTGATGGGAATGATTACTTCGCTCACTAAATACAAAGTTGAATTGAATGGCGGTATTTACCACGAAATAGGTCGTTTTGTGAAATCATCAGGCATTTGTTGTGAATGCCTGCATGGGCATAAATTCGATTTGAATGTCCGCTCATTTGCCTGTGAAAATTGCGGAACGGTTCAATGCAGAGACCAATCTGCGGCGGTTTCCGTCGCAAGCACAGGCGAAAATGATTTAATGGTGGCTGGGATAGTCGCTAGGGTTCGTCCCAAATTTCAGCAGAAATCATCTAGTAAAACGAAAGTCTTTGAGCGATCAAAGTTTGATGTGGGAACTGAGAAAAAAGAAGCCGCCTAGTTTAGGTTTGCAGAAGCCCATTGATCGACACGTAGTGGCGTCGGTGGGTAGTTCACAAGTACCGTATGATAGAATAGTAATAATTACTACAAGATAGAGTTTCTTTTTATGAACATAGAGCAATTGATAAAGGTTAAAGACTTGCTAGGTCTGGATAATCACTCGCTCGGTAAAGAGTTAGGTTTTAGTTGTGGTAAATATCAATGCAAACAAATTGATAATCTAACCAATGGCACAACAAATATTAAACCCGTTGTTACTATCGCTATTGAATGCCTTGCTAGAAGGGCAGGGAAATTAAAAGAGTTTGAAACGATATTAAAAGACAACGATTAAATTAGATATAAAACAGCCGGTATAGTAGCTGCGTATTTCGGGTGAGCCGATCAGTTATTTCCGCTGTTTTTCAAGGCAGTTGTCGCCTAAATTGTAATTTCTTTGCTTAAGCTGCTTCTTTTTCAGGGCTCAAATATACTTTTTGAATAAAACCCCAATCTCGGCAGCCCTTGCTCCATCGGTTCGAATTTTTTGATCTGGCTTTTTTATACACGTCTTCACGTTTGTTTAAAATCTTAGTATCAAGATCACCGTGTCTTTGCTCTGGAGTTACATATTTAATGCCACTATGCTTGTGCTCAGTGTTATACCAACCGAAAATTTATCAACCCATAATCTAGCTTCTTCGATATTATCAAAACCATCAACAGGCCATTGCGGGCAATATTTTACCGTTTTAAATAATGACTCAGAATACGGATTATCATTGCTAACTCTTGGTCTTGAATATGAGGTGATCACACCAAGATCTTGCATCTTTGCTCTCATTGTAAAGCTTCTCATTGGCGCACTGTTATCAGAATGCAATACTAAGTCATTGTTTACACATTTTTCAGACCATGTGGCTCTTTGTAGAAGCTCTGCGGCATACTCCCCCAATTCTTGATCATGAACTTCTACACCTACAATTTTACGACTGAAAATATCAAGGATTATATATAAATAATAATGATGCCCTTTAACTTTTCCTGGTAAATGACTGATATCCCAAGTCCAAACTTGATTAGCATCATCAGCCATTTGAGTCTTTGGCTTATGATACTTACGCTGTGGGAGTGGGTTAAAGTTTGATCTAAATATAGCCAAAACATTTTGACAATATTGTGCCCATTAATAAAATATTGCCACATCTGTTTACGATTCAAATTTAAAAGAGTGCCATTGCTAATTTTTTGTTGCTAGAGATACCTTCATCCTTATGACCATTACCTTCAAGAATAGCTACCTTTCATCTCGTTGGTCATGATTCATCTGGCCGAGAAGTTTTCCGTAAAAATTCAAGTCGCACTAAGTTAATTTTTCTCGCTAATATAGAACGAACAACTGTTGCCATGGAGTCTTGCGGCGGCTCTCATTGGTTAGCAAGAAAGTGTCAAGAGTTTGAGCATAAAGCACTACTGATCCCACCACAGTATGTTAAACCTTATGTCAAAACAAACAAAAATGATTTCATTGATGCTGATGCTGATGCTGCTACTCCGCTACCAAACAAATAATCACCAGAACGAAGTGATTTAAATGCAATCCACTTTTGAAGTGATTCTCTCGTCTTTTTTGTTATTTCAAATTGAACATCGTTAATTCACGCAGGTTATTTGTCAAATCAAGCCTTGTTCTAATAGACCAAACCTCCTCAAGCTTAAGAGGAAGCTTTTGACCGACTTATTTACCTTTATTCCAGCTAGGTGTTTTAGGGTGTAAGTAATAATGTCATACATGATAGTTCTCCTTTGGTTGAAGGGACTATAAGTATGGTATATTCCAGAATATTTGAAATGTTCAAAATTGTGCGCTTAGCTGTCGGTAGCGTTTACTTCACTAACGGCAGTTCCAAGACTGAAAGCGGTCGTTAGCATCTATGATTCCCTTATGACTTCTACTCCGACAAAAAAGTCATTAGATATTAGTTGAGTCTTACGACAACAGCTAGCCAAAAGCGGACATTGGAATCATTCAAGTACCAAACAAATTTAGAGTATTAATTCTAAGGCGGTTTCGCCCCTAAGCGCCTTAGAGTTTAATGGTCGTAATGTCAGTATTAGATATTGTAAAACCTTTAAAGGAGCGAATATGCAAAGTGTAAAATTAAACTCAACAATAACTTGTCCTGAGTGTGGTCATAGTAAAACAGAAAAAATGCCAACCAATGCCTGTCAGTGGTTCTATGAATGTGAATCATGCAAAGTATTATTAAAGCCTTTAAAAGGTGATTGCTGCGTTTTCTGTTCTTATGGAACTGTTAAATGCCCACCAATTCAAGAAGGACAAGATTGCTGTAATAGCTAACCATTATAGTCATCCGTCAGATTTGAGCGTACGAAAAATAAATTCGTCAGCATGCTGCTGTAGTAGTAGCTCTAAAGTCTTCCACACTAGTAAGAGAAAGAGGTTCTCTCAAAACAACGAGCCTGTAACAGGTTTAGTTAAAATGCCTTTTCATCTTTGAAAGTATTTCTAATTGTTTTTTGAGTCTCTACATATCTCGTCTACAAACTCAAATTCCAGTGTTGTATGTTCAAGATGAAAAGGGCTAAGTCGTGTTGATATTTCATGCTTTATTGCCATATATTCTTGTTGATCACAGTAATGATTCAACACTAAATGAGCAGTAAGCACATGCCTTTCTCCATCAAGGGACCATAAATGGAAATGATGAATATCTTCAATAAACTTCAATGTTGATAATTCATTTCTTATTTTTTCTTGAATGGCTTGCTCTGGTGTTGCCTGCAAAAACAGACGTATTGCAGTGCGGAGGTTTTTTAAGACATTAAAAAGAATAAATAACGTAAATCCGATTGAAAGTATGGGATCAAGTATTGGGAGTTCGACAAACATTAAGACGATAGCAACAATTAGCACAGCTACCCAACCTAAAACGTCTTCCAGTAAATGCCAATTAAGTACACGTTCGTTTAATGTTTTTCCGTCACTTAATTTGAATGCAGCATAACCATTAACAATCACCCCTAATATTGCTAACCATAACATGCCTTGAGCATCAGGCATTTCTGGAGATAACAATCGAGGGAATGAGATGGTTAACACCCAAATCGATCCCGCTATTAAGACTATGCCATTAATTAGTGCACCAAATAAAGAGAAGCGATGGTAGCCGTAACTAAACGTTTCATCACTGCTTTTCTTGCTTAGTTTATTTAATCCCCATGCGAGACCAATGGATAAACTATCACCTAAATCGTGAACCGCATCCGCCATTATTGCGGTACTGTTGGTTAACCAGCCGCCAATAAGTTCAATAACGGTAAAGCAAACATTTAATATAAATGCCCAGCCAATGCGACTTGAAGACATATCTTTAGGAATATGGCTGTGTCCATGACTAGTTGAATGTTGATGTAAATTGTCGGGCATTACTTTCTCCTATAAATCGATATCCCGTAGCGAATATCTACGGGGTATAGAGTTAAAGCAAACAGATATATTTACTTTAACTAAACAGAATTACCTTCTCATTTTTTCAATTCGACCTTTAGAAAACCAACCATAAAGCACGGGAAGAACAAATAAGGTAAGGAACGTCGCAGTGATCAAGCCTCCTACAATTACGGTGGCTAATGGTCGTTGTATTTCAGAGCCAACACCATTTGACATGATCATAGGTATCAGACCGAGGGCGGCAATAATAGCCGTCATCAATACAGGACGAAGTCTTGATATAGCACCTTCGTAAACGGCTTTGGCAATACTTTCCGTACCTGTTTCAATGCGCAGATTAATCGCTTCAACCATCACCACGCCATTGAGAACAGCGACACCAAATAAAGTAATAAAACCAATTGAACTTGGTACAGATAGGTATTGACCGGAAATATACAAGGCAACAATCCCACCAATCATGGCTAAAGGTAAATTAACGAGAATGAGCATGGCCTGTCCAACACTGGTAAAAGCAAAATATAATAAGAGCGCTATCATGCCAATAGAAAGTGGTACAACGATAGCGAGTCTTTGTTGTGCTCTTTGTTGATTTTCAAATTGCCCACCGATATCAACGGAATAACCAGCAGGCAAATCAACCTTACTTTCAATTGCTTCTCGAATATCTTTTACGACACTACCCATGTCTCGTCCTTGTACATTGGCTTGGATAACTACGCGTCGCTGAACATCATCTCGACGTACCTGAGGAGGGCCAGATTCAATGGCAATATCTGCAATATCACCTAGCCGTACCCATGCACCTGTTGGGGCTTGTAGTCGTAAATCAGCAATAGTTTGTTGCTGATCTCTAAACTCTTTGCCTATCCGCAGATAAATATCATAACGTTCATTACCATTAATGACTTGTCCTACTTCCTGACCACCGATACCATTTCGCACTAATCTCATTACATCACCAATAGATAAACCATATCGAGACAATTGACGACGATTTGGTCTAACGACTAATTGAGATTCTCCTGCTATAGGCTCCATAGCGACATCCCTTGCACCATCAACACCTTGAATAGCATTAACAATAGACTGACCTTGCTGAGCAAGGATATCAAGATCTGCGCCAAATAGTTTTATTGCTAACTGTGCTTTAACACCAGAAAGCAATTCATCTACTCTTGTCGCTATCGGTTGAGAAAAATTCAGTAGTAAACCAGGGAATTGCTCAAGCTTTTCTTCCATCAAGCCCTGTAGTTCATGGCGTGTTTTTGCACTCGTCCACTCTGCTGTTGGTTTGAGACCAATATAGATTTCAATATTACTTACTGGCTCTGGATCACCGCCAATTTCCGCTCGACCAATGCGACTAGCTGCGTAGGTAACTTCAGGAAATTCAAGTAATAATTTTTCCAATTTAGGCGCGACAAAAAGGGCTGTAGTTAAACTAGTCGAAGGAGCCATTGTTGCACGTAAATTAATAGTGCCTTCTTCAAGTTCAGGTACAAACTCAGTGCCTAAATACGGTACTAAAAATAAAGCACCTACAAGTAAAATCCCTGCACCAATAAGAACAACTTTTTTGGCATTCATCGCTTTTGTTAAACTACTACGATAAATTTTCTCAAGTATGCTAACTAAAGGGCTGGTTCGTGCTTTAAAGCCTTTTTGAAAGAAGTAACTGGCTAACGCTGGAACGACAATCAAGGAAACAGCTAATGACGCTGCCATAGCAATCATGATACTAATTGCCATCGGTTGAAATAGTTTACCTTCTACACCTTCTAAACTGAATAAAGGGGCAAAAACTACCATGATAATCGTTACCGCAAAAAACACAGGTTTAGCTACTTCTCGTGCGGCTATCTGTATACGTAAACCAACCGATGTATCTTTGCCTACATCAAAAGGATTTTCACTGTCATGTGTTCCTTCACTATTATGCTCATGGCGACGATCGGGTTGACTGAGATGTTTAAAAATATTTTCCATCATCACCACCGCACCGTCTACCATCATCCCAATAGCAACAGCTAAACCACCCAGTGACATTAAGTTCGCAGATAATCCATTGTAAGCCATTACCGTTAACGCCATACCAATAGAAAGTGGGATAGAAATAAGTACCAGTAAAACAGCGCGTACATTAAGTAAGAAAAGCACTAAAACGATAACAATAAAGACAAAAGCCTCAATCAATGCCTTTGATACGGTACTTACTGCTTTTTCTATTAGGTCAGCTTGGTCATAAATGGGTTCAAACGTCACACCTTTTGGTAATGCTTGTTGAATTAACGGTATTCTGTCTTTTATACCATCTATGGCAACTTTAGTATTTGCGCCCATGCGCTTTAAAACAATTCCTGATACAACTTCACCTAGGAATTTACTACCATTAGTACCAACACGTTTAGTCATTGTGACAGCGCCCTGTCTAATTTCGCTTCCAAATTCAATAGTTGCAACATCAGCTAGATAGACCACAGTACCTTCAATTGTTTTGACAGGGATTTGTTTTAGTTCTTCAATACCTTTTTCATTGCTACTTAACCAACCAACACCTCTAATAATAAGTTGTTCTTGGCCTCTATCCATATACCAGCCACCCGCGTTATCATTATTATCTTCTAATGCGTTAGCAATATCTTCTTGGGTCAATTGGTAAGCCAGTAAACGAGAAGGATTAATATTTACTTGATATTGTTTAACATCTCCACCAAAGGCTAAGACATCAGTAACACCATCTACTGGCATTAATAATAATTTAACCACCCAATCGTTTAGACTTCGAAGTGACATGCTGTCATAACCAGAGTCTTCATCAGCGAGTAGTAAATATTGATATACTTGCCCCAAACCAGAGGTGTTTGGCCCAATCTCAGGTGTACCAACACCTTCAGGTATTAATTCTTTTGCTGATTGCAATCGCTCAAAAACCAATTGGCGGGCAAAATAAATATCGGTGCCTTCTTTGAAGACAACAGTAATACCAGACAAACCTGTTTTAGAAATAGAGCGTACTTCTTCAACATCAGGTAATGCATACATTACGGCTTCAATGGGAAAGGTAATGAGTTGTTCTACTTCTTCTGAAGCCAAACCTGGGGCTTCAGTATTAATGGCTACTTGCACGTTGGTAACATCTGGAAATGCATCCAAATTCAAACGTGGAATAGTAAAAATGGCCATAGCCGTTAACGCAACCAAGGCAAGTATCACCAATAATCGGTTAGCGACAGACCAGTCAATCAAACGATTTAACATGTGTTAGTTCTCCAATTATCAATTAATTAATGGTTATGAGCGTCAAAACTACCTTTGGCAATTTCCGCAGCAACATAAAAAGCACCAGTTGTGACGACTTTGGTGCCAGCGGGTAAACCAAGAATTTCACGCGATTTTCCAAGTTGTCGTCCCAATTCAATTTCGACACCTTTAAACTCACCATTTTCTTCAACAAACACCATCCAATCACCGTCACTACCACGCATTAATGCCCCTTCAGGTACAGTCAGAACTTTTTTGTTAGTTTCAAAGGAAAAATAGATATCGGCAAATAAACCAGGGTGAAGCTTATGATCGTTGTTTTGAACTTGTAAACGTATAATGCGCGTGCGAGTTGCGGGGTCTATAGTATGAGCTTTCTGAGTGACAGTAGCTATGTACGTATTGTGACCTACATTTACTTGCGCTTTCGAGTTTTCGGGTACGTCCAGCTCCATAGAAGGTGCTATACGTGCTTCGACCCATAAAGTATGCTCATCAGCCAGTTCAAATAAAGTACCTCCGGATTCGACCCGTTGACCCTGACGAAAATCATCAGACAATACCGCACCTGAAATTTCCGCTTTTAAAGTGTATTGGCCAAGTTTTTTAGTGTTGGTAGCCAAAGAGGTAATAGCGTCAGCAGATAAGCCATACGCATATAATCGCCCCATGTCAGCCTCATAATCGGTTTGAGCCTCTATAAAACGTTTGTCACCAACCGTTTTTCTACCAAGCTTTTGAACCCGTATCCATTCTGATTCAGCGAGTCTATAGCTGGCTTGAGCCTCAGCCATTGACTCACTAAACAGGGTGACCAACGGTTGATTGATTTCAACATGATCACCTAAAGCAACATGGCGTTTTAGTATCACTGAATCAACTCTTGGCGAGACTAAATAACTGGTATAGTCATTAGCCTTTATCTCTCCTTGAGCATAAATACTATAAGACATCGCCTGAGGCTCTAGTACGGTTATGTTAATTTCAGCTAAATTTAATTGTTCCTTTGAAAGTTTAACTCCCGCACCTTCTTCTTCGTGTTCATTTTTACCTTCATGTCCATGCCCATCGTCTTTTTCTTCAACATGCTTTTCGGTTTTTTCAGATGATTGAACATTTGCAAATGTCGCAGTAGTTATGGTTGTTATCCCACAAAAAAGTGCGGCCAGCGTTATTAATTTAATTTGCTTATTCATATGTTTTTTCCAAAATTGGTTCATTGACTATTAATTGATTCTTGATAATGCCTTTCATATTCAAAGCTGAGATAATTGCAGAGTCGCGGCCTTAATTTGGCCTACCTGTAATAGCCAGTCGATTTGGCTTAATTGAAATTGACTTTGTAATTCAATACCAGCATTAAGACCTTCAGCACGTTGTTGTAATGCAAGTAAATATTCGGTAGTACTTACATCACCGCTTTGCCATTGCTTTTGCAGTAAATCGCCACTACGTTTTCCTCTTCCATCCATCAATTGTTGCCATCGTTGATAGTTTTTTTGATAAGTGATTAAGGTGTCAGTGCTTGATTGGATAGCAAATCTCTGTTTGCGCATAACGGAGCGAAAATTTTCTTCAGCAGCTATTGCTTGTTGATTCGCAGCTCTTGCTTGTGCTGAATAATTGTTACGGATATTCAAAGGCATTGAAAAAGTTACGCCTAACACATTTTCTCGATCATTTTTGCCTGCATTAATACCGATAGTTGGATCAGCTTTAGTCTCTAATAACGCCAGTTGCGCTTCACTTCTAGTTATTTTCCACTGTGCTTTTGCCGCTAAGACTAAGGGATGTTGTTCAAGCCATTGAGGTGAAAGTTGATAATTAGTGATAGTTAAACCTTGCGCAGGTATAACCTCTTTATCTGGCGTCCAATCTCGCAATAGCTCTTTGGTTTGGGCTTCGGCTTGTTTTAATTGAACTTGTACCTTTGCGGTAACATTCAACATTTGGGATAAACTTAAAAAAGTAAGTTCGGCATCTACTTGCCCTAGATCACCTGCTTTTTGACGGTCTTTAACTATATCAAGTAAGGTTTCTAACTGCTTTTCTTGTTCTTGGGCAATAACAGCTTGTTTTTTAGCTGCTTGCCAAGTAACTAACGCTTGTAAAGCTTGCGCTGTCTTTTCTTGAACAAGAAAGTCAAAGTGTTTGCTTGCTTGAGTTAAGCTAAAGTTAGCTTGTTGCTCTTTCGATTCTCGTTTATCCCATAAATCAATCGTTTGATTAATACCAATTGAATAATTATTAGCGTCACCTTCTCGTTCATAACCCGTCTCTAGTTCAGGATTATAAAGTGGTTGCTTGTTTCCTTCAGCATTTGAAAAAACAGCATTCATTTCTTCTTTGGCAGCAATAATATCGGGATGTTTGTTTATTTGCATCGACAGCCAAGACGTCGATGTTGTTTGTGCATTTACGCTTTGTATATTAATTAAAATAGCCAAAGACATACTGACGCATAGCACAGCGCCAATATTTTTTTGAAAAAATATTTTCATAAATTAAACTCATATTTATTTAAATAGTGTTAACTGACGACAGTGAAATCGTAGTAGACACGAATATAAAGATGCTCAGCTAAACTGAGCGATTCTAATAGAGTTAACTTATAGGGGGGATTATTGGGTTATCGTGAAGAGGGCTTGAATATTGAAATAAATACCCATACTGATGTCCTATTTGATTCGGACGCTCAGTAAAGGTTTGAGCTTGAACGAGCCACTGAATATGAAATCCATGGCAATGACCACAATGATGACAATCTTTAGCATTATGTTCATTGTCTGTTGGTAATTCTTTGTCAGCTACAAAGCGATCAGATTCATGAGAATGTTCAATTTGGATATGCTGAATATCAATTTCATGAATTTCTTGTGAATTTGCAATAGCTACAAATGATTGTAATACAATCAAAATGACTAAAGTAAAATTCAGAAGCTTATTTTTCACAGCAAAACCTTTAATAATGAACATTCGTTACGGAATTCGATAATTTAATATTGGAGTATTAAGATAATCATTTGACTTAAAAGTTATAAATATCCGACCTCAACAATTAAACATTATATTCCCTATAGTGACTATAGAGTCAATAGAATTGTTAAAATTAATTAGATAAAACGAGCATTTATCATTAATGAACAATAGATACCACTAGAAGTATATAGGCTAACACAAATGATTTGAACTGTGCTGTTTGTTTAAATTGTAAAAGCTTCAAGTTAAATTAAAATACTTTACTCTATAGTAACTATAGGTATTACAATTGATAATAATTATCATTTGGGCTGAAATATTTAAGGGCCATAGTATGCAATATTGTTGGAACGTGCGATTAATAAGTCAAAAACATATCGGAATAAAATCATTATTTTGTTTAGTGTTGATGGCTACTATTTTATTTTCGAAGTTGAGTATAGCTTCAACGGTTGATGAGGTTGCTCAACTACGCCAGATAGCACAATTGGCAGAATATGTGGGGGTCGATTACGCATCAGCGGTTGATAATGGCCAAGTTATTAACGATGATGAATATCAGGAAATGCTTGAATTCTCTGAGTTGATAGTTGAAAAAACGTCAATTAATAATGATATGCGTTTGCTCAATGAGAACGCATCGGCTTTACAAACCGCCATTTCAACTAAACAAAATGTAAATATTATCAGGCAATTTACTTCTGAACTACGAATTTCATTATTGGCTATGATGCCTGACTTACCGCTCCCTAAAAAGTTACTGTCTAAAGAAGCTATGTTTTCTTTATTTGAAAATAACTGTGCGAGTTGTCATGGTATTTCAGGTCAAGGAAATGGTGTTTTAGCATCGGGATTAAAGCCTGCTCCTACCGATTTCACCGATAAAACACGTGCAGAAAATCGTTCACTTTTAGGCTTGTTTGATGCCATATCTAATGGGCTTGATGATACGGCTATGCCTGCATTTTCACAATTAAAAGAACAGCAGAAATGGTCTCTTGCATTTTATGTAGGTGGTTTGGCATTTCAATCATCAAGCGAATTAATCAAACCATCACAGTCAATTTCATTACAAAACTGGATAAATTATAGTCCATTAATATTATCTACAGAAACTGAAGGATTAACGAAAAATGAAATTGAAGAGTTCAGAGCCAATCCCAAATTATTGTTTACTGATCAAAGTAGTCCTTTAGCTATAACCAAAACTCAATTAGCTGCCGCAAGTATT
This sequence comes from uncultured Colwellia sp., assembly GCA_913058145.1. GTDB lineage: Bacteria > Pseudomonadota > Gammaproteobacteria > Enterobacterales > Alteromonadaceae > Colwellia. Next base: position 15,070 of record CAJXQM010000015.1, read on the forward strand.
GCGTATAAAAATGAAGAGTATGAGAAGGCCAAAACACTTGCTGTGAGTGCTTATCTAGATGGTTTTGAATTAATTGAAAATAGTTTGGATGCACGAGACAAAAATTTACGTAAAAGCATAGAAGGAAACTTGATTAACCTTCGTCAAGCTTTGACTAACGCCCAACAGGTTAATCAACTAGAAAGCCTTATGGAAGTTACTGTGAGACAACTCAATGATGCGGAAGAACTGCTGACAGAAACTACTTTATCTAACGAGGCTCTTTTCACTGCGAGCTTAGTTATTTTGCTAAGAGAAGGATTAGAAGCGTTGCTGGTTGTACTGGCATTGATGACAGTGTTAGTGCGAACTAAGCGACATGACGCTTTAAAATATGTCCACTTTGGTTGGCTCAGTGCGCTATTAGCGGGTTTTACTACTTGGGCGGTAGCCCAGTCAATGATCAGTATTAGTGGTGCGAGTCGGGAAGTCATGGAAGGTATTGCTGCAATGCTTGCAGCGGTAATGCTGTTCTATGTAGGGATCTGGATGCATAGCAAAACGAATGCTGAACATTGGCAGGCATACATTCAAAAGCACATTAATACACAATTAGAAGCGGGTACACTTTGGGGATTAGCCGTGCTCTCATTTATCGCTGTTTACCGAGAGGTTTTTGAAACGGTTTTATTCTATCAATCACTGTTAACACAAGCCTCAACGACTCAATACTCATTTGTTATCGGTGGATTTTTATTCGGGATAGCTGTGTTATCAATTATTGCATGGGGAATGTTTAAATATTCTGTAAAATTGCCAATTGCTCGTTTCTTTTCAACAACAACATATCTCTTATTAGCACTGTCATTTATATTAATGGGAAAAGCAGTTTCAGCATTACAAGAGGCTGCCGTTATTGGAATTTCTCCATTGCCAATTACTGTAGAGATTGATTGGATTGGTGTTGGGTCTACTTGGGAAGGCATAATGGCACAGTTAACAATATTGGTTTTATTTATAGCTTATATGTATAGATCTAGAAGAAAACAAATAATAATTTAAGATCAGCATGGCATCTAAACGTTTTTCGCTACGTCACTGGTAAGCTTTTGTAAAATACCACATTGCTCAATTGTTCCATTATTTGAGCAGGTGTTACTTAAGTAATTTAATTGTTCTTTTAGGCTATTAAGTTCTTTAATACGTTGTTCAACTTGCTGAATATGACTATCGATCATCTTGTTAACTGAGTTGCATTGAATCGAGGGTGAACTTTGTAACTCAAGCAGTTGACGAATTTCCGATAAGGTTAAATCTAGCGTTCTACATTGTTTGATAAACATCAACTGTTTAAGTGACGATTTATTATATAAACGAAAATTTCCTTCACTTCGTTCTGGGGATTTCATCAGTTGTTCTTTTTCATAATAACGGATCGTTTGTACTGAACAATCTGTTAATTTTGCTAGTTCGCCAATTTTCATAATATTAAATTTTTTGTTGACTCTATAGTTACTATAGACTTTATACTTTGTAAAAATGTGTTTAGCAAGGTTTTTTATGTCAAATAAATGTAGTGGCCAATGTGAGTCAGTTGTTACTGACTCTAGTATTAAAGAGTTTAAAAATACTGATGCTTTTGATGGGCGTTTCACAACTGATTATAAAGTGCCTAAGATGGATTGTCCTTCTGAAGAACGATTGATAAGGTTAGCGCTCGACGGTATTGAACCACCTGTTGGATTAAAGTTTGATATTCCTAATCGGCTAGTTAAAGTTTTTCATGATGCTCATTTGGATGAAATAACTACGAAGCTTCAATCATTGAATTTAGGTGCTACGTTAGAAATAACCAGAGAAAGTTGCCGTGTTGAAGCAACTCAAGCCAAAGCATCTGCTAAAGAAAATGAAGGGAAAGAAACCATTATTCTTAAGTGGTTACTGATCATTAACGGGTTCATGTTTTTTTGTGAATTCATCGCGGGTTGGATTGCGCAATCCGCAGGGCTAATTGCTGACTCTTTAGATATGTTTGCAGATGCTGCCGTATATGGATTAGCAATATATGCGGTTGGTAAAAGTATTAAGATGAAACTCAAAGCAGCCCACATATCGGGATGGTTACAAGTTCTCCTTGCGTTAGGGGCTTTAAGTGAAGTGTTAAGGCGATTTATATATGGAAGTGAACCCGTATCAAATTTAATGATGATTTTTGGTGCACTTGCGTTAATTGCCAATGTTACTTGTTTGTTTTTAATATCCGATAGTAAAGAAAATGGCGCTCATATGAAGGCTAGTTGGATTTTTTCAGCTAATGATGTTATCGCAAATGTTGGCGTTATATTAGCTGGACTGCTAGTAACACTGACAGGATCGCGTTATCCAGATCTTGTTATTGGATTTATAATTGCCCTTGTTGTATTAAGTGGTGCTCGTCGAATTTTACAGTTAAAAGCGTAGTTGAAATCAAATAAAAAAGTCTCTGTCTCAACATTAATAAGCATCAACACTCAAGTATCTCGTATTAACACGATATATCATTAGCCAAGGCGTTCTGGTCAAGTGACATAAGTTATGGTGTGGTAAAAACTTACCGCACCAACATCAATTGTTGCCTTTTAATTGTTTTCCTTTGGTTATTAAATGAATATTTTAAGCCGTTTATTTCAAACCGATTTTAAGAACGTCCGCTTTCCCAATAATTTTCAATTCTGCTGTCGATTATATTAGGTCAACTAACTGGTACTCAGTTGATCTCGACAAACACTCTCAATTTCAAAATATTACTTCCGGTTTACGCACAGAAAAGTCATAAAAACAAAATAGTAAAACTTCCGCTTTCGTATCATTAGTGACCTTTTTTGGCCTGAATTTTAGCGAGTATTTTTGACCGCTTTAGGCTCATTGTGACTGCTAAATATATTGATTAGACGCTTGATTTATGACAGCTTACTGCCCCAAAGCTGTCGGTATATTACTAAAACCTTATGTCTTTAATGTGGCCAGCCTGTGGCAAAAGCTGAACTTAGTTGACCGAGTTTTGAGTATGGAACTTTATTACTTAAATATTGTGTTAATTCAGGTAAGCGCTGAATTCAGTATGATAGTTTATTAATTACTAACTGTTTTGATTAACAAGTAAATAGAGTTGTGGCTCGATTTAGGATGAAATTTTATTACTCTCCTACACTAGCGAATTCTAATTGCTCACATTCCTTCTTGCTCATGCGCGTATCGTAATCATCAATCAGCGTAGTAGATTTGATTAATCCATATCGAGCTGACAAGAAAAACACATCGAACTTAGACAAAACATCTTTTTTTGAAAATTGTCGCATTACTTCCATCATATACCCACTGTACATTTCATAAGCCTCGATTCCTTTACCACCAAGTTTATTGTTTTCGCAGGGAATAATTAAGCAATGTTTCATGTTATATCCAATGGTTCATTTGTTGATCCAAGTGACCAACGACTCAATTAACACAGTATAGGCGCGCCTATATGTAAAAGGCATTAAAGAAGGTGTTTTTGATGTCCGTAACGGATATTAAACGCGTGGAATTAGATAGTTTATTTATGGTTTTTTATACAATACAACGACACAGATACCGCCATAACAACAAGGCCAGTTTATATTATGAGAAAATTCGTTATCGCTTAGTTCATGGAATAAAATATGAAGTTAACATTATTAATATCAATCGCTCTATTTACGGTTCAGGTAAGTGCCAAGACCCTATCTACAGCAGAAGTAACCAAGAAGTTTACATCTATTGTAAGGGCTAAAAACAAAGCGAACACCACCCAATCACCAATTCCTAATCTTTATCAAATAATCAGTGGTGGAGAGGTCTTTTACGCATCTAAAGATGGAAAATATATTTTCAGTGGTGGCCTATATAGTTTCGATCATGAGCTGGAAAACAAATCAGATTTAGCATTAAGAAAATACAACGTAAAACAATTAGACAAGAACGATGATTTAATTACGTTCAAAGCGGTGAATGAAAAGTATGTTGTCTATGTTTTTACCGACCCGACTTGTGGGTTTTGTAGGAAATTGCATTATTCGTTAGCAGAATACAATAGGAGAGGTATTACAGTGAAATATATCCCTTGGCCTAGAGGTGGTGAATACCTTAATAGTGGATTAAAAAACCCTACTTTTGACAAATTCAGAAATGCGCTATGTAGTCGCAATAAGAAAAAAATGGTCAACAATCTTTTTTATAAAGGTACAGCACAAAAAAAAGTAAACTGTTCTGCGGATAACTTAAGAAATTATATTCAAGTGGGTAAGGATATTGGGGTAAACGTTACGCCAATTATTATTGATGCCAACGGTCATTTTATGCCAGGATTTAAAGAGCCGGACGAATTACTTCAAATATTGAAATCAAACAGTTGAAAAGAAGTTAATTTAACAAGAAAGTACTACAGGTTTGGAGAGAGTTCATAAAGATTAAGTCACTTAATAATACATTTCATATTTCAAGTGACTTGACCCTTTAGATGGTTTTATTATTTTGCCGTACAAAATGCGATTTTTACATTGTTTTTACCATCTTTGTTGAAACCTGTATGGAGGGGCTTTAATTGAGCGCCAACTTTTTTTAACCAAAGGTTTTTAGCTACGTCACAAGATTTTTTACTCGCAAATTCACCCATAGCAACCCCACCTACACCACCGATACCTGATTGTCCGTCACCGCCACTAAATGCCAATGTCAGTATTAATATATAAGTATTCATAAATAATCCTTTTTATTTTTTCATTCTATATAAGGCTGTAATTTAACCGACTCTATAATTTTGTAAAGTCTTTTAATGCAAATAACATAAATAGATACATTTCATTGTCAGGGAAAATTTTACAATAGTTTTAGTTTTCATTTTTATTCCTAATATTTATTTTTATTATTGACTTTAAAAGGTGTAAGTAGTGCAAGGCCTAGCTAATTTGACTAACAGGTTTTGTGGATAACTTCACCTATAACAATGCGTGGACATTGAACAGGTCTGACATTTTACGTGTTGAGGGAAACACTTTGTAACTTCTTGTTTGTTCTGTATTTGTCTTGTCATATCCACTAATGATTCAATTTCTTCATACAAAACATGATCAGGTTTATTTACATCAATTTCTTTCCTAAAAGTATCAGTATGAACAAACGCTTTTTGAATGTTGTACTTAGTTCTAGCCGCAATGACGGAGGCAATAGTTTGCGCTATATCACTCGGATATACCTGTTTTGTTCGCCCTTTATATTCAACTAATGTAAATTCATCTGAAGATGTTTTATATATAAAGTCAGGCTTTGCAGATAAGCCAAATATTTTATTGGTGAATGAACGTGATTTTCGACCACTATCAGCATAAACCAATGTTCCGCGAAAGCCAAAAGCAGTTTCCTTGTAAGATGAAAAGAGCCAACCATAAATACGTTTAAAAAAGTAAAGTATCACAATTAAAATAATTGCATCAAAAACAATGTCCACATTTCGGTGTTTTTCAAGGCAGTTGTCGCCTAAATTGTTAAGCAGCTTCTTTATATTGCTCTGGATTTAACTCCACAGCACCTATTGGTTGCCAGTTTCTCTCTTCTTTTGACCATCGTTCTGGATGCTCATTTCTTTTCTGTTGATACAACACTTTTCGTTTCGCTAATATTTCAATATCAAGGCCATCATGCCTTTGATTTGGCGTGACAAATTTGATCCTGCTATGGCGATGTTCATTGTTGTACCAATAAACAAACTCTTTTACCCATTTACGTGCTTCATCTAAGGATTTAAACCCCTCAGAAGGCCAGCGAGGGTGGTACTTTACTGTTCTAAATAGCGATTCTGAATACGGATTATCATTGCTTACTCTTGGACGGCTGCGTGATGTGACCACTCCTAAGTCGTACATCTTAGCTCGCATTGTCAGGCTTTTCATTGGTGCACCATTATCTGAGTGCAATACTAAGTCTTTCTTCAGGCATTTCTCTGACCATACACTGCGTTGAAGCAGCTCTGCCGCCTGTTCACCTGTTTCATTGTAATGAACTTCCCAACCCACTATTTTTCGACTGTAAATATCTTCTATCATGTACAAGTAATAATGCTGACCAATTACCGAAGTCGGTAAATAACTGATGTCCCAGCTCCACACCTCGTTTGCTTTTCTAGCGATGTAACTTGTTGGTCTCGTATGGCTATTTCTAGGTTTTGCCTTACCTCGATGGTGTAACATGTTTTCCGCTTTTAATATCCGATAAAAGCTCGACTCTGATGCTAAATACTCGCCTCTATCCGCCAATATAGGAACAATCTGGCTTGGCGGTAATGATGCAAACTCATTATTATTACAAACTTCAATAACAGCTTGGCGTTCTTTAGCACTTAGCTTGTTCATCGGCTCAGGCCTAATGGCTGTTGGCCTTTTATCTTCACCAATAACACCATCAATACGCCAACGCTGTAGCGTTCGAGTTGATAAACCAATAACTTCACAAGCCCTATCTTGCCTCGCACCTGACGCTACTGCTTTGCGGATCAGTTGTGCATGTCTTTGCCTATTGGTCAGCGTAATTAGTTGTCCTCTTTTTCCTTCCAATAGGCATCGAACTTTTTTCCTAATACGAGCAATGCAGCGGCTTCTGCTAAGGCCTTTTCTTTTCTGCGCAACTCACGCTCTAATTCTTTAATACGTTGTTTATCTGCTTTTTGCTCTGGTGTACTCTTTGTTCTTTTTGTCGGCTTAACTGTGCTGCCCGCGATAAAAGCTTGTTTCCAGGCTTTTATTTGCTCGTGATACAAGCCTTTGGTTCGACAATATGCACTTAAATCAACCTCCGATAGTGTGGATGTTTCGAGCACAACCGCAAACTTCTCTTCGCTTGACCACTTATCTGACGAACTCACTTTTGACACTTTTAAACCTGATGTATTGAATTGCTTTTGCCAACTATACAGGGTTGAGAGGTTAATGCCTTCTTGCTCTGCAAACTTTCTGACCGACAAACCACTTTGACTGAGTTTGTTTAATATTACTTCTTTAAACTTGCTTGAATACCTTTGATAATCCACGAACGTTAACTTACCGCACCCTGTTTATTTATAAAATTAATTGAGGCGACAACTATCCTGACACAGGGGGATTTACATCAAAAATAAAGTCCATAATTTCCTACTAGAATACCTTAATACATTTATTTACTTTTCTATTAAGCAAGTAATCCAACCAACATCAAAACAATAAAAATAACGCAAGACCAATAAGGCATAACCAAACAATCCAGTTTGAGCCACCACTTCTCTTTTCTATTCTGGTTAATCGGTCATGTTTCTTCGTGCCTACCGCCATTCTTTTCCTGCTTACCTTGTCAGGAGAAAACTTAGTCGATAAATAGTGAGCATGTGGGCAAAATGCTGTTTTACCTACGTCTGATGCACAAACCACCTTATTGTTTTTCACTTTAATTCCTTTAACTAAGCAGCTACAGGGTAAATAGAATGATTACGGGCAAAAGCCTTCGCTTCATCAAATTGTCGCAAATCATAATTTTCACTTGTCGTTGCAAGATTTTCATGGCCCAAAAGCAATTGAACAACTTTAATATCCACACCATCACGCAACATTTTAGTAGCATACGTTTTTCTCAGGTCATGTGGCTTAAACGCGGTTATACCGGCTTTTTTGCATCGTTGGCTAAAAATGTAATTAACAGACGTTCTTTCTAAGCCTACTATCGCTTCATCTTTTTTAGTTTTTCTTGGTTCATCGCTACGAGTAAAAGATACGAATAAGAAATCTTCATCTATTGCTTCAAAACGTGTTTCCTCAATGTACTCATTAATCACACTCCAAATCTCAATCGGGGGATAAGCAACACGTTGTTTTTTTCCTTTACCGTTTACTATTATTTCACCTTCGTCAACGCGTAAATCTTTCATCCTAATGTTGGTTAATTCTGCTCTTCTTAAACCGCACCCAATAGCTAGTAAAAATAATGCTTTATCTCTTAATCCTAAAAGTGTTTTATCATCACAAGAAAGTTCAATCCCTTTAATCTCTTCATACTTAAGTTCTCGCTCTGGCCTAACGCGAGTTCCTTTAATATTCTTAATAAGCTCAATCCGTTTTAATGTATCTGCGCTCATGCCATTAACAGGATCACTAAACGAATGAATACACGTTTGTCTAATAGCGCACAGTACAGCATTGATTGTCTTTGGAGCTAATTCTTCAAGAGATAACTTGTTACGAATCAATAGAACAGTTATAGAATCAAGACCATGCCAGTTAAGGCTTTCGTGCCCATTAGCCCCAAGCATCCTAGCGACTTTATCAAGGTGATAGCACATTGTTTTCCGGCTTTCTTTAGATTGTAACGACAGTAAATATTGGGAAGAGGGCGAACTTAGATCAACGCCAGCAAGACTTGTTAGAAGCTTTGGTTCAATCATTTTATTTGGCTCTAACTCACCAGTTAACACTAAATTACTCACAATAAACAAACTCCTAAAAACGTACTTAACATAAAGCTTAATTCACCTTTTGAAATATAGCAATAAATAATTACAAAACAAGGTTTTAAATAATAATAAAATACAGTTATAAAAACATTAATTAAAAATATTTTGGTTGCAATAAATAATGATAAATAATTATTTATTACCACCAAAAATGGAATTAAAACACCCAAAATACAAAACCAACCAATCTAAACTAGTGATATGTTTAAATTGCAAAAGCGCCAAATTACAATAAAACCGCTACGGGCAAACTTCATTGTCACTACCGGCCAAGCAATATAGCCATAAAACGTATAGTCACATATAACTAATCTAAATACCTATTTAGTTGAGTTATATTTCAAGCGTTAGAGTAGGGCGGTAATTACCTTGTTCTAGGAGAATAAGAGCGTTATATATAAAGGGGATTTTGACGAGTTGAGCTGTTTATATCGTTCTAATATGCAATAAATTGAATGAATCATCTTCTTGTAATCATTTGTAGAATAACCCAAGGCCAATTAACTAGCCAATATTTAACAATAAGCCAGCTAATGACCAGGAGCCAGTATTTATAAATAGTAATACGGATTATTTAACATGACCGTACACAATATATTTTTTATAAGTGCTAATATTGCTTTTACATGGTCGTTTTAAATGCTACTTGTCTGTTTAATGCTTTTTAAATGCTATCTTTGTCGTTATGTAGGATTTACGGGAAATACTGTTAACGCCACCCTAAAAGAGCTGATTTTATTTGTTGAGTGTAAATATGGGCTCATGTTCAGATGCTATCTTGGTATTTATAAAAATAATAAAGTACCTATACCACAGTATTGCAGATCACTCTTATCAGTTATCATATTTGATATCACGCTTATTTAGTTATCATAATTGATAACTGCCATTATTTAGTTGTCGTATTTGATAACGTAGAATCCACATGCCGACCAAACTCTAAACGTAAAATATCAAAGGCTATGTCGAAAAAATACTCCAACCTATTATGAACACCTGTTTTTCGGATGAATTCATTCTCTTCTAAGCTCTTTAATGCCCTAGATAAGTTTGCATTAGCCATACTGCTCTTTGTGATTGACCGAAATACAGAATAGGATTCAATATATATAACGCTTGTTTCTTTATTCCAAAAGTCTAACAAGCCAATCAATACCCCAAGGTCTGTCTTGCTTGCTTTAGTTCCTAAAAACTTCATTACAATGGCGTTTAGTGTCAAATCAACAATATTAATACTAACCAGTGATGTAGGATCACAAACCTCTGTAAACATGCTTTTTGATGTTTTTTTGTATTCTTCTATTTCACTCATAATGTACCTGGTAATTTAATAAAATCATTTTTATTGTGGTCGTGCAATTGACTCTACTATTGGTGAATTGTTAATGATTTTGAAGTTAAGGGGACGAACACCCTATGAACTTAATCGTTATCAAAGATGATAACACACAAAAAGGTTATCATCTTTGATAACCTTATAAAATGATTATAGGACCATTGTAGTCAAGTGATATGTACTAAGCTTACAGCTCAATTAATAAGTTTAACTTTTCTCCGAAATAGTGATTAACTGTGTAAAATCAGAAAGACAAAATCAGATATTATCTTTTTATTTTTTTCGTTTGATGACACTACCTTTAGTTATGCCGGAAGATGGATGTTTATTTTATCTGATGCTGTAGCTATCTGAATGATTCCACCTTTAGCAAAGCTGCCTCCATAACCGTATGAGGGAAGGAACCCGTTATTTAGTTCATAAACTTATCAATGATCTGTAGAAGCTAAATAAATATTGAAACAAAAATTCCATGCTAGCCTACTTATGCCGTTGAGCATAAATAGGCTTTTGTGAATAAAAATAGAAAAAATTTGGCAGTAAATTTTATTTATTAAAAAAGTATCAAAAACATTCCAAATAAAGTTGGAACCTGACTTATTGGTGCGCTTTATAGTTAGCTACTGGTTATTCTTTAGGTCAACTGATAGCCCAGACTAATGGAATGGTCGCCCCTACTCAAAACGGCATCTATGTGCCAAAGTGTGGAGAGTGATAATTCGTCAATAGAAGACATAATATAGGATCTAAAAATTCACTCTATGGGGCGGTTCAGTGCCAACAAGGGTCATTCAGCTTAATTTTATCAACTACTATCAAAAGAATTAAAGTAGACATTCAATCAACTCGTCTTTGGAAAAAATCGCCTTAAAGTAGATTCACTATAACCCCGCTTTCAGATAATTCCTAGTATCCCCAAAGTAAGCCCCAAACCAACCACCTTATTGACAATTCAAAGCGCTCAAGGTCTGACGTATTCGATTTACAAAATGAGGTGGGTAAAGCAGGAAGATGCCATCCGTGAGCAACGTTCCCTGTTTTAGTCATCCCTTAATCGTTTCCTAACGATTTTAATTTTATCCTTAAAATGTCCTCTAAAAAGGTATCCTACCTAGTGTTGTTACCAACAATCATAAGCGTAGCGCATATAAACTATTTTGCAAAAAATAATTATTCATCAGGTGTGTTCATATTCCAAGGCATTAATGCCTCTACCTCTTCAAGTGTTTTTGCTTGGGGTAATAACGTGAAGACTGTTTTTAAATAAACTGACGACTCTAGATTGTTCGCTTTGGCGCTTTCCACCAAGCTGTACAAATTAGCACTGGCCTTCGCTCCCTCTACGCTCGTAGAGAATAACCAGTTTTTTCGACCCACCACAAAAGGTCTTATACAATTTTCAGCATGATTATTATCTATCGGCCACGCGCCATTCTGGGTATACCGACTCAGTTTGTGCCACTGGTTGTTTAAATAAGTGAGTGCCTTGGTTAACTTCGCTGATTTTACGGGGTGCTTTAACGATTTATCTAGCCACTGTTTTAACGCCGCTAATATCGGGGCACTTTCTTGTTGTCGAACAAGGTGTTTTTCATCGGCTGTGGTCGTTTTTATGTTTGCTTCAATACGAAATAACTTTTGAATGTAAGATAACGCTTGCTCGGGTTTACCTGACGTCCCTTTAGGTTGAGCGTCACTAGCCTCTTTAAAGTAGCGTCTGGCATGTGCCCAACAACCTAAATGTGTTAAATTATTGGTTTTAGCGATGGTACCGTAAACGGCATAACCATCTGTCATTAACGTACCGTTAAAGTCGCCTAACATAAGTGCAGCTACGCTGGTTTCTCTGGTGGGGCTGTAATGAAACAAAACCATCCGCTGCTCGGTATTATTGGTCATTATCCACATGCGACTTTGTTGGCTCGCGCTACGACCTTCTTCTTTGAGCACCTGAGTTACGGTTTCATCCATGAAAAGCACGTCTTGCGCTCTTAATACATCAAGCCCTAAATTAATAAGGGGCTGTACTAATTGGCCACACTTAATCATCCAGTTCGCCATACTGGTTGAGTCTAGCTCAACGCCTAGGCGTTTAAAGATAAGGTTGCTTTGGCGATAAAGCGGTAAGCCGTCACAATATTTATGCGTAGCGATTTGTGATAATAATCCTGGACTGGCAATAGATTTTTCAATCGGTTGCGCGGGCTTTTTAGCGGTAACAAAATAATCATTGCAACAAGGGCACATGTATTTGCGGCGAACATGATTTAATACCGTGATTTTGGCAGGAATATAATCAAGCTGCTTTGAGCATTCATCACTAAAATGTCTTAAGGCTTGGTTGTCATGTGGGCAAAACTTTTCATCTTCTGGTAAGTCATGAATAATATCGGTAACTGGCAAATTATCAGGGATTGAAAGGCGTTTCTTTTTACGTTGATGTGCAGGAACAAGCGTTGTACTTTCTTCAACAGCGTATTTATCACTTAATATTTCAGCTTCGTCGAATAAACCTAGTTGGTCGGGCGACCATTTTTCACTCGAAGCACCAAACCGTTGCTGAGTCATGTAACGAATGTATTCTTCTAAGGTGGCGATTTTATCGGACTTATTAGTAAGCTGGGCGTCTTTTTTGTTAAGTTGAATATCTTTATTTAAGAGTGATTTTTCATTATCATCGAGCACACTTTTTTGCTCAGACAACTGAGCTTCTAGCGATAAAACACGCTGAATTAATTGCTCATTACTGAGGGTAAGTGGATGATTTTTCATGGCGATATTATAACAAAAAACGCCTAAAAAGCCGAGTCGAATTCGATGTTTTTATGTGGTTTTATCGCACTAATATCAACGCCTCGCAGTAACCAATGTAACTGTTCTTCATCAATGTTAATCGTAGCCAAATCATGTTTTTTAGGCCACTTGAACTTATCTTTTTCAAGGCGCTTGTACCACAAACAAAACCCCGTTTTATCCCAGTAAAGTAGCTTCAACTTATTGCGTTGTTTCGAGCAGAAAACAAATAGAGCGCCCGAGCTTAATGACTCCTTCATCGTTAATTCAACAATGGCGGCCAGGCCATCTATTTGTTTTCTAAAATCAACGGGATCACGATGCAAATAAATAGCAGAAGGCTGAATAAACATCTTCATGACAGTTGCTCTACTAAACTTGCTAGCCAACGAATATCTGTTTTGCCATCAAGTGTCACTTTTACTTTGCCGACGTTTAGCGCAATGACATGAGGAATAATAATAGTGTTAGGGTCAATGAGCTGAACTTGTGAAAAGGGTGAGGGTTCAATAATATCTGAGCCATTTATTAATATGGTTTTGTGTTTATAAAAAGAGGATGTTGAAATACCTTGCTCAAGACAAAAGTCCTTAACCTTTAAGTCACTATTATTTTGGGCTTGAAAAAGTGTAAGCCATTGTTGTTGGGTTCGTCGCATGATGATCTCCTTAAAAAGTTAACGTGATCATACGCAAAGATTCTTTTATAAGAAATAAGGCGGTTGCTGAGGTGTTTACTCCCCAAACGTCAACGACCACGGTATGTTTTGAACGATTGAGGCAAAGGTTGTCCTTTGCCTTGAAAAATATTTAGGATGTAAGCCCTAGCAATGGTGGGCGAGAAAAATCCTGGAACAGAGCTTCATATTTTTTCTCACTTTCATTATCAGAGTTTAGCCTCCAAACAATAGTGCCTTTAAAGAAAATAAGGTAGATAATGTCTTGTCGTTGCCGATGCTCTGCAATGTCCCACAATATCTTATGACACTTATTAAATAAAGTATCGAATTTTTGTCTAAACAGATAGTTGTAGATATTTATTAGCCGACCTATATCAGAATCTTTTATTCGGTCAATCGATCCATTCTCAATATAAGCTTGATGCTTGTATATAGTAGCGCGACAAACGTTGTAACTGCTTTGGTCTGATTTAATGGCTTCATCAAGGTTTTTTATTTTTTCAACACTACTCCGTTCATTACTAATAGTAAACAATATGTTATTAGCCATTGTGATATGGCCTAATTTTCTTGAACGTTTCTCTAGCTGAATCAAGCTCTTGAATCGAGCATCACCATCTTTATTTTCAGCAAGAATCACTTCAGATAAAGTATAAGCAATAGACTTTTTGTGGTAGTTTATTTTATTAGTCTTCGCTAACGCAATTGCAGCATCAATGTCGGTTTTTTCTAGCAGATACAGTCTTTCAATATAAATTGATGTGAGCGTCTGTTTATCATCTTCAGGACAAAGCTCTTCACATAGATTTAAGTAGTACTCAGCTTCAGAATAATTAGACTTAATACGGTGAGCTGAAGCAATGTGCTCATAGTATTTGTAGAGGTTGTCATTATCGACCTCTTTAATAATGTCAATTAAGTTCTCTACGGCTGAAATCGTTTCAGCGAAACGAGAAGAGTTACTAAGTATATAAACATATGAGCTACTTAAATAGCGAAGTTTTTTCATTCTCCTTAGGTTCATCTCATTAGAATCCCCAATTTGGTTATTCATTTCAATGGTCTGTTGGCAGCCTTCGATAGCATAACGAAGCAATGTGCAGGTGTTATCTTCCTCAGTATTGTATCCTGAATGGTATATTTTTCTATTGATTGAGCTAAGTTTGACGCCTTTTCGCGTCTCAATCATAGTAACTGTCAGGTATGCATTCGAAATATTGAAAGTTTCTTCTCGAGACATTTTGTTTACAATGTAGTCTTTGATGATAGGATTGATTTTAATCAGAACGGTTGAACTATCAATCATGACTGTTGTAGCCAATTCAAATCGAACAAGCTCTTGTGTATTTCTAGGGTGAAGACCCGCTCCCATTTCATCCTTAAGAAGATTAGTTAATGTCTCCCCATTTTTCAAAATTGAGAGGATATTCAACATCCTGAGTGTCAATGCTTTCGATGGATCAGTGAACAGAATATCAATTTGTTTAATCGTCTTTTTTGGGATGTGCTCTAAGTGAAACTCATTATCAAAAATATCAACTTGAGACAACACTTCGTCTACCGAACTGATTACCAAGTAATCCATTATTTGTTCAAGTTTATCGACCACACCCTCAGAGCGTTCGTGTATCTGTGAGACTTGTGTCGATGTAAAATGAGATAGTTCGAATCTATCGCAAAGAATTAGCCCAGTATCATGCAAACTCAACTCTTCTAATTCGACATGAATTTTGCGAAATTGTTTGATATCGGTATTGGAAGTAAAAATAAAAAATACGTTTTTTCGAAAAACGGTAAGATTCCTAGCTAAGTTGGAGAGATACACCAAAGCATCAGCATTCATATTTCCACGAATCTTGTCGAAAATGATGAAGTGAACTTCGTCTTCGTTGGCGTTAAATAAATATATGAGCTGTGCTAAAGGTTGGCCAGTATCAATACTCACCTGATGGTCTACTTGAGTCTTGGAGATCACTTCAGAGCAATCTACTCGTAAATACTTCGTTTCCTTGCCATCTACTTCACTTTGCACTGATGAGATGAAGTCATAAACGCCAAAGCCAAGCGAAGCACTAATAAATAGTGCATTTTCTTTGGTTAGAATACCTATGGATTTTCGCCTAGCCTTTTCTCTGATTTTTCGAGTATAGTCTTTATCTTCAAGGTCATAGTAATTAACGTTTTCGGTTCGCTCTCGCTCTAACTCTCGCTCAGCGTTTCTTTTTTTTTTAGCTCGCTTACTTTAGATAATAGTGCAAAGACACTATTGCAATCAATCTCCTTAAAGAACTGAATGCGACCGCGCCTAATGGCATCACCTAATTTATTGAAAAGTTCTTTCTCATCCTTTTCAATGACAGCATCATTTGCTTCAAAGAAGCACCAAAGTAAGTCGTACTCTGACTTATTGTTTATTACGCTGGCCGCTAGAGAACGTGTAAAACTGTCCTCCCAACCACTGTATCCCATTATAACGACTGTCTGATCACTAATTAGGTTCTGCAATGATGTTTCAATACGTTTTCTATCCGACTGCAACTGGGTGGTCGTATGCATGGAATCTCCACGATCCCAAACGCCATGCAGATGAATAATGTTAATGTTGTCATTAAGCATGTCATCTATTTGGGTGTCAGCAACAACACTAAAACTATTGAAAGGGATATCTTGGTTTGTAAACTCTTCTTCTAATAGGGTATCGAAGTTTGTCGTAATAACATTGTTTACAGAAATATTACTTTGTTTAACACTCGTGACAAAGTCCTTCACCGCTTGTGGGATACGATGTTTTCCTTGTTCATCGATGTTGCTTTCAACAACTCTTCTAATGATTTCATTAACTGAATCTTGACCACATAAGCCAGCAATCAAATTGAAAGATTGTTGGTACTTATCCTTAGGCTCAAAAGCTTGAGAATCCTCAGTATACAAGTCTAGTACGTCATTCTGATCTGCGAAATCTTCTATGAACTTGAGGACACCTGCAACATTGGGAATACCCGCATCATCTTTGATTTGGCTAAAAGCGGATCCCAAAAGGAATGTTGTACCTTTTTTATTAGTTTTTAAACGCGTAACAAGAATGCGCTCTTTATGAAAACCTATTGTCATCGATTACCTTTAGCTCCTAATGGATATGAATTACACTTCAAACAGTTCCTTCTATGACTAACTGACACATAATATCAATCTGGTGTATCGGCTCCTTAGCAAAGAGCTTTTCAAGTTGATAATTGATTCTTTAGTAATAGTTAATCGAATGAGCAGCTTGTCAAACTCAAAACAGATTACATTATTATGAACGTCAATACACTTGATTAAATAAATAAGTTTGTATTATTAGCTATTTAGGTTAATAACGAACTCAGTATTTTTAGCATAAACATGCAACTATGAAACGAGTGGAACATGTTAAAAAGTGAACGAAAATGGGAGTTTTTAATCACCCTCATTGAGCCGCCAGTATTAATGTTATAAATTTAACTCTTTATGGCAGGTTTGGTGGCTTAGCTCACTATCAGGAACAAGATAGATTGAAGACTATAAACAGCTTAAATGACTATATCGTATCAAAGCTGCCTGTGGTGTTTCATATCAAAATGCTAATTTTTGCCTATTAAGATACATAGAAAATTCTTCACTTTGCTATGTATCACTGAGATACGAATGTAATTATAAGCTGAAAAACTAAATATTGGTGGCAAGTTTAACTTAGCCACTCCAGTAAAACTCAAAGTGAAAACTCATGGCTCTCATCTTTCAAATTTGACCTGTTTTCTATCTTGTAACTTATACTTGAATTTGACTGTCGATTACTAAGTCAGACACTTCCCAGTTATATTGATCCATCAATATAGACATCTCATTATAAACGGGTTGCTCTTTATCAATATCCCTGACAGTTAATACGATTGAAAATGGAATTAGCACTCCTTGTGCTTCATAGCCTTCTCTATCCATTACAGAAACTCTTAGTTTCCAGTCTTTTATATCAACCCCATTTGGAAATCGTTTTTTGTATACTTTTATAGGAGACCATTTATCACCATTTTTTACCAAATCACTTTCAAATAAATGTTGTTCTTTTTGCAGTGGAACCTGAGAATTAAATTTACCATCTTCTATTTTTCCAAATCCAACATTAATGTCCATTTGGCAATATTCAAAAGCTTTTTGAGGGTCAAGTTCTGGATGATAAACAAGTGTAATAAAAAACTCCGCTCGCACTTTCCCCTCATCAGTTCTGAGGCATTCTGGAATAGGAAAAGGTAGTTTTTCAATCTCAAAACTTTTTTGTGCAACTCCTTCAAAAACCATGGTGCTTTCATAGTCTTTTACAGATAGTATATCGTGGCTACCTTGTGGTTTCCCCCAGCCATAGTAAGGCTTATGCTCATCATCAATACTATTATGTAAATTCGAATTATGTATAATTAGAGCCTTTACAAGACTAGGGTTCGCTTTTTCACCTATTTCCCCGAATAGATTTGAAGCTATAGATGAAACTATTGGTGTTGAAAAACTAGTACCTATATCATGATGCGAGTTTCCAATCGAATCGATAGAGTTGACTCCGAGTGTTACAGGCTGACCATTATTCATCATTATATTTCCACCAAAATGAACAACTTCCGGCTTCTGAACATAATTTGACACTGGCCCTTTTCGACTAAAATGAGATGGTTCTTGATTATTTACAATGCCATCAATATGCGCAATAGACCCCACAGTTAATGAGCGAACAGAATCCCCTGGTGAAGATATTCCATCACTTAACTCTTCCGTTGGCGGCCATTCCCTTATACCTTCCTCAAAATTTCCAGCAGCAACAACACATAAACAATTAAATTTATCTTGAAATTCATCGAGCATAATTGCCATAGCTGAGATTTCATCTTTAGATACCGGAGTGCTACCCCCTAGTGATAAATTCCAAACTTTAATTTGAGGGTTTGTTTCGGCAACGTCATGCATTGACTGAATTATGCTATAAAGATCTCCACCATCATTGCCTAATACTTCAACGCTAAATATTTTTGCTTGACAAAGAGGAAAGCGATTGTCGCTATTGTTCAAATTAAAGCTATTTGTAATTAGCCCACCAACAAAAGTACCATGTTCATCATTTTTATAAGCTGGAGCTACACAAGTTGTTCTACCGACTACCCACGGACTAATAGGGTCACAATGACTAATACCGCTATCAACAACCGCTACTACCGGATAGTCTTTATCTTGGAGAGGCGGTAACATTGTTGGAGGGCTAATACCTAGTCGTGATTTTACCATTGGCTTTAGTTGAATACATTTACTTGAAATAACACTCTGCACACCTGCAAATTCAGGTAATGATTGAAGTATTAAGTTAGTTGAGCCTGAGATCCTATATAAACGAACAGCATTTGAAGAGTGCTTTTCCCACTGACAGTCAAATTTTTCTAAGAAACATTCAAAATCATTATCAAGTGTTTGATTTTTTTCAACCGTATTGAAACGAAATAAACGAACGCTTAGTGACTTTTCATCTTGCACTGCATTTATGTTAACTTCATAGTGTAAAATAGATTTAATTGCTGAAATATCTTTAATTATCTGTTTGGTTTTTCCGTTAGAAATTTTTTCTTTTAATGCTAATAAACCACTGGGCGTTATTTGAATTAAGTGCTTTGCGTAGCCTACATCGCCAAAAAAAGGACAAGTTTTATCGTTAAATATAGCCGTTGGTCGGTGACTCTTAGCGGTAGCTTTATTTTCTAACTCAACAACAGCTATAGTTGTTTTTTCTTGAAACCCTTCAACTGTAGTTAAATATTGTATAGAGCTTAATAGCTCAGCTCTAAATTCATTTGTTACTTCTTTAAGTGGTTTACTACTCCCACCTCCATGTGTCGGGGGTTGAAAGTAATCAACTTCAGAAAATTTCACATGTTTGATAGGATTATAGTTGTTATTAGCCATTAATTATCTTCCTTAAATATTTTAGACACGTTGCTTTGTGACATTTTCCATAATTTACTTATAAACTTCTTAGTAAAAACTTTATTATCAGCTTGTTGTAATTTTGTCATAGAAATAAGGCGGTCTTCAATTCTAAAATTTAGCCAATCAAAGCGGCTTAGCAAAATCTTGCGCATTAATTCAATTGAATCTATCTCATTTCCACTTACAACAGTCTGCCTTAGATAGTCGTATGTAATTATTTCAATCTCAGCTCCAGTTAATCCATCACTCAAAGTTACAAATAACTCAATTTCTCTTTTGTTAAAAGAAAATTTTGTGAGAAGTGTTGAAAAAAGTTGGTATCTAACATATTCAATAGGTTCTTTTAATTCCATTTTATAATGAAACCGTCTACCTATTGCAGGATCTAATAAATGAACATGGTTTGTTGCTGCGATCAGAATGGTATCGTCTAAATTATCAATATTTTGCAATAAACTCACAACAACGCGTTTTAATTCACCTATTTCATTCTTATCATCCCTAGCTTTTGCTATCGCATCAAATTCGTCTAAAAACAGCACACAGGGTTCAGAGCGAGCATATTCAAGTAGAGAGCGTATGTTTTTAGATGTTGATCCCAAATATGATGATATTAATGCATCCGCTCTGGCCGTAATTAATGGCAACCCCAGTCGAGCAGCCAACTTAGCTGCTAATTTACTCTTCCCTGTACCAGGAATTCCATGCAATAGTAAGGTTGGATTTAAAGGAATCTCTAATGCATTTAACTGATCTTTTTTATTTATATAAGAAATAAAAGAATCAACAGTATCTTGATCATCTTTAGGTAAAAATACATGCTGTTCTTTGGATGATGGATATGTTTTATCAGCTAAAGAAAAGCGGTTATCTTTTTCTACGGGAACGGGACGCGAGAACGTAGACTGTACATCTATATTATGGCTGCGAACATTTAATAGTTTCTCTCTAAATCCTTTTAGGGCGATTGTTTCACCATCTGACTGTAATTTTTCACAAAGTAATTCAATGTAAGACATAACTAATTTTCGGTCGCCCGATAACGCACCATGTACAATTTTTGATATTTCGGGATAATACTTCATAATTTACTCATATATATGATTTCGCATGAATAGTAGCATTTAATTTACTATTATTGGCAATTTACTTTGTTTTTAACTAAATAATTTACCAATCAAGCGTTATTTATGAATTGTTATATTGATTTATTGAATCATAATGTTTTTTTGTAAAAAATGGCATTCACTAGACACAAAAACTTAATGCCCGCTTATGAGCTTAGAGTAACCGTCATAAATCATTGGTAGCTAACATTAGCTAATGTCACTTTGAAGTCGTGACAATATAATTAAGTGAACGACTATATGGTGGCTTAGATGCCAATCAGAGAACTTAAGAGTCGGAAGCGTTATAAACATCGAACGTAAGTTTTTTTAACTCAAATAATTCTAGCTCTAATTTTTTATCTTTTTGACGTCCCAGTCGTAGCATGAGCTGAATATTCTTTTTTTGATCTTTATAAGCCGCTAACTTCAATTTAGGTTTTAAAAACTTAACTAGTATCGCATTTCTAGCTGTAGCAGAAGTATAACTATCATTTGACTGAACTGTGAAGTAAAGATGTAATAAAGCCTCAAAGCAAAGGTTTAGTAAGTTTTCGTGGTACATATATAGCCATTAAATATTATAGTTTCTGTATAATAATTTTTTTTGATCATTTTTGCCACTTTGATATCATCCCAATACAACATCCTGACAGTTGGCTATGGTGGCTTAGCTCACTGTCAGGAACAAGATAGATTGAACACTATAAACAGCTTAAACATCTATTAATGCTAACGTCCCGTCGTATCCAAGGTGACGATTAATTCTTGGTTATTTGGTGGCAAAACAAATGTTATTTACTGCCAAACAAGATGTAATTGAGTGGCGAAACTGATGTAATTATCCAACGGTTAACTGGCTTTTCTCTTTATTATTCTTCAACAGAATACGGGTTCAAGAATTGTCGATTCCAAAATAATCTACGGTCAACTACGCTCAACTCAGCTTCATCACAGACGGATTGCCAGTTTTGTTCAATCACCGATTTCTGATGTTCAAAAATACCATAGGCTTCTTCTTTACTCAGTAAGAAATTTTGCGCGGCAGCTAAACAAGTTTTGAACTGACTAGCGTTATTATCCCCCAATATTTTCATTGCTTGCCCTTGTACATTGCCAGTTCGACCTTGAGGGCAGATATCATAGGCTGGCGTTAGGCTTAAGTGTTTACCATCCCAAAACGCGGCATGGTTTCTTGCGTGATCGTCATTATTGCCACATAGAATATTGAACACTAAACGCGAGAATAGCTCTTTTAGCGTATCTTTGGGCTGAATAAAACGATGGCGAATAATTTCGGCCAAGACTTCATAGCTGGCGTAGCGTGCCAACATATCATCAAGTTCAAATAAGGTGAGGGCAGAAACCATGGATCTACGTGCCCAGTCTACACCGGAGTTTTTTGTGGCTGTCTTCACTCTATCAAAACGTTCAATGAGCACCACATCTTTCTTTGCCGCTTTCACCATTTTAACCGAAGCAACATCAATCCCGGCCAGTTCTGCAAGCCGCATCGCGATAAATTCAGCTTTTACAACACTGTAGAGGTCATTGGTAGCTGAGAATTTCGCAATGTATTTTGTGTTATTATCTTCGATTAACGCTTTAGGACGTGCTCCGCCAATCGAACTGCCATGGTAGAGAGCTAGATCTAATTCTGGTGTGAGAGGTACGCCTTTTTCGACGCGATCTGCTGATTCCATCAACTCTTCAATACTGGCATTTTTCGCAGAACGAGGTACATATTCAGTGGGGGATTCCTGAAAATCGAGCGCGCCAATACGATCAGAACCAGATTCTAAAAGATAGGTGAGTTCATCCAGTACGGCGGTATCGGTATCTGCACCTTTTGAGCCCAGCTTCTTGTTAATGATAACCCGGCGACCCCATGCATCTGGCGCACTATCACGGATACATCCGGGCATTGTCAATCCCTCCAAATTTGGGATCGCCCCAGGCTTTAACGGCAGCTCAGGCTCATAGATAGGGATGGCTTTCGGCGTATCCTTAATACGCTCTAAGTAACTTTTACCGTAGTTAAATGAAAGCGTGTCACCATCTGCTTCAAGTCTTCCGGCGATTACAGGCTTTATTTCACCGGGTAGCCAGATCCAGACATATCCCTCCGTGTATTGTTTACTAGAAGTCATCATTAACTACCTTTGTCTTTTTACGGGCTTTTTGAGGAAGCAAAGCCAGTTTATCTTCAGTTTGATTGATATGCTTTGCTAAAGTAAATGAAGAGGGCTCAGCGTTAAATAGAGTCACCCCTAAAATAGTCGCCACTTCAAACACCGCGCCAATCTCGCATTTTAGATTGCCTTTTTCAATGCGCTGAAGCATGCTTCTGGAAATACTAGCGCGTTCAGCCACTTCCTGAACGCTTAATTTGCGCTCTATTCTGGCTGCACGAATTAGCCGCGAGAGAAGCGTGATAGCTTCTTCGGTGTAGCGAGAATATGAACGTGTCACTGATTTTGGCATTATTTGCCTTATATATAGGTCAATAAACCGCCTGTCGGTTTATATATAAACCATAAGTTAGGGTATAAGTTAAAATTAGTCAAGCCTACTTGGTTTATATATAACTCAATAAGCTGCTTATTGGTTTATATGTAGCTCATTTTTGCTATTCTATCGTAGGTGTTATCTTTTTAATCCACATCAAAATGATATTTGGATTAATTTTTCTGTGATAATGAAGAAACTATTTAATCCCCAAGTTGTTAATTGGCGTGAAAAACTGATCCACTTTAGATCAAATTGGCAAGTAAGATTGACCCTACGTATTTTTCTACAATTCAATATTAATCAAACCCACCGAGCATCAAACATTATTTAGCTCATCACAAATAGTGGTTCAGTTTTAGTTGCCAATCAACACCCAGCTTTTTAAAAGTTAGTTATTTAATTATTGTTAACCGAAATCCTTTCTAACTTTTTTTGCTCCTGCCCAAGCAGCCTTAGCACCTTCCTTACCACCTTTTTCCAATGTTTTCTTAGCGAAACCAGATGCGCCAGCACCACCGCCAGCCATAGCTTGACCAACATGAGAAAGTGCGCCCGATACAGTTGAAAGTAAATTAAACCAAATAATCGGCAATAATATATAGGCGACATTAACGGCATTATAAACAGCTAATTTTGTCTTCTGATTTTCAATACTCATTGCTGAATAAGAAGAGGCGGTTAAGGCAATTAATGTATTTTCCATCCATGCACAAAGTTCAAAGATTAAATGTAAACACTCAAAACCAAACATAGTGACAACTATCATTACTACCGATTTAATTGAATAACCAGAAATGAGAAGTAATATAGGTGCGACAACAATTAAAAAACATTGCATTATCGCAGCAAGTGGTAGGGCTAAAGAACGCTGTACCGTTCCCTCAATTAATGTGTCTAAATACCCTTTACCTAATGCAATTGATGTAGCCGCATCAGCAATAGTGGTTATTGCGTAATAGCTTGTTGAATTATTCAATTCATTTTGAGCTAGAGCATTTTTAGTTTTAAAAGCGTTAGCATGTAGTTGGTCTTCTGGATCAGCACTTGTTAATCGCATGATAATAGAATCAATACCGCGCTCAGTATTTGAAGGGTTTGACGAGAACCATTTAGGAGCTAGTTTTGATAAAGTAGTCCACCCATGATCATGATAAACATCATTCAAATCGTCAATTTGATTTTTAAAATCTCTTTCAACAAAGAGTTTTACGGCATTATAACCATTTTTACAGGTTGGCGAAGCACGACCATTATCTTTCGTGTTCATATCTGCCGCATAATTGTAAGTATACAATGGCGTAGCTGCTATAAAATCTTGTTGCAAATTAGCCCAATAATTCGGATCTAAATTCATTTTCCTTGTCTCATAATCACCATTATAAAGTATCGTACTCCCCACCCAATAGTCATCATCTATTTCTGATGCATCAACATCTGCCGCTTTAACTTGTTTCCTCAATGCTGGTGCATAACATTGTTTAACAAACGTTGACAAATACCCTTGTGAATCTTCTGTTTTAAATGCCAACTCTCCCATAGCAATACTAACGCCTGTAAAATCAGTTTCACAGGGCATTGTTTTGATAATTGCGTTTACAGATTGAGAAGATAAATTATGTACAAATTCCAACAAATACGGAGGTCTAGGGGATGAATCACTAATATTCATCAAATAACCATTAGAAATATTAGTAGTTCCAATAGTTGTTGTTCCGTCAGCGGCTACGTCCAGTTCATTTTGATAAAATAAATTACCAGTAGTAGAGTAAAGAGTAGTTTTATCGGAGTTGGCAAGGCTACCTACAAAACTGTCTCTCGCACAACTATTTTCTTCATAAGCTACGCTATTCGTTGAGAATGGATCACCGTTGGGTATCAGTACAAAAATCATGACACAGAATATTCTAACAATACCCATTTCAATATGTCTTAGTGCTACTGAGCCTCTATCACCCTCATCATCGCCACCAGTGTAGGCATCTACAATGCTAGAAACTATCATGGTAATGACAGGGATATAAGCAATCCCTGTCATTACCATTAAATCCCAAATACGATTATTTAGAAAGAAAGCTATTGCAAGGGTATAAACTTCATACGGTTGATTTACTACCATATTATTTACCTCCCCACATAATAAGGAGTTCGTTTACTAAATAGAAAACAACTAGGTATATATAAATTTTATTGATATTTTTCTTATGCTTTTCTGATAGTTCACCGTTGGTTTTTTGAAACATCAAAACTTTAACTGCAACCATTGAAGAAGCGACAACAACGAATCTAAAAATGAAGAAAACATGTTCAGTATTTTCTATTTTCAATAAAGAATTTGCAAAAAAAACCAGAATGAGTATGGCAATCATAGAGGCTGTTACCATCGCCCCCCTAACACCAAGTTTGAACAAAGTACCAAAGCTAAAAAACTTCATTATTTTTTACTCCCTGATTTGTTTGTGTATGACATACCTTCTTGGCTATTCCTTAAAGATCGGGAAAATAATAAATCTGTAGCTGTATTAGTGAATTCTTTTTTGATTCTGTACTCAAGCTCAATCTCGTTAATTTCATCCTCAATTAACTTTATTTTATCTAAAGCCATCCTTTGAATAGATCTAGCCTCAACTATTGATGCTTCATTCGACCCGATAAGTAGTATTTTTTTAGCGATTACGAGCCTTCTTATTGTGCCATTTAAGGCCCACTCTCCGGCTAATGCCTGAACATAAGAACTTTCATCTGAAGGTGACATCTTAACCAGTTCTTCTAACATCGTTCCGGTTATATAAGCCCCGTATTTGTTTTCATTGAATGTATCTAAAAAGGATTTCACTAACACTGGGTTAGGGTTAGCACCGTTCAGAATTAAACCGGACAATTCAGCGGCAATATCTAAGGCAAGTTCATGAATATATATTTTTGCGCCAGCACCTTTTTCATGTTCAATCGAGTTAGTACCATCTCTTGAAGCTAATTTTATTTCTCCAATGACACCTTTTAAGAAATCAGCTAAATCTTGTGGATTAGAAAATTCCTCAGCAAAAGGATAGTCAGCATAATCACTAACAGGTGTTGTCGTTGTATTTAAAAGATCTATCGTTGTTGTTCCAGCAATAACCTTTTCTCTCGCTATGTTATAACCAGCTTTGGCAATACCATCAATAACTTCAGCATCCGGCTGTCCATTTCCTCCAACTGTTTGACCTAAGAAATCAAAGCCTCGTTGACCGGCATCTTTTACAAAATCAGTGACATCACCAATATCAATTGAGGCCCCTGCATAAGCATTTTTGATTGTTGCCGTGAATTCTTTATTTACAGCAAGTCCATCAATTACCCCTGTAGGAACTTGATCGAGTAGTGTAGATTGAATGGTGTTACAAACATCCATATCTTCATCAAAACTCGCTGTAGCTTGAATAATACCGTTTTGCATAATATCGTAAAGATCTGGATTAGCGCGTTTAAATGCAAGTGCTAACAAATTTGCTGGGCTAAAAGCGAGTTTCGCTTGACTCAACCAGTTATTCCACATTGCTTTTAATTGTGCGCTGCCGATATTGTTTTGAATAGAAAGATCCATATCCATATCTCCACACGTACCGGAAAACCCCCATTTAACCCCTATTTTAAAGTTCCGGTTTCGACTTTTAAGAGAGAATGGATCGGAGTTTCTATTTATTTTGTATGTATCTACGAGTTGTTTGAAGGATGTTGTTTCTGCTTGTACTGGCAGATGTAGCGACAGCGATAAAAGTATCACGCTCACCACTGAGGATTTGACGAATTTCATGTTATAAACTCCCATATTTTTTGGAAGTTTATAACATTAGAAAGTTGTTTTAATTTAACGCGGTTTATCTAAGAAGAAATCATTACCATTGAACATCAAACAAGAATTTTCCTTTCCTAGTACAACATTTATATGTTCGCCACAGCGTAAATACATACGAATTAGAGTCCGAGGTTAAATCCAAATTATTACTCATTTGATTATGTGGACCACCACCATTAATATAATTAGCACCATCCCATGCAACATCAGGGAATCGGTAGCAACCACTACCACGCTTGCCTTGAGGATAATTCAATTGCCAAGCATGTTTATCACTATGCTCTGTAACGCTAGAAATACCATAACTTTTTGTATTGCCGCCCGTTTCTGATGGAGGCCAATCATACGTTGATGATACATGAAGATTAATGCCCCCTGTATCACCCGTATTATAACTTATAATACTACCTACTCTTTGAGCAGTAAGACCCGCAGAACGGTAGATAGATTGATTTTTAGTAAATCCCATTCTTGGATATAAATATCCCCAATAAATACCAAGGGCTGCATCTAAACTTGCTACTGGATTGGAAAAATCAAAATGACTACCGTAGTTATTAATATTACGAGGATTTGTAGTGACACTATCTCCCAATGAATTGAGTCTTTCACCAAGCCCAAGTCTCCACTCAGGATCGGTTTTTGTTGTGTAATAAGGTTTAAAAGGTATTACTTTAGAATAGCAAAAACTGGACACGTTAAGACTACTCATAATTTGCCCCAAAGCTACTTCATAAAGTACAAGGTAAGGATTACCAATCACAGTGACATCAAGTACATTAAAGTTTTCTCTCTTCTTTCCACCACCATCACTAGTTTGCGACCCCCTAACACCACTTTTAAGCGCACCAACATCTAACCCTAACAAGCTATGAAGGAATTTTCCTATCGTATCAACCGTTCCTGAAACCCACTCGATAGGGCCAATAATAGAATCTTTATCCGTAGCAGCTACTTCTACCATTAAGTCCGGTGATTTATGTTCAACAATTGCACTTACTTTAATTTTACAATAGAGAAAGCCACACTTAAGCCATGTACAAGCACCTTTAATAAAGCTGATACTATCAAAGCCAGCACATCCCATATCGAAAGTTTGTTCAAGGTGATCTATAACGCTGTAATCATCCACAGAGTTCATACTAAGCAATTCATTCAAGTTAGCCCCCCCAACACTTGCTGAATCGACTAACTTTGGCGGTGACATCAGGTCATTAGGATCATCCGGCACAAAAGCCACTACAGCAGCAGTAGCTAGTGCCGCCCATTGCGTACCGGAACTGCTAGAATCTAATGGCGTAGTAACATTTGGTGTAGTGCCAGCCGCAGCATCGGCAGCATCGGCAGCATCGGCTACTGCTTGAGCCGTGAGTGCAGCTTCATGCTCTGCTTGATAAGCATCAATTAGCATTTGTTCTTCTTTTGGTGTAACAGGTACACCATCGTTGTAATCTCTAAGCGCAGAGTTATAAACAAGCCAATGTTCTGTAGTGCTTAGGGTTTGATCAGCTTGAAACTTAATCTGTGCCAATCCAATACTATCTATTGGGCGTACAACACTATCCGCTATAGATTGAAGTGTTCCGGCTGTTGCTTGTCTGGTAACTACTAATGAATTACTGCTACTAGCTGCGGCATCAGCAAGAACATAAGCATCATAATATCCGTCAACAGTAGCAATAGGATCGCCATTCGCTAATGAGGCTGTATAGGTACTCCAAGCACTATCACGACTATTATCCGCAGCTGTGGCAGCATCTTGAGCAGTTAGAACAGCAGCATGACCAGCTAGAGCAGCATCTTGAGCATCTTGCCATGTTTTTTCATCTGCAAGATAGGTGTTTTGATAATTTACAAAGTCAGTATAAGCATCAGCCATCGCGTAATTAACATTTAAAAATAAGATCATCAATAAAATCAATATACGCATTTATAACTCCCCTTTTTTTTCTAACCGTTTAAATATTCGCAGTGCATTTAATGGCCTTTCACCATAAATCACATATTTATCGTTAAACACAACCGCTGGCACTTTCTTAATCCCAAGGCTCATAGTTTTCTCAAATGTGATCAAACTTTGTTCGAGGCTTTTTCTAAGCGGAACAAATGACTTTGAATTGAATAAACGGGTAGCTTTGTATTTCAACTTTTGTACATCGACTTGTTTTGGGTTTATATTTTCAAGGCCCAGTTTTTTTGCAACATCCTTTTCATAATTAATCACGCCATCAACCAAATGCACTTGAACAGGTGTATTAACAGCATGTTTAAAACTAGTCATTTGAAATTGTTTGAGCATGTTCTCATCCGTGAAGACATCAACATGTTCTATCCTTACTTCAGCAGCATTCACTTGAGAAGTAAGGACACTCGACAACGCTAAAAAAGATAGAAGCAAATATTTATTCATCACTCAATCCCTCTTAATTTATCAAGGTTTTGACCTACCATCGTTGCCGCTTGCACTTCCGTAATATTATGCAATTCCATTAGCTTTCTTCTTTCTGCTTTTTCTTCTTTTTCAGTCATTGCAATAGCTAAAAAATGAGAAGGCGGTATATTTCTAAAAAGCATTTCATCAAGCGAGGTCGAAAGAACAACACCTTCGGTATAGCAACGCTTTTGTTTTCTACATGAGGTCATCATGCGTTTGTTTTCTTCCGATAGTTCTTTAAACTTTGAAATCTCTTCAACTTCGTTTTTTGTTGGACATAAGCACATCCACCAAT
Source organism: uncultured Colwellia sp. (assembly GCA_913058145.1). GTDB lineage: Bacteria > Pseudomonadota > Gammaproteobacteria > Enterobacterales > Alteromonadaceae > Colwellia. The sequence continues at coordinate 44,547 of CAJXQM010000015.1, forward strand.
CAATCATGTTAAGAAGTTTTTTCGCATCTTGTGGGAAATCGGCAAAGTTTTGAGTAGCAAGAATTGAAGATATACCTATTTTACGCTGTACCTTTACCGCTTTAACAAGGAACGGGGCAAGCATAGGGTTTGTTGTAATAACATGCGCTTCATCCGTCATTTGAACTATTTTTCTTTCGTCAAACTGGGTTTTTTCACCAAGGGCGTTAATATGGTTCATTAGACTGACATAAGTTAATGCCATTTGCGCTTCATAACCATCTTTAGCGTATGTTGCTAAATCAATAATAGTTACGTCAGAGTCTTCCCACGTACCGCCACGCGTATTGAACATCTCACCATCAAAATCATGACAGTAGGTATCAATAGACATAGCCATTTGCTTAGCTTTAGAGCGCATACTTGAATCAAACACTTTAGAATCTTTGTCATAAGATATTTCACGCAATTTATCTCGTAAATCTTCTGTTATCATCTCAATGCCATCAGCATGTTTTTCATGAGAGCATTCACGTATAGCGGCACTTACTAACCCTCTATCAGCTCGATTTAGTGATTCAAATTCCTTTTGTTCACCACCTGTAATCATTAACAATGCCGCCATGAGCATTTCACCCATTACATCACGTTGATCATCATCACTGATAACACTATCCTCATCAACAACAGCTCTATTTCTCTTTTGAAGTCGGAGTGAGTCTTCTACAACTTTATGTGAATCAGAAAATGGGTTTAATGATACGCCAGCACCAGGTTTTAATTGTTTTTTGGTAACAGTAAGACCAAGGCTTTTCATGTAATCGCCTAACAATCCAAACGAGTTACCCAGTTCAAATATAAACAATCGCGGCCTAATGGTTGCCATAATCATTGAAGCTAAATAACAAAGTGCCACTGACTTACCTGATCCCGTAGGCCCACCAATAAGCATGTGTGAATTTGAAGATCTATCTTTATCTAAGAAATCGAATGATAAAGGAGAGCCGCCACGGTTCCAAAAATTAATGACAGCATGACCACTCCCTTCAGAGCGACCATACAACAAGCTCATATTGATTATGTGCTGCATGTAGTAATGTTTTAAATAGTTATATTTCTTTTCAGTTTTTGCTTCAAAGGCCATTGGTAAATGCACTAAAAAAGCATTGTTAGCCAACGTATCACTTGAAGTAGGATAAACAATTACACCAGCCGAGCTTAACAATGATGTTGCATCTTTGGTTACACGTTCCAATTCTTCTAAATTTTTACCGCGCACATACACACCAAAAGAAGCTTTTACAATGTGTTGATTTCCACCAAGACCTTCTTTAATTTCATAGATAGCTTTTTGTGTTCGCGCAACTTCTGAAGTATCACCGTTTGACTTGTTAAGCATTTTATCAACGTTCATTTCCACTTCAGATTGAGATTGGATCAGCATTGTTTGAGCCAAAACAGAACCTTCAGGTAAGTAATCAAGCATACAATTTGCTGCGCCCTTTTCACCTTTTAATAACTCACCAGTGAAAACCCCAGGTTGCGGTGCGCTTCTTATCATTCTAGCGCGTATAAATCGTGTTGGTTCACCATTAAACATCCAACATCTATTATCAACATCACTATAAGCATCATCCATAACCATGCTTTCAGCTAAATCATAACCGTAAGGACGGTCTTCTTTATTTGGGTATTTCATTGACTTTAAAAAGTCTGATTTCTTATCAAAATACTCAGGATTTGGATTGAACCAATCTAATAACCAACCAAAAAACTTAGCGCCATCATCACGATATGATTGAATGTTTGCTGATTGCATCTCAGATTGAAAGCGCGCACATACATCATTTAATTCATCTTCAGCAGAAAAGCTTTTCTTTTTAAGTTCACTTGCAGTTAATCTTCTATAAAAAACGATTTTACAACGTCTATATTGACCACGAAATTGTGTGTTAGTTACTTGTGTGTCCTCAAATATACCATTTTCATTGTTAGCGATACCTTGATAATGTTTTTCCATTAAATCCAAGTATTCATTAGAAAACGCTGTGCCTTTGGCATGAGGGACCATGTTTTTTTCAATATCTTGTCTTATTTCACCAAGCCCTTTATCAGCATAACTAAATTGTTGAATGACCCAAGGAGAGCTTGCATTGATAAAGGTATCTTGAAAAACACGCTGTAGATTTTCTCGATAATCTACAATGGTGTCATTTGAACGCCCTTCAGTTGGAATTGGCTTAATGGTAAATACCGCACCAACACTTTTACCGTCATTTAATAAAAAACATTCTGAATCATCAAGGTATTCAATAAAAGGTAAAAAATCCACAAACGATTGTTTACTTCTTTGATAAAGTTTATCTATATCTTTTTGCGTAACGGCACTTGAAACAATAGGGTTTTTAAGTTTCATATATGCATGTTTTAAATGTCGGCTAATTTTAGTTTCTAACTTTTCAGACTTTTCAGAACCCATTATTTTTCACTCCAATTAATATTTACTTCAGATGGCAAAGCATATTCATCTTTTTCAAACATTTTAAATTCAGTCATAAAGGCTGGAATTGGTGAGCGATCTATTTCACTAAGTTTGTGATTAACAAACATATACAAGGTAGGGTTGGGTAATATGTTATAAACAGGACGCTTCATGTTATGAAGCGTATAACCGTCAGGATTGCTATCAGAGTATTCTAGTTGCTCATTCACCGCCAACCGTATTGATTGGCCTTCAGGTGAATGAACTCTTGAATTGTAGATATTAGAAATGGTAGTTGTAGATTGTGGTATTACGTCATTTTTACTAGAACAGCCGCTTAAATTAGTACAGGCCGCTATAGTTATTACTGTTATCAAAAAGTTGTTGCTGAGTGCCATAGTTAGTCCTTCGCCCGATAGGGTTATAGTCGATAGGTATTTCTCGCTCGAAGTGTAACGTCATTTTTGTTGCTGGTGGGAGATAGACGGCATCGAAGGAATTTTGTTGTCTTTCTTCAAGCCAATTAGTCGTTTCATTTAAACTTTCACTTGCCATTTTACCGGCTACGTATGCGCTCGTATCACCACCCACACTAGTCGTAATAGATTCACCACGATATTGAGTATCTACTTGTGATTCTGAATATGCTTCAGCTCCAACTTGCAAAGCAGTTAAACCAATTTGTTGCCCCAAGTATGAAGCCCCGTTTGAAATAAATGCTCCTTCAATACAAGGTACGCCAGCGTTATCAGATATATAACCTAAACTCTCTTCTTCACCCGTTTTCGCTACCTCACCCTCTTCAAGCGTTGGATAAGAAGAAATTGTGCCATCTTGGAATGTAAAGGTGATGTAATCTATTGTGCCTTGCACACACGACAAAGCGTAATCGCCTGAAGCTCTACCGCCAACAATAGCGGATTCTAAGCCATCTACGGTAATTCCGTTTGAAGCAAGGTTTTCTTGATTCAAAAGTACTTTAAACTTGTAGGGATCTACTATTTGACCACCAACAGGGATCCTACCGATTAAGGCCGTTAATGAAATAGTATCAATACCAGTTCCACCACGCGGTATAGTGGCAAATTTTACTAAATCTGGTTCTATTACGCGCTGAGTTACTGAATCAATTTCAGGCTTACCTTTCAATAAATCATTCAGTTTAGGTATAAAGGTTTGTGTGTTTCCTTCTTTATCTATCACTTCCAATGAATCCATTGGTTCAATCCATGTGATTTCATCTTCTACAGCGACAGGTGCTTTTTCAGCGGTGTTTGTAGCACTTTTAAGTTGAGGGATATCATTTCTTTTCTTTAGAAAAGGCAATTTAAAAGATTTTCTAGCTTGTACAGGAAACTCACCTTCATCCAACGTTTTAGGTTTAACTTCTTCATCATCTTTAACCGCCTGTGATAAAAAATTACCTTCCATTAGTAATACTTTATCTTTAAAGTAATTAAGTTGTTCTTCAAGTTTTTTAACTTTTGGGCTATCCATAAGTTCATCAACTTTCATTTCTAATTTTTTTGCTTTTGTCGCTTTTTCTTTTTCTTTTTTCTTTAATGATGCTACTTGTGCATTCAATGTTCTGATCGTGTCATTTGCTGTATCACCATCGACACCAAGCATTACTTCATCTACGTTTACGGTATCTACATCTTCAGCTACAAGCGTTGTACTTGCGCCTACTCGCACCGTTTCCACATCAACAACCGTTTCCGCATTAGGTTGTGAGCCGTTATTTTTAATTACAAAGAACAAGATGCTAATAGCTATTGCACCGATTATAAATACTAATTTACTAGCTATTGGATTGGATCGTGCCATTTTTAGCCCCCTTGGTTACTAATTTCTTAGGTTGATTATATAAAGAACCTGATAATGGTTTGTCGGTAATTAAGTACAACATAGTCGTATCTCCGGCAACATTCTTTTGATTAACTTGTGTCATTTGAGACGTAGAAAACTGAAAATCAGCATTAATATCTAAATGATTAATAACTTGTTTAACAGGTGTTTTATTTACAAGTTTTATCGCTGTCAAATGCATCTTTCCGGCCTTAAACACAGCAACCGCAGTCGCAGAAAAGACGTTTGAACTAGTACCAGTAAACAGCGTAGAAAGGTCTGACTTTTTAATTCGTTGCATTCTAATAAGCGGATTGTTTTTCATTAATCTATCTGGACCATAAAAAGAACGCGCAGCAAAACGAGTTAACTGAATGGGAGTTACATTACCCATGACATTAGTTGAAGAGCTTGAATAACGTTCCTCGCCAGCAAGCAACGAAGGTACTTCAATTTCAAGATTAGGTAAGTCTCGCACTTCAGTTGTAGAAGTGAGATCTATTAAAATAATTTCATTGTTAGATTTTAATCTAAGTTTAAATCTAGTTTTAGGAAATTCCTTTAATGCAGTTAAGTAAATATACCCTTGTGCTGATTCAGATTTTAAATACGGCTTTATAGATGCAGGAACGCCTATTACAACATTGTCATCAACTTGTATAATCCGTTCTTTGCCTACTTGAAGGTTTACTTTTAATGGTATGTTCTTCCATTTTATCGTTTGTGCCGCATAACTATTAAGGCTACAAAGCATAAAGAATATAACCAGTAATTTTATCATTTTCATCATTAATTCCCTTTAGGAATAATACGTTTAGGTGAAGAATCAAAACCAGCAAGTTTAATGCCCCAAGGATTACAGTCGGGATTGGTATCATCTTTGATTAATATAAGGGGGAATCTAACAGAAACATCTTTAATGAGCGTGTCTTCGATTGTTTCTTGTATGTTCATATCAAGTAGTACAACCCACTTATCCTTACTTATTGTCACAACGTTTTTTGGATCGAATCCTTTGTTGCTTGCTTCACGAACTAGGCGTGTTCTGTTTTTTGTTTCTCCACGATTACTACGTTCTTGATGTATCAGCGCTAAATTTTCAGCGAAATCAGGTGTTAAATAACAACGATAAACATCAAGCAGTTTAGGGGCTTCACTGTAACCATCCTTTTCCCAAGTGTTTATTTTTTGAAATAAGTAATGAGAGAATGAATATAAATTAGGTCTTGGTACTTCGCCAGGATTCAAGACAGCACCACGTTCTAGGTCAGGAGGGATATGAACAGTTATTCTTTCACTTACACCCGACAAAGAATAAGTTTGCCATAGAACAATTGCAATTAGACCAATACAAAAAAAGCGCAAATCTCTTATGCGCTTTTCTTGGTGACTCATAAAACTTTTTGCTACCGACATTAGTTTTTCCTCTTCTTTACAGGTTTCATTCTTTCACAAGAAAAATTTTGGTTTTTGGTTAAAACATCTGACTTTATATGAAACCACCCAGAAATCATTAACCTGTAATCAAGCCAAACAATATCAGCTGGCCTTTTTTCTTTTTCTTTCGCTATTTTTCTACCAACAAATCCGATACTTAATATTCCGATAATAAGAGACACACCAAAAGCTAAAACCCATATCCCTGTAAAAAAGCCAATTAGCGGCAGAAATATTAGTAACGAAAATCCTTGAAGAACAAGGGCTATCGTAAACAGCTCGTCACCGGTTAAACCGGCAACGACAGGTGGTTCAAAGTCCAATCTTTCAAGAGTATTTCTCAGAGAGTGGTTTGTGCCATCAAAGTTCTTCATTTAGAACATTGACATTGCGTTAGTTAGTAACCAAATAACGCCTGATGCAATTACAACACCGCCAATCACTGAGCCACCTAAGTCACGGTATGTACCATTACCATCACTGATCTCTCCGTAAGTTTGGATAGCATTTTGCGCTACGCGGAAGAAAGCATAAGCACCAACGAGAATGCCTAATAATGTAATACCATCAACTAAGTAGTTTTCTACCGGACTTAGGTAAGTAGAACCCGTTGCACTACCACCAGTTGTAGGAGCTGTAGGTAATGCAGCCATAGCACTAGTACCAACAGTCATTAGTGCAGTGGCACATGCTGTTTTCACTAAGCCAGCGCGAATTTTCATGTTTTGTAAGATGTTGTTTTTCTTTAACGTTATGCTATTTTTCATTGTGTTTCACCTTATAGTAGACAATGAGTTTTAAAGGCGTATTTTTAATTTAAGTATTAAATATCAAATACATGGTTATCGTAGTAATCATTATTATTCTGATCGGTGTATTGATCAGAAAACTGGTATTTCTTTTTCCTGAAGCCCAAGTTGTATAAACTTCGGACAACATCCAAGCTGCTGATAACAAACAAGCTACTCCGGCAAGACCAGCAAGAAGAGCATGGAAATCAAAAACATCTGGTAAACCTAAACCTCCACCAAAATCAAAAGCATTTTGAATACAAGCGTCATAACTACTGGTTGTTGCATCGTGGCAAGGATCAGTAACAGCCATGCTTAGTACCCACTTCTTTCAAATTTAGAGAAGTTATTCTTTATCGCCTCAAAGGAACGCGGTTCCATTGGCTTATTTAAGTGACCTTGTATACCTTTCTTAATTAGACCAATATTCTTAGTAAGTTCCGCATAATCAAATTGCACTCGCTTAGATTTATCACTTTCAAATTTAGCTTTAGTAATAATGCTTTCAGCGACATCAAGATGCTTAATTAGTCTTGCTAACTCTTCACCTTCTGCCCAATTCGTTGCCGATACTGAAAAGCTAAGTAAAGATAATAAACAAGCTGTTTTGGCTGTTTTAACAATTTGATCTTTCACTATTATTTATTCTCACATTCTTGTGATGGCTCTAATCCGCTTACCGTTAAAGAGTTGTCACGTTCAAGATATTCATACTTTAAAGGTAATTCGCTAATGAATGTATTTAACGCGGTTTTCACATCAGAAAGGTTTAATTTGAAGGCTGAATCCATATTCCAATCCATATCATCAGATACATTTTCAAAGCGAACCGTATCAATACCAAGCTTTGAAGCGAGTACCTGTAATTGCTCCTTGAATGAACCACGTTCTACATTAAAGTAACCAGCAAGTTGCTCTACATTCACGTTTCTAAAAAGTTGACTAATTGTGTCTGTGCCAGCGGATAGCTCATTAAACTTATCTTCAAAGTAAGCCATATCTTTATCGCCCAACCCTTCAAAGTTCATGACTTTAGCTTTAAGATCATTAACAACTCGTTTGGTTTTTGATATTAATTCCGTTGTATTTATCCTTGCTGCATCTTGCGCCTGCGATGGCCCTGCAAAAAAGATAGACAAACAAAGAATTGTGCCGCTAAAAGGTGGTTTCATCATTACCCACAAATACATTTAGTTTATGAGTAATGAGTAATGAGTAATGAGTAATGAGTTTATAGACTAAATTAGCGCGTTGAGATTAACGCGGTATAGGGGGGGGCTTACAAATACTTTTTGAACCAAGTGAATGCGGATCTAACAACCAAACCCATCAATAAACACAAAGGCAATATAATAATATTTGGGTGAATTGAGAATGGAATACTCAGGTAAAGAATCCAAGCGACAAAAAAGCTTGGTAGCACAAAAGACTTAGCATAGTGATACCTAAAACCTGATTCTCGCCCATTACTCCATCTTCTTACATCTCTAATAGCTAAACCGTCAACAATCGCTAATATCGCCACCAAGAAGAACAAAGGTAACGATAATATGAGTATTGATAATCGAATAGCAAAGACCAGCGCAATATACATCGCAGCAAGCAAATACTCTTTGAGAGAGTGGCTACTTGATTTTATATAAGCCTCTATTGATCCTGTTGAATCATCCGTAGGCGAATTTAGCCAATTAATAAAACTTTGTGCAATACCCGATTCTTTTTTAGTGCCGTAAAAAGCTTCATAACTATGTGACACAAAATCAATTGGCCTATAGCCAGCAATATTTTGGTGTGAAAAATCCTTGTTAATATAATTTATTTCTGTAGAAAGCATTGTTAGAGAATGCATACTACCTTCATCTTCCCAAAAGAAAGACATTCCAATCCACTCAATAATAATACTCAAAAACAAACTGAATATTATTATGAATACTGCCCCCCAAAATAAATCAAATATTGTCTTACTTTTATCAGGATCAACAGATTTTGTTCTCTTTGCTTCAGCCATTATTATCTACATCCTGCATTAATCTTTTGTAGTCCTGCGTTGTTTCAACATTAGAAACTTCATGAGCAGCATGAGTATTACTTGCGTAAGTCTGTTCACCAAACTCGCTAGGTTTCCACCATCCTTGACTAGTTCTATAGGATTCCGTCATCACGCGATACATCTGCTTAATTGATGGCGGTAAGCTATCAGAACAATCGCTTAATAAAGGAAATCTAAGTTTTAGTAACCTTGCGCCATCCAATAAAGCAAACGCTTGGCCTTTGGGTAAATTGATAATCGTATCAGTTTCAAGAACAGGCACTTTTTCAGTTGTCATTCTGTCTTCGTTTTTTGAGGTGAAGTGAATTTGGTTATCAACATTGGAATTGTCATTAACGCCTGATACGGTTGTAACGTTATTGATATAAACCTCACCTAGTTGGTTCGTTAATAATTCAGCGGTTTCTTTTGTCTTAACGCGCATCATTATTATCGTGTTGAAGTTGGAATAGATAACTGAAGATAAATTCTCATCTCCTAGTTTTGCAGGAACATCAGCATAACTTTGTGTAAGAGCTGTAACGTTTACCCCTGCACCACCAGCTTTATTGAGCAACGGTACAAATCTTGGTCCTGCTAGTTCATTAAATTCATCAGCAAAGATTGAGAACGTTGGTTTAACATCATCATTTGATAACTCACCAAAGCCATCTTCAATACCGTTCTTGTATATGTAACCAGCCATCGACACAATATCGCTCAACATATTTGAACCAACAACATCCGAAACGGTGTTATCTGTCATTGCATCCAAGCCACAATAAACAATGGCATTTTGACGAGCCACTTTTAACCAATCTAAAATAGGTCGTTTATCCTCTAAGTCATCATAGTCCGGTGCAATTAATTCTAATGTTCTACCCGTTGTTAACTTTTCAAGCATTGGCAAGAATGAAGCTGTTATTTTGTCGTAGTAAGATTTCTCATATGCAACCGAGCTTAATAGGCCACGAACAATCGGATCGAATATCTTTTGTTCTTGTAGATAGAGTGATAACACAACAGTACGTTTAGTTCGACTTGCAAGGTGTTTAGGTATGGCCTTTAACTTTGATTCCATATCCTCAATAATCTCGACCCAACCAGGATCGTTCTTATCAAGATAAAGCTCAGTGTATTTAATAAACAAAGGCTCAATGTTCATCATGTATTCTTGAATGGTTTCAAAAGTAGGTCTTTCGCCTAGCGCAACTTCAGCCATTGCTATGACATTTGCAAATCGCCACGCAAAATCTTTAAATGCTGCATTATCACCACCGCCAGCAAGTGCATCAGTAGAACGTGAAGCTATTTCAGTGTAACGAGTAAATGAACCGGCTATTGCATTATAACGACAAGAGATGTCAGGAAATCCCAAGTGAAATATATAAACAGGTCTACCTGATTTTTTACCTTCGGCAAACACTCGCGCCATTAACCCTGCATCGCCTTTTGGATCTAAAACAACAACGGCTGATTCAAAAACTCCTTTATCATTTTTACGGTGTATTGCTTGTGTTACCAAAACTTCTAATAAACGTGATTTTCCTACACGTGTAGTACCCTGCACTAGCGTATGACCAGAGCGCGTATCAAGTGGAAAAGTTATATCACTTTCTTCATTAAGATGAACTGCATGAATAGACTTATCGCCACCAACAGGAGGAAGTGGCTTTAAAGGATTAAACGACACATCGATACTTAGAAAACTTAAAAATGAACTTACTGCTTTTGAATCTTCATATTTGATTTCCAACGCTCTCATTTTATCGTAATAATATCCCATCTCAGTATATTCACGCGAAGATGGCTTTTTTAAATCAGATAATCGTTGTGTGTGAATGGCATTCCAATCAAAACCTTTACCAATCCATATTGATTTTTTATGAACAGGTACGTCATTTGAATTCATACTAAAATCAGGAAGTCTCTTTAAGTTCATATGATATTTTTTAATCACATAACCTTGTTTATAGCGATAGATCCCAAACAAGATAAATAGAATAGAAACACCATAACTAACTTTTTCAGTTAGCATAAAAATAGTAGGACAAAGATAAATAATACTTGAAAGAAAAAATGCCGCATAAGCGACATTAATTTCAACAGGTGGCCTTAACAAAGCTTCAACGGTATTGTCACTCATTATCTAAATTCTCCTTTTTTAGTGATAAGCACTGGGTAAGTCCAAACATCAAAATGTTCAGATATAAAATCAGCGTTTATAGGCATTAATCGTAACGGCTTAAGTAATTGATGAATTTCTTTTAATTGTTCTAAACTAACTACTTTGGTAACAATACCGATAGGGTTGCGCTTTAGTAGCTCTTCTTTATTGTTAACAGCCCACATAAGCGAGTATTCATCACTACCTATAACAAATATGTTTTCTTGTATGTTAGGTATCGCTCTTTCTTTTGAAACACCAAAGTTTGAAAGCTTAATAACTTCAGGCTCAATAGGAAAATGACCTTTTTGGATAGCAGCAATAACATTATCGTCAGGTGTTTTCATTTTTCGTAACGTTTTAATGACCTCTTCTCTTAACGTGTTCTTTCTTGATTCATCTGATGGTAAATTCTCACCTTTGCGATAATAATCATTAATAGGTACGGATTGTCCTGAATCATGTATAACATTCAAGTTTGATTTTTTATCCCAAATAGACTCAACATCATAATCAAAGGTTGTAGCAACAGATGAAATTGATAGTAAGAACCCTGTTATTGCAATTATATGTTTAACCATTTTTTACGAACCTCATTCATGTATTTTTTAGCTTTCTTAGGATTACTAGGTGCATGGTAAGCACCAGCAGCAAGCCACCAATTATTTAATTTTTCATAATGAACTTTTAAATACTTAGCCGCATATCTCAGATTGGTTTGAGGGTTTATCATTTCATCTAAAGAAGAGAAATTCTGATGATGCCAACGATAATTTATCTGCCCTATTCCGATGTCAAAATTCTTAATGCCATTTCTAAGTAGATATTCCGCATGTGACTTTAAATCATCCTTGTTTTTATAAACGTAGCCTTTTCCTGCGTGGTTAAGGCTATATTTCCAAGGAATCACCCTACCCTTAGTAGTTAAAGTCTGCGTTTCTTGTAACGTTATTGCGTACAGCAGTTTTACAGGAACACCCTCTTGTGCTGCGGTTGAATAATAATGCGTAGGTATATCTTCAACAGATGCATAAGCCCCGAATGAAGAAAAACCACACAGTATCACCAAGAAGGTTAACCTCACTGATTCTTCTCCTGAAAGACACTTAACAGCTCAACATAAATTGACTCCTTAAATGGCTTTGGCGTTTTGTCAGGGTAATTAAGCGTGTAGTCACCACTTTTTATTTTCTTCGCATCAATGTGGTGCTTTTCTACGAATTCAAATAGTTGTTTATCAGATTTAGCATTCAAGAAATAGAAGTGAACAAAGTTACCTCCTGATGTAACTTGATCTAGTTGAACTTGACAGGCATCACCACACTTTTTATTAAAATCAACAAAGGCAACATACTCGTCAGGTGTTTCTTTTTGCTTAGCTATGCCAGCAAGGTAATTAGCCTTTCTTAAATTCCTTTTTTCTTTTGACGATTTAAACGCGTTATGTCCTGGTGTTCTTCTTTGAATGTCGGCATTTTGAGCAAAACCAAATGCCACATCCTGAATTGAACGTTTAATTTCCATATCGTTAAATAGTCGAGCGTAATATTTTCTTTCTGAATCCGTCTTAGCTTCAGTTCCCAGTAGTGTAATTGGATCTATATTAGGAACTAAAGCAGCCCTAGAAGACGTTTCCTTTAATCTTTTGTACTTTGACCACTCAGTAGTAGATAAACCCCATGACTTAGCCTTAGCTTTATCCAGAGGGCTTAATTGGCTAAAGTAATCATTAAGTTGTTTATTGTTTAATGCACTTTCAGCACTAGTTATCATTTGTGTATCAACTGACTTAATTGAATTAACCGCAGATACAGAAAATGACAAAGCAATAAATGAGAATAAAGCCAGCGATTGAAAAGTAACCGATTTGTTACCCCGTAACATTAGAGTTTTCTTAGTAAGCATTTCACTCTCCTTTCACCAATAAACAAATAAATTGAACCATTTTCAATACGCGACCAATAAGTCGTGCCACTCGTTAATTGAATGTCACACTTGGGAATGGTTGGAACGACAACCAATGGTGTTTTATTTTCAGGTATGCTACTGCAACCTGTAAAAATAAATAATGAAGAAATAATTACTAGTTTTTTCATGATTTAACTCTCATTGAATATCGTTTGTTACCTTTCGTAAAATAGACAACACCAGAGTTCGTAAGAATGCTGTTAATTGAATAACCTTTAAATGATTCATCAATTTTTACTTTTTGAGATACTAGGTTTTTTGTGAAGACAGCTATTTTTTCATTACCGAACATATCAATAGAATACAAAGTAAAACCGTCAATTGAATAAAGTGTTTTTGCTTGCGGAGCTTTATATTTAGGTTTGATTTTTTTGGCTGGTGATTTAACTGCTAAAGTCCGTTTAGGAGATTCTACTTTTACAAACTTAGAAAAATCCATTTTTGATAATTTATCAAAGTCCACTGTTCTCATTTTACTTTGTAAATGAAATATTTGATTTTGCAAACTCTCTAACTGAGTGTTTTTACTTTCAAGTTCCTTTTTCACACTTTGAAGTTCAAAGTACGTTTTTTCGCCACCGCCCTCGGCAGATTTTTTAGCGTTAGTTATTTCGTCAATTTGGCTTTGCTGACCTTCGATATTAAGACCTTGACTAACTATCATTTTTTTTAAGTTAACAATCGACCCTGTTTTAATTTCTGCAAGCTTTATTTCAAAATTCGCGGTCATACGTTTTTCTAAATTACTCAACTCACTCGCAAGCGTTTCTTTGTTTCGATCTCTTTCTGCATAAAATTTTTGCACTGAAAACATCGCACCAAAAATACCTACAACAAGAAAAACAACCACTGTAAGTAAAGGCCACTTACTACGCTTTCTTCTCTCTATAAACTTAGCTTCAATTTTTTTCTTTTTAGGGCTTTCTTCTTTGCCATAAACCGACTTTTTATTCTGTTTTGTTTTTGGTTTTTTAGCATTTTCTACTGCCGTTGAATTATTATTATTTTCCACAACCTCAACGTTATCTTTTGACGATTGTGGAGCGCTACCACTTTTTGCTTGCTCAAAAATATCTTCACCAGAAGGTGCTAGAGAACTATCGTCAATTTGTTTTGTTTTTGTTTGCTCTTCTACAAGATTTTTATCATTAGACATATTTAATTCCTAGTATGAGATATTTGCGTAAAAGTTAATTCTTCTTGTTACTGGATCAACAAGTAGTGAATAAGCTTCACCAGATAATGTTTTTAAGATTGCTTCAACAGAAAGGTACTTAAATTGTCTATGTGATCTTGGTAGAGGAAGTGACAATAATGTTTTGGCTTCTTCGGTCAAATGATCTTCTTTTGACAATGAATAACCGGAGTCTTCTAACGAGTAGAATATTGCTTGTCCAACGGTCTTAATTGAAGGTGGATATTTAATACTTACAACGGTATTTAAAGGGTTAGTTCGTTGCGCTGAATATCCGGTGTTTATATTGGTATATCGGTTGAGTTTTTGAAAAGACTTTTCCGTATCAACAGGCATGACATTAGCACTTAGATTAAAAGCTATTGCCAAAGATGAAAGTATAAATATTTTTCTCATAGTCATTCTTAGAGTGAGTTAAAGTGACTATATGTTACGGTTTTTTTTGTACAGGATTTTTTAACGCGGCAAAAATGAAAAAGCCCTCTACTTAGAGGGCAATTTGAACTAGGTATATTAAGTTAGTTATAAAACTATTTTGGTGAATGACCTTTTTCAACTTGCTAGAGGTCTTCAAGTTTACGGAGCTTACAATATGTAAACAACAGCTGGGGGATTTGACCTACCCCTATCGGTAATTTTTGCCACATGAATGTAGCCTAATAAGAATAACAAAGAAACGGCTTGGTAACAAACTCAACCTATTATTATCTTTAAAGGTAATACTTAATATTAAGTATTAAGTGAGAGCAATAAAAATGGTCTTATTTAAACTGAAAAATCCAACGATATCCAACAATCAAGTCCAACAGAGTACAACACCAATATCCAACAGAGTCCAACAATACAAAGCAAAATAATCCAACGCAATCCAATACAGTTTGATATTTAAATATTTCACTAATTACTCTATAAAATTAATTCATTCAAAATTACAAAACATATAATTTCACTTTTCGACTAACTAAATAAGTTTAAAATTGAGCTTCAGTATTATAGAAATGACAATGTAAAAAGGACAAAAAAACAAGGTTATCAAGTTAGATAATTATTATTAAAAAGATAATGTTCAACTATGATTTAATAAAAACACAGTTAATACGTATATGGAAAAATCTAGTATAAGTGCCAATCAATTACATTCATCATGCCACTAAATCACATGGCAAATGAACTAATTTATCTGATATAAACAGTCAAAAACCTATGGTTATTCATCAAAAATAAAACGATAAAGCCTACATATCCAATTGAGAATAAATGAATAAAAACAACTCTTATGATCAGTGTTCACAAGCGATAAACAAGCCTTAGTTTAAGTGGTAAAACGAATAGAAATAGGTAGGCTTTTTATGTCAATAAATGATTAAAAAATCACTACTCAAAGTTTATAATATACCGAGCCAAATTCATTATGTATTCGCATGAAAAAGTAATGATTTGCACTAAATAAACAAAGGGTGTGATTGTTGGTTAAAATGGCTAATTCCTATGATTGAATTAAAGGGGATTTAAAGCCTATTGTAGTCATTAGCGCCTTAAACAAGTAGAGAATTATAGTTAACTATATCAACTATAATTCTCTACTTATTGGCCTGTTAGATGAGTGACGGATAAACATTGCAGTTATAGAGTTTGCTCTTTCTTGGCCTCTTCGTATGTAAGCTACAAACATCAACAATACGTCCTGACCCTGTTCTTTTACCAGCTAAGAAGTATGCTTCTCCAGCTTCAAAAGATACCGTTCTTTGCCCTTTAGAATATGTTGAACCATCAATAACTTTATCTGACTCCCATCGCCCACAAGTAAATTTAAGCTCATGTTCACCTCTTGTAACCCAGTACTCTCCACCATCAACACCATTGCCATCAATAGATAATAACCTAAGTCCAGTATGGTTTTGAACAAGTCCGTTACTATGCCACTTACACAAGGGCCATGTTTGTTTTTTGTTTAGCCGTTAAGTTTTCACCACCATTTTATGCACAGGCAGACAATAACAGCAATGCTAGAAAATATTCCCCCTAAGAGCCACTCAATTGCATCTAGCTTTGCCATCCAATTACATTTGATCATGCCATCTATTCAAATCAATAATATTTTTTGATCGGATGTAAAGTTTCAATTAATAGATAAGGTGCTATTTGGATTATATTTTATGTAGTAGCACAGACTATACTAACGATTCCCAACCTTAGGTTTTAACAAAGCCTAACAGACAGCTCAAAGCTCATTATAGTCCGCTCACAACTACACCTTTAGAGGGCACTTCCTGCCACTCTGACCAAAGGCTTTAGTAACATAACGACAGCTGTGGGGCAGTAAGCGGTCATAAATTAAGAGCCTAATCAATATACCTAACAGTCACAATGAGCCTATTGCGGTCATAAACAATTTTAAATTTTTTACATATTTGGACTAAAAAATCAACTCAACATTTTGCGTTCAATTATGTACCCAATCTAAAAAGCGGACATTAGCATCGTCCTTGACACGCATGAAATTAGAGTATTAAATCTAAGGCGCTATCGCCCCCAAACCGCCTTAGAGTAATGCTTAAAACTCATAAACCATTTGTAGTCTGCAGTGTTTCTTTGTTTTTGTGATAAATATAACCCTAATTCTATTAATTGTTTTTTATTTTGATAATTATGTATCAGCGCTTTAAGTTGAGATAAAGCTTGTTTGCTTTTCTTATTCCCATCTAAAGCCAATATATATGTATAAGCAAATTGAGGGTTATCAGGGGATAAACCCATTGTTGTTTTAAATGAATCTATGGCTTTGTTCATTTCTTTTCGACGTCTTAAATGTAATCCATAGGCGTAATGTAAAGTAGCTGAATTAGGAAGGTTTCTTATCCCCTTTAAGAGCACTGTAGCAACTTGGAGTACGCGTTGTTGTGCACGATAAATATCGGCTAAATTGATATACCCCCCTTCAAAATAAGGTTCAATATCAATTGCCTGCTTAAATGATTTTTCTGCGCGAGTTAAGTCATTCATTTCCAAGGCAAGTGAACCTTGATTCAAGCGACCTTCTCCCCGCCAACTATTTATATCATAAACATTCATTAGCTCTTTGAAAGCCTGATTAAAAATATCCAAGTTAACGGTTGAAATATTATTAACCACTAAATTTCGTGCTGCCGCTACCCTAATTGATTTAAATTCATCTTTTAATAAAGGGGCTAAGTATTTTACTTTATCTATCGGTGCTAATAATACTGCTATATTAGCGGCGCTGAGCCTTATTAATGCTTCTGGGTGAGTTAAATAAGGCACGAGAACATTAACACTAAGGGTTGATGTGGTATAGCTAAGTAATTGAATGGCCGTTGCTCGGCTAATTACATCAAGATTATCATCGGCAATAATGCTCAGATGTTCAGACAAGCTCAGTACTTGTCCTGTGTTTAATTTCATTAATAAAGGTTTACTACTTAATAAACTTTTTGGCTTACCATGCCATTTTTATACATTACTTTTCGCCCATTCATTAGATTTGTCCTTATGACAACTTACACAAGCATTAGGGGTATTAAAAGTTGATGATAAGTCAGGTCTTGGTATTTTAAAGCTATGATCACGCCTGTCATCGACTCCCATATAGCGATTAGTTGGCATATGACAATTTACACATTGCGCACCTGCAGATTCTTTTTGGTGTTAATGATGGCTTTTAACGCTATAAACCTCAGCCCCATGACATTGTAAGCATAAACCATTACCTTCAATTTTTAATTTCATGGTGTGTTTATCATGACAATCTAAGCAATTAACACCCGCCGCATACATTTTACTTTGTAAAAAGGAGCCATATACATACACTTCTTCTTTTATCTGACCATCCGCATAGTACATAGGAGCAGCCAACAAACTAGGGCTAAACTGGTCTAAAAAAGGCGTATTGGCTTTTATACCATCGGTTAATGGAGAACGTAGCGAGTGACAAGCAAAACAATTATCCATAAAAGCGTTGTTTCGCGCCTCCCCTTGCCAATGAGCGGTCTTTTCATCAATATTTCTTAACCATCGCCCTGTAGGGTGGTCTGTTGAAATAACATCTAGCATATCATTTCGTTTATTCGCTGGTTGGTTACCTTGATGTGTATCTCCTTGTTGATGCAATGGCATGTCGCCATGACAAGAAATACAGCTGACACTAATATTGTCGAAGTGACTGGCAAAGCTATTTTTTTCGGCACTATAATTTCTAACTAAACCATCAGAATGGCAATCAGCACACATACCATTCCAATTTTGCAACGGTTGTCGCCAATGCAACCTATCTTCTGGGCGAATTTTTTCATGGCTATAATTATGATACCAACGTTGGCCACTATTCGCTTTGGTACGTGAATCCCAAGCAAAAGGTAATATTTGTAATTTTCCTTGCTCTGTTTCAACTAAATACTACTGCAAAGGAAAATAACCAAAGGTGTATTTTATCGGGTAAGTATCGGTTTTATTGTCATATGAAATAGAAACTTGATAACGGTGCTTTAATATAAGTTTTGTATTGTAGTTTTGATTCATAAACACCTCGATTAGTTAGGAGATTATCCTTTATCAAAGTGTCCTATGCCATTAGACCAGATCAGTCTTAGAAATTAATAGCTAATTTTATTTAGCCACAACAGGTGGTAAAATTAACTATGCCACCACAAATTCTTCTTGTGTAATTAATAAATTCTGATTAGCCGAAAAGTTTAATGTTTCTATTTATTACAAATAGAATTTGCTAAATGAAAAACAGGTTCCTTTAACATTAATTTCACTTCTTCACTTATATCAACACGCTCTAAAGCTTCATACCAGCAAGTTAACCACGCATCCCTCTCTATTTCACCAATGCTGTAATTTTTATGAGGTTCTGTTAAGCAGACCGCTCCTGTATTATCTTGGTATATAGAGGGGCCACCTAACCAACCGACTAAATATTCATATAATTTTTGCTTTATATTTCCTTTATGAGCAGAGTGAATTTTCCTGATTTTTTCAGCTTGTGGCAATTCATCCATCACATCATAAAAAGTACAGGCAATCAGATAAATAATCTCTTTGCCTAATAATTGATAAGGGGTCTTAGTTGTCATAGAGGTGTTCCATATATAAATTATATTTTAAGGTAACTACTTTTGTATTTTCGAAAATAAATAAAGCATAGTCTGTAGGTTAAATTGCGCTTTAAGTAACTTTACGTGATAGAACATATACCCTAAAAATAACTTTACTTAGGTAATGTGAGCATCTCATAAATGTGTTTAAGTCATAGTTAGGTAGTTGAAATATAATCTCTTATCTTTCTAATAACATAATAGACTAAGTGATTTATTAGATGCTAGTTGCGTGAAATTCAGCCATCTCCCTATGTTGTGCATGGATTCATACTTTAATAAATCTCATTGACAAATCGATTGCTTTGAGGTTTTTTGTAATACTGCCTGATGAAACATAATCTATATTTGAATTAATATATTTAGCAATACTTGATTGATTTAAATTCCCTGAAGCTTCTATTTTAGTTCCCATTAAATCGATATTGCTTAAAGCAGATAGATCCTCATCTGAGAAGTTATCTAACATAATTATATCTACCTTCGCGGCTAATGCTTGTGTTAACTCAAGTAAATTTTCAGCTTCAACTTCAATAGTTTTTTCAGGAGCAATCTCTCTAGCCTTAGTCACAGCTTCCTCAATTGAACCACAGGCCAAAATATGGTTTTCTTTGATCAGAAAAGCATCATACAAGCCAATTCTATGGTTTGAACATCCGCCAACTTTAACTGCATATTTTTGAGCTAATCGAAGACCAGGAATTGTTTTTCTAGTATCTAATATTGTTAAACCTTTGTTTATAGCCAACATTGAATACTCTCTGGATACAGTAGCAGTACCCGATAATGTCTGCAAAAAATTCAATGCGGTGCGCTCACCTGTCAATATTGCTCGTGCAAGTCCTTTAATTTGAAATAGCTTATCTCCCGGAAGTATATCGTCGCCATCATTAGCATACCACTTGATTTCACAATTAGGGTCTAATTGCTTGAATGTCTCTTCAACCCATAATTTACCACAAACGACAGCGGCATCTCTTGATATAACTTCTGCCTCAGCGATTTTATCTTCAGGGATTAGCAGAGCCGTAATATCTCCATCGTTAATATCTTCTGCAAGCGCTCTTGCAACACATAAAGAAATATCGGAGATAAGGTTTTGTTCTTCTATTTTAGATTTCATAATTGATTATTTCGGTTATTTGATCATATTAATAAGTGAACTTGGCTAAGAATTGTCCCTTAAGCTGAGTTTTTACTAACAGTGTCTATTTCATTATGTTATTTAGTTAGGTGTAGCAAAACTATGAATACCGTAAACATCACAGAAATGCTACAACAAGGTTCTTAATAAGCTATATAAAACATTGCTAATTAATTTTTTCTTTCGAGCGACCTTCTATACTTGTCCAATCGGTACCTTTAGGTACTACACCTTGCCAAGAAGGTACAATTGTTTCAGGTCCTTTACGATATACTTGTTGAGCAAACTCGTCTGGATTTGACTCCATCAATTTAGCTTGCTCTAATACACAACGTCTAAATTCAACAATTGATATATCACTAGCACCTAACGTATCTTTCGAGCGTTCAGCTACTGCTCCCATAGTAATCCACATAGCAATATCTTGGTTAGGAATACCAGGTATACCAGTATAGTTTCCTTCTTTCATCCATTCTCTATCTTGAAGGAAATCATTATCTATATTACGTTTAGATACCCATTTGTCATTAATATCTTGGCCAGGTTCAGCACATAAGAATTTACGCCAAAAGTCTTGATCTGGACAATTTTCACCCCAGCCAATGAAATGGAACATTGTATTCTCATCATCAATTGGTACATTAACGTTTGCAACGTTATATGATTTATTTGGCGGAATTAATACAGACATTGGTGCTACAAATACTGAAGAGCGAATATAGTCATGTGAGTCAGCATCTTTGATTGGTCGTCTTATAGCAGCATAATGATAGCCATAGCTAGTTTTTTCTACACGAAACTTTGGATTCTTATCTGTTGATGGCCTGTACCAACCAGATTCGTCGGCTTCAGCTTCAAGTACACGAGAAGGTACCATATCACTAGAATGTAAGCTTGAACTATGTGCACTATCAAGAGCACCTTCAGTAATTTGTGCCCAATTACAAGGAATCTTAATTTTAGCAATACTTACTTTAGTATCAGCTGTTGGAGCCCAAGCTGGTGGAACAAATTCAGGAACTTCTTTTTTATCACCAAGATAAACCCAAATCATACCCGCCCATTCTTTTACTGCATAGGCATTATGTTTTATTTTTTTTCTAAATCCACTTTCTTCTGGCTCTGACGGCATTGCGATAACGTCGCCTTTAACACCCATTCTCCAGCCATGGTACAAGCATGTTAAACCACATTCTTCATTGCGTCCTAGAGCAAGAGAAGCCCCTCTATGTGGGCATAATTCATCAAGCACGCCAACTTCACCAGCAGTGTTTCTAAAAGCAACATAACTTTTTCCAACTAACCCGATTTTAAGTGGCTTACCTCCCGCTTCACTAATTTCTTCACTAAGACAGGCAGGCATCCAATAATGACGCATAACACTACCCATAGGAGCATCGCCTTCTACACGACACATTAGATCATTCTCAGCACTTGTAATCATAGTATTTCCTCTTATTATTGAAGGTGTAATTTGACATAAATCATAATGCAAAACTTTGACACAGATCAAATTATTTGATATACATTAACAAATAATTAGATATCTAACAATATTAAATGTAATTTAACTTTGATAACAATTAAATTACATTTAATAGATATTTATCTGATGCTTGTTTTAAATCTATGGGAGCTAACAAAAAATCATGAAAACAAATAAAATAAAAGTAAAAATAACCACAAAAAGAGAGGTTGCTAATCAGTTGTTTTTTTTCGAACTAACCTCCGTAGATGCATCAGTGTTACCCCAGGCAAACCCTGGGGATTACATTGCGGTTGAAACCCCATCAAAGGACAATAGACACTATTCTATTGCTTCAACGTCTAACGATGGCAAGAGTTATTGCCTTGTGATAAAGCGCGAACCTGAAGGGCGTGGTGGTTCTATTAGTATGGCTGATAATACAAAAGAAGGTGATGAGTTGTATATATCTGAGCCAGAAAATGAGTTTTCTTTTGTGGAGGGTGATGAGCACCTATTAATTGCGGGTGGCATTGGTATTACACCTATCTTTTCAATGTTTGAGCATTTAGTGAAAACAAAGCATGAAAAATTTAAACTTATATATCTGACTAAATCAGAATCTGATACAGTATTTTTGAATAATCTTATGGGTAATGATAATGTGAGTATTCATTATTCTAAAGATGGTCGTTATGATTTCTGGGATCTTTTAATGACGCCGTCAGAAAAGCATATCTACTGTTGTGGTCCAAAATCTTTAATCGCTGAAATTAAGGATATGACAGGACATTGGCCAACAAGGTTAATTCATTTTGAAGATTTTACCCCTGTTGAGGCTATTCGTGCGGATGATAAAGCATTTACAGTTCGAGTGAAATCTACAGGAGAGGTAATTACTGTTAGCGAAAAAGAAACAATGATCCATGCCTTACGTAATAAGGGTTACAAGATAAATAGCTCATGTGAGAGTGGTACTTGTGGTTCTTGTAAAGTGACACATTTAAGCGGTGTTGTAGATCACCGAGACTTAGCGTTAGATGATGATGAAAAGAAAAACTCACTATTGGCTTGTGTATCAAGGTCTACCGGCGATGAAATTCTATTGGACATATAACTTTTCAATATGATTAATTTAGTAAAAGGATGATGACCTTGAAACATAATAATATAGATTCGAAGCCAATCAAATTAGGCATCGTTGGTTTAGGGCGTGCATTTATGCTCATGTTGCCTACTTTCTTGAAAGATGAACGAATTCATTTGGTTGGTGCGGCAGAAAGAAATAATCAACAATTAGCCGATTTTTTAGAGCAATTTCCTGAATCAACAATAGGGAGCATTGATGCACTTTGTGCTGATGAAAATATTGACGCGATTTATGTAGCAACACCACACGAAATGCATTGTGATCAGGTAATTAAAATATTATCTGCAGATAAGCATGTTTTAGTAGAAAAACCAATAACCATTAATGCTGTGGAAGCGAAAACTATCGCCGATGCTGTTTTAAAAAGTAAAGGCTCTGTAATTGTTGGACCAAGTCATAGCTATGATTTACCTATCATTGAAACAGCTAAAATTTTAAGAAGTGGCAAATATGGTCCTATTGGTATGATAAATGCCCAATATTATACTGATTTTGTTTATCGTCCACGTCGCCCAGAGGAATTGGATACAACTTTAGGTGGAGGTGCCATATTTAATCAAGGCGCACATCATGCTGACATCCTTTTAGCATTAATCGACGCAAAAGCGTTAAGTGTTTCAGCATGTGTTGGAAACTTCGATCCAAATCGTCCTTGCGATGGCGCTTATAGTGCGCTTGTTGAATTCGACAATAATTGCTTTGCTAATATGACATACAGTGGGTATGGACATTACGATGGTGATCAAGATATGGCATGGATTAGTGAGTTAGGGGTGCCAAAGAATCCAGATGCATATGGTGTTGCAAGAAAAAATTTGCAGCATAAAAATGAAGATATAGAACGAATTGAAAAATCTAATAAAGGCTATCAGAAAGGTTATACGCTTCCCCAAGCCACCTATAATGAGCATTTTGGACGAATAATTATCAGTTGCCAAAAAGCTGATTTACGACCAACAGCCACAGGCATTCATATTTATGCCGACGACAAGCATGAATTTATTTCATTGCCTCAACTAGAAGTACCGAGGTCTACTGTTATTGATGAGCTTTATCAGCTTGTCCATTACGGTAAATCCCCGATACATTCAGCAGAAAGGGCATTAAATACCATATCAATATGTGAAGCTATCCATCAGTCTTCTAAAGACAAGAAGCGGATAGAATTATCATATTAATTTACAACCACTACAATTTTGGAGAAAAAAATGAGTAACTTATCACTTTCTTTTGCTATCGGTGATTATGATAGAAATCGCCCATTAATCGATGGAGCTGTTCAAATTGATGGAACAGATCCTGTATTTATGAAGTTGTCACCCGAAGAGATATTTTTTAGAGCTTTTAGAAATAAAGAGTTCGATGTTTGTGAATTATCATTTAGTAGCTATACCGTAGGAGTAAGTCAAGGAAATTCAGAGTATATTGCAATCCCAGCTTTTCTGTCTCGCGCATTTCGACATAGCTCTATTTATATTAGAAATGATAAAGGCATCAACTCACCTGCTGATTTAAAAGGAAAACGCATAGGTCTTGCTGAATACCAATTAACGGCTAATGTTTGGGCTCGCGCATTATTAGAAGACGAATACGGCGTAAAACCGTCTGATTGCACTTGGGTTAGAGGAGGAATGGAAGTTGCTGACAGACCAGAAAAAGTAAAACTTAATCTGCCTGAAGATGTACATATGGAACCAGCGCCAGCAGGAAAAACGCTTAGCCAACTTTTAGCTGATGGTGAAATTGATGCATACATGGGTCCTAGAACACTTTCTTGTTTTGATAATAACCATCCAAATGTTGTCCGCCTTTTTGAAGATTCAAGATCTGCAGCCCAAGCATATTACGAAAAAACTTCAGTTTTTCCAATAATGCATGTTGTAGGTGTTCGTCGTTCTTTAGCAGAGCAACACCCATGGCTTCCAATGGCTTTATTGAAGGCTTTTGAGAAATCGAAAGAGCTTGCATTAGGAGCACTAGCTGATACATCAGCGACTAAAATCACGCTTCCTTTTGTAGAAGAACAGCTAGAAGCCGCGAAAAAATTAATGAGTGATGACTTTTGGTCTTATGGCTATAAGAAAAATACTAAAGTACTTGAAACGTTCTTAGATCATCATCATCGTCAAGGACTTTCAGCCCGCAAAGTCAAACCAGAAGAACTCTTTTGGCCTGCTACTTTAGAGAGTTATGCAATATAAAGATTAGGCAACCCCGGTTGTGAAAGGTATAATTGCAGTGAGAACCGTCTCACTGCAATAACTCTATCAAGATATTGATAAAGTTATTATTATAAAGCATGCTTTATAATTTCGATTATGTGCTCAATACCTTAACAATAATTATTTGAATAGCCTTAATGTATTATGGAATTTCCTAAAGAAAAAATAAATGAACAAGATAAATATCTAACCTTTTTGCAAAGTGATAGTACAGCTAGCCTTATTAAAAATTTATGGCTTTCGTATAGCAGAATTTTACAAATGGGATTAATGGAGCACTCAGTCTCATTTGGCCATTGGACCTTTCTTCGTATTCTATGGGAAAAGGAGGGACTGACTCAGAAAAATATTAGTAAATTAGCCAAAGTATCAGAGCCAACAACCCATACAGCTTTGAAAATGATGGTTAAACTAGGCTACATTGAACGTAGAAAAGCATTGAATAACAAAAAAAGTATATATATTTATTTAACCAAAGAGGGTAGGGAATTACAAAATAAATTACTACCATTAGCATACGATCTTAATAGTGCATCACTCGTAGATATCTCCAAAGATGATATTGAGGTAACTCGTAGAACATTAAATGAAATCAGTAAAAACTTGCAAACTTTAGAAAACCAATCTGCAGACCAGAATAAAAAATTACCATCTACAAGAGAGTTAACTAATCGTCTTAATTCCACAAATATAAAAAGTGATAAAAAATAACATGCTATCTACCAAGACTGATGATATACAAGATAAATATGTCACTATAATTATTAAGCGAATAGTTAAACCTAATTACATTGAAGAATTTGAACATTGGGTAACAGACATTATCCAAGAAACCAATAAGTTTAAGGGGTATTTAGGCTGCAATATAATCTGCCCATCTGACGGAATAAAATTAGAATATATTATGATATTGAGGTTTAACCATTATGATAATCTAAAAATATGGGAGAATTCAGAAATACGTAGAATGTTACTTGATATTGCAAAAAAATATAGCGATGGTAACCCTGAAATTACAACACAATCTGGTTTAGAACATTGGTTTACTTTACCTTCCATCACTAAACAAAAACCACCTGCTCGCTATAAAATGATTTCAGTTACATTTTTAGCGCTTTTTCCAATAATAAATTTATTAAGCTTTCTATTATCTCCCTATATTCTTTGGTTACCAACAACATTAAGGTTAGCTATAATTATAATATTAACCTTAATTTTAATGAGCTATGTAGTTATGCCTGTAATGCATCGTACTTTCTCTTTTTGGTTAAAACCTACTTAAATTAGCATCGTAAATACTCAATGAGCTGAAGAACACTATTGTATGAACAAGCTTCAATAGACCTTAACGAATTAGGTAGGGATACTAAACGTATCTGGAGCCTATAATAAAATATAATGCCTAACCAATAAAATCAGTTTATCTCTGTATTGTGTAGCTTATTTAAAAGTAAGTTTAGAAGATAAGCGTGTCCGTCTAGGAATCGCACCGGCATTGATTTATTTAATATTAATATTTGCAAT